>NZ_JAGGKA010000018.1 GCF_017873215.1 Clostridium tetanomorphum
TAACCTTAAAGAAATATAATTTATTGATTCAAAAAAGTAAAACCGCCATCACTTTCGTGATGACGATTCAATATTCTTAGTTTTTCAGTGGCCTCGAATTAAACTGATAAGTTTTTTATTGCATTATATATATTAGTATGATTTTTAAATCATATTTAAACTTAATGTTGAGAATAAATAAAATAATTATTGGTTAGATTAAAATTAAGAGTGTTAATATATTTTATTTATACAATATAGAAAAGTTATAATAAATTGTTTAAATTAATTCTGGAAAGGGGAGAAAGCTTTGTCACATAAAAATAATAAAAATAGTAAGGATAATAAGAAGGTAAAACAAAAAACAAAAAAAGAACTAGCAAATATGAAAGTTGAAACTGCTAATGAAATAGGATATTCAAAAGAATCTAGAAAATTAGGTAAAGACAAGGAAAGAAAAGAAGAATAAAACAATGCTATTGTTAAGAGTGGATTTTTTAGTTATTCATTTTTAATAAATAAAAAGACAGTAATATTTATGAACATTACTGTCTTTTTATTATTAGAGCATGCCTTTTTTATTAAGCAAGTCTTTATAATTATATTTTTTAATTAATAAATTCTAAATTATATTATAGCATGTATAGAAAAAAGTTTATTTATTGTATAATTATTAAAATAATATATGAAATTTTATATAATTTAAAAATAACATGTATTTTGTTAAAATACACTTGACTTTATACCGCAAACATTGTAGCATAATATAAAAGAAATAATAAGGAATAAATTTTTAAATAAATAATGGGGGGATTTTCTTGCAGATGATATATAAAAGTACAAGAGGAGAGAAAGGAATAACAGCTTCTCAAGCAATAGTAAAAGGAATTGCAGAGGATGGAGGATTATATGTGCCTATAAAATTTCCTCAAATTGATAAACCTTTTTCTGAACTTATTAATTATGATTATAAACGATTAGCCGTATATATATTAAAAAAATATTTTTCTGATTTTACGGAAGAGGAAATTAAATATTGTGTAGATAATGCATATGACAATAAATTTGATAGTAAATTTATATCTCCATTAGTGAAGGTAGGCGAAGAGTTTTTTTTAGAGCTTTATCATGGACCTACACTAGCATTTAAAGATATGGCACTATCAATACTACCCTATTTATCTAAAGTTGCTTGCAAAAAGTTAAATATTAAAGAAGAAATAATAATACTTACTGCGACTTCTGGAGATACTGGAAAAGCCGCTTTAGAGGGATTTGCTAATGTAGACGGTACAAAAATTATGGTATTTTTCCCAGAAGAAGGAGTAAGTGCAATTCAAAAGAGGCAAATGGTTACGCAAGAAGGAGAAAATACTTGTGTTATAGGTATAAATGGTAATTTTGATGATGCACAAAGAGCTGTTAAAGAAATTTTTAATGATAAAGCTTTTAATAAATTATTAAAAGATAAAGGTTATATTCTTTCTTCAGCTAATTCTATAAATATTGGAAGACTTGTTCCACAGATAGTTTATTATGTATATTCATATTTACTCTTATTAAAAAATGAGGAAATTAAAGAAGGGGAAACTATAAATATAACTGTACCTACAGGTAATTTTGGTAATATATTAGCTGCATTTTATGCAAAAAAAATGGGACTTCCTATAAATAAATTAATCTGTGCATCAAATGAAAATAATGTGTTGTATGACTTTTTTGAGGGAGGCATATATAACAAAAATAGAGAATTCAAAGTAACAAGTTCACCTTCTATGGATATTTTAGTATCTTCTAATTTAGAAAGACTTTTATATTATATAAGTAATGAAAACGAAGAGTTAATAAATTCTATTATGAAAAAGCTTAATAGTATAGGAGAATATAGTATAAATGATGATATGAAAAATACATTAAATGATTTTTACTCAGGCTTTGCTACAGATGAAGAAACTTATAAAACTATAAAAGATATTTTTAAAAAGGAATCTTATTTAATTGATACCCATACAGCTGTAGCATATAAAGTATATAAAGATTATAAAAATAGCACTAAAGATAATAGAAAAACAATAATAGCCTCTACAGCAAGTCCATTTAAGTTTACTAGAGATGTTTGTAAGGCATTAAATATATATGATAACAAAATGGATGATTTTAAATTAGTATATAAGCTTTCTTCTTTTGCGGACATAGATATTCCTAACTCTATTAAAGATATAGAAAATAGAGAGATAATTCATAATAATTTATGTAATAAGGAAGAAATAAAATCTGAAGTTAAAAAATTTCTTAAAGTATAGGTGATTAATATGTTAGAAATTATAGTACCAGCGACAAGTGCAAATTTTGGACCAGGCTTTGATGCATTAGGTATAGCTTTAAATTTATATAATAAGTTCTATATAGAAGAAATAGAACAAGGACTAATAATTGAAGGTTGCGAAGAAAAGTATAAGGGAAAAGATAATTTAGTATATAAAGCTATGGAGGAATGTTTTAAAATAACGGGATATAAAGTTAATGGTATAAAGATAAAAATAGAAGCGAATATTCCACCATCTAGAGGGCTTGGTAGTAGTGCTTCTTGTATAGTAGCAGGAGTAATGGCAGCTAATGAAATTAGTGGAAGTAAGTTGAATAAAGAAGAAATATTGAATTTAGCAACAAAAATAGAAGGACATCCAGATAATATAACTCCTGCATTGTTTGGTGGGATGACTGTATCAATATATGAAAATAAAAAAGTATTATATAATAATATATTTGTACCAGAAAATGTTGGATTTTCTGCCTTAATACCAGAGTTTAAATTATCAACAGAAAAAGCAAGAGAAGTTTTACCTAAAGAAATTTCTTATAAAGATGCAGTATTTAATATTAGTAGAGTATCTATGTTAATATCTGCATTATCTAATGGTAATTTGAAACTTTTAAAAGTTGCTTGTGAAGATAAACTTCATCAACAATATCGAGGTAAATTAATAGAAGAATTCAATAATATAATTGAAATTTGCAATAAACTAAATTGCTTAGGAGTATTTTTAAGCGGTGCAGGCCCAACTATTATGACATTAGTAGAAGAAAAGAATTTAGAATTCTATAATAATATACAAGCTGAATTATTCGCTTTAAATAATCACTGGGAAGTAAAAAATCTAAAAATGGATAGTTTAGGAGCTAGAATAAAAAAATTATAATATGAATCTATGTGAAATGAGGGGAAAACTATGAGAAATATAGTAGTAGCTAAATTTGGAGGAAGTTCGCTAGCAGATAGCAATCAATTTCATAAGGTTAGAGATATAGTAATGGATGATAAAAAGAGAAGATATATAATACCATCAGCACCTGGAAAGAGATATAAAGAAGATCAAAAGATAACAGACTTATTATATCTATGTAATGCTCATGCTGAGCAGAATATACCTTTTGGTGATGTGTTTTCAATTATAAGAAAAAGATATATGCAATTAGTAAAAGATTTAAATGTTGATATTTGTATAGAAGAAGAACTTAATGATATAGAGAAAAAAATAAAAAATGGAGCCTCGGCAGATTATACTGCAAGTCGTGGAGAATATTTAAATGGATTAATATTAGCAAACTTTCTAGATTTTGAATTTGTTGATCCTGCTGAAATAATATTTTTTAAAGAAAATGGATTGTTTGATGAAGAAAAAACACAACTTGCTATAGAACAGAGATTATCTAAAATAGAGAGAGCAGTTATACCAGGTTTTTATGGTTCAATAAAAAATGGAGAAATAAAAACTTTTTCTAGAGGAGGATCAGATATAACAGGAGCTATAATAGCTAGTGGTGTTAATGCTGATTTATATGAAAACTGGACTGATGTATCAGGATTTTTGATGACTGATCCTAGAATTGTAGATAATCCTAAAAATATAGAAAAAATTACTTATAGAGAATTAAGAGAGTTGTCTTATATGGGAGCTACTGTGCTCCATGAAGAAGCAATTTTTCCTGTAAGAAAAGCAGGAATACCAATAAATATTAAAAACACTAACAAACCAGAAGATAAAGGGACTTTTATAATAAATGATATTGGACCTGCAAGTTATGAAGGCACTATTACTGGGGTTGCAGGTAAAAAAGATTTTACAGTTATAACCATAGAAAAAAGTATGATGAATGTGGAACAGGGATATTGCAGAAGAGTTTTATCTGTACTTGAGGATAATGATGTTTCTTTTGAACATATGCCATCAGGTGTGGATACAGTATCTTTGGTTATTTCACAAGGGGAGCTGGATGGCAAATTAGAAACTATAATTAAAGAGATAGATATAAGATGCAATCCGGATGCCATAGAAGTACATCCAGATATGGCTTTAATAGCTATAGTTGGCAGAGGTATGATGAGAACTGTAGGTATATCAGCCAAGGTATTTAAAGCTCTAGCTTTGGAAGAAGTAAATGTTAGAATGATTAGCCAAGGGTCAAGTGAGATAACAATAATTGTTGGAGTAGAGAATAATCAATTTGAAAAGGCAATTAAGGCTATATATAGTGTATTTGAAAATTAAAAATATATTAAGTAAGAGGGATGAAAATGAAAAAGATAAAGATAGGTTTATTGGGCTTAGGAAATGTAGGAAAAGGTGTTTGGAAAATACTAAATATGAATAGAGAAGAGCTTCAAAAAAGATCAGGTTATGATATTGAAGTGAGTAAAATACTAGTAAAGGATATTAATAAAGATAGAAATATAGATGTACCAAAAGAAATGTTAACTACTAATTTTCAGGATATATTAAATGATGATAGTATAGAGATTATAGTAGAAGTAATAGGTGGAATAGAACCAGCTGTAGATTATATGATAAGTGCTATGAAAAGCAAGAAGCATATAGTTACAGCAAATAAAATGGCTATAGCTACAAATGGAAATGTTCTTTTAAAAACTGCTAAAGAAGAAGGAGTAATGTTTTATTATGAAGCCAGTGTAGGAGGAGGAATACCAATTATACATGGTTTAAAAGAAAGTCTTACAGCAAATAAAATTGAAGAAGTTATAGGAATAATAAATGGAACTACAAATTATATTTTAACAAAGATGACACTTGAGGGATTAAGTTTTCAAGATGCATTAAAGGAAGCACAGGAAAAAGGATACGCAGAAGCAGATCCAACGGCTGATGTAGAAGCTTTTGATGCTATGTATAAATTATGTATTTTATCATCTTTAGCATTTGATACTATGGTTAACATTAATTCAATTCATAGAGAAGGAATTACAAATATTAAATCTATAGATATAGAGTATGCAAAAGAATTTGGATATGTAATAAAACTGTTAGCTATAGTAAAAGAAAGAAATGGAGAATTAGAATTAAGGGTACATCCAACTATGATACCATCCACACATCCACTTGCCAATGTAAATGACTCTTTTAATGCTGTTTTCATAAAAGGAAATGCAGTAGGAGATTTAATGCTATACGGAAGAGGAGCAGGAGAACTACCTACAGGAAGTGCTGTTGTAGGTGATATAGTATCTATTTTAAGAAATAAAGAAAATCTAGGTATTAATTTTAATTCTAAAAGTATTGATGAAAATGACAATATAAAAGATATGAAGCTTGTACAATCAGAATATTATGTAAGGATAACTGTTAAAGATAAACCAGGAGTTTTAGGAGAAATATCAACTATATTTGGTAAAAATAATGTAAGTATACTTTCTGTTATACAGAAAGGTAAGAGAGAAGAGCAAGTTACTTTAGTATTTGTTACTCATAGTACTTTAGAAGGAAATATTAATAAATCAATAGATATGATAAAAGCTTTAGATGATGTAGAGAAAATAGAAAATATAATAAGAATAGAAAATTTATAATAATAGTATGGGGATGTCTCAAAATTTTACTTTGGAACAACCCCATATTTTTTATTATAAATAATTGCAAATAATTCACGACGTATATAATAAGGTAAATTATTGTTATTTTTCCAATAAGGAGGTATGCGAAAAAATGAATATATCATCAGTTTCATCTAACAGTTTTATAAAATTACCAATGAATAATTGTGATAAACAAACTAAATTACTTGCAAAGCAAAAAATGCATCTACAAAATGAAATAAAGAAAATAAATGAGAGCAATGAAGATGGACAGACTAAGAAAGTTAAAATTCAGGAAATACAAAAGCAAATGCAGGAACTTGATAAAGAAATACAAAAACAACGGATGGAAGAAATGAAAAAGCAAATGCAGGAGTCATCTTCAAATAATAAGGAAAGTAGTGTTGAAAAAGATGAAGATGGACAAAATAACAAAGGACTAGTTACATCAACTCATTTTTTATCTGCGGTATCAGATTATTCATCATTAAAAACAATGGGAAAAGTTAGAAATAATCTTTTAAATGAAGCTCGTACAGAAAAACGCCCTGAAGTTTTAGAAAAAATCATGGAAAAGATAGAAAAAGTAGAAGAAAAGATGTATGAAAAAGCAGGTAATATACGAGATAGCTTAAGAAAAACAGTTGAAGAATCTAATGAAGGATCTAATAATGAGGAGAAAAGTGAAGAGAATAATAAGTCTATTGAGGAAAAAATTCAAGGAAATACAAACTTAAATTCAGGTGTGGAAAATAGTGGTAGTATACATAGTGATAAGTCAAAAAATAAGAAGTCTACAAGATTAACACAAGGGAATAGAACTAAGGTAGAGCATAAAGAAGATATAAGAATAGATGTTAAGGTTTAAAGAGAAAAGCTCTACATAAAAAATTTCATCTTTTTAAAATATGGAAAAATGTAATACCTTAAAAGGACATAATTAAAAAAATAATCATACAATATATTGGGTGTTATAAAGATTAAATAATATATAAAGGGTGAGATTTTTGAAAATTGGAATAATATCTGATACGCATATAACAAAACATAGTGAAGATATAAATAAAATTATTGATAAATACTTTAAAGAAGTAGATATGATAATTCATGTAGGAGATTTTAATTCAATAGATGTTATAAATAATATAAAGAAAAAAAAGAAATTTGTGGGTGTATATGGAAATAATGATAGTAGTAGTGTGAAACAATACTTGAATGAAAAAGAAATAATAAGTGTAGAAGGCTATAAAATAGGATTATTCCATGGACATGGAGATAAGAAGAATGTAATAGATAGAGCATATGAGAAATTTAAGGATAACAAAGTAGATATAATAATATTTGGACATAGTCATCAACCTATAATAAAAACAAAAAATAAAATATTGATGTTAAATCCTGGTTCACCAAGAAGAAAATTTAAAGAGAGATGGTACTCTTATATGCAATTAGAATTAGGAAAAAAGAAAATTGAAGCGCGAATAATATTATTTAACTAATAAATAAAGTATTTATAAGTGAACAGGTAAGTTAATTTACATAGACTGTTCACTTATAAATTATATTTGTATTATAGAGGTTTTATGAACATTTGAGTCCAATAACAAATACCATTTTTATTTTTTGCTAAACCTACTCCTATTTGAGTAAAATTAGGACTTAGAATATTACTTCTGTGACCAGGAGAGTTCATCCATGCATTAACAACTTCTACAGGAGTTCTTTGACCCATTGCAATGTTTTCTCCAGCAGCGGAAAATCTAAGTCCAAAAGATTCCATCATATTAAAGGGAGAACCATAAGTCGGTGAAGTATGAGAAAAATAATTTTTATTTATCATATCTGTACATTTATATCTTGCAACTCTGGATAATTCCCAGTTTTCTTTTAAAGCAGGTAAGCCGTGCTTGCTTCTTTCTATATTAACCAATCTTACTACTTCACTTTCTAAGGCCTTTATATCCTGCATATTTGGAATAGATATTTTTTGTCCTGGATATATTAAATTAGGATTCTTTAATGAAGGATTTGCTCCTATCAACTCACTTAATCCAACTTGATTTTTAACGGCTATTTTCCATAAACTATCTCCAGATTGTACAGTGTAGGTTAGCGGAGCAGCATATACTGTACTTGTAATTAATAAAGCACTTAGTATAGATGCTAATGTTCTTTTAATCATAATAAAATCACCTCATATTTATTCTTAATAAATATTAATATTTTATGTTAAGAATCTTATAGTTTTTTATTATAAAATTTCATTTTTATATATAAATTACCATAATAAATTTAAAGAATTTTTGTATTATTTAGATAATTTATATAGTTTGATATTCTATTTAGCTGTTAATTCAAATAAGCATTACATTATATTGCGCTTAAATGAGTATTAATTACTAAATAATAAATTAAATAGAGTAGCACATTTGTATTTTGCATTTTAAATATGTATAATAATCATTTATCTAAACGTTGACAAAGGAAAAATAATCATATATAATACACTTAACCGGTTTACTAAACCGGTTAAGTAGAAAGAGGTGAAAAATATTAATGAATAATATTTGCGTATTAGGCAGCATTAATATGGATATAGTACTAAGAGTAGAAAGAATGGTAAAGACTGGAGAAACCGTACTTGCAAAAGATTTTAAAAAAATCCCGGGTGGAAAAGGAGCAAATCAAGCAGTTGCAGCCAGAAGACTGGGAGCAAATGTATATATGATAGGAAAAGTAGGTAAAGATGATAATGGAAGTGTACTGTTAAAAGCCCTTGAAAACGATGACATAAATGTAGATTATACTTTGATAGATAACAAAGAGCCAACAGGAATGGCAGTTATTACAGTTGATGATAAGGGGAATAATTCCATAATCGTAGTCTCAGGAGCAAATATGAATATTAAAGAAGAGGAAATAACTAAGGTAGAACATATTATAAAAAATTCTAAGGCAATAATAGCTCAATTTGAGACACCAGTAAATATTACTACAGAAGCTTTCAAGATAGCTAAGAATTATGGAGTTATAACCATACTTAATCCAGCACCAGCAAAGGAAATTGAAGAGGAACTTTTAAAATATACAGATATAATTGTACCAAATGAAACAGAAGCTTATGAACTTACAAAAATAAAGATAGAAAATGAAGAAGAAATAAAAAAAGCTGCAAGGATTTTTATAGAAAAAGGCGTAAAATTTGTGATAATTACTTTAGGCGAAAAGGGAGCGGCTTTAGTTTCAAAAAATGATTTTTGCATAATACCAGCTCATAAAGTTAAAGCAATAGATACTACTGCAGCTGGTGATAGTTTTATAGGAGCAATAGCAAATAGATTAGGTAGTTATGATAAAGTTGATTTTCAGACTTTAAAAAAAGCTATACAATTTGGAAATAAGGTATCTTCTATAACAGTACAGAGACAAGGAGCCCAACCTTCATTACCTTATCTTAAAGAAGTAATAGAAGTTTATAGGGAGGAATAGCATATGAAGAAAATGGGATTATTAAATAGTAATATAACTTCTGTAATATCAAGAATGGGACATACAGATTCTTTAGCTATAGGAGACTGTGGACTTCCTATTCCAGAAGAAACAGAAAGAATTGACTTAGCACTTATAAAGGATATTCCAACTTTTATAGATACATTAAAGTGTGTGTTGATGGAATTACAGGTGGAAGAGGTAGAAATAGCTAAGGAAACTTTAGAAGTAAGTCCAAAGCTTTATGAAGAAATAAAAAAGGAATTAGGAAATGTAAAAATTACTCTTATAAGTCATGAGGAATTAAAGGAAAAATTAAAAGATTGCAAGGCTGTTATAAGAACAGGAGAACAGACTCCTTATGCAAATATAATATTGAAATCTGGAGTAATTTTTTAAGGAGGAAAGAATATGGGAGAAAAAAAACCTCTTTTAGAAATGATAAATATATCTAAATCTTTTCCAGGAGTTAAGGCGCTTGAAAATGTAAATTTAAAAGCTTATGGTGGACAGGTTTTGGCACTTTTAGGGGAAAATGGAGCTGGAAAATCTACATTAATGAAAATATTAAGTGGAGTATATAAAAAAGATGAAGGTAAAGTTTTAATTGATGGTAGAGAAGTAGAAGTATATGGAATAAAAGATGCTGAAAAGTTAGGTGTTTCTATTATACATCAAGAATTAAGTTTACTACCTAATTTAAGCATATATGAGAATATATTTTTAGGTAATGAAAAATATAATGGGATTTTTAGAAAGTTGGATAAAAAATATATGAAAGAAAAGAGTCATGAACTTTTATCTAAAATTGGATTTAATGTTAAATCAGATACCTTAGTTAAAGATCTAACTGTAGGTGAAATGCAAATGATAGAAATAATAAAGGCAGTATCTAAGAATTCAAAAATAATAATAATGGATGAGCCTACTACTGCTTTGACAGACGTAGAAACTAATAAGCTGTTTGAAGTTATAGAAAAATTAAAATCCGATGGCATTGCAATTATATATATATCACATAGATTGGATGAAATATTTAAAATATGTGATAGCGTTACTGTGCTAAGAGATGGAAAATATGTAGGTGAAGCTTTGGTAAAAGATGTTACTAAAGATGAGCTAATAGCTATGATGGTAGGAAGAAAGTTAGAGGAACAATTTCCATATAGAGAGGAAGAAAAGGGAGAAGCTTTATTAAAAGTAGAAAATTTATGCTATAAAAATAAAGTTAAGAATGTATCCTTTCAAGTTAAAGCAGGAGAAATATTAGGAATAGCAGGACTTATGGGATCTGGAAGAACTGAAACAGTTAAAACTATATTTGGAGAATATAAAAAGTCGTTAGGTGACATTTATGTAGAAGGTAAAAAAGTTAATATAAAATCACCTAAGGATGCTATAAAATATGGTATTGCGTATTTATCTGAAGATAGAAAAAAAGAAGGTCTTATACTTAATATGTCTGTGAGAGAAAATATGAGTCTTTGTAGTTTAAAAAAATATGAAAGTTCATTGAAAAGTATAAATAAAAAAGCGGAATTAGAAGAAGTTAATGATTATATAAAGAAGCTTTCAGTAAAAACTCCATCAGCTTCTCAATTAATTAAAAATTTAAGTGGAGGAAATCAACAAAAAGCAATAATTGCAAAATGGATAATGATTTCTCCTAAAATTTTAATTATAGATGAACCTACTAGAGGTATTGATGTTGGAGCTAAGAAGGAAATATATGAAGTTTTAAATGAACTCAAAAAGATGGGTAAAGCTGTAATAATGATTTCATCAGATATGCCAGAAATTTTGGGGGTAAGTGATAGAATTTTAGTTATGAGTGAAGGCAGATTATCCGGAGAATTATCTAGAGAAGAAGCTACTCAAGAAAGCGTAATGAAATATGCTGTAAATGATAACAATTAAACTAATTGTTAATTAGTGAAAAGGAGAAAGGAAAATGAGCAAAGATATAAAGAATATACTTTTGAAATATAAATCCTTATTTGGATTGGTGCTATTATGTTTGATTATATCAATTATCACACCAAGATTTTTAAATGTTATAAATATAATGAATGTACTTACTCAAGTTTCAGTAAATGCAATACTTGCTATAGGGATGTCTTTTGTAATTCTTACAGGTGGAATTGATCTTTCTGTAGGATCAACTCTTGCTATATCAGGTGCAGTTGCTGCTACTTTAGTTAAATCAAATGGTAACATGTTACTATCATTGATAGTAGCATTAATAATTGGTGCATTAATAGGGCTTTTGAATGGAATAATAGTATCGAAAGGAAAAATCCAGGCTTTTATAGTTACATTAGCTACTATGACTATATTTAGAGGAGCTACATTAGTTTATACCAAAGGAACTCCTGTCTCAGGACTTTCAGATAATTTTATGCTTATTGGAAACAAGAAAATAGCGGGAATAATACCTATGCCGGCATTAATAACTTTAATTGTTCTTTTACTTGCTTGGTATGTATTAAATCAAACTAGATATGGTAGATATGTATATGCTCTTGGAGGAAATGAGGATTCTGCAAGACTTTCAGGAATAAGTACAGATAAGATTAAAACAATTGTGTATGTAATTTGTGGTGTTACAGCAGCTTTAAGTGGAGTTATTGTCACAAGCAGAGTAGGGTCAGCTTCACCAAATGCAGGTACTGGATTTGAATTAGATGCAATAGCAGCAGTAGTGCTTGGGGGAACAAGCCTCTCAGGAGGGGAAGGAACAGTAATTGGAACAATAATAGGTGCTATGATAATAGGAGTTTTAAATAATGGTTTAAATCTTATGAATGTATCACCTTATTATCAACTTATTGTTAAAGGATTAGTTATTTTACTTGCTATACTTCTTGATAAGAAAAATAAATAGTCACTAAATAATAAAACTTTATAATAAAGGGAGGAGAACTTTCATGAAAAGTAAAAAAATCAAAATGGTTTCTCTAGCTTTAACAGGAATGCTTTTAGTTGGAGGATTAACTGGATGTGGAAAGACAGAACAAAATAAAAAAATAGGTATGGTAATTTCTACATTAAACAATCCATTCTTTGTTTCAATGAAAGATGGAGCTACTAAAAAAGCTAAAGAATTAGGTTATGATTTAGTAGTTGTGGATTCACAAAATGATGCGGCAAAAGAAAGATCTAATGTAGAAGATTTAGTGCAACAAGGAGTAGGGACAATCATTGTTAATCCAACAGATAGCGATGCTGTAGCTAATGCAATAAAGGTTGCAAATGAAAATAAGATACCAGTACTTACTGTAGATAGAAAAGCAAATAAAGGAGATGTAATATCTCATATAGCTTCAGACAATGTTAAAGGCGGAAATATGGCAGCAGATTTTATTATTAAGAAATTAGGAGGTAAAGCAAATATTGTTGAACTTCAAGGTATACCAGGAGCGTCCGCTACAAGGGATAGAGGAAAGGGATTCCATGAAGGCGTGGATGGAAAAGCTGGAGTAAAGGTGGTAGCAAGTCAGCCAGCAGATTTTGATAGACAAAAGGGATTGAATGTAATGGAAAATATAATTCAGGCTACACCAAACTTTGATGCAGTATTTGCACATAATGATGAAATGGCTCTAGGAGCTGTAAAGGCATTAAAGGGTAAAAAAGCTATAATTGTTGGTTTTGATGGTAATGCAGATGCAATAAAATCAGTACAAAAAGGTGAAATGACAGCTACAGTTGCACAGCAACCTGACTTAATGGGAAGTTTAGCAGTAGAAAATGCTGTAAAGGTTATAAAAGGAGAAAAGGTAGAAAAAGAAATACCAGTTGATTTAAAACTTATAGAGAAATAAGATTTTTATAAAATCCAGGATTATAATCCTGGATTTTATAAAATGTTTAAATATGATATTATATAAATGTTTAATAACTATAATTTAAACTTAGAGGTATATTTATGAGAAAGTTTACGATGATGGATATTGCTAAAAAAGCTAATGTATCTAAAACTACAGTTTCAATGGTAATTAATAATAGAGATGGTAATATAAGTGATGAAACTAGACAAAAAATTTTAGCAATAGCTAAGGAATTAAATTATATTCCTAATTCAGTAGCTAGAAGCTTAAGTACTAAGAAGTCTGAAACTATAGGAATTATATTACCAGATATAACAAATCCTTTTTTTTCTGAAATGGCTAGAGCTATTGAAGATGGAGCAAATAATTTAGGATATAATGTAATATTTTGTAATACTGATAATGAAGAAACAAAAGAAGAGAAATATACGAGATTACTTATAAGTAAATTAGTAGATGGAGTTATTTTTATATCTGGAGGAGAAAGCACTAAGTCTATAAATATTTTAGTAAACAATAATGTTCCTTTTGTAGTTGTAGATAGACCAATAAATGATAACAAAGACTACTATGGCATATATTGTTTAAATAGAGAAGGAGTAAAAAAAGGAATAAAGTATTTGATAAATAAAAATAGAAAAAAAATTGCATTTGTAATAGGACCACAAGAATTAGAAAATGCAAAAGAAAGATTTCGTGGTTATAAAGAAGTTATGGAAGAATATGATCTTTATAATGAATCTTTAGTATTTGAAGGGAACTTTACAACAGAAGGTGGGATGAAAGCTACAGAAGAAATTGTAGAATCTATACCAGATGTGGAAGCTATATTTTATAGTAATGATATGATGGCCTATGGAGGAATAAAATTTCTTCTTAGAAATGGATATAAAATTCCACAGGATATAGGAGTGATTGGATTCGATAATATAGGAATATCCAAATTTTTTGAACCAGAACTTACTACTATATCTCAGCCTATTTATCATATGGGAAGTGAAGCTTGTAGGGTACTTATTGACTTAATAAATGGTAAAAAAATTAATCAAAATAGAATATATTTTGATACGGAACTTATTATAAGAAATACAGTATAAAATATTATATAAATGTTATGATAATAGTAAAAATAATTATTTTAATATAGTTGACATTGCATAAATATTATGATAGCATAATCTAAAAATATTAATTAAGTAAAGCTTTGAAGAGAACTAGTAGATTTGCCACTGTCTTTTACAGAGAACTCCTGTAAGCTGAGAGGGAGAAAAGAAGGGTATTTTGAATACATCTCTGAGCTTCGCACCAAACCCTTGTTAAAAAGGTAGTAGGCTGTTGACGGATTTCTGCACACGTTATAGTGCTAGAGTATAAGCAATTATTTGCCGTACTTGAAGAGGTTAATATGGTGACATATTAATGAACTAAGGTGGTAACACGAGATATACTCTCGTCCTTTATAATTTTATAAAGGACGGGAGTTTTTTATTTTATAAAATTGTTTAATTGATGCTAATAATTAAAAAAGTGTATCACACTTTAATTAATAGGAGGTATAAATAATGGTAGATATTAAAGAACAAATTAAAATTATAGCAAAGGGCGCAGATACAATAATTGAAATAAATGAACTTGAGAATAAGTTAATAAAAGCGCATAAAGAGGGAAAGCAACTTACGGTTAAATTAGGACTTGATCCAACTGCACCTGACATACATTTAGGGCATGCAGTTGTACTAAGAAAAATAAGACAAATTCAAGATTTAGGGCATAAGGCAGTTATCATAATTGGAGATTTTACAGGGAGAATTGGAGACCCAACAGGAAAATCTAAAACAAGGAAGCCTTTAACAGAAGAGCAGGTTTTAAGTAATGCAAAAACCTATCAAGATCAAATATTTAAAATTTTAGATAAAGATAAAACAGAACTAAAGTTTAATAGTGAATGGCTTTCAAAACTTAATTTTAGAGATGTAATAGAGTTATGTTCTAAATATACAGTAGCTAGAATGCTAGAAAGGGAAGATTTTAAAAATAGATTTAGTCTTCACCAAAGCATAGGAATTCATGAATTTTTTTATCCATTAATGCAAGCATATGATTCTATTGCTATTAATGCAGATATAGAATTTGGAGGAACTGACCAACGTTTCAATATATTGATGGGAAGAACACTACAAAAGGATTACGGATTAGAGAGTCAAATAGCTATATTTATGCCAATTCTTGAGGGAATTGATGGAGTAGATAAAATGAGTAAAAGTCTTGGAAATTATATTGGAATTTATGAAGAACCACAAGAGATGTTTGTTAAAGTTATGCAAATTCCAGATAATATGATAATTAAGTATTTCAACCTTTGTACAGATATACATCCAGATGAAATAAATAGAATAGAACAAGAATTAAACAGCAACAATACTAATCCTAGAGATATAAAGATAAGATTAGCTAGAGAGATAGTTACTTTATATCATGATGAGAATAAAGCACTTAAAGCAGAGGAATACTTTGTTCAGGTATATACAAATAGAAATACTCCAGACAATATTCCACAAGTAGTTATTGATGAAAGGTTTGAAGAAAATAATAGTGTAGATATGGTTTCTGTAATTTGGTCTTTAAATATGGTATCTTCAAAAAGTGAAATAAGAAGGCTAATTGAACAAGGAGGTGTTAAAATTAATGGTGACAAATTAATAGATTTTAAAAATAGTAATATTAAAAATGGAGATATATTACAGATTGGTAAGAATAAATTTGCTAAATTGATTAGAAATAAGTGATTTGAAAATTATATAAAAATGGTAGAGCTAATCTCTAAGCTCTACCCCTAATTTATTATAAAAATTCCAACTTATGGTATCCGATACGGTTAATTTATTATCTTTCTGAAATTTATGTACAGCAGATCTCATCCACTTACTATAAATTCCATCAGGATTACCTTTGTAATATCCTTTATCTTTTAATAATTTTTGAACTTCATATACATCTGAGCCATTCATACCAGGCTTTAATGGTCTTAAATATTCACCAAAATTACCGTACGGACCTCCATAAATTATTATAGGTGTACCATGTCTAGCAATCTTGTACAATTCAGCCACATCACTGTTTCTCATTCTTATACAACCATGAGATGACCTAGCACCTATTGAATTAGGGAATATAGTACCATGTATACCATATTTTCCCCAAGGTACATTAAGACCCATCCAATGGCCTCCAAACCCTTTTCCCCATGTGTCTTTACTTATTATTTTCCAATTGCCTATAGGAGAAGGGGTTTCTTGCTTTCCGCTGGCTATCGGATAGGTTTTTATTAGATTATTATTTTGTAACACAAATAGCTCATTTGATGTAATATCTACTACCAATGCAACAGGTTTTTTAGAATTATAATTTTTTATATAAACTGTATCTTCATTAGAATTTTTATATCCTATGTATATTAATAATATTTCAATTATAAGTATAAAAATTAAAGTAAATAATAGCTTTTTAAATTTTGACATTCAACCATCCCCCCATAATTCATTTTATGAGAGATGGACAAGGAACAGAATTACTTTCTTTTAATATTCTTTTATAAAAGTAATACTTAAAGGAGATTTAGAGACAAATACTCTTGCAGATAAAAAAAGAAATAGCTCTAAAATACTAAATGACTTGGAAGGTACTTAGAACTATTTCAATATTAGAATTTTATTTAAAAGCTATTAAATTTAGTGAGATTTAGTGTTAAGTTTAGAAAACATTTCAATATTTTCTTTAGCAAATTTAGCGTTTTGGTCTTCAATAACTTTTGAAATTTTTTCAGCTGTTTCTTGATAATACTTAAGTAAATCTTCTGGAGACCTATTTTTAAAATCAAAAGTTTCAAAAATATATTGCTTAGAAAGTTCAAAAACAATTTGCTTTTCAAAATCAGACATAAGTAACACTCCCCTTTCATTAAAATTTTACCATAAAAGAGGACAATAAGTAAAAATATGGGAGGTATGAAACGTGGAAGAATTGAGAGAAAAACTTCACAAATATATTGATTTGTATAATATACAATAGAAAATACCGTAAAATTCTTTTTTTGAATAATACGGTATCTCATTAATTTTTATTATGCAGCTTTAATATTTATTAATATAAGCATAAACTTATAGAAATTAAATTACATTTGACCTTCTGGAATAAATGTTGCACAATCTGTTTCTTGTGTATTACTTGCATTTTTAGGTTGAACCTCTATCTGTGATGCACTACAATGGTCACCAGACATATAATAGTGACAAGTATTAACAACGCATTTTATTCCTGGGTTAGGTCTATCCATTTTCTGTGCTTGCATATATATTTCCTCCTTAAATTAATTAATTTATTACTTGACAATAATATTGTTTGTAAAACTTATTTTTTTATACTGAAAGTATTTTAACAATATTCACTAATAGATTATAGTTTCATAACTATATTTTAAGATATCCTTCAATTTTATTAACTTATTCCTTTACAGTATTACAATTATACAAATATTTTGTATAATTATTGTATAATTGTAATTATAATAAATATGTATATAAAAGAAGGAATTTAGTCTAAAATGTAGAAATATATATTATACGAGGAGGTGAATACTATGGAAAACACAGCTTTAAATATAAACACAAATACAGTTTCGGAATCATATTTTGATGGTGGTTTATTAGAACTTATTGCATGGACTTTATTAGGTGCACTCATAACAATATTTACATTAGGCATATGTTATCATTGGGCCTTATGTATGGTTTTTGGATGGAAAATAAATCATACAGTTGTTAATGGAAGAAGGTTAAAATTTAATGGAACAGCATTAGGGTTATTTGGTAACTGGGTTAAGTGGTTCTTATTAACTCTAATTACTCTGGGCATATATGGTTTTTGGTTAGGAATAGCCCTAGAAAAATGGAAAGTTAAAAATACAACATTTGCAAACTAAATAGTTCTTAACAGATCTCAGGCTGTTGACAAATTATGTTTATCAACAGCCTGAGGGAAATCATGATTTCTCTAATTAGTTTTAAAGCAAATAATATTATTTTTTCTTAGACTTCTTTTTTACTGAATATCCAAAAGAACCAAGTGGCTTTGAAATCAATCCATAATACTCACCATGACTATAACATATAAGATTAGCTCTGTTAAAGTGTATTTTACCTTTTTCATCTATTAGATCGTCATTAACTTTTACATTAACAACTTTAAATAAAAATAAATCATGTGTACCCAAAGGGGTAATAGATTTTAATTTACATTCTAAAGCTATGGGTGAAATATCAATAGAAGGTGTTTTTATACTAACACCATTATTTAATTTAATATTTAAATGTTTAATTTTATCCTGTTTTTTACCAGAGACAACACCACAATAGTCTACAATTTTGACCATATCTCTTGTGGGAAGATTGATAACACATTCTTCACTTTCCTTAATATATTCATAAGACAATCTTTCTGGTCTAATTCCCATTGCTATAATAGGCTCTTTAGTGCATATAGTACTTATCCATCCTACTGTAAAGACATTTAATTTATTAGATTTGTTCTTAGAAGTAACAAGAACTACAGGAGTAGGATTTAACATTACACTGCCTTTAAAATTTAATTTATTCATGCATTTCCTCCAATTTATTACTGTATTTATATTTGGGTTGCAGTTTTAATCTATCCTACGGTGAATACATTATCTTTTTCTTCTTTATTTTTAGAAGTTGTTAGAGCCATGGGAACAGGAGTTAGCATAGCACTTCCTTTAAATGATACTTTAGACATAATTGTTATCCTCCATGTGTTTGTTGTTAGTATAAAAAGTTTTGAATTTGATTATACCTATTATTATATATAAAGTAAAGGAATTTTTAAACATTTGTAGAATAAAATAGGGTAGTGCGAATGGTTTTTATGACTATATGAAAGAGGTGAGTTTAATGTTACAGGTAGATAAATCTAAAATAATACTTATGGTACAAAGTGCTAATATTGTTTTTTGCTATTTTCATATTTCTCCTATAATTTTAAAAGAATTTCAAGATAAATATGGAGAAGATGCCATGATTAATTCCAAGCCAGCACTAAAAATTTATTGTATAAATAATAATATAGTCACTGAATTAGAAACTATCTTTATGCATCCATTGGCTAATAATTGGTATATACATTTAGATAAAGCTCCTATGAATTTATATGTAAAAATAGGAAGAGTGCTCCCAGATAATTCTTTTGTAACTTTTTGTATTTCTAATATAGTTACTACACCTAGAAAATCTCAATCAGAAGATAAGAGAGTTTATTATATAGATATTTTTGATGACAATAAATGAAAAAAAGGTTTATAAAAATATAAAATACCTTATTCTAAATGGAGGAATATATATGAAAAAAGGATATGTAGCTTTAGTATTACATAGCCATATGCCATTTATAAGGCATCCAGAAAAAGAAGATGCATTAGAAGAGAGATGGTTTTTTGAGGCTATGAGCGAGTGTTATATTCCATTGATAGAAGTATATGATAAACTTGTTAATGAGAATATAAATTTTAAAATAACTATGTCTATAACTCCAACTTTAATGTCAATGTTTCAAGATTCTTATTTAAATGATAAGTATATGATTTATTTAAAAAAATCTATTGAATTGTCAGAAAAAGAAATTATACGAACTAAATCAAATAAAAAATTAAATAAAATAGCTAAGTTTTATAATAAAAGACTAAACAACATTTACTCTATATATAAAAATTATGATTATAATTTAATCAATGCCTTTAAAAAATTTGATAAGTTAGGAAACTTAGAGATAATAACATGCTCTGCTACTCATGGATTACTACCACTTCTTCAAATTAATCCTGAAGCAGTAAAAGCTCAGATAGATACAGGAGTAAAATATTATTTAGAGTCTATAGGACATGAACCTAAAGGAATATGGTTACCGGAATGTGCCTATACTTATTCTTTAGATACCGTTTTAGAGAAAGCAGGAATAAAATATTTTATAAGTGAAAGTACAGGGGTAACAAATGCTTCACCTAAACCACAATATGGAACTTACGCACCTATAGCAACAGCTAATAGAATATGTTGTTTTGGAAGAGATGAGGAATCTTCCCATCAAGTTTGGAGTGGATTTAACGGTTATCCTGGAGATTATAATTATAGGGAATTCTACAGGGATATAGGTTATGAATTACCTATGGATTATATATATCCATATATAGATAAAAAGGGCATAAGAATAGATACTGGAATTAAATATTATAGAGTTACAGGTAAAACTGATAATAAAGATTATTATGACAGAAAAATAGCTATGGAACGAGTAATAGAACATAGTGAACACTTTGCAAATAGTAGACATAATCAGATAAATACCATAAGTAGAAATATGAATAAACCTCCTATTGTAGTGTGTCCTTATGATACAGAGCTTTTTGGACATTGGTGGTTTGAAGGACCTGATTTTATTTATCAATTTATAAAAAAGTCTTCTGAAAAGTGGATATGCTATGAGTTAACTACACCTTATAATTATTTAAAAGAGAATCCATTAGTTCAGTGCAGTAGGCCATGCCCTTCAAGTTGGGGAGAAAATGGGGATTATTCTGTTTGGTTAAATCAATCTAATGATTGGATTTATAGAGATATTCATAGTTGTGAGGAAAAAATGATAAGATTAGCTAATACTTATAAATCTACTAATGATTTAGAGAAGAGAATGTTACAACAAGCTGCCAGAGAGCTCATGCTAGCAGAGTCCTCTGATTGGCCTTTTATAATTAAAAATAATACTACAGTTCAATATGCAATAGGAAGAATAAATTCTCATATAGAAAGATTTAATAAATTATATGAACAATTAACAAAGAAAGTAGTAGATGAAAAATGGCTTAATGAAGTAGAAACATTAGATAATATATTTCCCAATGTAGACTATAGATTATATAAGGCTGATAATAATAAATAAATCATTATCTTAGAAAATTAGAAAACTAAGAAAACATCCTTTTAAAAGAAGGATGTTTTCTTATTATTCACATATTTAAAAGTTAATAATGTGGATAAGTTTATTTTTTATTGTTAGCAATTTCTACTTTAATTTTTCTTCCGTTAAACTTTTTACCATTTATATTATTTAAAATTTTACTAACTACATCTTCATCTACATTTATAAATGAGAATTTTTCAAGTATATCTATATTACCTATACTTGAAGAACTTACATTAGCGGTATCATCTAAAAATTCTAGTAACTTTTTAGGATTAATTTTATCCATTCTTCCAATAGTTAAAAATAATCTCACAGAACTACAAGAGGATATGGAGTTTTCAGTATATTCATAGCTTAATTTGTCTTCAAAATTCATTTTCATTAAAGCGGCAGCTACATCTACTAGATTGAATTCTTCATCTAATTCCATGGCTATAGGAATAAAGGTTTTAAAATCATCATTTTCTATAGTAACTCTAATATCTTTTACTAATGTTTTATATTTTGATTCTAGTATTTCATCTAATGTAGGTATATCTTTTCTTTTAATTTTACTTTTTGTAAACTTTTCAATTCCTTTTAAAACCATATACTCTTTTGGAGTTACCAATGAATAGGCTATACCTTCAGTATTCGCTCTACCAGTTCTACCTATTCTGTGGACATATGATTCTGTATCTTGAGGTAAATCATAATTTATTACATGCGATACTCCTTTTACATCTATTCCTCTTGCGGCCACATCTGTTGCTACAAGAAAATCTAAAGTTCCTTCTTTAAACTTTTTAAGAGTATTTATTCTATGGTTTTGAGCCATGTCTCCGTGCATGCCTTCTACATTATATCCTCTCATCTGCATTGATTCGACTAATTCATCAACACCTCTTTTAGTTTTACAGAATATAATTGCACTAGCAGGTTCATCTAAATCTAAAATTCTACAAAGAGTTTCAAATCTATCTTTATTTTTTATCTCAAAATAAAATTGCTTGATTTTATCAACAGTTACTGTACTTTTTATTATGGATATATGTTTTGGATTTTTCTTCATGTATTTTGAAGCAAGCTTTTTGATAGCATTAGGCATAGTAGCAGAAAATAGTAGAGTCTGTCTAGTATCATTAGTATTTTTTATTATAGTTTCAATGTCATCAATAAATCCCATATTTAACATTTCATCCGCTTCATCTAATACTAGATACTTTAAATTATTAAGTTTTATACTTCCTCTATTTATATGATCTAGAATCCTTCCAGGAGTACCTACTACTATATCTATTCCTTTTTTTAATGATTTAATTTGTCTGTCAATAGGCTGACCACCGTAGATAGGAAGTAGTCGAGTTTTTGTATATTTTGATAATCTTCCTAATTCATCTGTAATCTGAATAGCTAATTCTCTTGTAGGAGTTAAAATTAAAGCCTTTATTCCGCTAACATTATTGTCAATATTACTTATTATAGGTGCACCAAAGGCCAAAGTTTTTCCCGTACCTGTTTGAGCCTGACCTATCATATCTTCACCACTTAACACTACAGGAATAGCTTCAGCTTGTATTTGAGAAGGTTCTTCGAATCCCATGTCATCAATTGCTTTTAATACGTCTTTATTAAGTTCTAAATCTAAAAATGTTGTGTTTCTCATTATATTATCATTCCTCTTTCTTTTATATAAGTATATAAATTATTATTTGTAATTTATATTTTTTTATTGAGTTTTAAAATAATTATTTTAAGTAATAATTATTTTAAGTAATAATTATTTTAAGTAATAATTAAAATAAAGGCAGTATATCTGCTGCCTTTTTATTAACAAACTATAACCAAGGTTAATTATTTTATTTCAAAAAATTTCTTGCAGTTCCTTATTTTTTTCAATAACCAATAATAGAGGTAGGCCTAATCCATAACAGCTAAGTAATTCACCTAATCCAACCTGTAACATTGTAATAAACAATGGCCATTTTGCGGTATAATATAATAAAAATCCTATTACTATAGCGTTTATAATTACTGGTGGTAAAGGGGCTATATATTTTTTGAATCTTAAGTTACTTTTACCAATATAATACGTCATTAATGCTCCAATTAAAGTAGCAAGAGAGCCAAAAATAACATCTAATGGACCAACAGGACTTAATATATTTGCTATTATACAACCTACAAACAATCCATATATTCCAGTTGGAGTGAAAAAAGGTAGGATTGTAAGAGCTTCTGCAACTCTAAATTGAGATGCTTGATAACTCATAGAATAAGTTAAAAATATAGTTATCACTGCATACATTGAAGCAATAACTGCAGCCAATGTAAGATTTTTAGTTCTTTTTTTCATTTTATTACCTCCATAGTTTTGTTTTGAGACAGGATGGTTACGAACTGTCTTGGCTTTCATTGTTAGCCTTTTTATAGTTTAATACAACTTTATATATAAGTCAAACAAATTAAATATAAATATTCATTTCCATTTCACTTAAATATAAATTATAATAATCTAAGTACAATAATTTTATTTAAAGGAGAGATTTAATGTTCCAATCAAAACGTTATAAATTATCTAATGGAATAGAATTAATTTCTGTAAAAAAAGATACACAGATTTTTTCTATTCATTTAGGAGTTAAAGTAGGTTCCTTATATGAAAAAAGTACTGAAAGAGGAATCTCTCATTTTATAGAACATATGTTGTTTAAAGGTACTAATAAAAGAAGTAATGAAGAATTGAATAATGATTTAGAAACTTTAGCTGGAGAATACAATGCTTATACAGATCACAATTGTACAGTATATGGAATAACAGCTTTAAAGGAGGAAATCGAAAACTCTATTGAACTTTTAAGTGATATGGTAAGAGATTCAATATTTCCTCAAAAGGAATTGGAAAAAGAAAGAGGAGTAATATTAGCAGAAATAAGGACAAGCAAAGATGATGTAGAGGATTATAGTTTCAAGAGAATTAATGAATTAGCTTTTAAAAATAGTCCTTTAAAATATGATGCATTAGGAACAGAAAAACA
Organism: Clostridium tetanomorphum; assembly: GCF_017873215.1. Taxonomy (GTDB): domain Bacteria; phylum Bacillota; class Clostridia; order Clostridiales; family Clostridiaceae; genus Clostridium_AO; species Clostridium_AO tetanomorphum. Next base: position 24,213 of record NZ_JAGGKA010000018.1, read on the forward strand.
TTTAAATTCTTTTAATAGAGAAGCTTTGCTGAATTATTATCATAAATATTATATTCCGAATAATTGCTATATTTCCATAGTATCACCTTATGATCATTCTTATATAGAGCAACTTATAAATAAGTATTTTCAAGATTGGACACAAAGAAATTTTATTCCGAATACTGTAATTGAGGAAAATAATATTTCAGGAACATTCACTTCATATAAAAAGGATATAGAGCAGAGTACTATATTGTATCTATTTACATTCCATGGTTTGAATAAAAATGGGGAACTGGCATTAAAAATATTAAATCATAAATTAGGAGATAGTGCTAATTCTATTTTATTTAGAAAGTTAAGAGAAGAAAAAGGACTCGCCTATGATGTGTATACAAGTTTAGACTCTACTGATAAAGTTAAATGCTTATATTTATATACTGCAGTAGGAGAAGAAAATGTAAATGAAAGCATTAAAGTAATTAATAACTGTATAGAAGAAATAAAAAGGGGAAAAATTTTATTTGATGATAGTACTATAGATTTAATGAAAAAGGTATTGAAAACAGCAGTAGCATTTACTTTAGAAGATGGCACAGATTTAAGTAATTATATTCTTCATCAGATGATAGATGGAGAAAACATATATGCATTTATTGATGATATGAAAAAACTTGATAGCATAAAAAGAGAAGATATATATGAAGTAGGTAGAGTAGTATTAACTAATCCAACAGTTCATATTTTAAAAAGTGAGTAAAATTTCAATATTTTAGGAGGTACATTTTGAATCAAAACTTAAATAATATAGAAAATATAATAACTAAAATAGAGATGCAAAAAAGAAATAAGGATAGAGTTAATATATTTGTTGACGAAGAGTTTTTATTCGCATGTAGTGCTGAAATTGTTTATAGGTTTAATTTAAAGGCAGGATTTAAAATAGATATTTTGTATATAGAAAAAATAATAGAAGAAGATAATTATATAAAATGTAAAAATCAAGCTTTAAGAATTATAGAAAAAAATTATAAAACTGAAAAGCAAATTTATGATAAGTTATTAAATAAGGGATACGAAAATAAAACCATAGAAAAAGTTATGAATTTCCTTAGAGAATATACCTTTTTAGACGATTCTAAATATGTTGATATGTATATAAAAGAAAAATTAAGATGTGAGGGTAAAAATAAAATAAAGTATTCACTACTACAAAAAGGAATAGATGAGAATATAATTAATAGTAAATTAGAAAAAATAAATTCAAATATAGAAATGGAAAATCTTTACAAAATAGCAAAAAACAAATATAATCAATTAATAAGAAGAGAAAATGATAAAAAAAAGTTATATAAAAAATTAGGGGATTTTCTTATTAGAAAAGGATACAATTGGGAAGATGCAAAATCTGTATTAAATAAATTAATAAATAATGATTTTTAATATAGTACTCATAAAGGGGTGGTTTTAATGTCTAAGGTGAATCCTATAACTGTAGTTTTATTCTTAGTATTTATTTATCCTTTAATAAAAGGATTTTTATTAAAGTTTTCTTCAAATGATTTGAAAATTGATATAGAAGAACTTAATAAAACTATTTCTTTTATTGCTGCCCTTTTTTTAGGAATATATTGTGGAAAGAAATTGTTTTTTCAGCATGACAGTGGAATATATAAAATAATATATAATTATATTCCAAAGGATATACTTCAATATTTAGAAGACAAACCTTTTATAATATATTTAGTGTTAATTCCATTAATAATGCTTTTAATATACAAGATTATTTTTGTTATTTTTTATGTTATAAATAATATAACATTATATCCTGTATTAGACCATATAGAATCATATCTAAGGAAGAAAAGAAACATATTTAGAAGTTTTATAGGAGCTTTATTTCAACTGCCTAAAGCTTTAGGATATATTTTATTTGTTACTTTATTATTGAATATAGTATCTATGTTTTATAGTAATGAAGCTTTTAATGAATATTTAGAAAGCTCTAAAACCTATAATTATATATGTAAAAAAGTTGTTATACCTGTTACAAACTCTAGATTAGCTAGAAAGTTGCCAGATATAATCAATAATTCTTTTAAAATAGTGGTTAAGGAGAATAATTATTATAAAAATTCTTCTGATAAGAACAATAAAGGAAGAACTATAGTATATTACAATGGAGTTACTTTAGGAGAAGGAGTAAAATCAAATAAAGAAATAGATGAGTTTGCTAGAGACTTAGTTCAAAAAGATAGTATTGACAAAAGTAAAGCTAAGATAATATATAATTGGATAGGAAGTAACATAGTTTATGATCATGATAAAGCAAATAGAGTATTAAATAATGATTTTGAGGTAAAATCTGGTGCTATATGGACTTTTCAAAGCAAGAAGGGAATTTGTTTTGATTATGCTTGTCTTTATGTTGCTATGTGTAGAGCAAATAATTTAAAAGTACGATTAATTACGGGACAAGGTTTCAATGGAGTTAGTTGGGTAAGCCATGCTTGGAATCAAGTGTATATAGCAGAGGAAAATAAATGGATAAATGTAGATACGACTTTTTACAAAGGGGGAAATTATTTTAATAGTAAAAGGTTTGATTTAGATCACAAGGATTCTAGCATTGCTGGCGAATGGTGATATAATTTATTATTAAGTTAAATACATAATATAATAGCATATAGAATTTATCTTATAAAAAAAGTTTGTGAAGAAATTTTTCCTCACAAACTTTTAAATATTTTTTTTCTTGTAATTATTTACAATTAAATTAATAGCTTTTTCACAATCTTTATCATCATTATCTAAAGACCAAGCTGTATTAAAATATATTAAAGCTTTTCTATTGTCTTTTAACATAGCATAACAGTAGCCAAGATTAAAGAAGTATTTACTTTCTCTTTTTAAATAAATAGCTTCTTTTAATAGAGGAATAGCTTGATTATAGTCTTTTAATTTTATAAAGCAAACTGCTGAGTTATACAAGGAAGCAGCTTCATTTTCTTTTGCTTGGATAGATTTTTGATAAAGAGATATAGCTTTTTTATAATCTTTTAAGTTATAATAATCATTTGCTTTTTGAAAATAATTCATCTGTAATCCTCCTTTAGTATTTTAATAGAAGATTTAAGCTTTAATAAAATATATTTTTTTTATTAAAGAATATTCCATTTAAATGCTAACCAGATTATTGTTTATTATACATAAATTTCATAAAATTAAGGATTTACTTTAAACTTTTTTTCTATAATAGCTACCCCTTCATACATTAAATATGCTATAACAGAAAGCACTATTATACTCATCATAACCATATCTAATTGAGAAATTTGGCCTCCAAAAATTATTAAGAAACCCAGTCCTTCTTTTGCAACTAGAAATTCTCCCATTATGACTCCAACCCAGGATAAACCAACATTTATTTTAAGAGCAGATATTAAAGTTGGTATAGAAGCTGGAATTATAAGATGAATTAATATTTGCCATTTTGATGCACCAAAGGTTTTCAAAAGTTTTATTTTATCTTCATCAACTTCATTAAAACCATTTAAAACACTTATTATAGTTACTACAATTGAGATTAAAAGAGCAACAATTATAATAGCTTTCTTACCATTTCCTACCCAAAATATTATTATAGGAGCCAAGGCAACCTTGGGTAAGGCATTTAATACAACTAAATATGGATCTAATACTTTACATAAAAAGTCAGACCACCACAACAATATTGCAACTAAAGTACCTAGAATTGTGCCTAAAATAAATCCTAATATAGTTTCAAAACATGTAACCCATATATGTGTAAATAAGGTACCTTCATTATATACTTGCACAAGGCTTTTCCACATTCTTGATGGAGTACTAGTCAAAAAAGGGTCAATCCATTTTAAATTACCAGCAATTTCCCAAAGTAAGAAAAAGATTATAAGTATTAATATTCTTGTTATGATTATTTTATTTTTTTTTCTTTTTATATTTATAATATATTCTTGATGTTCTTTTTTAAAATCTATCATACTAAGAATTCAGCTCCTTCCACAATTCATTAAAATATCCCCTAAATTCAGGAGCTTCTCTACACTTTAATGGAGAATTACATTCAAGAGAAAAATTAATATTAAGCTCTTTTTTTATTTTTGCTGGTCTATTGGAAAGGACTAATATTCTATCAGACATTGAAATAGCTTCTGATAAATCATGGGTTACCATAATTATTGTTTTATTTTCTTTTTTTAAAATTTTATAAATTTCATCACTTACATTAAGTCTAGTTTGAAAATCTAAAGCAGAAAAGGGCTCATCTAGAAGTAACACTTCTGGGCTTAAAGCTAAAGTCCTAATAAGAGCAACTCTTTGTCGCATTCCTCCAGATAATTCACTGGGATGATGATTTTTAAAATCCCATAAATTATAATTTTTTAATAAATTATTAATTTTATCCTTAATTTCATTATTTAATTTATGCTGAATTTTTATTCCTATCAATATATTTTCCCAAACTGTTAGCCATTCAAATAATTGATCTTTTTGAAACATATATCCAACTTTAGGAGACACTTTATCTACTAATTCATTATCTATATATACTTCACCAGAGGATGGCTTTAGTAAACCAGCTATAATATTTAAAATTGTTGATTTACCACAACCTGATGGGCCTACTATACTTAAAAATTCACCATCTTTAACAGAGAAATTTATATTGTTTAACGCTATAGTTGAGCTTTTAAGCGAGTGATAATTCATATATATATGTTTTATTTCAACTTTATTCATAATAATTCACTCCCTATATAGGTAATTAACAATAAAATCATAATTTAGTATATGAGAGTTAATGAGATAGTGTTAAATAAGATTATTAATCTTTTGCAAGAAATATATCTAAAACCTGTTTGTAAAAAATGTTGATATATGGTATACTTAAAAAATAATAGAAATATATAAGTTAAGAGGTAATTAAGTATGTCCATTACAATTTTGTCAACCTTAATAGAAGAAATAAATAAGTTAAATGAACATCAACAAGAGCTATTACATAAATATTTGAAAGGTATATTAGGATTAGATAAAGGTATTAATATTGATATGAATAAAAAAGATAAAAATATTGATTCTAATATAAAAATTTGTCCTCATTGTAAGTCTAATAACACTGTTAGAAATGGAAAGTATAATGGAAAGCAGAGATATATATGTAAAGATTGTAGGAAAAGTTTTTCTGATTATACACACTCAACCATATCATATACAAAAAAATCTATTACGTTATGGTTACAATATATAAAATGCATGATATCAGGATATTCACTAAGAAAAAGCGCAGAGATAGTTGGAATAAATTTATCTACATCTTTTTTTTGGAGGCATAAAATATTAGATGCTGTAAGAAGAGTTATTGGAAGTGGTGTTTTAGAAAAAATAACAAAAGATATTAATAGTTTGTTTTCAATATTATGTAAACATAATAGTCTTAAGGCAAACAATAATTTAATAATGTCAAAAATATTAGATAAATTAAATACTATTCATAAAATAAAGATTAGAAAAAAACATATAAAAAACACTAATGTAGATAATAGTGAAAATATTAAGGTGTTAACAAAAGAGTTAGGTAGTTGGTTTAAGCGTTTTAATGGAATAGATAATAAATATTTTTCCAATTATTTATATTGGTTTAGGTGGTTAATATACATTTTAAAAAGAAGAAATTTATCAATGCTTTTTTCATATTAACAATTTTTAACGTTTTATCAACAATATTTACAAACAGAAAATATTTTAAACAAATTGTAAAAAGTAATATAATTGGATTTAGGGCACTTTTTTCAATAATATATATAATTATCCATATATATCTTTAATAATCTCTATAATTTGAATTTTGCAATTATTTTTATAAGATGTAAAATGGCTATATCATATATAGCAATATTAATATATAAAATTAAATTTTTAGAAATAGAGGTGATAAATTTGGAGACTACTATTAAAAAAATAATAGCAATAGACAAAGATGCAGAGAAATTTAGGCAAAATAAAAAAGAAGAAATAAAAAAGGAAAAGGAAGAACTGAATAGTAGGATAAAGACTATACATTTAAATAAGGAATTAGAGGTAAAAAAATTTCGAGAAGAAATTAATAAACAATTTTTAGAAGAAGCTTATAAAGAAGCAGAAGTTTTCAGAAATAAGAAAGAGGAGGAGATTGCTATATTGCGTGAGAAATTTGAAGATTCAAAAGAAAAGATAATAAAAGAAATAATGTTGGATATTTTAGATTCCTCTAAGGAGGAATGAAAGTATGGGTGGTATGGCAAAATATGCTGCAGTAAATACAAAAGTAAAAGCATTAGAAAGAAATCTTTTAGACGATGAGGAATTTGACAGAATTATAGAAAGTAAAAATTATCTTGATGCTGTTAGATATTTAAAAGATGACACAGCGTACAATAATGCTTTATCAGAATATAACATAGAAGATATTCATAGAGGTGAGCTGGAATATATCTTAAAAAAATATTATATCAAAAATTTTTATAAGTTAAGCCATTATTTTAGTGGAGATTATAAGAATTTATTTAATATATTATTTATCAGATTTGAAGTTGAAGATTTAAAAAATATATTTAGAGGAAAATTTATAGGAAAAGATAAAGAAGAAATAGAATCACTAATGGCCTATAAAAGTCCGTTAACTCAGATAGATTATGATAAACTCATGAATGCTAAAGACATACCAGAAGTAGTTGAAGCGTTGAAAGATACTAAATATTATAAGCACTTAAATCATGTTATAGATTCTATTACAGAGGAAGGGCTTTTTAGAATAGAAACAACTTTGGATTTTGTTTATTTTAGTTCTTTAAGAAAACTTATAAAAAAGCTTAATAAAGAAGATAGGGAAATAATGAGCAAATTTTTAGGCATATATAGTGATTTGTTAAATGTTCAATGGATATTTAGAGGGAAAAAATATTATAAAATAACTTCAGAAGAATTATTAAATTATACTATATATGATGGTTATAAATTAAATGTAAACACATTGAAGGAGTTATGCTATTCGAAAGATATGGATGAATTTTATAGAATTATAGGAACAACTAACTATAAAAATGTTTTTGCCTACGGCAAGAAAAATGAATATCTAGTAGAAAGGGATATTTTAACCTACTTAAAAAACTTATATCTTCAATATAGAAAAAAACATGAAAATAATATATCTGTAGTTATTGCTTATCTAGAATTATCATTACTTCAAATAAGGGATATAGTATCTGTAATAGAAAGTAAGAGATATAGTATAAGCAATGAGGAAGCTTTTAGGTATGTGACCATTACTAATTGAGAGGTGATTTTGTGTCAATTGAAAAAATGACTATGGTTAATTTAATAGGGCCGATGGACATTTTAGAAGAAGTAGCTGAATATGTGGTTTTATCTAAAGCTCTTCATCCTGTAAATGCTATGGATGAAATAAATAGTAATAATTTTACTATTTCTGTTACAGAGAATAATCTAGAGGCCCTAATTGATTTTAGCTATGTAAGACCTTATGTAAGTGAAGAAGACTATTCTAAAATTAACATTAAGATAAAAAAATTAGAACAAATTATAGAGAAAGAAGATGATAATGTTAAAGATAGTGAATTGATTTTAGATAGAAAACAATTAGAAAAAAGATTAGATTTAATTGTCGAAAAATTTGAAAATTTGCACGAACAATTAGATGCATATCAGAGAGAAAAGGAAAAACTAGAAGAATATAAGAAAAATATAGGGTATTTAAAAGAAGTAAATTTAACAGCAGACGAATTAATAAATGTAAGAAATTTTTATATGCAAGTTTATAGGATATCTAAAGATAATTTTACAAAACTGGAGTCAAACTATGAAAATATATCATCTATAGTTATGAGTCCATATAAGGACAAAGAACATGTAATAGTTGTAATATTTACACCAAAAATTCTAAGAAATGATAGTGATAGAATATTTAAATCATTAAATTGCAAAAATTTACAAATGCCTAAAAATTATTTAGGAACTCCATCTGAGATACTAAAAAAAATAGAAGATGATTTGAATAAAGTTAATAAAGAAATAATAAAAACAGAAAATACTTTAAAAGAAATATATGCAAAGAATAAAAAAGAAATAGCAATAATTAGAAGAAGCTTTCAATTGAAAAAAACTACACTAAAGTTAAAAGAAGATATAGCTCATACTAAAGATTTCTTTTATCTATGTGGATGGTCACCACAAAGTATGTTACCTAAAATTAGGCGAAAAATGGAGCATTTTGATCCCAAAATAATTATTATAGAAAAAAATGCAGATAGAATACAGACAGATATAATACCGCCGACTAAGTATAAAAATAATTTTATAGTACAACCTTTTGAAACTATGGTAAATATGTATGGAATACCTACTTATGGTGAATCTGATCCTACTGTATTTTTAGCAATAAGTTATATGGTAATGTTTGGAGCCATGTTTGGAGATATTGGACAGGGATTGGTATTTTTCTTTGCAGGATTATATTTGAAGTATAAAAAAGGAAAAAACAATTATGGCGGTATATTAGCTAGACTTGGTATAAGTTCTAGTATATTTGGATTATTGTATGGAAGTGTTTTTGGTTTTGAAGATGTTATAGAGCCATTATTAGTAAGACCAATGGAAAATATAAAAGAAGTATTACTGACTGCAATAGCTTTTGGTTCGTTGCTTTTAATAATAGGCTTCTTATACAGTTTGGTAAATAATATTAAAAAAGGAGATTTAGAAAATGGTGTTTTTGGAAAGGATGGATTAGTTGGTTTAGTATTCTATGTGTTATTAATAACCTTTGCTTTAAGTAAAATTAATCAATTTCATATTATGAATACAAATGCATGGGTTATTTTATTTATAGGGCTGCTTTTATTAATGGTGTTTAAACAACCTTTAGCTAATCTTATAATGAAGAAAAGACCTCTCTATAAGGAAAGTAAGAATGATTATTATATAGAAGGTTGCTTTGGAGTAGTTGAAACTTTATTAAGCATGTTTTCTAATACTGTATCATTCATAAGGGTAGGAGCTTTTGCATTGAATCATGTTGGATTATTTATTGCTTTCGCTTCTATGGCTCAAATGATAAATAATAGTTTTGGAAGTGTATTTATGTATGTTCTTGGAAATGTAGTAATAATAGGATTGGAAGGTTTAATTGTCTTCATACAAGGATTAAGACTTGAATATTATGAATTATTTAGTAAATATTATGAAGGATCAGGGTTGGAATTTAATCCTATAGGCCTTGATAAATAATAAATTGGAGGTAGTATTATGATTTATATGTTAATAATTACTTTTATAATAGCCATTGGAACAATAACTTATGGATTTGTAAAAAGGGCTAAAGAGGATATTGAAGGAAAAATGAAAATAAAGAAGGCGTTAAAAGTTAATTTATCAGTATTTATACCTGCAATTAGTGCTGCTTTAATATTTATGATACCTAATATTGTACATGCTGCAGGAGATGCATCTTTGGGTACAGCCACAGGACTTGGATATATAGCAGCAGCTTTGTGTACTGGATTTGCTACTATAGGAGCAGGTTATGCTGTTGGTGCTGTTGGTTCCTCTGCATTAGGAGCAGTATCTGAAGATCCTAAGATTTTAGGTAAAACTTTAATATATGTTGGACTTGCCGAAGGTATAGCAATTTATGGTTTAATCATTTCTATTATGATTTTATCAAAAATTTAATTTAGAGGCGGAGGTGTACAACTCTATGTAAGGAGTTGACTAAATATGAAAACTTATTTAATAAGTGATAATATAGATACTTTAGTTGGATTAAAAATAGCTGGTATACAAGGAAAAGTAGTGCATACAAGAGAAGAGGTTTTAATTATATTGGATCAATTATTGAAGGATAAGAATATAGGGATAATAGTGTTAACAGAAAGAATAGCCCTTCTTATAGAAGATAGAGTAAAAGAAATTAAGCTATCAAAATATTTACCACTTATTATAGAGATACCAGATAGACATGGCAGTATAAAAGAAGGAGATTGGATTCTTGGGTATATAAAAGATGCTATAGGGCTTAAGATTTGAGGTGATTATATGGTTACTATAGAAGATAAGTTAAAACTTTTTAGTAAAATAGTTTTTGATAAAATAGATGAAGAATTAAAATCTGAATTTGTAGCTTTTCAAAGTGAAAAAGAAGAAATTCTCAGAAATGAAGAAGATAAAGTAAATAAAGAAAGAGAACGTGAAATAAATGCTATAAAAAAGAAAGCTGAAGTAAAAAAAAGAGAAATAATTTCAAAGGCTAAGATAGAGAAACAGAAAGATATTTTAAAGCTAAAAGAAAATATGATAGATAGTTTGTTAGAAGAATTAATAATGAAATTAAAAGAATATACTCAATGTGAAGATTATAAAAAATATTTATATAAGGAGATAAATTTAGCTCTTACGCAATTTAAGAATGACCAGTTTATACTTTATTTAAATAAACAGGATTATGAAAAGTATAAAGAAGAAATTAAATGTAAAATTTTAAATAGCAATGTATCAATAGAAGAAACTAAAGAGGATGTAATAGGTGGATTTATTCTTCAAGATAAGGATATGAAATATAGAATAGATAATACTCTCTTAAATAAAGTTCATAATTATAAAGAAAAAGTAGGAATAAAAGTTACAGAAGCTCTTAGTTAAGGAGGGGTAATGTTGGAAAGTATAGGGATTATTGTAGGGATAAATGGACCGGTAGTCAAGGGAACAGGCATGGCAAATTTTAAGATGAGAGAAATGGTAATGGTTGGTGAGAAAAAGCTTATAGGTGAAATAATTATACTAGAAGGGGACATTGCTACAATACAGGTTTATGAGGAAACCTCTGGAATTAAAGTAGGAGAAAAAATATTTTCTACGGGAATGCCTCTTTCTGTAAAGTTAGGACCAGGGATTATAGGAAATATATTTGATGGTATAGAAAGACCTCTCCAAAAAATGAATGACATATATTATGGTTTTATTCAGGAAGGAATAGGCTTGATATCTATAGACAGCAATAAAAAATGGGATGTAGAACTTATTGTAAAAGAAGGGGATAAGCTAAGAAGCGGAGATGTATATGCAAAGATACAAGAAACATTACTTATTACTCATAAAATCATGGTGCCGCCTAACATCAATGGAGAAGTAATATGGGTTAATAAAAACGGTAAGTATAGCATAGAAGACACTGTGGTTAAATTAAAAAATTCAGAAGAAATTTATGAACTTAAATTATATCAAATGTGGCCAGTAAGAAATCCCAGACCTATTAAGGAAAGAAAAAGACTTAGCACACCACTTATAACAGGGCAAAGAATATTGGATAGTTTTTTCCCTATTGCTAAAGGAGGAACTGTTGCTATTCCAGGGGGATTTGGTACAGGAAAGACTATGACTCAACATCAATTAGCTAAGTGGTCAGATGCAGATATAATAATATATATAGGTTGCGGAGAAAGAGGAAATGAAATGACAGAGGTATTAGAAGACTTTCCTAAGCTAATTGATCCTAAAACCAATACTTCTCTTATGAATAGAACAGTTCTTATAGCTAATACATCTAATATGCCAGTTGCAGCAAGAGAGGCTAGCATATATACGGGTATAACTATAGCAGAATATTTTAGAGATATGGGCTATCATGTAGCTATAATGGCAGATTCTACTTCCAGATGGGCGGAGGCCTTAAGGGAAATATCTGGTAGACTTGAAGAAATGCCAGCAGAAGAAGGATATCCAGCATATTTACCATCAAGAATAGCTGAATTTTATGAAAGAGCAGGATATACTGAAAATCTAAATGGTACAGAAGGATCTGTAACAGTTATAGGAGCTGTATCACCAGCAGGAGGAGATTTTTCTGAGCCTGTAACTCAAAATACAAAAAGATTTGTAAGTGCTTTTTTAAGCTTAGATAGAAAGCTTGCATATTCAAGACATTATCCTGCAATAAATTGGTTGACAAGTTATAGTGGATATATACCTATGCTAACAGATTGGTATGAAGAAAATATTTCACCAGAGATGCTTCAATTAAGAGGAAAAATGCTTAGAATATTATTCGAGGAAAATAAACTTCAAGAAATAGTAAAGTTAGTTGGAGAAGATGTATTACCAGATAATCAAAGGCTTATTTTAGAAGTAGCGAAAATATTAAAAGTAGGATTTTTACAACAAAATGCATATCATAAAGATGATACTTATGTACCTATAGAAAAACAATATAAAATGCTTAAGGTTATAGAAGTATTATATAAAAAGGCTTATTCTTGTGTAAAAAATGGAGTACCTATTTCTCAAGTAAAAGATAAAGAAATATTTCAAAATTTATATAAAATGAAATATAATATTCCAAATGAGGATCTTTCGGGTATAGACAAATTAGAAGAAGAAATAATTAATTTTTATGAAAAACTTATGAGTAAATATAAAGAGAGGTAAGGGGGGAGTTAAAGTTGGAAAAACAATACTTGGTTTTAGATAAGGTGCAAGGACCTTTAATCATTTTATCTGATGTAGAGGGCGTATCTTATGATGAGATCGTAGAAATTGAAGTAAAGAATGGTGGAAGAAGAAAAGGTAAAGTAGTGCAATTATACGAAGACAAGGCAATAATCCAAGTTTTCGAACCTACAACGGGAATATCCCTTCATAACACCATTATATCTTTTACAGGAAAACCTCTCCAAATAAGCCTTTCAAAAGATATATTAGGTAGAGAATTTAATGGAATAGGTGAGGCCATAGATGGAAGTGGAGATATATATAGTGCAAAAAAATATAATATAAATGGAATGCCTATGAACCCAGTAGCACGTAAATATCCAAGAAATTTTATTCAAACAGGAATATCTTCTATTGATTGTTTAACTACATTAATAAGAGGGCAAAAATTGCCTATATTTTCAGGCAATGGAATACCTCATAATGAGCTAGCGGCTCAAATAGTAAAACAAGCTAAGATAAGTGACAATAGTGATGAAAAATTCGCAGTAGTGTTTGCTGCTATGGGAATAAAGCATGATGATGCAGATTTTTTTAGGAAAAGTTTTGAAGAAGCTGGTGTTTTAGAAAGAGTTGTTATGTATACTAATTTAGCAGATGATCCTATAGTTGAAAGAATAATAACTCCTAGGTGTGCTTTAACAGCAGCAGAATATTTAGCTTTTGAAGAAGGAATGCATATTCTAGTTATAATGACAGATATGACAAATTATTGTGAGGCATTAAGGGAACTTTCATCATCCAGGGAAGAAGTACCTAGTAGAAAAGGGTATCCAGGATATTTATATTCTGATTTAGCTTCTTTATATGAGAGAGCAGGAATGATGGATAAGAAAGAAGGATCTATAACTCAAATACCAATTTTAACAATGCCTAATGACGATATAACTCATCCTATACCAGATTTAACAGGGTATATAACAGAAGGACAGATAGTTCTAAGTAGAAGTATATATGGAAAAAATATATATCCACCTGTTAATATATTACCATCTCTTTCCAGGTTAATGAAGGATGGTATAGGTGAAGGATTTACTAGGGGGGATCATTCAGAAGTATCTAATCAGGTTTTTTCAAGCTACTCTTATGTTCAAGATGTAATAGCTCTGGCGCAAGTAATAGGAGAGGATGAATTAAGTAGTATAGATAAAATATATATGAAGTTTGGAAGAGAATTTGAAAATAGATTTTTAAATCAAGGTTTTGATGAAAATAGAGATATTAATGAAACTTTAAACCTTGCCTGGGAAATATTATCTATATTACCTAAATCAGAGTTAGATAGGGTAAATCCCGATATATTAGACAAGTATTATAGGGGTGATAGCTAATGGAGAATATAGCCCCAACCAAAGCAAATTTAATTAATGCTGAAAGCTCATTAGAGTTTTCGGAGAAAGGCTTTGAACTATTAGATAAAAAAAGGAACGTACTTATTAGAGAAATTATGTCTTATGTTGATTTATCGAAAAAACTACAAGAAAAAATCAATGTAACTTTTAAAGAAGCATATGATGCCTTAAGAAATGCAAATATTACCATGGGGATATATGACGTAGAACAAATAGCAATGACTATTGAAGAAGCAGAAGATTATAATGTTTTATTTAAATCTGTCATGGGAGTGGAAATACCTCATATTCAATTTGAAGAAAAAGATATAGAGCCGAAATATAGTTTTTATAAGACAAATTCTGCAATGGATATTGCTTACAAGAAGTTTAATGAAGTAAGATATCTTATATTTCAATTAGCAGAAGTTGAAAATGCAGTATATAGATTAGCGGTAGAAGTTAAAAAAACTCAGAAAAGAGCTAATGCTTTAGAAAATATACAAATACCTAGATTTAAAGAACTAATAAAAAATATCAGCGAAGTGTTAGAAGAAAAGGAAAGAGAAGATTTCTTTAGGCTTAAAGTTGTTAAGAAGAAAAAGCATAGATAACTGACCAAATTAAGAATAAATCAGACTTTAGTGTAAGTTGCTTTAAAGTAATGAAAAGTATATAATAGCCATATATTTTAAATATATGGTTATTTTTTTGTTGTACGGGAAGAATAAAAATATTACTACTTTAAAAAGGTGATAGTATATGAGAGAGATATTATATTTAGGATTAGACATAGGTTCAACTACAGTAAAAATTGTTTTATTAGATAAAAATAATAAGATAATTTATAGCAAATATGAAAGGCATTTTTCAGATATTAAGACTACTATTATTAATTTAATCAATGAAGCGTATAATGCTATAGATAATAGGAATATAAATGTCACAGTAACTGGGTCAGGAGGGTTAGCCATTTCACAATGGTTAGATATACCTTTTGTGCAAGAAGTTATAGCATGTACAAATACTATTGAAAAATTTATACCTAATACAGATGTTGCTATAGAACTTGGAGGAGAAGATGCCAAAATAACTTTTTTTAGAGGCGGCATAGACCAGAGAATGAATGGAACTTGTGCAGGAGGTACAGGAGCTTTTATTGATCAAATGGCTTCTCTTTTACAGACAGATGCATCTGGATTAAATGAACTTGCTAAAAATTACAAAGTTATACATCCTATTGCAGCTAGATGTGGAGTTTTTGCAAAGACAGATATTCAACCACTACTAAATGAGGGAGCAGCAAAGGAAGATATAGCTGCATCTATATTCCAAGCAGTTGTAAATCAAACAATAGGAGGCCTTGCTTGTGGAAAAATAATACAGGGAAATATTGCATTTTTGGGAGGGCCTCTATACTTCTTATCAGAACTAAGAAATAGATTTATAAAGACTTTAAAGCTAACAGATAAACAAATTATTTTTCCAGAGAATTCACAGCTTTTTGTAGCCATAGGGGCAGCTTTAGCTTCTAAGGAATATAAATCTTTAGAATTTAAAGAATTGAAAGAAAGATTAGAAAATATAAAAAATTATTCTGGTGAAGAAGTACAAAATTTAAAGTCTTTATTTTTAAATGAGGAAGAATTGTTAAATTTTAGACAAAAACATAGTATGCACTCAATAAATAGAAAAGAATTAAGTAAGTTTAAAGGTGAGTGTTTTTTGGGAATTGATGCAGGTTCTACTACTACTAAAGTAGCTTTAACAGATAAGGAGGGAAATTTATTATATTCTTATTATGGAAGTAATGAAGGGAATCCTTTAAAATCTGCTATAAATATTTTAAAACAATTGTATCATTTAATACCAAAAGAAGCTACTATAGTAAATTCAGCTGTAACAGGTTATGGAGAAGCACTTATAAAGGCAGCTATATCAGTTGATATAGGAGAAGTAGAAACTATAGCTCATTATAAAGCAGCAGAATTCTTTTTGCCGGGAGTGGATTTTATCTTAGACATAGGCGGACAGGATATGAAATGCTTGAAAATAAAAGATGGAGTTATAGATAGCATTATGTTAAATGAAGCCTGTTCATCTGGATGTGGTTCTTTTATAGAAACTTTTGCTAATTCACTAAATATGAAGGTGCAAGATTTTGCTGAAGGAGCTTTGTTGGCTGAGAATCCTGTAGATTTAGGATCAAGATGTACTGTATTTATGAATTCAAAAGTAAAGCAGGCACAGAAAGAAGGGGCGACTGTAGGAGACATATCTGCAGGTTTATCTTATTCTGTTATAAAAAATGCTTTATTTAAAGTAATAAAAATAAGAAATCCAGAAGAAATAGGAAAGAAAATAATTGTGCAAGGTGGTACTTTTTACAATGATGCAGTATTAAGGGCCTTTGAAATTGTGTCACAAAGGCAGGTTGTAAGACCAGATATTGCTGGACTTATGGGGGCTTTTGGTGCAGCATTAATTGCAAAAGAGAAATATGTTGAAGGGAAAGTTAGTAATCTAGCTAAATTGGAAGAACTAATAGAGTTTAATACTACCGTTACTATGAAAAGGTGCGGAAAATGTGTTAATAATTGCTTATTAACAGTAAATAGATTTGCTGATGGAAAAGAGTTTATTTCTGGAAATAGATGTGAAAGGGGAATAGGTAAAGAAAAAAATGATGACCAGGTTCCAAATCTATATGAATATAAATACAATAGATTGTTTAATTATATACCTCTAAGTAAAGATAAAGCTGAAAGAGGTGTAGTAGGAATCCCTAGAGTGCTAAATCTTTATGAAAATTATCCGTTTTGGTTTACATTCTTTACTAAATTAAAATTTAGAGTAGAATTATCACCAAGGTCATCTAAAAGAATATATGAGCTTGGAATTGAAACTATACCTTCAGAATCAGCCTGCTATCCTGCAAAAATTGTACATGGCCATATTAATAGTTTGGTAAATAAAGTAGTAGACTTTATATTTTATCCATGTATTCCATATGAACAAAAAGAAATAAAAGAAGCTAACAATAATTTTAATTGTCCTATGGTTACATCCTATCCAGAAGTAATAAAAAATAATATGGACATTTTAGGAGAAAGAAATATAAAGTTTATGAGTCCATTTTTACCAATTGATAATAAAAAAAGATTAATTAAAAGGCTATACGAAGAATTTGAAGAATTTAACATATCAAAACAAGAGATAATAGAGGCAATAGATGAAGCTTATAAAGAAGATAGTAAAATGAAAGAGGATATTAGAGAAAAAGGAAAAGAAGTAGTAGAGTATTTAAATAATACTGGAAAGAAGGGAATAGTTTTAGCTGGAAGACCATATCATATTGATCCTGAAATAAATCATGGTATACCAGAAGTAATAACTTCCTTTGGAATAGCTGTTCTTACTGAAGACTCTGTAGCTCATTTAGGAAAAGTGGAAAGACCTTTAAGGGTTGTAGATCAATGGGTTTATCATTCTAGACTTTATGCTGCAGCTAGTTTTATAGCAAAAGAAAAAAATTTAGAGCTTATTCAATTAAATTCTTTTGGATGTGGTTTAGATGCTGTTACTACAGATCAAGTTCAAGAAATACTAAATTCTTATGGAAAAATCTATACCGCATTAAAAATAGATGAAGGAAGTAATTTAGGTGCTGTAAAAATTAGAATAAGATCTTTAATGGCAGCTATGGATGAAAGAGAAAAAAGTGGATTTACACCACATAAGTTAATTGAAGAAGGGAAAAGGATAATATTTACAAAAAAGATGAAAAAAAATCATACTATATTATGTCCTCAAATGGCACCTATACATTTTGAATTAGTAGAAGAAGCTTTTAAGGCTTCAGGATATAATTTAGAAGTGTTGCCGTCTGTTGATAAAAGAGCTATAGATGAGGGATTAAAATATGTTAATAATGATGCATGTTATCCATCAATAATTGTTGTAGGACAGATGATAGAGGCATTAAAATCTGGTAAATATGATTTAAATAATACATCTGTTATAATTTCTCAAACTGGTGGAGGATGTAGAGCTACTAATTATATAGGATTTCTTAGAAAAGCATTAAAAGAAGCAGGATTTGCGAATATACCTGTAATATCTGCTAATGTTATAGGTATTGAGAAGAATCCAGGTTTTACCGTATCTTTAAGTCTAATAAATAAAGGGTTAATGGCATTAGTATATGGAGATTTACTAATGAGATTACTATATAGAGTAAGACCTTATGAAAAAATTTCGGGGTCAGCTAACTCGTTATTTGATAAATGGATGAAAGAGTGTAAATATAATGTTATAAATGGAAATAGAAAAGAATTTAGAGAAAATGTATTCAATATGGTAAAAGAGTTTGATAGCTTAGAATTAAAAGAAGTTATCAAGCCACGAGTGGGGGTAGTTGGAGAAATATTAGTAAAGTTTCATCCGACAGCTAATAACAATATAGTAGATATTTTAGAAAAAGAAGGGGCAGAAGCTGTAGTGCCAGATTTACTAGACTTTTTTATGTATTGTGCATATGATGCAAATTACAGATATGAAAAATTATCTGGAAGCAAAATATCTATGATTATAAGCAATGGAGCTATAAAGGCAATGGAATTCTATAGAAAAGAGATGAAAGAAGCCTTAAATAATAGTTCAAGATTTACTTCTCCAGAGAGAATTGAGAAAATGGCAGAAGCAGCAGCACCTATAGTTTCTATAGGAAATCAAACTGGTGAAGGCTGGTTTTTAACTGCAGAAATGATTGAGCTTATAGAAAATGGTGTGAAAAATATAATTTGTATGCAACCTTTTGCTTGCTTGCCTAATCATGTAACTGGAAAAGGTATGATAAAAGAATTAAAAAGGGTATATCCAGGTGCTAACATTGCAGCTATAGACTATGATCCAGGAGCAAGTGAAGTAAATCAATTAAATAGAATTAAGTTGATGTTATCAGTTGCTCATAAAAATTTACAATATGTAAATGAACATGAAGATGTTAGTAGAAGAGATAGTGAAGATATTATTAGTGAACTAAATAAGGGATATAATTATTAAAAATATGCTTTTCTGATTAGTTATCAGAAAAGCATATTTTTATATTAATCTTTTTATTTCATAAAATTAACAAATAGAGTTATAATCATAGCATTAGTGAAATCGATTAAGAATGCTCCAACTATGGGCAATACGAAATATGCTCTTGGAGCAGGTCCGTATTTTTCTTTAACTGCATCCATGTTTGCGATACCATTAGGAGTAGCTCCCATACCGAAACCACAGTGTCCAGCAGAAAGAACAGCAGCATCAAAATCTCTACCCATAACATTAAATGTAATAAAGTAAGCAAAAACAGCCATAAGTGTAGCTTGAGCTACAAGAATTATAAGCATTGGACCTGCAACAGCAGCAAGTTCCCAAAGCTTTAATCCAACAAGAGCCATGGATAAGAATGTATTTAAACCTATATTTCCAAGAATATCTGTGCATTTTTGATTAACGTGCCATTTGCCAGTGGATTCGCCAACATTTAGTATAATAGCAGCAATAATCATTGAATTAACATAGGAAGGTAAAGTAAGGCCTAAATTCTTAAAGAATTTTTCAAGTATAGCGCCTAAACCAATGGATATTAATATTAATGCTAGAGTTCTAAATATTTCATCATAATTAGCTTTTTCTTCAGTGGCAGTAGTTGCTGCTGCTTGATTATTAACAGCAGAAGTTGAAGGTTTTAAATTTTTTCCTTCTACTAAACGTTTTCCTATTGGACCACCTATTAAACTACCAGTAACTAGACCAAAAGTTGCAGCAGCCATAGCAGTTTCTAATGCACCATTTAATCCATAACTTTTTTGGAATAGTTCACCAAATGCTGCGCCGGTACCATGTCCACCTGTCATTGTTACAGAACCACATATTAAACCTAAGAAAGGATTTTGACCCATAAGTTTAGCTACTAAAACACCCACACCATCCTGTAATAAACATAGTGTAGAAGCTAATAGCCAGAAAAGAACAACTTGTAAACCGCCTTTTTTGATCAAATCGATACTAGCACCCATACCAATGGATGTAAAGAATACCATCATAAATGGTTTTTGTAAGGTTGTGTCTAAATCAAACTGTATAATTCCATTAACCTTTAATATTGTATGAAGTATTGCAAAGATAAGACCGCCTACTACTGGTGAAGGTATACAAAATTTTTCAAGAATTGTTATTTTGGATTTTATCCAAGAACCAAAATAATAAATAACTACTGCTAATGCTGTAGTTTGCATCATGTCCAATTTTAAAGTCATTCCTAAAACTCCTCCCATTTGTATATTATTTTATAGATGTGGACTAGTTAATTAGTCCAATGGCTATTTTGGATTAATTGATTAATCCACGACGTTTTATATATTATCATAAGTTTTTGTTAAATTCAATATATTTTTTAAAAAGTATGTCGAAAGAAATTTCTATGCATACATAAAATGCCAAAAAGTATTAAAAAGTTTGAAATAAATAAAAATAAATAAGAAATTGGAGAAATAAAAAAATAAGACCTTATATCGTTGAGATATAAGGTCTTATATATTCATACTATTACTATTTTTTATTTAAAGAAATTAACAAAAGTAGTTATAATAATAGCATTAGTAAAGTCTATGAGGAAAGCACCTACTATAGGTAGTACAAAGAATGCTCTAGGTGCAGCTCCGAATCTTTCTGTAACAGCTGTCATGTTAGCAATTCCGTTAGGAGTAGCTCCCATACCGAAACCACAGTGTCCAGCAGCCATAACAGCCGCATCAAAGTCTCTTCCAACTAAGTTAAATGTAACAAATGTTGCAAATAATGCTACTAATATAGTTTGTCCTATAAGTATTATAAGAAGTGGACCTGCAACAGCAGCAAGTTCCCATAATTTTAATCCAACTAGAGCCATGGAAAGGAATACATTTAAGCCTATATTTCCAAGTATATCAGTACATTTTTGATTAATGTGCCATTTACCAGTAGATTCACCAACATTTAATATAATAGCAGCTATAATCATTGAGTTAACGTATGATGGTAATGTTATCTTTAAGCTTTTAAAGAATCCTTCAAGTACAGCACCAACACCTATGGAAATTAATACTATTGTTAAAGTTCTAAAAATTTCTGAATAATTTACAACTTCGTCTTTTGCTTCATCTTTTATTTCAGCAGACTCATAAGCTGCAGCATTTGACTTTAAGCCTTTTCTTTCGATAAGTTTTTTACCAACAGGTCCACCTATTAAAGAACCCATAACAAGACCGAATGTTGCAGAAGCCATTGCGGATGTAGTAGCACCTACAACTCCGTATTCCTTTTCAAATAAAGGACCAAAGGCACCACCTGTACCATGACCACCTGTCATAGTTACAGATCCACAAAGTAAACCTAATAATGGACTTGCACCAACAATTTTAGCTAAGAATATACCGAGAGCATCTTGGAATATACATAATACAGAAGCTAATAGCCAGAAAATAACAACTTGTAATCCGCCTTTTTTAATAAGTTCAATACTAGCTCCCATACCTATTGTTGTAAAGAACACCATCATAAATGGTTTTTGTAATGTAGTATCAAGAGTAAGATTTAATAGACCGCCTTGTTTTAAAAAAAGATTTAAAATTGCAAAAATAAGTCCTCCAACAACTGGCGCAGGTATACAAAATCTGTCAAGAACCTGTACCTTTGTTTTTACCCAAGCGCCGAAGTAGTAAATAACAACAGCAAGGGCAGTAGTTTGCATCATGTCCAATTTAATCTCCATAATAAGTCCACCTTTCTATACTTTTATTGTATTGAAAATGATACTCTCAATACAAGTTTATTATATAAAATACTTATTAAAAAAGCAATAAAAAAATTGCAAAAAATGAATGTAAAATAAAAGAAACTTTTATTTTATAGATAAAATTGAATAATACTTAAAAAAATGTAATAATTTTTCTTAACCTTTCCAATTAAAGAAAAGAATAGGTGATTTTTTAAATAAAATAGTGTAATATTTTAATATACATTTGAAAATAAATAAAAAAATAGTATAGTTTAAATTAAATTATATCAGTTGATTAGAATAATTATAGTTTTTGTTTTTGTTTATTAATTTATGCAATTTGAAATAAAATATACATGAGAATAGAAAGATGGGATTAGAAATAAAAAATGTAATAAAATACATAAAATTGGAAATAAACGGATTTTCGTTATTTTAAAAAGTTAAATTTATTTTAATTTTTTAAAATAAAAATGAATATGTGTAAGTCGGAACTTGCATATATAAGGCAATGGTAAAAAAAGTATGTAATTATTTGTATAGAGAACAGACATAGTCACTTTTTCTATAAGGTGACTATGTCTAAGAAATTTATTTACTATTTTCTACTGCTTTTTTGCTAAATTCATTATTAACAATTTTATTGAATTCTGGTCTATTTGGAATTAAATCAGGTTTATAGGATTGAATTATGTCCATTAATCTGTTTAAATTTTTTTCTTCTAAAATTGGATTCTCTGCATATGCTTGTATATCCTTATAGTTTTTTATTACCGAGGCAATAACTTTTTCATCTGTACCTGGGAAAAAGGGCATTATTTCTTTAGCAACTGCTTCATCACTATTATTTAATACCCACTGTTGTCCTTTATAAATAGCCTTAGTGAAATTTTCTATTATATACTTTTTATTTTCCATGTAAGATTTTGTAGAGAAAAAGCAGGTATAGGGTATAACTCCAGCTGATTTTCCAATAGAGGCTACTATTTTTCCGCCACCGTCTTTTTCTAACATAGTAGCTGTGGGTTCGAATAATGCTACATAACTTCCAGTGCCAGCTTTAAAAGCACCGGCCGTAGCTGTGAAAGCTAAATTAGTAATTATTTTAATATCTTTATTAGGTGTTAGCCCATTATTTTTTAAAACATATTCTAAAGCCATTTCAGGCATACCCCCAGGTCTTCCACCTATTATAGTTTTTCCTTTTAAGTTTTCCCATTTAAAGTTTTTTTCTTCACTTCGTCCTACTAAAAAAGAACCATCTTTTTGAGTTAATTGAGCAAAGAGTACAGGATAATCATCTCTCTTTTGATTATAAATATAGATAATTTGTTCAGGACCACAAAAACCTATGTCTGCACTTCCACTTAATACTTGTTGCATGGTTTTATCAGCACCTTGACCGGTAGAAAGCTCTATATCTAGGCCATATTCTTTAAAGAAACCTTTGCTTATAGATACATACATTGGGGCATAAAATACAGAACGAACAACTTCATTTAATCTAACTTTTTCAAGTTCCTTTTTTTCAGTCTTATTGCAGGCACTAAATGTAGTTAAAATAATAGCTAATACGAGAAATAGGGAACTAAATTTAAAAGTTTTTTTTCTCATATAATCCTCCCATAAATTTTTCTAATTTATAATATGAGTGAAAATTTATAATGTGAATGATACTACTGTTACATTAATAATATGAATATATTATTTGTTAGAAAATCTATTTGGTTGATTAAGTGGGTATTCATAATTCTATGATGTAATTAAGTCATAAATGAAATAAATACTTTCTATAATGCTAAAATTTAATATTTATAGAAAGTATTTATTTTAATTAATTGATGTATTTATTTCTTTATTATTTACATTTTTCTTCTTTTTAGTTGCTTTATTTGTATTACATATTTTACATGATATATAGTTTTAATCTATTTTATTTAGCTTACATTTATCTTTTTTTCTCTTAAATATTTTATGTTTATTATTCTTGTCGTCTCCAAAACATATAGAATAAGTAAAAAATATATTTGCAATTATAATAATTGTATAAAGCCAGGTAGGAGTTTTTACATTTAAATAATTAAAGTTAGCAAATTCCTTTCGCTCAAAATTTTCTTCAACCATTTTTCCTATATCATCTATTACTTTGGTAAAATCATTATTTAAACTGATTTTAAGCATATATTCTCTTATATCTATTTTTAATTTTTCAGATTTCTCACTATCTGCCCAAGAAAATGGATATACCCAATTTATTTTATTACCGCTACTGCTAAAACAAACTACAAAGTCATTTTTATTGCCGCCTTCCCAGTAATCTTGTAGCGCAAAACCATAATTTTCAGGTTTGTCTTTTAGATTTACAAATATTAAATTTACTTGTTTATTTTTTTCTTTTGTATTTAGATTGGAATTAACTTCATTGAGTTTTTGGATTACTTTATCTTTATTATTTATGTCACCTAAAAATCTATCTATTTGTATATAGTTTTTTATTGATTTAGGGTATTTGGGCAAATCTTTATATTCCTTCAGGTTAATATTTTTATGCTTATATATAGAATATGAAGATTTTACTTTATTTTGATAAGTGTGTATAGAAGCTGTAGGAGTGTTAATAGGATAAAATTTTTCTAGCTCTGCATTAGTGTTAGGAAATTTATCATTAAAACGAGTTTTTCCATCCAAACTATGATAAACTTTTATTTTACCTCCATCCGTTGTTTCAATGTAGTTTTCAGCAGAATGATGTACGGTATGAGATGTAGTATATTTCTTTCCTTTACTATCTGTATGGGTTGTAGTTACTCGTTTATCATACTCCTCTATATGATGAATTGATATAATTTTTCCAGACCATATCTCCTTAGTATTTACTTTGGTATCCATGAATATTGCATAAAGCGATAATGTAACAATAAGGCTTATTAATACATATACGAATATAGATAAAAATAAGTCGTCTGTTTCATTTTTTGACACTAACACTATTGTTAATATAATAACTGCTATTATTGTAGGTAAGAATATCATAGTATTTCACCTACTTTAGTTTAATCTCATCATCTAGTTTTGTATCAAAGGCTTTTTCAGTTCGTTCGCTTGTTACTGTAAAGTCTTTTGGATCTTTAGTTTTAAATCCAAATATAGCTGCTGTTATAAATTTTTGTTTAACATATGTGTTGTATTCTCGTATTACGTCATTTATTTGTTTTTGATTATTATTAAAGGCATTTCTACTGGCAGCAATTTCACTTTGTAAATTTGTAAAAACTTTTTGGTCTAATTGAGGATTGTTTTCTAACACCATTTTCGATAATAACTTGGGATCATTATATCTTCCGATGATAATGTCTTTATATACATCTTTCATATTTTTAGCTTGTATATCAGTAACTTGCGTCATTTCTTTGAATTTTTTCCACATATTATCATAAGAACTTTTATTAGCTATATATTGAGTATTTATTCTTTCTTCTAGTGAAATTATTGTAGTTCTATTAGATAATAAAGTATATCCAAATAATAGAAGTATAGCTAATATTCCTATAAATATAATATTAGATTTTTTTAAGTTTTTCATTGTTGTCCCCCTTTTGGTAGTTATTTATTTTGGACTTTATACCTCATTTTGTATATTATGTATAATATTACACTTAAATTATAATTGCTATTGTACTTATTGTAAAGAAAATGATATTTTTAATTGAATTAATATAAATTTATGATGTGAATGTGTATGTTGTTACATTACACATACAATGATATTATTTATATTGAATGAAAAAGTAAATTGGATAAGGGGTGGAAAAGTGAAAAAAAATATAAGGAAATTATGTTTCTGGACATGTATTATAGTAATTTTTGTAATAGCTATATTTTATCTAAATAATTATAGAAAGTATTCAAATGGTAAAGAAGAATATACAGTGTTAAAAGTGGCAGGCGACAATAATTTTCCACCTTTTGAGTATATGGATGAAAATGGTATTTATACAGGGTTTAATGTCGATATAATGAGAGCCATAGCTTTAAGAACAGGTTTTGAAGTACAGTTTTATCCGATGAAATGGGAAGAAGCTTGTGAAAAGCTAAAAAGAGGAGAAATAGATATTATACAAGGAATGAAATACACTAATGAAAGGGAAAAATATTATGACTTTTCTGAAGGATATTTACAAAATACTCAATCAATTTTTGTATTAAATTATAATGATGAAATAAATTCTTATGAAAAGTTAAGTGAACATAAGGTGGCTATACAAAGGGGAGATGTGGCCATTAATAATTTGAAAGCTCTATGGAATGTAGATATAGTTTTTACAAGAGATCAGGAGGAAGCTTTTAATAAATTATTAAGCGGAGAAGTAGATGCTTATATAGGGAACACATTAACAGGAGTAAATTATATAAATAAACTAAATGTTAGAGAGAAAATTAAGCTAGTAGATACTCCATTGAATTCCTCTGATTATTCTATTGCAGTTAGAAAAGGAGATACTAAAACTTTAAAATTAATAAATGAAGGACTTAAAGAAATAAAAGATAATGGAACTTTTGAAATAATATTTAGAAAATGGTTTGGATATAGTATCAGTTACCCTAAAGGGTATGTCCAAAAAGTATTAAAAATTTCTTCATTAATTATAGTTATGTTTGCTATAGCCATATTAATTTTTTATAGATGGAATGATTTGTTAAAAGAAGAAGTAGCAAAACAAACTGCAGAACTTGAAGAAGCTAATTTAAATCTTTTAAATAAAAATAAACAAATATATGAAGAAAAGCAATTTAGAGAAGAAATATTGAATAAAATGTTTAATGGAATTATTACAATAAATAAGGAGGATAAAATTTCTTTCATCAATGATTCGGCTTTAAGTATATTGAACTTAAATATAGCTTATATAATAGGAAAGGATTTTAAAGATACTATAATAGGAGAGATTTTTTCTTTTAATAGAATGGGAAATGAGGGTATAGAAAAAGAGATAGAAGTTGGCAAAAAAAAGATATTTATAAATTATAAAATAAACTTATTAAATAGAAATGATGAGTATTCTAGTGAAGTTATTATTAATTTTAGGGATATAACTGAAGAAAAGCTTATGCAAGAAACTATAAGAACTAAGGATAGAATAGAGTCTTTAGGAACATTAGTTTCAGGTATAGCACATGAAATAAGAAATCCTTTGACTTCTATAAAAACTTATACTGAGCTTATTCCTAAGAAATACGATAATCCAAAGTTTAGAGAAATGATATCTATGGATATCCCTAGAGAAATAGAACGATTAAATAATTTAATAAATGATTTATTAGAATATTCAAAACCAAGAAAACCTTTTAAGGAACATGTAAATCTATTGTCTGAATTTCAAAGTATATTAGCATTAGTTAAGGATAAATTATCAAAGAATAATATAAATGTTAAAATTGATATTCATGAAGATGCATATGTGTTTATGGATAAGAATCATCTTAAACAAGTTTTAATAAATCTTATATTAAATGCTATTGAAAGTATGGATAAAGAATTTAAAACAATAAACATATATATGAATAAAGAGAATGAAAAAAATGTATTATATATAGAAGATAATGGATGTGGTATAGATGAAGAATATTTAGACAAAATATTTAATCCTTTTTATACTACAAAAGCTAATGGTACTGGCTTAGGACTTTTCGTAAGTTATCAATTGCTTTTAGAAAATAAGGTTAATATATTTTTGCATAGTGTGAAGGGGAAAGGAACAAAATTTGCATTAGAGTTTGGAGAAGTAAGGAGTGAACATATTGTATAATATGCTTATTGTAGATGATGAAACTTCCATATGTACATCTTTAAGCTTTGCATTGGAAGATAATTATAATATTTTCATTGCTA
Organism: Clostridium tetanomorphum; assembly: GCF_017873215.1. Classification (GTDB taxonomy): domain Bacteria; phylum Bacillota; class Clostridia; order Clostridiales; family Clostridiaceae; genus Clostridium_AO; species Clostridium_AO tetanomorphum. The sequence goes on from NZ_JAGGKA010000018.1 coordinate 51,808, forward strand.
ATAATGAAAAGATGGCTATGGAAGTAGTGAATAATAATGATATAAACATAGTTTTATTAGATTTAAGACTTGGAGATGATGATGGAATAGATGTACTAAAAAAGATTAAAGAAATAAAACCGGAAATTGTAATAATAATTATGACGGCATTTGGAAGTATTGAGTCTTCTGTAAAAGCCATGAAATTAGGAGCGTTTTATTATATAACAAAGCCAATAAATATTGAAGAATTGAATTTACTATTAATGAAAGGGGAAGAATATATAAATCTAAATACTAAAATTAAATATTTAAGTAATCAGATAAATAAAGACAATAAATATAATATTATAGGAAATTCAAAGAAAATGAAAGAAGTATTTGATTTGATAAGCAGAGTTAAAGATGTAGATATAAATGTGTTAATAACAGGAGAAAGTGGTACAGGGAAAGAGCTGGTAGCTAGGGCTATACATTTTCAAGGAAAGAGAAAAGATAAACCGTTCTATGTAATAAATTGTTCTGCTATTCCAAATAATTTATTAGAAAGTGAATTATTTGGATATAAAAAAGGAGCTTTTACAGGAGCTATAGAAGATAAAAAAGGAATTATTGAACTTTCGCATGGTGGAACTCTTTTTTTGGATGAGATAGGAGATATGGATATTAATCTTCAAACTAAATTATTAAGAGTTATACAGGATAAAGAAATAAGACCTATAGGGTCGACAAAAAGTATAAGTGTAGACGTTAGATTTGTTTCTGCTACCAATAAGGATTTAAAAGAAGAGATAAAAAATAATAGATTTAGACAAGATTTATTTTATAGGTTAAATGTAATAAATATAAATATACCACCATTAAGAGAACGTAAGGAAGATATATCAAAGTTAGTAGAATATTTTATAAAAAAGTATAGTGTGAAATTGGATAAAAATATAAAGGGCATAACAGCTAAAGCATTAGGGGATTTAGAAAGATATAATTTCAATGGAAATGTAAGAGAACTTCAGAATATTATAGAAAGAGCTATTGTTCTTGCTGAAAGCGATTATATAATGGAAGAAGATTTATCAGAGGAAATATTTAATAAAGAAAATACTATAAAGGAAGAAACAGATTTAATTCCTATATTCGTTGGAGAAGACATGAAAAGTATTGAAAAAAAAGTTTTGCAATATAATCTAAAAAAGTTTAATGGAAACAGAAAAAAAACTGCTGAGGTATTGAATATAGGGGAGAGGACATTAAGATATAAGATTAAAGAGTATGAACTCTAAAAAAGTGCATTGCACTTTTTTAGGGTACAGATTACAGAGCATAGAGTATAGATTAAGAATAAATTTTTTCCATTAACATTGGAGAAAATTTTAAATTAAAGTTTTTCTGTAGTGTTAATGGAAGAAAAGCTTCCCATTTGTACTCTGTAATCTTTAATGTGAAAAGTTACGTCGCACTTTTTTAGTTAGCGTCTATAAAATGAAGCGTCAAAAAAATTTATATATTAATCAAAAATTTCAGAATATAAAAAAAACATAGACGCTTTAAAGACGAAGTAGGTATATAATAGAATTGTAAGATAAATAAAGCACAAGTAAAAGTAAATTAATAATTAACATAAATAGGGAGGAAGAAATCATGATAAAAAATTTTGATATTTCAGAAGCAATGACAGTTAAACTTGATGATTATTTACCAGAAATGCCTAAGTTTGAAAAAGGTATAAGAAGAGCACCTGATAGAGGATTCCATTTAACAAAGGAACAAACAGAAGTAGCATTAAAAAATGCTTTACGCTATATACCGGAAAAATATCATGAACAGTTAATTCCAGAATTTTTAGAAGAGTTAACAACTAGGGGAAGAATCTATGGATATAGATTTAGACCAGAAGGAAGACTTTATGGAAAGCCAATTGATGAATATAAAGGAAATTGTATTGAAGGTAAAGCTTTTCAAGTAATGATTGATAATAACTTAGATTTTGATGTAGCATTATACCCATATGAACTTGTTACTTACGGAGAAACAGGAAGCGTATGTCAAAACTGGATGCAATATAGATTGATAAAAAAATATTTAGAAGTAATGACTCAAGACCAGACGTTAGTAATTGAATCCGGACATCCACTTGGATTATTCAAATCTAAACCAGATGCTCCAAGAGTAATAATTACAAATGCTTTAATGATTGGTATGTTTGATAACTTAAAGGATTGGGAAATAGCTGAAGAAATGGGAGTTGCAAACTATGGACAAATGACAGCTGGTGGTTGGATGTATATAGGACCACAGGGTATAGTTCATGGAACATTCAACACTGTATTGAATGCAGGAAGATTAAAGCTTGGTATTTCTAATGATGGTGATTTAAGAGGAAGAATATTTGTAACTTCAGGCCTTGGTGGAATGAGTGGAGCTCAGGGTAAAGCTTGTGAAATAGCAAATGGTGTTGCTATTGTTGCAGAAGTAGATAAATCAAGAGTTGATACAAGACTTGAACAGGGATGGATAAAGAAATGGTCAGATAAAGTAGAAGAAGTAGTTAAGATGGCTTTAGAATCAGCAGAAAAGAAAGAAGCTATGTCTATTGCTTACCACGGAAACGTTGTAGACTTACTTAAATATATGGTAGACAATAATATTCATATAGATCTTCTTTCAGACCAGACTTCTTGTCATAATGTTTATGAAGGTGGATATTGTCCAGAAGGTATTACATTTGAAGAAAGAACTAGACTTCTTGCAGAAGATCCAGATAAATTTAGAGAATTGGTTGATAAAACTTTAAGACATCATTTTGAATTAATTAAAACATTAACTGAAAGAGGAGTTTACTTCTTTGATTATGGTAACTCATTCATGAAAGCTATTTATGATGCTGGAGTTAAAGAAATATCAAAGAATGGTATAGATGAAAAAGATGGATTCATTTGGCCATCATATGTTGAAGATATAATGGGACCACAGTTATTTGATTATGGATATGGACCATTTAGATGGGTATGCTTAAGTGGAAAGCATGAAGATTTAGTTAAGACTGACCATGCTGCTATGGAAGTTATAGATCCAGATAGAAGATATCAAGATAGAGATAATTACAATTGGATAAAAGATGCTGAAAAGAATCAGTTAGTTGTAGGAACAGAAGCTAGAATTCTTTATCAGGATGCTATGGGAAGAGTTAATATAGCACTTAAGTTTAATGACATGGTTAGAAAAGGTGAAGTTGGACCAATAATGCTTGGAAGAGATCACCATGACGTATCAGGTACAGATTCACCATTTAGAGAAACTTCAAATATTAAAGATGGAAGTAATGTAATGGCTGATATGGCAGTTCAGTGTTACGCTGGTAATGCAGCTAGAGGAATGAGTTTAATAGCATTACACAATGGCGGTGGAGTTGGTATTGGTAAATCTGTAAATGGTGGATTTGGTCTAGTACTTGATGGAAGCCATAGAGTAGATGAAATAATTAAGTCATCAATGGCTTGGGACGTTATGGGCGGTGTTGCTAGACGTTCATGGGCTAGAAACGAACATTCAATTGAAACTGTAATTGAATATAACAAAAATAATGTTGGAACAGATCATATAACAATTCCATATTTAGCAGATGAAGATAAAGTAAGAAAAGCTGTAGAAAGTGTATTCGAAAAAATTAACAGATAATAATAAAATAATTTAAAAGTTTTGCAGTATACAATATCTGTATACTGCAAAACTATATATAAGGGAAAATTACCTACCAAAATTGCTTGAAAGGTGGGACTTTTGTGGTAAGTAAAGAGAAAGTAGTACAATGTTTACCTAACTTTAGTGAAGGTAGAGATTTAGATAAAATCGAAAAAATAGTAAATGCCTTCAGAAGAAAAGAAGGGGTAAAGCTTATAGATTATAATAACGATGTAAATCTTAATAGAACAATTGTAATATTAATGGGAGAGCCACAAAAGATAAAAAATGCTGTGTTGGAAGCTATGGGTATTGCAATAGAGATTATAGATATGAGAGAACATAAAGGGCAGCACCCTAGAATAGGAGCAGTAGATGTAATTCCTTTTATTCCCTTAAAAAATATGTCTATGTTAGAGGCTGTAAATTTATCAAAAGAATTGGCAAAGGAAGCGGGCGAAAGATTTAAAATACCTATTTATCTATATGAAAAATCAGCTACAAGACCTGAAAGGGAAAGTTTGGTTAATATAAGAAGAGGACAGTATGAGGGAATGGCAAAGAAAATGAATAGACCAGAATGGAAACCGGATTTTGGGCCAGATGAATTAAATATAACTGCTGGTGCAACTGTTGTTGGTGCGAGAATGCCTTATATATTTTTTAATATAAATTTAGATACAAAGAATATAGCTGTAGCAGATAAAATTGCTAAAAATATTAGATTTTCTAATGGGGGATTAAGATTTTGTAAAGCTATAGGAGTAAAGATCTATGATAATGAGTTAGTACAGGTTTCAATAGATATAACAGATTATAATACAATGTCTTTGTACACAGTGTTTGAGATGGTAAAAATGGAAAGTAGAAGGTTTGGAGTTAATGTAATAAGTAGTGAAATAGTTGGGCTTGTTCCAATGAGTGCCTTATTACATAGTGCATTATATTATCTTCAAGTAGATAAATTTTCATCAGAACAGATATTAGAAAATACTTTTATGGAGTAGGTGATATTAATGGAAAAAGGAAATATGCTAATAAAGAATGCTTCTGAGTTAGTAACTTGTAGTGGTAATAAAGCTAAATTTGGTAAAGAGATGTCAGAAATAAATGTAATTTTAGATGGTGCAGTAGTAATTGAAAATGGCATAATTAAAGATTTAGGAAAAACAGATGAAATATTAAAAAAATATGATGAAGCTAATTATGAAGTAATTGATGCTAATGAAAAATGTGTTTTGCCGGGTTTTGTTGATTCGCACACTCATTTTATATTTGGCGGATATAGAGCAGAAGAATTTTCATGGAGATTGCGTGGAGACAGTTACATGGAGATTATGAATAGAGGTGGAGGAATAGTAAACTCTGTTAGAGATACTAGAAACGCTTCAAAAGAGGAACTAATAAATTTGGGAAGAAGAAGACTTGATTCAATGCTTAGTTTCGGAGTAACTAGTGTAGAAGGAAAGAGTGGATATGGATTAGATTATGAAACAGAAATGAAGCAACTAGAAGCTATGATAGAATTGGATAAAGAACATCCAGTAGACATTTGTAAAACATTTTTAGGGGCTCATGCTGTTCCTAATGAATATAAAGGAAGAACAGAAGAATATATAGACTTTATGTTAGAAAAAGTATTACCAGAGGTAGCCAAAAATAAATCAATAGATTTTTGTGATGTTTTCTGTGAAAAAGGAGTATTTTCAGTAGAAGAATCAAGAAAAATTCTTTTAAAAGCTAAAGAGCTAGGAATGAAGTTAAAAATACATGCAGATGAAATAGTTCAGCTTGGAGGAGCTGAGTTAGCAGCAGAATTAGGAGCTGTATCAGCAGATCATTTGCTTCATGCTTCAGATAAAGGTATAAAAGATATGGCAGAGAAAGGCGTGGTAAGCACTCTTTTACCAACTACTGCATTTTGTTTAAAAGAGCCTTTTGCAAGAGGAAGAGAAATGATAGATAGCGGTTGTGCTGTAGCTTTAGCCACAGACTTTAATCCAGGAAGTGGATTTACTAACTCAATACCATTGATGTTTGCTTTGGCTACTATATATATGAATATGAGTATAGAAGAATCAATTACAGCTATGACTATAAATGGTGCAGCTGCTATAGGAAGAGCAGCTTCTGTTGGAAGTATTGATATAGGTAAGAAGGGAGATATAGTAATATTAGAATATCCATCATATAAATTTTTACCTTATCATACTGGAGTTAATATAGTAGAAAAAGTTGTGAAGAATGGAATTTTGGTTCACGAAAAATAGTTATTAGCTATTTTTATATACAAAATTAAATATCTTCGGTTAACACACAGGTGGATTCACTTATTTTGCTTTAAAATAAGTGAATTTGCTTTTTAATTATTGGAAAAATTAATAAAATATCAATATAATTAAAATAGAGGTGATTTATATGGGGAATAAATTAGATGAAAGTATTCTTCAATCTTTTATGGAGATTAGTCCATATCTATCTAGTTTATTAGATGAAGAGATTAGTTTTGCATTAACAGATAGAGAGAAATTTATAGCATTTCTTCCAAGAGAAAATATAAAACCTGATATAAAGGTAGGGGGATTTATAAAAGAAGGAAGTTCTACTTATGAAGCTTTAAGATTGGAAAAAGTAGTATCTAAAATAGTTCCAGAGAATGTATTTGGGTTTAAGTTAAAATCTATTGCAGTACCATTGAAAAATGAACGAGGCAATATTGTTGGAGTAGTATCTATAGGGAAAAGCCTAGAAAAACAAGAGCATATTTTAAATTTATCAAAAAATCTATCAATAGCATTAAATCAAATAGCTTCTGCCATTACTGAACTATCGGAAGGAGTTCAAAATACTGCTTCTTCAAACGAGATTATATTGAAAGAAGCCAAAGATGCTTCAGAAAAAACTGAAAATACAGATGAAATTTTATCTTTCATAAAAAATATTGAAAAACAAACCAACTTATTAGGGTTAAATGCATCTATAGAGGCAGCTAGAGCAGGAGAATTTGGAAAAGGGTTCTCGGTAGTAGCATCAGAAATAAGAAAATTATCTAATTCAAGTAATGAATCTATTACTAAAATAAATAAAGTTATTAAAGAAATAAGAATATCTGTTGAGAAAATTTTGGATAGAATAAAAATAGTTAATGAAACTTCTCATAATCAAGCAGCAGCTTTAGAAGAAATTACCGCATCTCTTCAGCAAGTAAATACTACAGCGGAAAAATTAGAGCAAATATCCTCAAAATACTAAATAAAGGTCACAATTTTACATTATAATCTTTATATATTATACTTAATATAGAATATTAAATTTATGCGTGGAGAAAGAGGGGATAATATATGAGCACTATTTATGGAAAAATGTTTGGTACTCCCGTTATAAAGAAAGATGAAAAAGAAATTTTATTTCCATATAACAAAGTAAAGGCTTTATTTTATTATCTAATGGTTAATAAGCAAGCTAGCAGAGATGAGTTAGCAGGATTGCTATGGACTGATGAACAGGAAAATATAGCAAAAAAAAATTTGAGAAATGCAATTTATAAAATAAAAAAGTCTTTTGATGATGAAGTAATTATATCTCCAAAGAAATCTATAGTTATGTTAAATCCTAATATGGATATAAAATGTGATATAGATATATTTTTAAATGATTCAGAAAAATGGATTGACGCATATACAGGAGAATTTTTACAAGGCTTTTTTGTTAAAAATGCAGAGGAGTTTGAGGAATGGCTTATTAAAACTAGAGAAAGTTTTAAAGAAAAATATGTAACAAAATTATATGATAAAATATCAGAAGATATAAAAAATTCTATTGATGATAATATAGAGAGATGTGCTAAATCACTAATTAATGTAGATGAATTTGATGAGAAAGCTTATAGAATATTGATGGAATATTACAAAAACATAGGAAGCTATGGAAAAGCTATAGATATATATAATAAACTTTCTCAATTATTAGATAAGGAATTAGGAATAGCTCCAGATGAGCATACTAGAGAAATATTTAATAAAGTGTTGGATATTATGAATGAAGGTAAGATTGGAAATAACACTGGGTTTGTAGAATTTTTTTATGGTAGATGTAATGAATTAAGATTATTGGAAAATAACTATAAAAGTTTTATGAAAGGTAATGATGGAAAGTCAGTTATTATAACAGGAGAAGCTGGTATAGGCAAAAGCACATTAAAAGATAAATTTATGGAACATATATATGAAGATGAGGTATACATATTTGAAACCAGTTGTTATCAAGTAGAGAAAGAATATTTTTTAAAGCCATGGAATGCAATTATATGTAAAATATCAGATACTATAGTAAATGATAATATAAATATTCCTACCATATGGGAGAATATTATTTCAAATATATTTCCGGAATTTCATAAAAATCAAGGAGATTCTAATATAAAATTAATAGAAAATATCGATACTCTTAAATACGAAATGATAGCAGATGTGGTTGCGGATATACTGAAAAAGATTACAGAAAAAAAGAAAGTTATATTTGTTTTTGAAGATATTCAGTGGATGGATAGTATGAGTTTATCTTTACTAAGTAGTATAATGCTTCATCAACATAAAAATAATATTATATTTATTGCTACTTATAGGAATGAATATGATAGTAATATAGACAAATTTATAACTACAATGAAGAGTTATAATAAAATAATAACTATAAACTTACCTAGATTTACCAGTACAGAAGTGGAAGGATTTATTAGAAAAGCTATTCCAGATTATCATATAACAAAGGAAATATTAAAAAAAATTTATGATGAAACTGAGGGAAATACTTTTTTTCTAAATGAATATCTAAATATCATGAAATCTAATGGAGACACGAATATAATGTCAGTAAAGATGCAAGATGTATTGAAAAGTAGATTTCTTTATATATCTGAAGAAGGAAAGAAAATATTAAATATAGCTTCTTTATTTTTCGATGAAGTTCCATTAAGTATATTAGAAAATTTAACAGGAAAAGATCAATTAGAGATAATGGACATAATAGAAGAACTAGAGAATAAATTCATATTAAAAGAAATGAATAGTAATGATAAAATAAGTTTTAAATTTACTCATCAGAAATTAAGAGAATTTGTTTATATAAAGCAATCCGATGGTAGAAAGAAAATTCTTCATAATAAGATAGGAAATTTGTTGGAAAAAAATTTAAAGAACGATAAGACAGACATAAATACTTATCATAAATTGATATATCATTATTCTAATAGCGATAATAGAGTAAAGTCTTTGTATTATAAAATAAAGATTTTAAATTATTATTTAAATTTTAGTCATGAACTCTTTCCTATATTAAGTAATCAAGATATAGAAGCTTATAAATATGCATACTTTAGTAAAAATCAGACAATTAAGCATTTAAAAGATATTGAAAATCTATTAAAAGAAGTTAAGAAAAAAGAGGGTGCTACGGAAGAAGTTATAGAATTGGAAATAGCGTCTCTTCATATGAAGGGTAGATATTTAATAAGAGAGGGAGATTATGACCAAGGAACAGGTTTTATACAAGAAATGGTTGAAAAATCAATAGAAATTAGAGATAAAGATTATGCTTTAGAGGGATATAAGCAAATGATATATTTCTGTATACAAACTAATAATACTGATCTTATGATAAAATATGTAGGCTTAGCATTAGACTTGGCAGTAGAATGTAACTATCATAAGGAAATAGGTATATTATTAAGATTAAAGGGATTATATAAAATAATGTGTGGAGAATATGAAGAGGCTGAAAAACTTCTTAATGAGTCTATAAATATATTTAATGTAACAAAACAAGTGGCAGACAAATATTCTTTAAATATTGCAGCAGCTTACAATTATATTGGAGAAATAAGAAGATTTAACATGAAATTTTCAGAGGCGTTAAATTATTATGATAAAGCTATAGCTATTTGTGAAAATAAAAATGCTTTAACTAGTTTAGCAGTATTTAATATAAATGCAGGTCAAGCAGCATTTGATATGGGAGATTATTATAGAGCTAAAGATTATTTTGAGAAAGCTTATAGTTTATATAATCAATTTGATTCCGTATGGAGACGTTCTATATTAGAAGCTTTTATGGCACTTTTACATGTAAAGGAAGGTAATTATAATGAAGCTTTACAATATTTAAAAAGTGCAGATTCACATTCTCAAAAAATTAAAAATCCTCATGAAATAGGTGTTGGGTATAGAGTGAAAGCTGAAATAAGAGTAAATATGGAAGATAATGAGAATTTAAACAAAGTATTTAGCAAATACTTAGATAAGGATATAAATTATTATTGTGATGAAGGTGTTAAGTTTCTAAATGAAGCAAGAGATAACTATGAAATAGAAGTTATAAATATACTTAGAAAATCATATAAAAACTAATTGAATTAGTGATATCTAGGATAAAAAGTGATTTGTAATTCAAATCACTTTTTATTTTTAAATATTTTTGTACGACTTTACTTGTGGCATTTATAATAACAGTTATAAATGCAAGAATAAAACCATTAAGAAGTAAAAAAAGATGAATATTATGGCAGAGTAGAAGGAGAGAAAGAAAAAGTCAATATATTAAAGACAGACTGGAAGAAATGAAATTTGCTGATAATTTGATAAGTTAGGGAAAGAATATAATTGATACTATTATTTTATAGTTTTTATAATTTATCAGATTATTATAATAAAGTGATAATGAATTAAAATAATGAAGAATTAAATAAATAATGAATTAAATATTCATTGTGATAATTCGAAATAGTGTTAAAATTGAAAGAAAAAAATATATTATAAATAAAAAAACAGAAAATTCAAATATGGTTAATTAGAGAAAAAATTTAAAAAATAGACGTTCTATCGACGATAAGAGAAGATGTATATGAATTAAAATGACAAATTCCATGAAAAATTTTACTATATATCCGTATTTATAAATAATATTCTAAGAATAGAGGATTATTTATATTATTTTTATATTTATACGAAAATATGACTTTGAAGCTTTAAATTTTTAAAAAATTCAAAATAGACTTTTATTTGACGAAATTATGATATAATTGAATTGTGAAAAAGATAAAAGCAATTTAGGAAGGGGGCGGATTCAAATTAAGCTTCATTTTATTAAAGTTAATCCAGTGGAAAATATGACAGTATTTGTTTTAGATCAGGTTCCAAGGGATGTACAGATGAATGTAGCAAAAAAATTAATGAATTATAATAGTATATATGCAGAACAGGTTGGATTCATTGAAAAAGCGAACCTATATAAAGAAACAGAAAACAAATGTTTAAGACTTCAAATGATGGGAGGTGAGTTTTGCGGTAATGCTACAAGAGCTTTAGCTGCATTTTTAGTTCACAATCAGTATCCTTATTTTATTAAAGAAAAGGACAAATTTAAAATATCATTAGAAGTATCTGGAGCTGAAAAGTTAGTTGATTGCGAGGTTTATAAAACGGAGAATGATAATGAATATATGTCTAAAGTTTATATGCCTTTGCCAAACAATATAAGTAAATTTTCCCTTGAAGAAAATGATACCGTTTTCTCTGGCTTAAAGGTAGAGTTTTCAGGAATTACGCATTTTATAGTAGATAGTAAAAAAATAAAGAATAAAGAGGAACTTTTTAAACTAGTGAAAAGAGAAATGGATAACAGAGATTATGATGCTTTTGGAATTATGTACTATGATTATAATGAAAATTATCTAGAACCATTAGTTTATGTAAGGGGTACTGAAAGTCTTTTTTGGGAAAGAAGTTGTGCATCAGGAACTTCAGCATTAGGTGCAGCATTAGCCTACATGAGAAATGAATCAATAGAAGAGAAAATAAAGCAGCCTGGTGGAGAATTGGAAATTATAGCTGAGTTTGAAGAAAATAAAATAACTAATATATGCTTAAATGGATTAGTTCAAATTGTGGCTGAAGGAATAGTAAATGTATAGTGTAATCAATATTTATTGCAAGGAGGAGAAAAAATGTTATTATTAAATCCTGTTATAATATCAGTTGTAATAATGTCAGTTTTATGCTTAATGAAACTAAACGTAATGTTATCAATATTAGCCGCTGCTCTAGTTGCAGGATTAGTTGCTGGAATGTCAATACCTCAAACTGTAACTACATTGATTGCAGGTATGGGAGGAAACTCAGAAACTGCACTAAGTTATATTTTATTAGGTGCATTAGCAGTAGCAATTAGTAAGACTGGACTTGCTACTATATTAGCTAAAAAGATATCTAGAGTTGTTAAGGGAAAAGCGATTGTGTTTACATTGCTTATAGCTTTTGTAGCTTGTTTTTCACAGAATTTAATACCGGTGCATATAGCATTTATTCCTATATTAATACCACCACTAATTCCATTAATGAATAAAATGAAAATAGATAGAAGAGCAGTAGCTTGTGCTCTAACATTTGGATTAAAGGCGCCATATGTATCTTTTTCAGTAGGATTCGGTCTTTTATTCCATACTATAATAAAAGATCAAATGGTTCAAAATGGAGTACCAGTTGAAATTGCTGATATTTCAAAGGTAATGTGGATTGCTGGATTAGCAATGGTTGTAGGTTTATTAGTAGCAGTTCTTGTGGTATACAGAAAACCAAGAGAGTATGAAAACATAAAGATGGAAGGCGACTTAAAAGAAGATGAAGAAATTGAAATGACATCAAAGCATTGGGTAGCTCTTCTAGGTGCAGTAGCAGCTTTTGTAGCTCAGCTTTATACAAAATCACTTCCAATTGGAGCCATGGCAGGATTATTAGTTATGATTTTGACTGGTTCAATAAAATGGAAAGAAATTGACGAAATGATGGATGGCGGAATGAGAATGATGGCATTTATAGCTTTTGTAATGTTAATAGCAGCAGGATATGGAAATGTTTTGAGAGAAACTGGAGCAGTTGAATCTCTAGTTAATTCTACAGCTGCAATGGTAGGAGGAAAATTCGGTGGAGCATTCTTAATGCTTTCAGTTGGACTTCTAGTAACAATGGGTATAGGAACATCCTTTGGTACAATTCCAATAATAGCGGCAATATATTGTCCACTTGCTATAAAGTTAGGAATTAGTGTTCCAGCATTGATTTTATTAATAGGAGTAGCAGCAGCACTTGGAGATGCAGGTTCACCAGCTTCAGACAGTACTTTAGGACCTACATCTGGATTAAATGTAGATGGACAGCACAATCATGTTTGGGATACTTGTGTACCAACATTTATATTCTACGACATTCCATTATTTATAGCTGGTGTAATTGGAGCTATGATGATATAAAATTAATTTAAATTAGACAGAAAATATTTATGCATTTAATAAATAGATGCAATACTATTAAGGAGGCAATTATTATGAAAGAATTTAAAGAAGTTATTTTAACTGGAAATGATTTAACATTAGAAGAAATGGTAGCAGTATCTAGAAAAGGATGTAAAGTAGCTTTAAGTGAAGAAGCTAAAAAATCTGTTTTAGAATCAAGAAAAATTATTGATGATATAGTAGAAAATGAAAAGGTTGTTTATGGCGTAACTACTGGTTTTGGTGAATTTTGTAATGTAAGTATATCTAAAAAAGATTGTAATACATTACAGGAAAATCTTATACGTTCACATGCTTGTGGATATGGTCCAAAATTCCCAACAGATACAGTAAGAGCTATAATGCTTACTAGAGCTAATGCTTTATCAAAGGGATACTCAGGAATAAAAATAGAGACTTTAAATACTTTAATAGAAATGTTAAATAAAGGGGTTCATCCATGTATTCCTGAAAAAGGTTCATTAGGAGCATCAGGAGATTTAGCGCCACTTGCTCACATGGTTTTACCAATGCTTGGACTTGGTGAAGCTGAGTATAAAGGCGAAATAATGTCAGGAAAAGAAGCTATGGAGAAAGCAGGAATTCCTGTAATTATATTAGATGCTAAAGAAGGATTAGCTTTAATAAATGGTACTCAGGTATTAACAGCTACTGGAGCATTAGCTGTATATGATGCAATAGAATTATTAAAGGTTAGTGATATTGCAGCTGCATTAAGTATGGAAGCATTAAGAGGTATAAGAGATGCTTTTGATCCTAGAACTCACGTTATAAGAGCCCATGCAGGACAAATGGCTACAGCAAGAAATATATTAAAATTAGTCGAAGGAAGTACTTATGTAACTAGACAAGGAGAATTAAGAGTACAAGATGCTTATTCATTAAGATGTGTACCTCAAATCCATGGTGCTAGTAAAGATACAATTGATTATGTAAAAGCAAAAGTTGAAATAGAAATCAACTCAGTTACAGATAATCCAATAATAACAAGAGAAGGAGATGTAATTTCTGGCGGTAACTTCCACGGAGAACCAATGGCACAGCCTTTTGATTTCTTAGGAATTGGAGCAGCAGAAATTGCAAATGTATCTGAAAGAAGACTTGAAAGACTTATAAATCATCAGTTAAATGACCTACCAGCGTTCCTTGCTAAGCATGGTGGATTAAATTCAGGATTTATGATTACTCAGTATGCAGCAGCAGCTTTAGTATCAGAAAATAAGATACTTGCTCACCCAGCATCAGTAGATTCAATCCCATCATCAGCTAACCAGGAAGACTTAGTAAGTATGGGAACTATAGCTGCAAGAACAGCTAGAGATATAATTAAGAATGCTACAAGAGTAATAGCAACAGAAATGATGGCAGCTTGTCAAGCTATAGATTTTAGAGCAGATAAAGGCTTTAAGTTAGGAAAAGGAACTGCAGAGGCTTATAAAGTAATAAGAGAAGCAGTAGATTTTATCGAATACGATACTAATATAGAAATGTATAAAGAATTAGATAAAACTACAGAATTAATTACTAGTGGTAAAATACTAGAAGCTGTTGAAAAACAAGTAGAATTAGAACATTAATAAAGGATAAAAACTAGATCTGTAAATTTTACAGATCTAGTTTTTTTATATAGAAAATTGAAGAAAAGTTTTCTCATTATTAATAAAAAATATCAAAAATGAGAAAAGTGTTTTTCAGTGCAAAATAGGATTACAGTAAGGTGTAATTTATATATATTTAGAAATAATTATCATTTTTGATAAAAACAAATAAATAGACTTTGGTCTAATTGCTGATGAATATTAGGTCTGAATCAAATTTTGTAAAAAAAAGAATTGGCATATAAGTTGCTTTAAGTTATATGTAAGATTATTTTTGGGAGGTAATAATTATGAAAGATTATAATTTATTAATAAGTATTCTAAAAGATGGAGTAGTTCCAGCATTAGGATGTACAGAGCCAATGGCAGTAGCTTATGCTGTTGCAAAAGCAAAGGAATTATTAGGAGAAGAAATAAAGGAATTAAATATAAGTGTAGATAAAAATATATTTAAAAATGGTAAAGAAGTTGGTATACCAGGCACAGACAAAAAAGGTATTATAATAGGGGCAGCTTTAGCAGTGATAGTAGGAAAATCTGAATATAAATTACAAGTTATAAAGGATTTAACTAATGATGATATAGAAAAAGCTCTAAATTTAGTAGAAAAAAATATCATTAATTTAAACATAAAAGAAGGAGTAACTGGACTATATATAGAAATAGAAGCAAAAGGAAATAATAATAGTTCAAGAGTTATAATTAAACATAGCCATTTAAATGTTGTGTTGGTTGAAAAAAATGGAAAATGTATTTCGGAGAAAAAGGAAGAAAAGATTTCTAAAGTTAATTTAAGAGATAGGATAAGGGAGTTTTCTATAGCAGATTTTAAAGAATTTGTAGATAATGTACCTTTGGAAAAGATAGACTTTATAAATGAAGGAATACTAATGAATAAAAAAATTGCAGAAGATGGATTAAAATATAATTTGGGATTAGGATTAGGACAGTTAATGTATAAAGATAATGCAGATATAGAAAAGTATGCGAAAGCTATTACCTCAGCAGCATGTGAGGCTAGAATGTCTGGACATCCATTACCTGTTATGAGTAGTGCAGGTAGTGGAAATCATGGATTAGTAGCTATACTTCCTATAGCTTCAGTAGGAGAAAAATTAAAAATAGATAATGAAAAGATTATTCGAGCTGTAGCTTTGAGTCATTTAGTAACAATATATATTAAAAGTTATACTGGTCCATTGTCCCCAGTATGTGGTTGTGGTGTTGCAGCAGGGGTAGGAGCAAGTGCTGGATTATCATATGCTTTAAATGGTAATATTCAGCAAATATGTGGAGCTATTAAAAATATGATAGCTGGAATATCAGGAATGATTTGTGATGGAGCTAAATTAGGCTGTGCATATAAATTATGTATTTCAGTATCTTCAGCTATAGATGCTACAAAAATGGCATTAGATAATATTTTTGTTCCATCTGGTGATGGCATTTTAAATCAATCTGTAGAAAAATCTATACAAAATTTAGGAAAGGTATCTACAGATGGGATGAGTTGTACTGATGAGGTTATTTTAGATGTTATGATGGAGAAATGTAGCTAAAAGCTATTAAAATATAAATATTATGGGGGGAATTATGTTATGAGTAAAGTTAAGGATAGCTTAATTGTAAAGCTATTATTAGCTGTAGTAGGGGGAATCATATTAGGATTAATATGTTCAGAAGGTCTTATTAAGATAGTAGTAACTTTAAAGTATGTACTGGGACAAATTATTTTTTATTGTATTCCACTTGTTATTATAGGGTTTATTGCTCCTTCTATAGTTAAAATGAGAGCTAATGCCAGCAAAATGTTAGGAATTACTGTTGTGATAGCGTATATTTCTTCTGTAGGGGCAGCTTCATTTTCTGCTATTGCTGGTTATGCAATTATTCCCAAATTGTCTATAAGTAATAATGTAGATGGATTAAAGGAATTACCTAAAATACTATTTAAATTAGATATTCCACCGGTTATGTCAGTAATGACAGCTTTAGTTACAGCTATTTTAATTGGTCTGGCCACGGCTTGGACAAATTCTGATTTAGTAGAAAAACTTTTAGATCAGTTTCAGAATATAATGTTATCAATAGTAAGTAAAGTAGTAATTCCAATTCTTCCATTTTTTATAGCTACTACTTTTGCTTCATTATCTTATGAAGGAAGCATAACTAGACAATTACCTGTGTTTATTATAGTTATATTATTAGTGTTAATAGGACATATTATATGGCTTACAATTTTGTATAGTATTGGTGGAACAGTGTCAAAAAAGAATCCATTAGAAGTAGTTAAATATTATGGTCCAGCATATTTAACTGCAGTAGGTACTATGTCTAGTGCAGCAACATTACCAGTAGCGCTTAAATGTGCCCATAAGTCGTCAGCTTTAAAGGAGGATATAGTAGATTTTGCTATACCATTATGTTCTACTATACATCTTTGTGGCTCTGTATTAACAGAGGTATTCTTTGTTATGACTGTTTCTAAAGTAGTATATGGCACATTGCCATCAATTGGTAATATGATTCAATTTATAATATTGCTTGGAATATTTGCAATAGGAGCTCCAGGAGTACCAGGTGGAACTGTAATGGCATCTTTAGGATTAATTACTGGAATTTTGGGATTTAAGGATTCAGCAGTAGCTTTGGTATTGACTATATTTGCACTACAAGATAGTTTTGGAACAGCTTGTAATATAACAGGAGATGGGGCTATAGCTCTTATGTTAACTGGGATAGTTGATAAACATAAAATATCTGATAAGTCCACTGTATCAAGTTAAAATGTCTATATATAATTTTTTGAAATTAGCAATTAAAAGTTTTTATTTAGTTGAAAATTGACAATGGAAGATTAAAAAGAATTTTTAAAAGAGAAATAATAAAGAATAAATATGAGAAGAATCTTTGCTATAAGCAAAAATTCTCTCCTTATTTATTCTTTATTATTTAAGCTTTTGTAGAGTATTAGAATCAAATCTTTCTTAACTATAAATTGTTCTCTGTAAATTAAAAAAGCCAGTAGTGATTTTTGCTATTTAAAAAGTTTATCTAAAGATTCTTTTAGTGGAATTTCAATGCTTTTTTCCATATCCATAGATATAAGTTTACCATCTTTAACTAGTTTTTTACCACCAACAAATACATCTTTTATATTACCATTTATGTCTGTAATTTTTAAATCGCAGAAATTATTTATCTCTATATCTCCAATGAAACCATTATTAAATTTTAAAGGAAATTTTCCAAGGTTCTCTATAATATTAGTATTTATATCTTTATATTTACTTTTTAAGAAATCACGTTCTCCAGTAATGGATAAATTATCATTGCTAGCTTCTCCGTCAGTGCCCAAATATATTTTTATATCTTTTTCTAAAAGCTTTTTTAGATTGGCTTCACCAGCTTTTATTCTATCATTCATTCTAGGATTTAAAACAACTTTCATATCATATTTTTTTATTATATCTCTTTCATTATCATTAATCCAAATACAATCAGATAAAATAACATGTTCTAAACTTTTGATTTGCTTATTTTTTAATAAAGATTCTAGAAATTCTATAGGACGAAGACCATAAAGTTTAAGAGATAAATCAACGTCACCTTCATCTTCTGATAAATGGAACTGTATGTATTTTCCAGAATCAAAGGCTAGATTTATACCTTTTATAATAGCTTCTTTTGTTGATGCATGTATACTATGAAGTGATGGGGCCACTATAATATTAGGAGAACAAATTTCTCCTGAAAGCATCATAAAATTAATCTCAGCTTCATCAGGACTTTCATTATAGCTTTTTTGAGAAGCTTTTTTAGCTTCGTAAGCGTCTTCATTTATTATGTCATAGTTCATTCTTCCAAAGTACAATCTTATTCCTACATCTTTTGCTGCTCTTATAACTTCTTTATCTAAAAGATTTCCTTTATTTCCATGGCAGTAGAAAGAAACCATAACAGAGGTAACACCTAAAGTAAGCATTCTAGAAAAGGCTCTAAGGCAACCCAAGTATATATGTTCAGGTTCTAATTTAATACTATATTTGTAAATAGTGTTTCTACACCAAGTCCCTAAATCCCAAGATTTATCTACTATATCTGTATAAATGGATTGCTCTGGATGTGAGTGACAATTGAAGTCGCCAGCATTAATAATAAAATTATCTTCATAATTTATTATTTTTCCTTGAAAGTTTTCTAGTATATCACCATTTAAATTTACGTTTTCTATTAAGCCAGTATTTAAATCACTTAATATGTAGCCTTTAGTAATGACATCTCCTTTTTTTATATTACCAGTTATTAAAGCTTTCCTATCCATATTTATCCCATCCTTTGCATTTAAATTTTAAATATATTTATATTCTGAATATGTATTCTACAATCAGATATGTATTCCTCTAAAACTTTCGTTAAAAATTAAAAAATTTTAATAATTTTGAAAAAGGCCTGCAAAATTTGCCGTTTTGTAAAATTTGCAGGGTGAAAAATGTTGAAAAAAATAAATTTAGTTAATATTCAGGCAATTTTTCATTGGCATGATAAATGCTAATAAATATAATAAATAAAAAGATAAAGGAGGAGTTATTATGAAAACAGAAATTATAAAAGGCGTATTAACTTTAAAAATTGACATGGTGTCTACACTTACTTTAGCATTATTATTATTATTTTTAGGTAATTATTTAAGAAAAAAGGTTAATTTTTTTGAAAGATTTTGTATACCTGCTCCAGTAATAGGTGGTTTATTATTTTCAATTTTAGCTTTGATTTTAAAACAAAGTAATATTATAACTATAAGTATGGATACAACTTTCCAATCACCTTTTATGATTGTATTTTTTACTACAATAGGTCTAGGTGGAAGTTTTGGACTTGTAAAAAAAGGTGGAAGATTATTACTTATATATTGGCTTTTATGCTGTATACTTGCAGTAATGCAAAATGTTATAGGAGTATCTATGGCTAAATTAACTGGATTACATCCATTGCTTGGAGTTTTAATGGGGGCTGTATCTATGGAAGGTGGACATGGAGCAGCAGCAGCATTTGGACCTACCGTTGAAGGATTAGGAGTATCAGGGGCTACAACTGTAGCAGTAGCAGCTGCAACTTTTGGACTTATATCAGGAGGATTAATTGGTGGCCCAATAGCAAAACATTTAATTGATAGATACAATTTGAAGCCAACAGAAGAAAGTGAATTAGAATCAGAATCTTATAGGGAAATAGCAGGAATATCTGAAAAGGCTAGTGTAACTTCACACATATTTTTAATTCAATTAGCTGTAATATCTGTTTGTATGACTATTGGATCTATTGCGTGTGCATGGATAGCTAAGACAGGTACAGTATTACCAGGATATGTAGGAGCTATGTTTACAGCAGTTATATTTAGAAATATAAATGATAAATTAAAGTTAGTTAAATTAGATTTCTACACTATAGATTTAATTGGAGATGTAGCTTTAGGAATATTCTTATCTATGGCTTTAATGACTTTAAAACTTTGGGAATTAGCAAGTCTTGCAGGACCAATGCTTATAGTAGTAATTAGCCAAGTAGTATTTATATCATTATATACTATATTTGTAGTATTTAGATTATTAGGTAAAAACTTTGACGCAGCAGTTATGGCAGCAGGTATGGCTGGACATGGACTTGGAGCTACTCCAAATGCTATAGCTAATATGAGCGCTGTTACAGAAAAATATGGACCATCAACAAAAGCGTTCTTAATAGTTCCTTTAGTTGGAGCGTTTTTAATAGATTTAGTTGGTATACCTAATATAGTATATTTTATAAATATATTTAAATAGTAAATTTTATAAATTCATAACGTCTATAAATTAAATAAAAAAATATAACGTTTTCAAAATTTTTATAAAAATTAGACGATTTATTGATGTATATATAGTATAATAAAATCAGAAAAAACAAAATATTATGTTTTTATAGCAAGATAAGCTTAAATATATTTTAGTATCAAATATTGAGGAGGAATATAAAATGGCAAAATTAGTTGAATGTGTACCAAATTTTAGTGAAGGAAGAGATAAGGTACTTGTTGAAAAAATAGTTGATGAAGTAAGAAAAGTTAAAGGAGTAAAATTACTAGATTACTCATCAGATGAAGATCATAATAGAACAGTTGTTACAATGATAGGAGCACCTGAGTTAGTAAAAGAAGCAGTTATAAATGCAGCAAAGGTTGCAACTGAACTTATAGATATGACTAAACATGAAGGTGGACATCCAAGAATGGGAGCTACAGATGTTATTCCTTTTACACCAGTAGCAGATGTTACAATGGAAGAATGTATCCAGTTAGCTAAAGAAGTTGGAGAAGTTATTGGTGGCCTAGGAATTCCTGTTTATTTATATGAAGATGCAGCAACAAAACCAGAAAGAAAGAACTTAGCAGATGTAAGAAAAGGACAGTATGAAGGATTCTTTGAAAAGATTAAAGCTGAAGAATGGAAACCAGATTTTGGACCACATGCTATGAATGCAAAGAGTGGATGTACAGCAGTAGGAGCTAGAGTTTCATTAGTAGCATTTAATGTTAATTTAGGAACTGATAATGTAGAGATAGCAAGTGCTATAGCTAAAAAGATAAGATTTATCGGTGGTGGATTAAGATTTGTTAAAGCTATAGGATTAAAACTTGAAGAAAGAAATATAGCACAGGTTTCAATGAATCTTGTTAATTATGAAAAAACAGCAGTATATAGAGCTTTTGAAATGATTAAAATGGAAGCAAAAAGATATGGGGTTCCAATAGTTGGAAGTGAAGTAATAGGAACTGTTCCAATGAAAGCTTTAATGGATTGTGCTGAATACTACTTACAAATAGAAAACTTTGATATAAATCAGATTTTAGAAAAAAGATTGCTTGAGTAATTTGAATTGAAAATTCCTTTAAATATATAAATAAGTGTTGTTTTTAAAGATTATTTTACTACATTATAATACATTACTAGAAAAAATGAAAGTATATTTATAAAATCTCGATAAATGGGGGATAAAAGTGAAGACGAAGAAAATAGTTTATGCAGCTTTATTTATAGCAATAGGAGTAATAATAAGTAGATTTTTTTCAATCCAGTTGCCTATTTTAAGAATAGGATTTGGATTTATACCAACAATGTTAGCAGGAGTATTCTTTGGACCTTTCTTTGGAGGAATAGTAAATGCTGTTATAGATGTTGTAGGAGTAACACTTTTTCCTATGGGATCTTTCTTTATAGGATTCACAATAAGTGCATTTTTATGCGGAGTTATATATGGAATTTTCTTTTACAAAAAGGAAATTACATATAAAAATGTTATAATATCAGTAATATTAAAAATAGTTTTAGTTGATATGTGTCTAAATACTTTATGGTTATCTATGATGACAGGAAAAGCTTTTATGGTATTATTACCTATAAGACTTGTAAAAAATATAATTTTTATTCCAATAGAAAGCATAGTGTTTATGACAATTGTATATTCTCTTAAAAATACTTCTTTGGTTAGAAAAATAAATAATGTTCTTCAATAAATATAAAAATACATTTAAAATGTTTATAAGGACAAATTAGTAATATAAAAAATAATTAAATGAGGTGGATGAATATGATAAAAGTACCAAGCGATATTGAAATTGCACAAAGCGCAAATATGAAACCAATAGCTGAAATAGCTGAAAAATATGGAATTCTAGAAGATGAACTAGAGCTTTATGGAAAATACAAAGCAAAGATATCATTTGATGCATTTAAAAGATTAGAAAACAAACCAAATGGTAAATTAGTTTTAGTTACAGCAATAAGCCCAACACCAGCAGGAGAGGGAAAATCAACTACTTCAATAGGATTAGGTCAGGCTTTAAATAAAATAGGAAAGAAAACATATATAGCTTTAAGAGAACCTTCATTAGGACCTGTATTTGGAGTTAAAGGAGGAGCAGCTGGTGGTGGATATGCACAGGTTGTTCCAATGGAAGATATTAATTTACACTTTACTGGAGATATGCATGCTATAACTGCTGCTAATAACCTTTTATCAGCAGCAATAGATAATCACATTCATCATGGAAATACTCTAAGAATTGATTCTAGACAAATCGTTTGGAAGAGAGTTATAGATATGAATGACAGAGCTTTAAGACATGTTACAGTTGGCCTTGGCGGCAAAGCTTGTGGATTTGTAAGAGAAGATGGATTCATGATAACAGTTGCTTCAGAAGTTATGGCTATACTTTGTCTAGCAAGTGATCTAATGGATTTAAAAGATAGATTAGGAAAAATAATAGTTGCTTATGATTTAGATGGAAATCCAGTAACAGCTAAAGATTTAAAAGTAAATGGTGCTATGGCAATGTTATTAAAAGAAGCTATAAAACCAAATATTGTTCAGACTCTTGAAAATACACCAGCTCTTATTCATGGTGGACCATTTGCTAACATAGCTCATGGATGTAACTCATTAATAGCAACAAAATTAGCATTAAAATTAGGAGAAATCGTTGTAACAGAAGCAGGATTTGGTGCAGATCTTGGAGCTGAAAAGTTCTTAGATATAAAATGCAGATATGGTGGTTTAAAGCCAGATGCAGTAGTTATAGTTGCTACAATTAGAGCGTTAAAAATGCATGGTGGAGTTAAGAAAACAGAATTAGGAAATGAAAATTTAGAAGCATTAGATAAAGGATTTGCAAACTTAGCTAAACAAGTAGAAAATATGAGAAAATTCGGTTTACCAGTTTTAGTAGCTGTTAATAGATTTGTAAATGATACAGAAGCAGAAATAGAATTATTAACAAATAAATGTAAAGAATTTGGAGTTGAAGTTTCATTAAATGAATGCTGGGGAAGAGGAGGAGAAGGTGGAGTTGAAATGGCTGAAAAGCTTGTTAACATTCTCCAAACTGAAGAATCTCACTACAAACCACTTTATGATGTAGAAGCTTCAATAACAGAAAAACTTAATACAATTGTTAAAGAAATTTATGGTGGAGATGGAGTTGAAATAGACTCAGCTGCTATGAAACAGATTAAAAAGCTTGAAGAATTAGGACTAGATAAATTGCCAATATGTATGGCTAAAACTCAGTTCTCATTCTCAGATGATCCAAATTTAGTTGGAGCACCAAAAGGATTCAAAATTACTGTTAAAGATGTTAGAGTATCAGCAGGTGCTGGATTTATAGTATGCCAGACAAGCAATATTATGGTTATGCCAGGACTTCCAAAGGTTCCAGCAGCAGAAAAAATGGATGTTGATGAAAATGGAGTTATCACAGGTTTATTCTAGTAAGACGCCTTTCTAAATATAGTTCTATGAGTCTCTTTATTGTAAGGGGACTCATAGAACAAAATAATATTACTGAAAAAATGGGAGGAATTAATTATGCTTAAAGAAATGACAGTTAAAGAATTTATATATGAAACAGCTTCAGATTCACCAGCACCTGGTGGTGGAAGTATTGCAGCTCTTAGTGCAGCTTCAGCAGCGGCATTAATAGAAATGGTTGCTAACTTAACTATAGGTAAAAAAGGTTATGAAGAAGTGCAAGGAGAAATGGAAGAAGTTAAAAAAGTAGCTTCCAAATATAAAGAAAAATTTGTTAATTACATAGATGAAGATTCAGACTCTTTTAATAAGATAATGGCAGCTTTTAAAATGCCAAAAGATACAGATGAGCAAAAATCTGAAAGAACTAAAGCAGTACAACAAGGATTTAAAGGAGCAGCAACAGTTCCGTTAAATGTAGGTAAAGATGCTTTTGCATTACTTAAGTTAGCTGAAAAGGTAGTATTAAAGGGTAATCAAAATGCAGTAACAGACGGAGCAGTAGCAGCAATGTCAGCTAGAACAGCAGTACATTCAGCTTTTTATAATGTGAAGATTAATTTAGGTTCTATAAAAGATGAAGAGTTTGTAAACAATGCTAAAAAAGAGATGGAAGAATTAGAGTCTAAAGTAAATGAAATAGAAAAAGAAATTCTTTCAAAAGTTAATTTATAAAATATATACCTCCAAAATGCTATTGACAGTTTATTAAATTAGGTTATAATAAAAGTTATTATAATAAAATATGTAAAAGCTTTGAAAAAGAGGAGTAGAGGATAATAATACCAAGAGAGGAAAGTTCAATGGGTGAAAGACTTTCTGTATGAGTTTCCTTGAAGGTAGCTTTTGAGCTTCTTTACTGAAATAGTAGTAGGTAAAGACGGTTTTCTTAATCGTTAAATTTATAAGAGCCTGTAATTTATTTTGCAGGAAAAAAGGTGGTAACGCGCGCTGTCGTCCTTTTAAGGATTGGCAGCGCTTTTTGTATAAACAGAGTTCTTGCTTCAGAGGGAGTTTTTTACTCCCGCTAGAACTTAGAAATCGTTATCCAGGGACGTAGCCGCTCTTTGCTCCCATTTTGAAGAAGATGGGAGAATTAGAGCGGGTAGTCATCGGATAAAAAATAAGCATAAGGAGGAAATACATATGAATGAAAATTTAAATATTGCAAAGACTTATGATCCTAAAGAATTTGAAGAAAGATTATATAAACATTGGGAGGAGGCTAAGTATTTTACACCAGAAGTGGATAAAAGTAAAAAGCCTTTTACTATAGTAATGCCACCTCCAAATATAACAGGTAAATTACACCTAGGTCACGCATTAGATAATAGTTTACAGGATTTTTTGATTAGAGCTAAGAGAATGCAAGGATATAGCACATTATGGCTTCCAGGTGAAGACCATGCAAGTATAGCTACAGAAGTAAAGGTAGAAAATGAACTGTTAAAGCAAGGGCTTAAGAAAAAAGAGATGGGAAGAGAAAAATTCCTTGAAGAAGTATGGAAATGGTCTGATGAATATAGAGAAAGAATAAGAACTCAGCTTAAGAAAATGGGAGTTTCAGCAGACTTTACAAGAGAAAGCTTTACTATGGATGAGAGCCTAAACAAAGCTGTAAGAGCGGTATTTGTAAAGTTATATGATGAAGGATTAATTTATCGTGGAAATAGAATAGTTAATTGGTGCCCCAAATGTATGACAGCATTATCAGATGCAGAAATTGAATATGAAGAGCATGCAGGACATTTCTGGCATATTAAATATCCTGTTGTAGGATCAGACGAATACTTAGAAATAGCTACTACAAGACCTGAGACAATGCTTGGAGATACTGCTGTAGCTGTTAATCCAAAGGATGAAAGATATGCTCATTTAGTTGGCAAAAAACTTATGCTTCCTTTAGTAAATAAGGAGATTCCTATAGTTGCAGATGATTATGTAGATATGGAATTTGGAACAGGAGCTGTTAAAATAACTCCAGCTCATGACCCAAATGATTATCAAGTTGGAAAAAGACACAACCTTCCAGAAGTTATAGTTATGAATGAAAATGGAACTATAAATGAATTAGGTGGAAAGTATGCTGGATTGGATAGATATGAAGCTAGAAAAGTTATAGTTGAAGATTTAAAGGAACAGGGATTCTTAGTAAATATAAAGGATCATAGTCATAATGTAAGTTGTCATGATAGATGTGGCTCAGTTATTGAGCCTATGATATCAAAACAATGGTATGTAAAGATGGAAGAACTTGCAAAGCCAGCTATTAATATTGTAAGAAATAAAGAGATTAAATTTGTTCCTGAAAGGTTTGATAAAACATATTTTAACTGGATGGAAAACATTCAGGATTGGTGTATATCAAGACAGTTATGGTGGGGACATAGAATACCAGTATGGTACTGTGAGGATTGTGGCGAAATGATAGTATCTATGGAAGAGCCAACTCAATGTACAAAATGTTCAAGTCATAATTTAAAACAAGATGATGATGTACTTGATACATGGTTTAGTTCAGCATTATGGCCATTCTCAACTTTAGGTTGGCCAGACAAGACAGAAGATCTAGAATACTTCTATCCAACAGATGTACTTGTTACAGCATATGATATTATATTCTTCTGGGTTGCTAGAATGATATTTTCAGCATTACACAATATGAACGACATACCATTTCATACTGTACTTATTCATGGTATAGTTAGAGACTCTAATGGTAAAAAGATGTCTAAGTCTTTAGGAAATGGTGTAGATCCATTAGATATAATAGATAAATATGGAGCTGATGCATTAAGGTTTATGTTAATTACTGGTAACGCTCCAGGAAATGATATAAGATTCTATGAAGAAAAAGTAGAAGCAGCTAGAAATTTTGCAAATAAAATATGGAATGCGTCAAGATTTGTTATGATGCATCTTGATAAAGAACTTATGGAAAAATATAAAGATTGCAAAGATTATACAGCAGCTGATAAATGGATTTTATCTAGAGCTAACACTGTAGTAAAAGAGGTAACAGACAACATAGATAAATATGAGTTAGGAATAGCGTCACAAAAGGTTTATGATTTTATGTGGAGTGAATTTTGTGATTGGTATATTGAACTTGTAAAACCTGTACTGTACGGTGAAGATGAAAAAGCTAAGGGAGTAGTATTTAATGTATTATTTAGTGTTCTTACTACAGGACTTAAATTATTACACCCTGTAATGCCATTTATAACTGAAGAAATATATACTCATCTTCAAGAAGAAGAAAAAACTATAGCAACTTCTAAGTGGCCAGAATATAAAGAAGAGTTAAAAGATGAAAAAGCAGAAGAAAATATGAATTATATAATAGAAGCAATAAAAGCTCTTAGAAATGTTAGAGTTGAAATGAACGTACCTCCTTCAAGAAAAGCTAAGGTTATGATATATGCTATGGAAGGAAAATATGCTTTTGAGTCAGGAAAGATTTATTTTGAAAAGCTAGCTTCTGCAAGTGAAGTAACTTTCTTAAATTCAAAAGAAGAAGCACCAGAAAATGCTGTATCAGCTCTTACAAAAGGTGCAGAAATATATATGCCATTACTTGACTTAGTAGATTTAGAAAAAGAATTAGATAGATTAAATAAGGAAAAGGAAAAACTAGAAAAAGAAATAGAAAGGGTAGAGAAGAAACTTTCTAATAAAGGCTTTGTAGCTAAAGCTCCTGAATCAGTTGTTAATGAAGAAAAGGCTAAGGGAGAAAAGTATAGAGAAATGCTTAATTCAGTAATGGAAAGAATAAACAACTTAAAATAGTTAATAATGAATAGAGAATAGTGAGGAATAAAGGATGTTTTTTTCATTTACTCTTCACTATTTGTTCTTAACTCTTAACTAACAGAAAGTGGGGGATTTATTATGAATTATAATGAAGCAATGGCCTATATTGAAAATACAGCTAAATTTGGTAGCAATTTAGGTACTGAAAGAACAGAGAAAATATTAGAATTGCTAGGAAATCCTCATAAACAGTTAAAATGTATACATATTGCAGGAACTAATGGAAAAGGTTCTACTACTACGATGATAACAAAGATACTTATGGAATCAGGTTTTAAAGTTGGAATGTATACATCTCCTTTTATAGAAGAATTTGAAGAAAGAATGCAAATTAATGGAGAAAACATTCCAAAATGCGATTTAGCAAAAATAGTGACTAAAGTATCAGAAGCAGTTGAAAGGGTAATAGAATTAGGATATGAGCATCCAACAGAGTTTGAAATAATAACTTGTGCTATGTTTCTATATTATTATGAGTCAAAAGTAGATTATGCAGTTATAGAAGTAGGTCTTGGTGGAAGAATGGATTCTACTAATGTTATAACTCCTTTAGTAAGTGTGATAACATCTATAAGCTATGATCATATGCAAATACTTGGAGATACTCTTGGTAAAATTGCTTTTGAAAAAGGTGGAATAATAAAAGAGAAAGTTCCAGTTGTATTATATCCGCAAAAGAAGGAAGCAGAAGA
Source organism: Clostridium tetanomorphum (assembly GCF_017873215.1). Lineage (GTDB taxonomy): Bacteria > Bacillota > Clostridia > Clostridiales > Clostridiaceae > Clostridium_AO > Clostridium_AO tetanomorphum. The sequence continues at coordinate 80,253 of NZ_JAGGKA010000018.1, forward strand.
AGTAATTAAAAAAATATGTGAAGAGAAAAGTAGCCACCTAACATTGGTAAGTGAAGATTCTGTGAAATATATTAATAAAGATTTGCCTAATGAATACTATCAGAATTTTACGGTGAAAACTGAAAATAATGAATACGAAGTGCAACTTTCTTTGTTAGGAACTCACCAAATATTAAATTGTTCAGTAGTATTACATACTATTGACCAATTAATAAAACAAGGAATTAATATTAAAAAAGAACATATTTATAAGGCGTTAAAAGAAGTGAAATGGGCTGGAAGATTAGAAATTATGAGTAAAAATCCATTAGTAGTATTAGATGGAGCGCATAATATAGATGGAATTACTAATCTTAAAAACAGTGTAGAAAGATATTTTAAGTATAATAAAATGGTATTAATACTTGGAATACTTGCAGATAAACAGGTAGAAGATATGGTAAGAACTATAACCCCTATGGCATACAAAGTTATAGCTGTTACTCCTCATAGTTATAGAGCTGAAAATTCTAATATTTTAGTGGAAGTAATTAAAAAACACAATAAAAATTGTGAATCAATAGATGACTATGAAGAAGCTTATAAAAAGGCATTGAGTTATTGTAATGAAGATGATTTAGTTTTAATTTCAGGATCTCTTTATATGATTGGAGATATGCGAAAAATTGTAAGAAAACTTCTATAGGGCATAGAGTACAGAGCATAGAAAACAGAGTGGGATTTTTTTGCTTTGCAAAAATAATAAATCTGTAATTTGTGCTCTGTACAGGTCTGTAAAAAAAGTCTTTAAATTACAAATACACACTTCTTTGTACTCTATTATCTATTAACAGCTTCTTCTAGGGCTTTTGAAAGTTGATCCGGACAGGAAGTTGATTTATTTCCACAAGTTATTCCTTTTAATCTATTAACAGCTTCGTCTACTGGCATACCTTCTATAAGACTAGCTAATCCTTTTAAATTACCACTACATCCACCAGTGAAGTTAACTTTTCCAACTTTATTATTAACTATTTCAAAATCAATTTTTTTTGAACAAACACCCTTTGGTTCATAACTATGCATTTTTATTCCTCACTTTCGTTTTTTAATAATAAATATATAGATATTATTTCTTTATTTATTTTAGAAAAGTTGCCACGTAATCTTTTTACTATATGATTATACTATATTTACACTATAACTTAATATTAATTAACAATATTTTATCTCACTTTTTTATTTCCCTACATATTATATCTGTGAGGAGGGGAATGTAATGAGTCATTTATTTATTTGTAATACATCTTCAGATTGTATATCTAAAGTAAATCTGGATACATTTAAAGAAGAAAATAAAATTACTTTAAATGTAGATAACTACTATAATAAAGTAGGCCCTCATGGAATATGTAATTATAAAGAAGATAGATTAATAATAGCAAATAGTTATAGCAATAGTATTTCCATTATAGATATAGAAGAAAATAGAGAGAAAGATACTCATTTTATTGGAATGCATTGTAACGATGTGGTGGTCTATAAGGACCAAGCTTATATAATATGCGGTGAAACAAATAATGTAGTAGTATTTGATTTAATAAAAAATAAGCTTTTAGAAGAAATTCCATGTGGAAGTCTTCCCCATAGTATAGCTTTAAATAAGGAAAAGAAAATATTACTAACATGCAATATGGAAAACGATAGTATAACTTTAATAGATTGTGAAAACAAAGATAATGTAAAAAATATAAAAGTAGGAACTTATCCAACTAAAGCATTGTTTAGTATAGATGGCCAATATATAATTGTTTGTGAAAGTAATTTAGGTTCAGATTTTAGAGGAAGTATAAGCATAATATCATTGAAAAATTTTAGAGTGCTTTATAGAATTCAGGTAGGTAATTCCCCTGTAGATATGTTTTTAGAAAATGAATTTTGTTATATATCTAATTTTGGAGACGGTAGCGTAAGTGTTATCAATATAAATTATTATGAGGAAGTTAAAAAATTAAATGTAGGTGGTATGCCAAGAGGAATTATTAAACTAAATGATAGTATATATGTAGGAGATAATTATAATAATCTTCTCTTGAAAGTAAATATAGATACTGGAAATAAAAAAAATATACCGATAGGTGGTGAGCCTACAGGTATGTTATTATTATAATAGTTTAATTTATTAATAAATTTAATATTTTGCTGTAAATTTCTGAGGAATTATTTTTCCATTTGCTACACAAATCTCTGGCCTGCTTATTAGAATCTACAGTTATTTTTAGGTCTAATAATGTTATATCATTTTCTACAGCTCTCAGATTTACAATAAATTTATCTTTATGTTCTATTGTATAGTCAGAAGTTATAGTTACCTCTCTTTTAATATTATTAATTTCTTTGTTTAAATATTCATCTAAAACATTTATTTTATTATTTGATATTCTATTGGAAAAAAGGACAAGAACCTTTTTTCCTTTTTCTGTTATTTCTAATCTATGTTTATTTTCATCTTCTGTATATTTTAAAAAGTTAGAGGAAACTAATTCAGAGAGATATTGCTGTAATGTAAAATAATTAATAAAATTATTTTCTAAAATAATTTGTGTAACTTGATTGTTGGTTATGGGAATTTGGACTTTATTAAATATATAAAGCAGAAGAAGCTTATTTTCAGCTAATTCCAAAGTATCTTCAAACATCATTTATCCTCCCTAGAAAATAAATAAAATAATATTAATTATTATCAATCTTATTTTATTATAACACAAAATTTTTAAAATTAATAAATCCGCTATAAGAAATCTATTCTTCAATTTTTTACTTTTAATATAATAATAAAATAATAGTAATAATTAATATTAAACTAAGCATATAAAATTTAGAGAGTGATAAATTTGGAGGTATTATTATTGAATAGAAAAGTTATAAAAAAACTAAAGGGTGCTATTTTTTTGCTTCTTCTCAGTGTTATTGCTTCTTTATTAATTAATAGTAAAGGAGTATTTTTGAGTCAAAGTAATAAAGTACCCATATATTCTGTTAAAACAGAAGAAAAAAAGGTTGCTATTACATTTGATGTTAATTGGGGACAGAGTAATACAAAAAAAATATTAGATATACTGGATAAAAACAATGTAAAAGCAACATTTTTTCTTATAGGTAATTGGATTGACGATTTTCCAGAGGAAACCAAAGAGATATACAAGAGAGGACATGAAATAGGTAACCACTCCAATACACATCCAGATATGAGAAAAGTATCAAAAGGAAAGATCATAAATGAAATAAGTATAACAGATGCTAAAATAATGAAAATTATTGGCAAAAATACAAAACTTTTTAGATGTCCTAGTGGATCTTATAATGATTCCGTTATAGATGTAGTAAATTCAACGGGACATTATTGTGTACAATGGGATGTTGATAGCATAGATTGGAAAGCAGAGGGAGCTGATAAAGAATATAATAGAGTAATAAGTAAGACAAAGCCAGGTTCTATAATCTTATTTCACAATGATGGTAAATATACTCCACAAACTTTACCAATTATAATAAGAGAGTTGAAACATAAAGGATACCAGTTTGTAACTGTTGGTGATTTAATATATAAAGAAAATTATTATATAAATAATGAAGGAAAACAAATTAAGAAAATGGGTAAGCAGTAATAATGTATAAATATTAATGTATTGATGAAAAGTCATATATATATTATAATGGAAATATAAGTAAAAATTAATATGATTTATGAATTTGATACAAACAAAGGAAGAGGAAGGTGGGAAAGTATATGTTTAAGATTAATAATTATATGTGTAAATCTCCATATAGCTAAAAGAAAGTATAAAATATGAACTCCTGTTAAAAATATTGTTAGGATATATAAATAGGAGTTGAATATTATGAAAACAATGAGCATTTATGATAATAATAGGGAATTTAATAAATATTTAAAAGAACAATTTAGTTTATTGAATATAGAAATGCATATTGAAAACAATAGAAATAAATTATCTGGTGCATATGATTTTATAGTAATAAATGATGGAAGAGACATAGAAAAAAATAAGGGAAACTTTGAAGGAAAATATATTTTGTTAAATATGGATATGCCCATAGGAATTGATTTAGATTTATCTGGTATGGTAGTTACTTATGGATTAGGAAATAGAAATACCATAACAGTATCTAGCATGGAGAAAGATAAGGAAAGTTTTGTCTATTGTCTTCAAAGATGTTTAAATAGTCATTCCTCTATTATTCAACCAGAAGAAATTCCTATAAATAGTACTTTTAAAGATAATTATGAATTGTACTCTTTTATGGTTACTATAACTATAGCATTAATTGAAGGAATTAATAGTTGTAATATAAGAAAATTATTATTGAATAAATAAATTTGGAAATAATAAGTATATTTGGAGTTAGATTTGAATAATTATATGATGTATAAATGATTTAAGATACTAAGGGAAAGAGGGGTTATAATGGACAATTTATTACAAAATAATAAAATTTATTTGGAAGGAACGGTATGCTCTGAATTAGAATTCAGTCATGAAATGTATGGAGAGGGATTTTACACGTTTTATATGGAAGTTCCAAGACTAAGTGAAGCTAAAGATTTATTATTTATTACTGTATCTGAAAGACTTATTGGAGGAATGGAAATAAAAGTAGGATCAGAGATAATAGTTGAAGGACAACTTAGATCCTACAATAAGTTTGTAGATGGTGCTAATAGATTAATACTAACTGTATTTGCTAGAAATATTGAAGAATGTATTGAAAAAAGTAAAAATCCAAATCAAATATTCCTCAATGGTTTTATATGCAAGCAACCAGTTTATAGGACAACTCCCTTTGGAAGAGAAATAGCAGATCTACTTTTAGCAGTAAACAGAGCTTATAATAAATCTGATTATATTCCTACAATTGCTTGGGGAAGGAATTCTAGATTTTGCCAAGAATTAAATGTAGGAGATAATATAAGGATTTGGGGAAGATTACAAAGTAGGGAATATCAAAAGAAAATATCTGAAAGTGAAGTAGTTAAAAAAATAGCTTATGAAGTGTCTATATCAAAAATGGAAAAGGTTTCTGAAGACGGTGAAAAACAAGAAATTTATTTAGAAGAAAAAAAAGAAGTTGAAGAGGAAAAAAGAGAAATTGAAGAAGTTGAAGAAAAAATGGAATTAATAAAGTAATATTAATAATAAAAGAAGGTTATCTTTTGAAAAGGATAACCTTCCTTTATGTATTATTTTCTTAAGTCATCTAATATTTGAGTTTTGTCTTTAGTTTTTTCATCTATAGCTTTTATAATTTTAGCTGGTGTACCGGCTACAACAACTCCAGCAGGCACATCTTCTACAACAACAGAACCAGCGGCAACAACAGAACCTTCACCAATATGAACTCCTTCTAATATTACGGAATTAGCTCCAATTAAAACATTATCTTCTATAATACAAGGTTCTTTACTAGGTGGTTCTAAAACTCCAGCAACTACTGCTCCAGCACCAAGATGAACTCTTTTACCAAGTTTTCCTCGGGCACCTATTACAGCATTCATATCTACCATAGTTCCATCGCCAATTTCTGCTCCAATATTTATTACAGCACCCATCATAACTACAGCATTTTTTCCTATTTTTACTTTATCTCTTATTAGTGCGCCAGGCTCAATTCTAGCATCTAAATTAAGCATATCACTTAAAGGAATAGCAGAGTTTCTTCTATCATTTTCTATTTTATATTTTTTTATATTATTTTTATTAGTATTAATAAAATTCAATACTTCATCACTTTCACCAAAAAAGACATAAAAATTATTTTCACCGTATACTTCAATATTTCCAACATCTAATCCCTCTAAGTTACCATCTATATAGGCTTTTACTGGTGTTGACTTTTTTGCATCTTTTATGTATCGGGCAAGTTCATATGGATCTGTTAAGTTATAATTCATGATTATCCTCCTTTGTTTTTATTTTTAATATACCACTTAATATAAAAATTATAATAAATAATATTCATAAATAAAAGCATAAAATTAAAAGTATAATATATTTATTGATAGACTATGTTATTAAAGAGTATAATATTCATAATATAAAAAAACGCGTTGCAATTTTTGAAAGGAGGGTTTAGGTAAATATGGAAGATAGATATATTTCTAACTATGTGCAAAATATAGAGATATCAGGAATAAGGAGATTTTTTAATAAAGTTAGTAAGTATCCAGAGGCTATTTCTTTAACTTTAGGACAGCCAGATTTTAATGTACCAGAAAAAATTAAGAAAGCTATGATAAAGGCTATTGAGGAAAATAAAACAGGATATACATCAAATATGGGTATTGTAGAGTTAAGAAAAGAAATATCTAATTATTTAAAGCAGTTCCACATAAATTTTGATGATGAGGAAATATGTTTAACTGTAGGAGGTAGTGAAGGGTTATTTAATACATTTATGGCATTGTTAAATCCGGGGGATAAAGTATTAATACCAAGTCCAGGATATCCAGCTTACGAAAGTTGTACAAAACTTTTAGGCGCTATTCCTATAAATTATAAATTAGATAAGAATTTTAATTTAGATATTGAAGAAATTGAAAGAAAGATAAAGGAAGAAAATCCTAAATTGTTAGTATTATCTTTTCCATCTAATCCTACAGGTGCTACTTTATCTAAGAAGGATAGAGATGACATTTATAGAATAATAAAGGACAAGGACATTACAGTGATTAGCGATGAAATATATAGTGCTTTAGTATTTGAAGAGAATTATTATTCTATATGTCAATATGAAGATATAAAAGATAAAGTCATATTGATAAGCGGTTTTTCAAAGATGTTTTCCATGACTGGATTAAGAATAGGTTATGTATGTGCTAAGGAAAAATATATGAAGCACATAGTTAAATTACATCAGTATAATACGAGTTGTGCACCTTCTATTGTACAATGGGCAGTAGTAGAAGGATTAAAGAATTGTATGGAAGATGTAGAATATATGAAGAATGAATTTATAAAAAGAAGAGATTATGTATATAAGAGATTAAAAGATTTAAACTTTGATGTAAATTTGCCTAAAGGAGCATTTTATATTTTTCCATCTATAAAAAAATTTAATATAACTAGTGAAAAGTTTTGTGAAAGTCTATTAAAAGAAGAAAAAGTTGCTGTAGTACCAGGAGCATCTTTTGGAGAAGGAGGAGAGGGATATATAAGAATATCCTATGCATATAGTATGAAAGAATTAAAGGAAGCTTTAGATAGAATTGAAATGTGGATTAAAAAAAACGTGTAGCGTTTTTTAGATAACAGAGTACAGATAAGAAGAATTTTCTTCAATATCTGTACTCTGTTATCTATTATTTTTATTCTGAAAAAATTAGTTACAATCTTTTTATAACATTATCCATGTCATAAAGTCCGACAGATTTACTTTTCATGAATTCACAGGCTTTAAGTGCACCTATAGCAAAAACCTCTCTTGATATAGCATTATGACTTATTTCTATGGTTTCTCCTATACCTGCAAAGATTATTTGGTGCTCTCCAACAATTGAACCTCCTCTAATAGCGTGGATACCTATTTCGTTAGGGTTTCTTTTTGATAAACCTTCTCTTCCATAATTAAATTCTGTTTTTTCTGGTATGGAATCTTTTATAGTGTTGGCTAGTAGAAGAGCAGTTCCACTAGGAGCATCTACTTTTTGATTATGATGTTTTTCTATTATTTCTATGTCAAAATTCTTATATAATTTTTCGCTTATATTTTTTAGTATAGAATTCACTATATTAATTCCTATTGACATATTTGCTGATCTAAATATAGGAATTTCTTTTGAAGTGGATGTGATTTTATCTATTTGTTCCTGTGAATAACCTGTAGTACAAAGCACTAAAGGTAAATTATTTCTTTTACAGTATGAGATTAAAGAATCTAAAGCATCGGGTCTAGAAAAATCTAGTATTACATCACTTTCTACAGAGCATTGGTCAATGCTATCAAATATTGGATAAGAAACCTTAGAATTTGAAGTTTTATCTATTCCAGCAACTATATTTATTTCTGGGAATGAATTAAGAGTTTCAGTTATAACCTTTCCCATTTTTCCATTACAACCACATAAAATTACCTTTACCATTATTTAACCTCCATTATAAGTATTTAATTATTTTAGCAAGCCGTATTTTTTTAATTCATTATTTAATACATTTAAGTTGTTGTCTTCCATATTACATAATGGTAATCTCAAATTACCAACATTCATTTTTAGAAGATTCATGGCAGTTTTTATTGGAATTGGATTTGTTTCTATAAATAAAGAATTAGCTAAAGTCAAAGTATCTAGTTGAATTTTTAAGGCTTCATTTACTTTACCATCCATATATAATTTGCACATATTATGAACTTCTTTTGGTAATATATTAGCTAGTACTGATATAACACCAATTCCACCTAGAGAAAGTATTGGGATTATTTGATCGTCATTACCAGAATAAATATCAATTCTATCTTTTAGAGAAGCTTTAATTTCGGCAATTTGACTTATATTTCCGGAAGCTTCTTTAATAGCTACAACATTATCGCAGATATCACATATTCTTGCTAATGTTTTTGGTAATAAGTTTAAGCCAGTTCTTCCAGGCACATTATAAACTATAATTGGAGTATTAACTTCATCATTTATAGCTGTAAAATGCTCTACTAATCCCTTTTGTGTTGTTTTGTTATAATATGGTGTTATTATTAAAAGACCATCCACTCCAATCGATTCAGCCCATTTGCTAAATTTAATAGAAGAAGAAGTATTATTACTTCCTGTTCCAGCTATTACAGGAACTCTTTTATTTATTTTTTCAACTGTAAATTTAATAGTTTCTTTTTTTTCTTCTTCTGACATGGTAGAGGCTTCTCCAGTAGTACCACAAATAACTATGGCATCTGTATTATTTTTTATATGCCATTCTAAGAGTTCTCCTAATTTAGTAAAATCAACGCCTTCATCATTGAATGGTGTAATTATAGCTACACCAGAACCTTTAAATATACTCATTAAAAAACCTCTTTTCTAAAAAAATTTTATTAACAACAATTCATTTTATAATATATTTTGCAATTTGTATTGCATATAATGAAGCTAGTTTCATTATAATATTTGAAATAAACTATAAAATAAGTTGAATTTTATTTTAGTTTTTCTTATATAAATAATATAATGTTATGTTGCTTATATTGATGTAATATATACTAATTCTTAAATATATTAGAGTTCTTATAAAATCTAAAAACACAACCTATATTTTATAATATAAATTCTATAGATACTATATTTTATTTCATAATGAAAATCCCTCCTAAAAATTCTTTACTATATTATATAACTGATATAAGTAAATTTACATACTTTTTTATAATAAATAAATAAAATTAAAATATTATTCTATAAAAAATATAATTTACAAATAATATTCAAATAATATGTATACTTATTCATTTTTATTATTAGCATGAGTTGAATTAATATAATATCAATTCAGAAATATATAATTCAATATACACAATATTCAGGTAATGCTTTAAGCCTGTTATGCAATTGAAATGATTGCAGTTATAATTGACAATACAAACAAATTATGCTAATATAGTTAAAACAAATGCAAGAAAATATACTATAAATGTCTTGTTAGCATATTAAAATTTGGGATATTTAATTTTAAATTATGTATAATTTTAACATGGTAAGGTTAACAATGTGAATTATAATAATAAGTATAATGAAATTTTTATTACAGTATATATTATGTTAATGAAATAAAACAATTAATAAGCATATTTATTATTAAATAAACATAATTATAAAAAATAAGGTAGTATTCAAAGGGGGAATTCAAGTTGAAGAGTAAAAAAATTTTGGCAGCGCTCTTAACAGCTACTATGTTGTTATCAATAGCATTAGTTGGCTGTGGGGGAGGTAGTGATGATAAAAAAGCTGCTGAAGGTGGAAAGAAGGAAAACTCTATTGTGCTTCAGGCTTCTGATGCAAAGACCTTAGATCCATCAAAGGCTACGGATCAAATGTCACATAACGCAATCAATGCATCATTTGAAGGTTTAACAAGATCTAATAAGGACAAACCTGAAAAAGCCATTGCTGAAAGTTGGGAATGTTCAAAAGATGAATTAAAATGGACTTTTAAATTAAGAGATGCTAAATGGTCAGATGGAAAGCCAGTTACAGCTAAGGACTTTGAATATTCATGGAAGAGAATATTAAATCCTAAGACAAAAGCTCAATATGCTTCTTTTATGTTTGTATTAAAGAATGGTGAAAAGTATTATAAAGGACAAGCAAAAGCTGAAGAAGTTGGAGTTAAAGCAAAAGACGATAAGACATTAGAAGTAGAATTAGAAAATCCGATTCCATATTTCTTGCAGTTAACATCATTCCCATTACTATATCCATTAAGGCAGGATATAGTTGAAGCTAGTGGAGATAAATTTGGTTCAGATCCTTCAAAAATGGTATTTAATGGACCATTTGTTCTTGATAAATGGGAAAGAGCATCAAAAATAGTAGCTAGTAAAAACCCTGAATATTGGGATAAAGATACAGTAAAGCTTGATAAAGTTACTTTCCAAGTAGCAGAGGAAATGACAACAAGATATCAAATGTTTACTAACAAACAGTTGGACGTAACAGCTATAGTTGGGGAATATGTCCAAAAGATGAAGGATGAAGCTAAATCCGGAAAATACAACTTTATTGAAGAAACAGATCCATCATCTTTCTATATGATATTTAATCAAAATGGTGAAAAAGCAAATAAATTATTGACAAATTCTAAAATTAGGCTTGCTATTTCTCTTGCTATAGATAGAGAAGCTTATGTTAATAAAGTTTATCAAAGAGGATTTGTATCACGTGGTTTAATTCCAGTAGGAATGTTTGCAGGGGAAAAGGTGTATAGAGATATAGTACCTGAACCATTAAAAGGAGTAGATAAAGATCCTAAAGCTTTATTTATAGAAGGATTAAAGGAACTTAAATTAGATCCAGATCCATCAAAATACACTTTAAGATATTTACCACAGGGAAGTTCTACTGATGATAGAGCCTATGCTGAATTTTTCCAAGCTCAGTGGAAGGAAAAGATAGGATTTAATACAAAAATGGATACAGCTGCTGATTTCTCAGACTATAATAACAAAAAAGAAAAAGGTGATTTTGAAATAGCTATGTCAGGATGGGGAGCAGATTATAATGATCCAATGGCATTTGTAGAATTATTTAAAACAGGAAATGGTAATAATAATGGAAAATTCTCAAATGCTGAATATGATCAAATAGTTGAAAAGATACTAAAAGAATCTAACATGGATAAGAGAATTGAATTATATAAGAGAGCAGAAGAAATATTAGTTAAAGAACAGGCAGGAATGGCTCCAGTATTCTATAAAGACAAACGTATGTTTACACAGAAATATGTAAAGGGACTTCAGTACCCATCTTTTGGTGGATTATATGAATTAAAATGGGCTTCAGTTACTGGTGAATAAATAACATAACATAATATAAATTCAAATGTAAAGCTACAACAGGAATTTCCTGTTGTAGCCTTTATATAGCTTATGGTACAATATTGTAAAATGTTTCGTTTACATAATTTTTTATTTATGGATAATTAAATGAAATAATTATTTCAGAAATATTTGTGATAATTATAATATACATAATAAATATTTTACATAAAAGTTGTAGTTACAAGGAAGGGGGAAAAATATGGTAAGATATATATCTAAAAGATTAGGATATATGGTGCTTACATTGTGGGTTGTAGTGACGGTTACATTTTTCTTAATGAATAGTATGCCGGGAGACCCTATATCTTCTCAGGCAAAACAATTGCCTAAAGAAGTACAACAAGTTTTAAGAGCTGAATATGGGTTGGACAAGCCTATTTCACAAAGATACGTAACTTATTTAAAAAATTTATCAAAAGGAAAAATGGGAGATTCTTTTATAACACCAGGAATATCCGCTAATAAATATATAAAAGAGAGATTTCCTAATTCAGCGAGAATCGGTCTTCAAGCTGTATTTTTTGGATTGGTTATTGGATTAATATTAGGAATTATTGCAGGATTTAATAGAAATACGGGAATTGATTATTTTGTTATTTTTATTGCTATACTGGGGGTTTCCATACCAAGTTTCGTATTGGCAGCTTTGCTTCAGCAGGGATTAGGAGGAAAAGCTGGTTTACCTATTGCAGGATGGTATAACAAAGGTGATGGATTTATAGATAGTTTAAAGTTTACCATTTTGCCTACTTTAGCATTAAGCTTTTCAAGTGTTGCTACTTATGCAAGATATATGAAAACTTCTGTGTTGGATGTTATAAGTCAAGATTATATAACAACTGCTCAAGCTAAAGGTGTGTCAAAAATAGCTATTGCATGGAAACATATTATAAGAAATGCTATACTTCCTATTATTACTATACTAGGTCCACAAATTGCAGTTATCATTACGGGATCTTTTGTAATTGAGAGAATATTTGCAATACCTGGACTTGGAAGTGCCATGATAGATTCAATAACAACGAAAGATTATAATATGATAATGGGCTTTACTATATTTTACTCATTTTTATATATAGTGGCTTTATTAATTGTTGATATATTATATACTGTAGTTGATCCTAGAATAAGACTATCAGGTGGTAAAAGGTAGGAGGGTAGCAAATGGTAGAATTAAATAAAGGGAAATTTGAAATAATAGGATGCGGCAGTTGTAATGCTGACGCTATAGTAAGGCCTAATATGACATATTGGCAAGATGCTTGGAGAAGATTGAAAAAAAATAAGATAGCAATCTTTTCTTTAATATTATTAGGTGTTATAGCTTTAATGTGTGCAGTAGGACCTTATATAGGGAAAATGCTTTCAGGAGTTAATTATTGGCAACAAAATACAGATATTACAAATCAAAAGCCTGGAGGACAATTTATATTTGGAACAGATAATTTAGGAAGAGATATGTTTTCTAGACTTTGGATTGGTGGAAGAGTATCAATTGCTATTGGTATATTTGGAACTTTAATTGAAGTAACTATTGGAGCTATGTATGGTGGAATTAGTGGTTACTTTGGTGGATTAATTGACGAAATAATGATGAGAATAGTTGAAATATTAAATAGTATTCCATATATGATAGTGGTAATACTTATAGCTGTTGTTATGCAGAAGCAAGGTATAGCAACTATATTATTAGCATTATGTTTAACTGGTTGGACTGGAATGGCTCGTTTAATCAGAGGACAAGTTATGCAGTTAAAAGAATCAGAATATGTACTTGCAGCTCAGGCGCTAGGAGCAGATTCAAAGAGAATTATTGCTAAACATTTAATACCTAACACTATTGGAATTATAATTATTTACATGACTTTTGATATACCAGGTTTTATATTTGCAGAAGCATTTTTAAGCTTTATTGGTCTTGGGATACAGCCTCCTAATACAAGTTGGGGTGCTATGTGTTCTTTCGGTCAATCTGTTATGCAATTTTATCCACATGAATTATTATTCCCAGCTATAGCAATAAGTTTAACAATGCTTTCATTTAATTTATTAGGTGATGGATTAAGAGATGCTCTAGATCCAAAACTTCGTCAGTAGGAAGGAGGATACTAATGGGGAAATTACTTGAAGTAAAAGATTTAAAAGTTTCTTTTCACACATATGCAGGAGAAGTCCAATCCGTTAGAGGAGTATCCTTCGATTTAGACAAAGGAGAAACTTTAGCTATAGTTGGAGAATCTGGATGCGGGAAAACTATAACATCAAAATCTATTATGAGATTAATACCTATGCCACCAGGAGAGATAAAGAAGGAGTCACAAATACTTTTTGAGGGGAAGGATATCTTAAAAATGTCTGACAAAGAGTTAAGGCAGTTAAGAGGAGAATCAATTAGTATGATATTTCAAGATCCTATGACTTCTTTGAATCCTACTATGAATATAGGTAATCAGATAGCAGAAAGTTTAATAATTCATAGGGGAATGAATAAAAAAGAAGCTTTAGAAGAAGCAGTTAAGATGCTAAAATTGGTTAATATTCCTAATGCAGAAAAAAGAGTAAATCAGTATCCACATGAATTTTCAGGTGGTATGAGACAAAGGGCTATGATAGCTATAGCTCTTGCATGTAATCCTAAAATTTTAATAGCAGATGAACCTACAACAGCATTAGATGTTACCATACAGGCTCAAATTATGGATCTTATAAAGGAACTTCAAAACAAGCTTGGAACTGCAGTAATACTTATAACACATGATTTAGGAGTTGTTGCTAGTGTAGCATCAAAAATCCAAGTAATGTATGCTGGTAAGATAATTGAGAGAGGAACTACAGATGAAATATTCTTCAATGCTAAGCATCCGTATACTTGGGCTTTATTGCAATCAGTACCAAGGCTTGATACAAAACATAAAAATGAATTATATTCTATACAAGGAACACCACCAGATCTTTTAAAACCACCAGTTGGGTGTCCATTTGCATCTAGATGCGAGTACTGTATGCAAATATGTAAAGAAGAAATGCCAGAGGTTACTAAAGTTAGTGATACTCATAATGTATTATGCTGGCTTCAGCATCCTTTAGCACCAAAGGTGGAAGCACCCATAGTTTCAGGAGGTGCAAAGTAATGGAAAATAATAATTTAATAGAAGTGAAAAATTTAAAGAAATATTTTAAAGTAGGAAAAGATGCTTTATTAAAAGCAGTAGATGATGTAAGCTTTGCAATAAGAAAAGGTGAAACATTGGGATTAGTTGGAGAATCTGGATGTGGTAAAACTACTTGTGGAAGAACAGTTTTAGGCCTTTATGAAGCAACAGAAGGGCATGTTTTCTTTGATGGAATAGATATACATGGACTTAAGGGAAAGGATAAGAGAAGCTTTACTAAGAATGCACAAATTATTTTTCAGGATCCATATGCATCATTAAATCCTAGAATGACTGTTGGAGAAATTATTGCTGAAGGTATAGATATCCATGGATTGTATAAAGGAAAAGAAAGAATAGATAAAATCTATAAATTATTAGACTTAGTAGGGCTAAATAAAGAACATGCATCAAGATTTCCACATGAATTTTCAGGAGGTCAAAGACAGAGAATTGGAATAGCTAGAGCTTTGGCTGTAGAACCTAAATTTATAGTCTGTGATGAGCCTATTTCTGCTCTTGATGTATCTATACAGGCACAGGTGGTAAATTTATTAATTAAATTACAAAATGAATTAGGATTAACATATTTATTTATTGCTCATGATCTTTCTATGGTAAAACATATATCAGATAGAGTTGGTGTAATGTATTTAGGAACAATGGTTGAGCTAGCGTCTAGCCATGACTTATATGAAAAGCCATTACATCCATATACTCAAGCGCTTTTATCTGCAATACCAGTTCCTGATCCAGATGCGGAGAAAACTAGATCAAGAATAATGTTAGAAGGTGAAGTACCTAGTCCTATAAATCCTAAACCAGGTTGCAGATTTGCAGGTAGATGTAAATATGCGAAATCTATCTGTAAAGAAAAGTCTCCTGAGCTTAAAGAAATTGAAAAAGATCATTTTGTTGCTTGTCATTTGTTTAATGAATAATAGGTAGTTTATATAGAGTAAGGATAATCCTTGCTCTATTTTTTTCTATTGAAATTATCAATTGTGAACTAAAAGTGCATTGTACTTTTTTATAGTTGTGTATAATAAAATCTCTTCATGTAAAAACTAATTAATATATTAAGAAATTTTATAATTATTATTTTTAAGGGAAGGGATATTTATGAGTAAGACACCTTTAAAAAAGGTTATTAAAGCAAAATTGAAGTCTAATAGAGAACTAACTCCTGCAGAAAAACTTAGAGAAAAAATGAAATATGAAATTGCAGAAGAATTAGGATTAAAAGAAAAAGTAGATAAATATGGATGGAGTGGGTTAACTTCAGAAGAAACAGGTAGAATTGGTGGTATAATGACCAAAAGAAAAAAAGAACTTAATATTCCTAAAAATGTTGACTTACTAAATAAAAATATATAATATTTAGTAGGTATGAATTATTTACTAAAAGGAGTAAATTAGATGGAGTGCTATAAGGATTTTGCTCAGATATATGATGAGTTAATAAAGGGAGATATAAATTATAAAAAATGGTCTAATGCAATATTGGACCTATGTAATAAATATAATATTGAACAAAAGGATTATGTTGATTTAGGTTGTGGAACCGGAAATATAACTGAATTGGTAGGTAAATATTTCTCTAGTGTTTGGGCTGTGGATTTATCTAATGATATGCTTACCAAAGCAGAAGAAAAGTTAAGAGTTAAAGGAATAAAGGGCAAGTTTATTTGTCAAGATATAAGTGAATTAAATTTAAATAAGACTTTTGATTTAATAACTTGTTGTTTGGATTCAACAAATTATATAGTAGAAAATTATAAGATAGAAAACTATTTTAAAAATGTATATAATCACTTAAAGAAAAATGGAATATTTATTTTTGATATTAATTCTCATTATAAACTAACGAAGATTTTAGGTAATAATATATATAATTATGATGATGAAGATGTTTATTATATATGGGAGAATAATCTTGAAGAGAATATAGTGGACATGTATTTAACTTTCTTTATTAAGGAGAATGAATTATATAAGAGATTTGATGAATTTCATCAAGAAAGAGCATATACTAAAGAAGAAATACAGGAATTAATAAAAGAATCTGGTTTTGAGATTCTTCAAATACTAGATGATTATGAAGAAAAGCAATTAAGAGAAGATACAGAAAGAATAGTATATGTATTAACAAGATAATGGAGGTAATAAAATGAGTGATAAATTAGTAAAGGCTATTGCAAAGGATGGGCAGGTAAGAATAATTGGAGCTATAACTACTGAATTAGTAAATGAAGGGGTAAAATTACATAATTGTAGTGCAACCGCAGCTGCAGCTTTAGGAAGAATGCTTACAGCAGGTTCAATTATGGGAACTATGTTAAAGTCAGAAAAAGATACTCTTACAGTACAAATGTCAGGTGGTGGAGAAGCAAAAGGTATAGTAGTAACAGCATATTCAGATGGTCATGTAAAAGGATATATAGGAAATCCTAATGTAGATCTTCCAGCCAATGATAAAGGAAAACTTGATGTAGGTGGAGCTATTGGCAAGAATGGTAATTTAACAGTTATAAAGGATATGGGACTTAAGGAACCTTATGTAGGTCAAGTGCCAATATATTCAGGAGAAATAGGTGATGATTTAGCTTATTACTTTACTGTATCAGAACAAACTCCTTCTGCTGTGGGATTAGGAGTATTAGTAAATAAAGATTTAACTATAAAATCTGCAGGTGGATTTATTATACAAATGATGCCAGATGCAGACGAATTAACTGCAGATTTAATAACTTACAGACTTGAAGAGGTGCCATCCATAACTGAGCTTATCTCAAAAGGAATGACTATTGAAGAAATATTAGAATTTATTTTTGAAGGAATGGATTTAAAGATATTAGAAAATATTAAACCTGAGTATAGGTGTGATTGTTCAAAAGAGAGAGTTGAAAGAGCTCTTTTAAGTATAGGAAAAAAAGATCTAAAAGAGCTATATGATGACAATAAGAAGGAAGAATTGCAATGTCATTTTTGCAATAAAAAATATATATTTGAACACGAAGAAATAGGGCAATTATTAGAAAAAATGGAACAATAAAATACGAATGATTATAGAAAAAACAGAGATAAAGTACTTGAAAGCTTTAGTGTAAAGTAATATAATTTATTTATAATAGAATATTTAATTTTAGGTACTATAAGTTTAAAATGAGAAAGTGGTGTAAATCCATTGCAGCCCCCGCTACTGTAAAAGTGAACGATTCCTATAATCCACTGGTTTTACCGGGAAGGAAGGAGGAGGATGATGCTTAAGCCAGGAGAACTGCCTAAATTTTTACTATATTCTTCGGAGGGAAGAGAAAAATAGTTAGCTATGATTTTTCCTCTTGCTGTTTTTAGTAAGGGGAATTTTAATTATTTTTAAATAATCATAGATTCTACATACCTCTACTTGAAAGTAGGGTAATTTTTTAGAGGAGAGGGAAAAATGAATTTATTACAAGAAACTTTAAATAATATTAAACCAGCAGATAAAGAGGCTATAAAAAAAGCTTGGGAAAGGATGGACAGTCTTAGTAAACCTATTGGCAGCTTAGGTAAATTAGAAGAAATAGCTGTTAAAATGGCAGGTATTACAGGGAAAGTAAAAAATCAAATAAATAAAAAGAATACTATAGTAATGTGTGCAGACAATGGAGTTTGGGAAGAAGGAGTAAGTGCATGTCCACAAGAATTAACAGCTATAATAACAGATAACTATACAAGAGGAATAACTGGTATAGGTGTATTATCAGATTATGCAAAAGCAGATATTTGTGTAGTAGATATTGGTGTTAAAGCAGATTTTAAAAATCCTAAAGTAATTAATAAAAAGATAGCTTATGGAACAAGCAATATAGCAAAAGAACCTGCTATGACTAGGGAACAAACTATTAAAGCTATTGAAATAGGAATAGAAACAGTAGATAAACTTGTTAAAGAAGGTTATGATTTATTTGGAACTGGAGAAGCAGGAATGTGTAATACTGCTACTAGTGCTGCAGTAATAAGTGTACTTTCAGGCATGGATTCTGATATTGTAGTTGGAAAAGGTTCTGGTCTTACAGAAGAAGGCTTTGAAAATAAAAAAAGAGTAGTTAAGAAGGCAATAGAAATTAATAATCCAAATAAAAATGATGCTATAGATGTACTATCAAAAGTAGGAGGATTCGATATAGCTGGTATATGTGGTTGCTTTTTAGGAGCTGCTAAAAATAGAGTGCCAATAGTTATAGATGGAATAATATCATGTGCAGCTGCATTATGTGCATTTAGATTAAATAATGATGTAAAAGATTTTATGTTTCCATCTCATCTATCTGCAGAACCAGGTGCTAAGTATGTAATGAAAGAAATAAATTTAGATCCTGGATTAAATATGGATATGAGGTTAGGGGAAGGTACTGGATGTCCAATAGAATTTTGCATAATTGAAGCAGCACTTTCTTTAATGAATAATATGGCTACATTAAAAGAAGCTAGTATACATAATAGTGAATTTTTTGTAGACATAAGAGAAAAGTAATTAGCTTAATTTGAGGATTATCAAAGCTTTTAATAAAATTATAAATTATATATGAAAAAAGATTTGTTCTTACAAGTCTTTTTTTTATTGACAAAATAAGAAATAAGGGTTACAATTTAAATGAAATTGAAAATCATTATCAATGAGGAGGAGAATTATGAAACATTTATCTGTAATTTATTGGAGTGGAACAGGAAATACTGAGGCTATGGCAAATGCTTTATCAGAAGGAGCTACAATGGATGGGGTTGAGATTAAAACTCTGAAAGTAGGGGAAGCAACAATTGATGATGTTGCATCTGCTGATGCAGTAGCTTTAGGATGTCCATCTATGGGTGCAGAGCAATTAGAAGAAGGAGAAATGGAACCTTTTGTGGAATCCATATCAACAGTAGTAAAGGGAAAGAAAATGGCACTCTTCGGATCTTACGGTTGGGGAAACGGAGAATGGATGGAAGAATGGCAGGAAAAAATGAAAAGTTATGGGGCGGAACTTGTAGATGATGGATTAATTATAAATGAGACACCTGATGAAGAGGGAATTGAAAAATGTAAGGAATTAGGAAAAGATTTAGCAAAAGCTTAATATAGTTGATATAGTTTTGAAGGGAAAAAATAAGTTTTTTAAATACTTATGCTTTGGGCTATAATCATTATTCGCAATACTCTTTACCTGTACAGGTGAGAAAGTGGATGGTATACTGTTTCATGAGTTTTTCTAAGTTTCAGCTGGAGTAAAATATTTTTTAAGAAAACTTTATCTGAAGCTTAGAAGAACTTAAATTTTTAAGTTTTTAAGTATTAATAAAAATAGCATAGGAATTTTGATAAAATATATTGACAAAATTATTAATATTAATTATAATATGTATTGTGTTAGTGATAAATTCTATGGGCGCATAGCTCAGCTGGGAGAGCATCTGCCTTACAAGCAGGGGGTCACAGGTTCGAGCCCTGTTGTGCCCACCATAGAATTGGCTGGATAGCTCAGTCGGTAGAGCAGAGGACTGAAAATCCTCGTGTCCCTGGTTCGATTCCTGGTCCAGCCACCAAAAATGCGGGAGTGGCTCAGTGGTAGAGCGTCACCTTGCCAAGGTGAACGTCGCGAGTTCGAATCTCGTCTTCCGCTCCAAAATTTAATATGGCGCTATAGCCAAGTGGTAAGGCAAAGGTCTGCAACACCTCTATCCCCAGTTCAAGTCTGGGTGGCGCCTCCAAAATTGTTAGAAAGTAATCTATTGAATAGTAGATTACTTTTTTTATTGTGTGCCCAGCATGGGCAACAACTTGACGGTGAAAGTCCGTTGTGGGCTTGGTAGTGGGAACCACTAGCTGACGGCAAGGGTGTCCACCGTGAGGTAGAATCTGAAGGAAGCCGAAGGCAAAATCTTGGTCTGAGGAATACAAATTACATATAAGGCTTACTAAGGGTGGATGAGTTTGCAATACAAAACCA
>NZ_JAGGKA010000019.1 GCF_017873215.1 Clostridium tetanomorphum
CAATCATGCAGGTTGCAGACCTTGGTATAGTAGGAGACTTTAAGAAAGTAATTCCTGAATTAATAGCTGAAATTAAAGCTACTATGAACTAATAAAAAATAGAGTCTATAGTCTTCATAAAATATATAATAACTCAAACCAATAGTGGTTTGAGTTATTTTTTATATCATAATATGGTAAAATATAATAGAGATATGGCGAAATATTATGACTTTTTTATGTGGTTCAAATATATAAACTAAAGAGAGGTAAATTAAAATGAGAGTACTTTATTATGATTGTTTTTCAGGAATTAGTGGAGATATGAATTTAGGAGCAATGATAGACTTAGGAGTGGACAAAGATTATTTGATAAAAGAGTTAGGTAAACTTAATTTAAATGAATATAAAATAGAGATAACTAGAGAAGAAAGAAAAGGCATAAATGGTACTAAAGTTAATGTTATATTAGAAGAACATCATTCACATAACCATAAAGAAACTCATCACCACCATAGAAATTTAAAAGATATAGAACAAATAATATATAATAGTAAATTAGATTTTGATATAAAAGAATTAAGTGTAGAAATATTTAAAAAAGTGGCAGAAGCAGAAGGAAAGGTTCATGGAAAGGCAATAGATGAAGTACATTTCCATGAGGTAGGTGCGGTAGATTCCATAGTAGATATAGTAGGAGCTGCCATTTGTTTTAAATATCTAAAAGTAGACAAAGTTTTAGCTTCAAGTATAGAAGTTGGAAAAGGATTTATAAATTGTGCCCATGGATTGTTACCAGTACCAGCTCCAGCAACAACAGAAATATTAAAAGGAATTCCCTTAAAGTTTGGTAATATACCTTTTGAGGCTACTACTCCAACGGGGGCAGCAATAATATCTGTATTAGCAGAAGAGTTTATAGATAATTTAAACTTTAAGGTTGAAAAAATTGCATATGGTATAGGAAGTAAGGATGAAGGAAATGTCCCTAATGTACTAAGAGTATTTATAGGAGAAATAGATGAGAAAAATGATAGCTATATTATAGAATGTAATATAGATGATATGAATCCAGAAATATATTCTTATATAGTAGATAAATTGTTTAAAATAGGAGCTTCAGATGTCTACCTAACTCCTATAATTATGAAAAAAGGAAGGCCGGGAGTAGTGTTATCTGTACTTTATGAAAAGAAATTGGAAGATATAATAAAGCACATTATTTTTAAAGAAACAACTACTATTGGACTTAGAAAATATAGAGTAAAGAAAGAGTGCCTTCAAAGAGAAGTTATAGATATAGAAACTTCTTATGGAAAAGTAAAAGTTAAAAATTCTTATCTAAATGGGAAATTGGTAAAGATTAAGCCAGAGTATGAAGATTTAAAAAAAATAGCTGAGGAAAAAAATATACCGCTTATAGAAATTTATAATAATATAAATAGGTTAAATAATATTTGAGGTGAAAATTCATGATAGATAGTTATAAATATAAAAGTTTAGTTCAATATATAAAGAAATTAGGCAAAGTATGTATTGCATTTTCAGGAGGTGTAGATAGTACTTTTTTATTAAAGGTTGCAAAAGAAACACTAAATGATTGTACAATAGCAGTAACTATAAAATCGCCTTATATACCAGCTGCAGAAGTAGAAGAAGCTAAAATGATTGCTAGAAATTTAGGAATTAAACATTATATTTTGG
Organism: Clostridium tetanomorphum; assembly: GCF_017873215.1. GTDB lineage: Bacteria > Bacillota > Clostridia > Clostridiales > Clostridiaceae > Clostridium_AO > Clostridium_AO tetanomorphum. The sequence goes on from NZ_JAGGKA010000019.1 coordinate 1,684, forward strand.
AATCAGAAATTATAGAAGATATTAAATTAAATCCTAAAAATAGATGTTATATATGTAAGAAGAATATATTTCAAAAGATAATAGATTTAGCTAAAGAAAAGGGGATAGAAAATATCTTAGATGGTAGCAATTTGGACGATACTAAAGACTATAGACCAGGAATAAGAGCTTTAGAAGAGCTTAATATAAGAAGTCCATTAAAGGAATTAAGTATTACAAAAGAAGAAATAAGATACTTCTCTAAAAAATTACAATTAAATACATGGGATAAGCCTTCTTATGCATGCCTTTTGTCAAGATTGCCATATGATATTAACATAGATATAGATGAACTGAAAAAAATAGAAAAAGGTGAAAACTATTTACATAATATAGGATTTAAAGGGGCTAGGATAAGAAGTTATAAAGACATGGCCAGAATAGAAGTAGATAAGAAAGATATAAGAAGATTTCTAAGCGAAGAATTAACTGAAGATATAGTATCTAAACTAAAAACAATAGGATACAAATATATAACGCTAGATTTAGAGGGATATAGGATGGGAAGTATGAATGAAGGAATAGAGGAAGGTATAAGAAATGAATGAAAATGATATAAAAGAATTATTAGAAAATATAAAAAGCAATAGATTAAGTATAGAAGATGGAGTAAAAAAATTAAAGGAACTTCCATTTAAGGATTTAGGTTATGCAAAAATCGATAATCATAGAGAGATTAGAGTTGGATATCCAGAGGTAATATATTGTGAAGGAAAAACAGTAGAACAAATAAAAGGCATTATTCAGGTTATGTTAAATAAAAATAATAATATATTAGCTACAAGAGCTAATGAAGAAATGTACAATGAGATAAAAAATATATGTAATGATGCTGAATATTTTAAAGAAGCTAGAATTATAAGGATAATAAAAAATAAGCTAAAAAAGACTAATAATTATATTGCCGTAATTACTGCAGGAACTTCTGATATTCCAGTATCAGAAGAAGCAGCTATTACTGCAGAAACTTTAGGAAATGAAGTGAAAAGAGTTTACGATGTTGGAGTAGCTGGAATACATAGACTTTTTAAAAATATAGATGTAATAAGAGAAGCAAGAGTGGTTATTGTAGTAGCAGGAATGGAAGGGGCTTTGGCAAGCGTTGTTGGCGGATTAATAGATAAGCCTGTAATAGCAGTGCCTACTAGCATAGGATATGGTGCGAATTTTAAAGGATTATCAGCATTGCTATCTATGTTAAACAGCTGTGCTAGTGGTGTTAGTGTAGTTAATATAGATAATGGTTTTGGAGCCGGATACATTGCTAGTATGATAAATAAATTATAGATATTAATAAAAAGAACTTATGGAGTTTGCATAGGTTCTTTTTATTTTATCAATAAAACCATGCTATACGCATATAATGTATAAATAGTTTATATGCATGGAATGAATCATATAATTCTAAATTTTATGAATATTTTGTTAAATGTTTTAATTAAATGTTGATTTAATATATATCAGGAATATAATGTTATTAAACTGGAGGGTATAAAAAAGCTGAAAAAGGATTCATGTCCATTATTTCTATATCAGGGGGGGAACATAAATGAGCGTAATTAAGTCTATGGAAAAAGGAGTAAAAGACATGCTTGTTAAAAGAGGGGCAGAATTACTTAGCAAAAATCCAGAAAAAAATGTCGACAAGTTATTTGACATTGTAAAAAAAACTGTAAAGGATGAAGAAAATTTAGAAAGAGTTAATAATGTATATAAATACTATAAAGAAATACCATCTGTAAATGAATATATACAAAATATATTGAAAACTACAGATAAAAAATGTATGCAAAAATTATTTACAAATTTTTTCTCAAATGCAGTTTGGTATGGTATGCCAAAAAGAGCTAAACTATTAGAGGAGGAAGGAATAAAAACTCCATTTGTCATATTATTAAGCCCTTCTATGAGATGCAATCTTAGATGTGTTGGATGTTATGCGGCAAATTATTCCAAAGAAGATGATATACCTTATGAAGAAGTAGATAGGATTGTTAAAGAGGCTAGAGACATAGGAATATATTATTTTGTTATTCTTGGTGGAGAGCCTTTTTTTAATGAATATATGTTAGATATATATGAAAAGTATAATGATGTAATGTTTACACCTTTTACAAATGGAACTCTTTTTGATGAAAAATTAGCAGATAAAATAAAAGATTTAGGAAATGTTATACCAATGTTTTCAATAGAAGGTTTTGAAAAAGAAACTGATATGAGAAGAGGAAAAGGAGTATTTAGCAAGGTAATGCATGGCATGGATCTTTTAAGAGAGAGAGGAGTATTATTTGGTGTTTCAACAGCTACAGGAAGACATAATGTAGACACTGTAACATCTGATGAATTTATAGATATGTTAATAGAAAAAGGAGCTAGGATGGGATGGTACTTTATATTTATGCCAGTAGGAGATAATCCAGACTTTAATATGATGCTGACACCAGAACAAAGATTAATGTTGGGAGAAAAAGTAAGAAAAATAAGAAATACTAAACCATATTTTGCTATAGATTTCTTTAATGATGCGCCTTATGTAGGAGGATGTATTGCAGGAAAATATTATTGTCATATAAATTCTAATGAAGATGTAGAACCATGTATTTTTGCTCATTTTGCTACAGATAATTTAAAAGGGAAATCATTATTAGATGTATTTAAAGGACCTTTTTTTAAGGAACTAAGAGATAGACAGCCTTATAACGATAACTTACTATTGCCTTGCATGATGATAGATAACCCAGAAGTAGTAAGAGAGGTAATTGCTAAAACAGGTGCTAAACCAACAGATAAAGGTGCTGATATGATGATTAATGATGAAGAATTTAAGAGGAACTTAAATAAGTTAGCAGAGGAGTTTAAACCTTATGCCGAAAAAGCTTGGAAAGAGGAGTTTAATTCTACAGGAAATTATGAAATGTCTAAAGGTTAATATTTAGATAAATAGAGTTACTGATTAAAAGTCAGTAACTCTATTTGTTATATCAAATATAGTTTTTGACAATTTATAGATAGTAGATTATATTTAAGATAACTATAATTAATAGGTGTGTAGGTGATAATTTATGAATAATAAAAAACTATTTATGGTTTTTACTATATGTTTAACTATTTTATTTTCAATAGGATGTAGTAAAAAAAGGGAATTGCTACAGGGTATTGATAAAAAGTTAAAAGGTAAAATAAATATAAGTGTAAGTAAAGAAAGAGTAGGATATATATCAAAGTATGTTGAAGAATTCAATAAAATATATCCTAATGTAGAAATACATATTAAACAAGAGAATAGCAATTATAGACCTTCTGATGAAAAAGAATTAGAAAACATGGATATAGTGGTTATAAAAAATGAATATACTCAGTATTTTTTGAATAATTTTAGTAAAAATATTTATAACATAGAAGAGATTATCTCACCTTATAAGGGGAATTTTTCTAATGATAGTATAGTGGGTGTATCTAGTAATAATAAAATATATGGAATGCCATTAGATAAAAATCCTTATATTATGGTATATAGAAAAGATTTATTAGATAAATGCAATATAAAGATAGAAGACATAAAGACTTGGCAGGATCATATAAATGTATCTAAATATATAAATAAAACGTTAAAGGGAAACTATAAATTCTTATGGGAAAGAGATAAAAGTTATTTATATAAAGTAATGCTAAGTCAATTATCAGAAGGATATGTAGATAGTAACGGGAAGTCTACTATAGCTTCAGCCAAGTCTATAAAAGTTTTAGATATGATAAAGAAATTTAAAAGTGAAAATGTTATTTTACAAGATAATTCAAATGCATCATTAATAGAAAAGATAAGAACAGGTATTTTAGGAGCTACAATATGCAGTGCTAATGAAATTAGTGAAATTATGAACAAATTGCCTGAAATGAAAAATAAGTTAGTAGTAAGCAAGATACCTGCTTTTGAAGCCGGAGGTAATAGAGATATATCCATGAATGGATATAATATGATATTTTTAAATAAAGATAAAAACAAAGATTTAATGGCAACTTTCTCAGAGTTTATATTAAATGATGAAAAACTACAACTTCAATTATATGTTTCTAAAGGTATATTACCTGCCAATACAAGTATATATAAAGCTGAAGAATTGAATAAAAATGTAGATTATTTTAATGAAAAAATATGGCTTTTAATTGTTAGTATACAGAAAGAATCTAAGAATATAGTATATCCGGCTAGTTATATAGAGATAGATAATTTAATAAAGAAGAATATAAATAAGATATATGATAATAATGGAGACATAAAACCTTTATTAAAGTCTATGGAGAATAATATAAATAATATAATAAATGAGAGCCCTTCTAAAAGTTAATTAAAGAAGGGTTCTTTTAATTTTAAATATATGTTTATATAGAAAGAATTTTATTATAAGCATATAGAGTTTTTTTAGTAGTTTCCTCCCAAGAAAAAAGTGAAGCTCTTTTTAATGCTTTAGCTTTTAAAGAAGCTTGTAAATTTTCATCATTTAGTAAGTTACCTAAGGTATGTGTAAAACTCTTTAAGTCTAAAGGATTAATTAATATACCACCATCGCCAACCACTTCTGGTATAGAAGATAAATTAGAAGAAATTACACAAGTACCGCAGCTCATAGCTTCTAATGGTGGTAAACCAAAACCTTCATATATAGAAGGATAGACAAACGCATCACAACCATTATATAAAAGAGGTAAATGTTCTTCAGGAACAAAGCCGGTAAATATTACATTTGAAGATATTTTTAAATCATTAGTAAGTTCAGCAAGATAATTGGCACTATCTTTATTGGCTCCAACTATTACTAAATCGAATTCTTTATTCAGATTCTTATAAATCTTGGAAAAAGCTAATATTAATGAATTAACATTTTTTCTTGAACTAAAGCCACCTATATATAAAATAAAAGGTCTTTTAATATTATAGTGTTTTCTTAGTATAAGATTACAATTTGCTTTATCCATTGGTTTGTATTTAGAATCTGCTGCAAGGGGAGTTACAAATATCTTATTTTCATCTATTACAGGAAAAAATTTAAGTATGTCTTTTTTCGACCACTGTGATACGGTGATAATACCATCACAGTAACCAATTAGTTTAGGCATCTCTCTTAAAAATTTATTTAGATAGCTTTTCCCAACAGTTTCAGGCATAATATATGGAATGAGATCATGGATAGTTATTACCTTTTTACACTTTACATTTTCACTTAATCCCATTCCATTTTGAGGAACATGATATAAATCAATATTTTCTTTATATATATTATTAGGAAAATAAAATTCCTCAAAAAAACTTTTATGTTTTTTTGAAGTAAGTATTATTTTAGAGTTTTTTCTCATATACTGTTTGTAGTTTTTTCCCCACCAATAAATATTATAATAATTTGACTTATCTATATTAAGTAATCCATTCAAAATGTTTTCGGTATATGTTCCTATTCCAGTACCTTTATATAAATTTGCTCCCCTAGCATCAATAGCAATATTCATTTCATCCCCCTCCTTAAATGAACTAAGGTAAAGTTGCAAATATTTCAGCTTATATATTAATAATATTATCTATATACCAAAAATGTGTCATTTAGCACATACAAGAGAATTTTTACATATAATACAACTATAAGTAATGGACAGGAGGAAACCTTTTGATAGAAAAGCTGGTAAAAGAAAGGGTTGAAAAAGAGTATTCACTAAGAATACAATCCATAGAAAAAATAAAAAATGTTTATAAAATTACAACTGATGAAGATAAATATTGCCTTAAAGTAATTAATTATGAATTTAGTCACTTCTTATTCATAATATCTGCTATTAAGCATTTACAAGAACGTGGATTTGAACAAACTCCAGATATAATAAGGACTGAATCCTGTAAAGATTATATATCGTTGAGCAATAAGTATGCCTATTTAACACCTTGGTTAGATGCTAGAGTGTGTAATTATAACAATCCTTTAGATGTACAGTTAGCTTCTTATAAGTTGGCAGAACTTCATAAGAAGAGCTGCGGATTTAAAGTTAATTTACAGATGAAGCCAAGAGTGGGATGGTTTAGATGGGTAGATAACTTTAGAAATAAGAGAAATGAATTATTATTATTCAAAAAGATTATAAAAGATAAAGAAACCATAACTGAATTTGATGATTTTTATTTAAGATGTATAAATGAAGAATTAAAAAGAATTAATGTGGCCACAGATGATTTAGTTAAAAGTGATTATTTTAATAGTATGGAAAGTGAAATTTTAGATGGAGGATTTTGTCATCATGATTATGCTCACCATAATATACTTATAGGAAAAGATAATCAGGTTAATATTATAGATTTTGATTATTGCATTTTAGATACTCATTTACATGATTTGAGTAGTTTACTAATAAGAGTAATGAAAAATGGGAAATGGGATATTAAGAATTCTATATTTATAATAGATTGTTATAATTCAATATATTCAATTAAAAAAGACGATGTATCAATTATGGCAGCGTTTATAGAATTTCCTCAAGCATTTTGGCAATTAGGAATTCAGTATTATATTGAAAAGCAGCCATGGAAAGAAGAATTTTTTATGAATAAGTTAAGGAAGATATATGATGATAAAGACTTAAGGCAGGAATTTGTAAATGAGTTTAAAAATATAAAATACTATTAATGGTGGAGGGGATTATATGACTAAACCAGAAACATTTGAGCAATATTTACAATTAAAAGATATAGAAATAGTAGAAAACATAGATGTAAATATTGATAAAGATGATTTAGATGAAAAGTTAATTTTAAAACATCTAGAAACAATGAGTGAATTTCATAAAAAAACTATGGGTAGCACAGAATTTTTAAAAAATAGATTAGATAGTTCTATAGGAAGAATTGTGGAACAATACAAAGTTAATTTAAAGAAAGTAAATAGAGATTTAAATAGATTAAAAAATGAAGGAGTTAATAATTCTTTTGAAAATATATTATTTCAAAAAGGAGAAGAATTTATTCAAAGAGGAGAAAAGGCTGTAGATAATATATACAAGAATGGATATTATGATTTGATTAAAAGAAGTATGAAGAACAGAGAAATATGTTTAGGAGCTGTAGATTTTAATAATCTGACAAAGGAAGATAAACTAAAAGTAAAATATATAAAAAAATGTAGTCATAACATGGTAGAAGTAGATTGCTTTAATTTTTTATATAAATATAAAAAAAGAGGATTAAACTTGGATTTTAACGAGCTATCTCTAATGTTTTGTAATTTTGAAGATTTAGATATAAGAAGTCATAAGTTTATAATTTCTTTATTGTGTTTTCCATACGAATTTACTAGACAGTGCAATAAATATAGAGTAAGAAAGAAAGATTTAACAGATGAAGAATATGCATTAAAGCTTCAGAAAGCTATTGTACAAGATAGCTTATGCTTGATATAGAGGTGATTTTATGAAGGGAAGAATATATACTGATAGGTATTTTCTAGCAGAGTATGATTTAGATATAAGTTTATTTCATAGATTTGATTTAGAACCCTATGATATTTATCCTTTAAGAAGTGTATTTGTAGTTATCACAGATAAGGGAAGAAAAATATTGAAAAAAATCAAATATGATAAAGAAGAACTTATATTTATATGCCAGGGTATAGAATATATAAAGAAGTCATTTAGCAGAGTAATGGATTTTGTAAAAACCAAAGATGGAAGCTTTTATACTGTATGGAATAATGATATATATTGTATGATGGATTTAGTTGAAGGAAGAGAAAGTGATTTTGACAATCCAATTGATTTAAATATAGCATCGGGAGGATTAGCACAATTACATTTAGCATCAGAAGGTTTTAAAAGTAATGTTAATAGTAGAAATGGTAGTGGAAAATTAATAAATAGATTTAGAAGAAGTCTAAATGAAATGAAAGTTTTTAAGAGCGTAGCTCTTATAAATGAAAATAAAAGTGATTTTGATTGTATATTCTTAGATAAAGTTGATTATTATATTGAAGAAATAAAAAAGAGCATAAAGTTATTAGAAAATTCTTGTTATTATAAATTATGTTCTGAAGAGAGTAAAAATGTATTATGCCATCATGATTTAGCACATCATAACATAATTATAAAAGATAATGAAGCTTATTTTATAGATTTCGATTATGCTTTAATAGACTTAAGAATACACGATTTATGTAATTTTATAACTAAAGGAGTAAAAAATTCTGCTTTTGATATTGAAAAAGCAAAGAATATATTAGCTGAGTATTCAAATGTAAGTTCATTAGATAACAAAGAGTTAGGAGTATTATATGGTATGCTAACATTTCCTCAGGACTTTTATAGTATTGTAAAAGATTATTATACAAGAAGAAAAGATTGGACAGAGGATACATTTTTCGATAGGATAAATAAAAAAACGGAAGTAGAAGATTTTAGAATAGATTTTTTAAGAGAATTTGAGGATTTATTGTAATGATAGCCAATAGATATATTTTATATCTATTGGCTATTATTATCCATTAATTATTTTATTGTAAGCGATTATAGTGTCTTTAGCAGTTTTTTGCCAGGTAAGTTCTGAAGATCTAACTAATCCTTTTAATATTAAACTTTCTTTTAGTGTACTATCTAGGAGAACTTTATGCATTTCCATACATAAATTATCAATATTATTTGGATTTACTAGTAAAGCAGCATCATGGGTAACTTCAGGGATAGAAGTAGTATTAGAAGCAATAACTGGAACACCACAAGCCATTGCCTCTACAGGAGGCAATCCAAAACCTTCATAAAAAGAAGGATATACGAATAACTCACAACCATTATATAAATACGGTAGATGTTCTAGTGGAATAAAGCCAGGGAAAATTACTTTATCCTCAATATGAAGAGCTTCACAGCGTTTTTTGTATATACTGTATGATTTCCCCTGTTTACCTGCTATTACTAATTTAATATTTTTTTTATATATAGATAATAATTTATTAAAAGCTTCAATAAGACCTACTATATTTTTTCTAGGACTAAAACCACCTACATATAATATATAATTATCATCAATGGAATAATGTTTTTTTATGAGATCTTTACTTAAATTTTTATCTATTGGGTGATATATATCTTCACTAGCTAAATAAGAAACAAAGATTTTATCTTTTGGAAAATTAAAAGCTTTTATTATATCATTTTTAGAGTAATTTGATACTGTTATTATTCCATCACACATAGACACTACTTTGGGTAATGTTTCATTAAATAATTTTAAGTATCTTTCACTTGCGGTATTAGGCATTTTATACGGAATTACATCATGTAAAGTTATAACGAAAGAGCAATTTTTATCCATAGGAATTCCTATACCATTTTGAGGAACATGATATAAATCTATATCTTTGTCTTTTAATATATTAGGCATATTTACTTCATCCCAAAAATTATCTGTACAGTTTTGTGTTATTTCTAAAATAGAATAATTTTTTTTGAAATTTATTCTATTACCACAATTTCGCGGCATAAAAATTATATAATCATTAATATAATCTACTTTATTAATATGATTTATAAGTTGATAAGTATAAGTGCCAATTCCTGTACCTCTATACCAATTAGCTGCTCTACCGTCTATTCCTATTTTCATAAGAATATTCCTTTCTTAAACTAATTATATTTCATTATATTAATATAAGGTAAAAAGTGTTAATAAATTAACTTTATTATATACGGTCTTCTAAAAATATCATGGCTGACATATAAATTATAAGGAGGTGATTACTATGATGAGAGAATTTGAAATTGAGAGGCAATTTGATATTAAAATTGAAAGTCTAAAGCCTAACAGGGGTGTTTATTTATTAAAAACTAATAATGGGATGAGATGTTTAAAAAAAATAAACTATGGGATACAAAAACTTCTTTTTGTATATGGAGCTAAAGAACATCTGATATCCAATGGTTTTCCTAGAGTTGATAAATATTTTTTAAATACAGAAGAGCATCCCTATGCAATTGTAAATGAAGATATATATACTCTTTCTCAATGGATTGATGGTAGGGAAGCAGACTTTAGGAATAAGGAGGATTTGGTAATTGCATCAGAAAATTTAGCTTATATGCATATAGCTTCAAAAGGTTATGAACCTCCTGAGAATAGCAAATTAAAAACAGATTTAGGAAGATGGCCTCATCTTATGGAAAAAAGAGTAAGAGCTTTAGAGAAAATGAGAGATATGGCAAGAAAGAGAAATAATAAAAATAATTTCGAGATGAATTATATTAAGACAATGCAATTTTATAAAGAATTAGGTAAAAAGGCTATGAAAGTATTACACGATTCAAAATATATTGATTTGTGTAGAGTTGCTGAAGAAGAAAAAAGTTTTTGTCATCATGACTATACCTATCATAATATAATTATTAATGAAGATAATTGTGTAAATGTTATTGATTTTGATTATTGCAAAAGAGAAGTAAGGGCATATGATATATCTTCATTTATGATTAAGGTTTTAAAGAGGGTAGATTGGAATATAGAATATGCTAATTTGATTTTAGATTCTTATAATAGAATATATGCTCTTAATAAAGAAGAATATAGGGTTTTATATGCCTTCTTATTATTCCCTCAAAGATTTTGGAGACTTTCTAATAGGTATTATTATAGTGAAGTAAATTGGCCTTTAAACACTTTTAATAATAAGATGGAGGAATTAATAACTGAACAGGATAAGTATATTAATTTTATTGAAGAGTTTAAAAAATTATATAATCAGGAAGAATAAGATTAAAAGGCATGTAATACTTTTTATGAGTAATTACATGCCTTTTATTTGCACTTAAATGCTCATTAATACATATTATATAACATGAGTTTTTTATAAGGATGGTTTTTATGGAGGTAGGAGATATTGTTGTAAGAAAATCTTATGGAAAGGATATTACATTTAAAATAATAGATATTAAGAACACTGAAAAAGGATATGTGTATACATTAAAAGGAATAAATTTAAGGATAATAGCAGATTCTCAAGAAGAAGATTTAGAAATCATCTCAGAAGGAAAATGCAGCCAGTATGAGCAGGTATTTAACAGAAGAGTAAATACTTCAATAAAGAAAATATTGATTAATAGAGATAACATTAAAGGACTTACTAGAAATTTAGCTAGAGCTGAAAAAAAAGAACTGTCTTTTGGTAGGCCCGGGAAAATACTTCATGTAGATGGAGATGCTGAATATTTAGATGTATGTTTAAAAGTGTATAAACAATTAGCTTTAGATGCAGTAGGACGAGTAATAGAAGAAAAACAACAGCCAAAACAAATACTTAATATAGTAAAAGAAGTTAAGCCAGATATTGTAGTTATAACTGGACACGATGCAGTAGCTAAAGATACCAAAGACTATATGGATATTGGAAATTATAGAAATTCTAAATATTTCATTGAAGCTGTTACAGAGCTTAGAAACTATGAGCCTGGATATGATAATTTAGTTATTTTTGCAGGGGCTTGCCAATCTCATTATGAGGCTATATTAGATGCAGGAGCTAATTTTGCAAGTTCTCCTAGTAGAGTACTTATTCATTGTTTAGATCCTGTTTTTATATGTGAAAAAATAGCTTATACTAATATTGAAAAAGTAGTGTCTATAAAAGATGCTTTAGAAAACACTATAAGTGGTCCTAAGGGTATAGGTGGACTTCAGACTAGGGGGAAATATAGGGAAGGATTTCCAAAATCTAAATATTCGTAATAGATGATCCTGCTATGAGTTAAAAATGAAGCATAGCAGGATTTATATTTTATCGTACAGCTACAATTAGCTATACTGTTTATCTCTAAAATATGGAGATAGGTAACACATTGTTTTTCTTAAGAAAGCTTTGGTTAAAATTAATAATAATTTTGATATGAATATATATAGAAGATATAGGCAATAATAACTTAGAACTAGATTACTCTATATAAATAATGTATACGTTTTAAAATGTCTAACAGAAGACAAAAATAAATATTGACAAATTGTTAAATTGGATATAAAATTAAAAGTTTAGTTGACATTCAATATATTATAATATATAATTATAATGAGGAAAGAGGGTGTTTGCTGTGGAAAGAGGCAATGTATTGGCTGCTATAAAGAGGGATATAGAAAGCCATGTTGGAGAAAGTGTAACTCTTAAAGCTAATGGGGGAAGAAGGAAAACCTTTGTAAACAAAGGAACAATAGAAAAAACTTACCCTAGCATATTTGTAATAAGATTGGAAAATGACACCCAAAGGACAGTGACATATAGCTATTCCGATGTGCTAACAAAAACAGTTCAGTTAGTTTACGCTTAAATAAAAGCAGTATCGAAAGGTACTGCTATTTTTATTGTTACATAAAAAAAGAAAGATGGTAGGGGCCATCTTTCAACTATGGTATAAAAGGGTATTGAGAATTTATGAGAGGTTATATGGTCAACAACCAAGTTTTATAATACGCCAAAATACTTTATATGTCAACAAGCATAATAGTAATATAATAGTGTTATTAAGTGGTTTTTCAGAAAAAAATGATGAATTTTGTTGTAAAATATTATTTTTCTGCTTTAATCATATTTTTACTAAATAAACTATATAAATAGATAGTAGGTTTATATTAGGAGGGAATATGAAAATGGCTATAGAGGTTATTAGAGAGAATATAGAATGTGAACAACTTCTTGGAGAAAATACTTGTGATACCATTATTAAAGCAGAATATATAATACCAGATACTCATCCCGATGTAGTAAAAATTTTAAATGTAGATTCTAAACCTTTTGTTATAAGTAAGGAAATAATGAAAGATAAAGTTTATTTAGAAGGACAAATAGAATATAACATAATCTATTTAGCAAAAGAAGAAGAAGACAGGATGGGAATATATAATGTTACTTATACTGGAAAGTTTGCTAACTATGTTGATGTTCCTGGAGCTGAATACAGAATGGAATGTGAATACGATTGTTATATTGAACATATGGAATCTAATATTATCAATGAAAGAAAGATATCAGTAGAAGGAGTAATAAAATTAAAGGCTGAGGTGTATAGGAATTATACCTTTGAAATAATAAAAGATATTGAAAACTCAGAAGATATACAAATGCTTAAAAATCCTATGGAAGTAGATAAAATTGTTGGAACAGTAAATACTGATATGGTAGCTAAATGTAATATGAAGGTATCAGAAGATAAACCAGAAATAGGTAATATACTTAAATGTGAAGTTAATATCCATAGAAAAGATATTAGAGTTATGGAGGATAAAATTATAATAGAAGCATCTGCACTGATAGATTTACTATACAGAGGCAAGGACACAAGAGATATAGTTGCTCTTCAGGAAGACGTAGCAATTAGTAAGGAAGTTGATTTTGAAGGTATAAATTCTAGAATGGAAAATTACACGGATTTTAAAGTGGATGCTATGGAAATAAATATAAAAGAAGACGAAATGGGGGAAAATAGAATAATTGACATAGAGGCTTTAGTAAAAGCTGCTACTAGGATAATGTTTAAAGAAGAAATGGATATAATTCAGGATGCTTATTCGCCACATGCATTTATGGAAATGAAAAAGGAAAATTATAAACTTAATGTAACACATGGGCAAGCAAGAGGAGAAGTAGTTGTAAAAGGCGATATTGAAATTGATAAGGATATGCCTAAAGTATCAGAGATAATAATGTGTTCTGGTAAGGTATGCATTACGGATAGAAGGATTGTAGAAGATAAGGTTATAGTGGAAGGTGTGTTAAATGTAAATGTCATGTATAGTACAAGGGATGAAAATAATTATATATGCAGTATATCTGAAGAAATACCTTTTACATGCCCAATAGAATTAGCTGGATGTAAGATTGAAATGCAGAGTATAGCAAAAGCATTCTTGGAAAATATAGAAGCTTCTATAGAAGCAGGTAATATAGCAGTAAAGTCAGTTGTTGAAATTTACGTTAGAGTAAATTATACTATGCCTAAGGAATTTTTAATAGACATATCACCTATAGAAGGAGAAATGCCAAAGAAAAAGTCTAGTCTAACTATCTACGTTGTACAAAATGGAGATACCTTATGGAAAATAGCAAAAAGATATTTTACAACTGTGGATAATTTAATAAAAATAAATAATATAGAGAATCCGGATATTATTAAACCAGGAGAAAAACTCATAATACCTGGAAGAGCTTCTTTATAAGAAAAATTAAACTGTCCTTCTATAAATGATGATTAAAAACACCATAAAGTATTAAGAAGATGATTTCTTTATTAAATAATAGAAGTCATCTTTTTTATTTGTGTATAATACTCGTAAAAATGGAAAAAATAAAAGATACCTATGAAAAGAGGTGTTTTTGTGGATGAGAAATTAAAAGGAGACTTAATAATTATAGGAGGAGCAGAGGACAAAAAAGGTGATAAAAGCATATTAAAAGAGGTGTGTGGGAGAATTGATAAGAAAAAAGATGAACTTGTTATAGCCACAGTAGCTTCTGGAGTGCCTGAAGAATTAGGAATTCAGTATAAAAATATCTTTCAGAATTTGGGGGTAAAGAATGTTTCTATACTTAATGTAAGAGAAAGGAAGGATGCTTTTGATAATTATAATTTAGAATTAATCAAGAAGGCTTCCGTGGTATTTTTTACAGGAGGAGATCAACTTAGAATTACCAGTTTATTAGGTGGTACAGATTTATATAAAATGATGAATGAAAGATATGAGGATGGATGTACATATGTAGGAACATCTGCAGGAGCTTCTGCAATGAGTGATACTATGATAGTAACAGGTCCAGAAGAAGAATCGCCTAAAAAGTGCACCTTGAAGATGGCGCCAGGCTTGGGGTTGATTAAAGGTGTGATAATAGACCAGCATTTTGCTCAAAGAGGAAGAATAGGAAGACTTTTGGTTGGAATAGCAGAAAATCCACAAAGCATAGGAATAGGAATAGATGAGGATACTGCTATAGTTGTAAACAATGAGGCTAAATTTAAAGTATTAGGATCTGGAGCTGTATATGTTATAGATGGTAGTAAGATAACAGATACAAATGTTTCAGAACAAAATCAAGATGAAATATTATCTATATTTAATATAAAGATGCATGTGCTTAAAAAAGATGATAAATTTGATTTAAATAGGAGGACACCTTAGAAAATGAAAGCTCTAAACTTTAAATACTTTGACGGAAGGAATATATACTGTCATAGACGTTGTATAAAGCTGGAACTAGATTTAGAAGGATTTAGTGATATACCTAGTAATGCTATAGATGGTTTTAATGAAAAGTTAATAAATATTATACCAAGTTTAAAAAAACATAGATGTGGAATAGATGAGGATATGGGATTTGTTAAGAGGTTAAAAGAAGGAACATATCTTGCTCACATTTGTGAACATATAGTTATTGAATTACAAAATATTATTGGAATAGAAGCAGCTTATGGAAAAGCTAGAGAAATAAGTGGAGAAATCTACTATATTATATATGAATGCAAATACAAAAATACAGGCATTGAAGCAGGAAAAACTGCTATTATGATAATAAATTCTATAATAAATAAGAAAAATTTTAATATAAAAGAATACATATTAAGGTTAAAAGAAGTTCTAAGAGAAGAAGAATTAGGACCAAGTACTTTGGCAATAATTGGAGAGGCTAAAAATAAAAATTTACCTGTGATAAGAATAGGTGAAGGAAGTATGTTTCAAATAGGATATGGAAGTACTTCTAAAATGATAGAAGCTACTATAAGTAGTAATACTAGTGGGTTATCTATAGATATAGCATGCGATAAGCTTTTAACAAAAAAAATATTATTTAATCAATATATTCCTGTAACAGAAGGTGATGAAATAAAGAATACAATTCAAATGCTTTTAGAAGCTGAGAGATTAGGGTATCCTGTTGTTATAAAGCCTAGATATGGAAATCAAGGTAAAGGAGTTTTTGTAAATTTAAGAAATGAAAAAGAATTGATGAATGCTTATAAAACTGTATCTAAGGATTATAAAGATATAATAATTGAAAAGTATATAGAGGGTAATGACTATAGGGTATGCGTTGTAGATTATGAGGTAGTAGCTGTATCTGAGAGAATTCCACCATATGTTATAGGTGATGGCAATAGTAGTATTATACAATTAATTTATAGAATGAATTTTGATGAAAGAAGAGGAGAAGGACATGAAAAACCGCTTACTAAAATCAAAATTAATGAAGAATTGGTTAACTATGTATGGAAAAATTCATACTCTCTCAATTCTATACCTAAAAAAGGTGAAAAAATTTTTCTTAGAGAAAATGCAAATCTTTCTACTGGCGGGTTAGCTATAGACTGCACAGAAAAAATATGCAAGGAAAATATAGAAATATGTAAAAGAGCTGCTATGGCAGTAGGACTTGATATATGTGGTATAGACATTTGTTGTACGGATATATCAAAACCTATTGATGGAGCTATTATTGAAGTAAATGCTGCTCCAGGTATAAGAATGCATGAATATCCATGCGAAGGAAACAAGAGAAATGTAGCTGGAGCTATAGTGAATATGTTATTTAAAAATATAGAAAATCAAATTCCTGTAATATCTATAACTGGAACTAATGGCAAGACAACTACTACCAGGTTAGTGTCTTACGTATTATCTTTAGCAGGATATAAGACTGGGATGACTACTACAGGAGGAATTTACATAAATAACACTTGTATAGATAAAGGGGATACTACAGGATATGAAAGTGCCTTAACTGTATTAACAAATAAAGAAGTAGAAGTGGCAGTGTTGGAGACAGCAAGAGGTGGAATTATTAAAAAAGGATTAGCTTATGATTTAGCGGATGTAGGTATTATAACAAATATAACCTCAGATCATTTAGGAATTAACAATATAAATACATTAGAAGAATTAGCGTTTGTAAAGGCTTTAGTGATTGAAGCTGTCAAGGATAATGGTTATTCTGTATTGAATGCTGATGATAAAATGAGTATGAGTATCTTAGATAGAGCAAAAGGGAATATAATAATGTTTTCTAATAATAAAGATAATACGTATCTTAGAAAAAATGTTGAAAATGGAGGTTATGGAATATACGCTTTTGATGATTTCATATATGTGGAAGGTGATGGGAGTATATCTCCTATAATAAAGATTAGTGATATTAAGATTACCTTAGGGGGAATTTTAAAATGTAATATAGAAAATGCCATGTGTGCTTGTGCGGCTCTTGTGGCATTAGGGGTTGATTATTCAATAATAAGAAAAGGAATGGAAAATTTTTATCCAAATGAAGAATATAACCCGGGTAGATTTAATTTATATAATATAGGAGATGTTACTGTAATATTAGATTATGGCCATAACATAGAAGGATATAAGGCTGCAATAGAGGGAGTTAAAAAGCTAGATTATAAAAGGCTTATTGGTATAGTGGGAGTACCAGGTGATAGAAACGATGATAATATAATTGAAATAGGGAAGATATCAGGACAAAACTTTGATTATATTTATATAAAAGAAGATAAAGACAAAAGATGTAGAAAAGAAGGAGAGGTATCGGAGTTAATAAGAAAAGGTGTGCTAGAAAGTAGTTTCAATAATAAGAATATAAATATAATATTAGATGAAGTATCAGCGTTAAAAGAAGCATTAAAAAATTCCAGAAAAGGAGATTTAATTATAATGTTCTTTGAAGAATATGAACCATTATTAAATATAGTAAAGAAGGAAATTAATAGTTTAAATAAGAATTCTAATGAAGCTTTAGCCTAATAATAGAATAAGTTTTTAAATAAAAGCTATAAATTCAAATATAGCTTTTATTTTTTTTATGTATTATACTATTTTTTAGTTGATCAATTATTTATAACTAGTTTTAGGTTGGAGGGGTAGTATGGAACTAAAAGCATATGCCAAAATAAATTTATCATTAGATATAACAGGATTAAGAGAGGATGGATACCATCTTTTAAAAACAGTTATGCAGAATATAGATTTATATGATATAGTAACTGTAAATAAATGTGAAAAGGGTATAAATTTGAAGTGTAATAAAAATATAATACCAGTAGATAATAGGAATTTAGCTTATAAAGCAGCAGAATTGTTTGTGGAATTTTATGGTATAAATGAAGGGGTAAATATATATATAGAAAAAAATATACCTATTCAAGCAGGACTTGCAGGGGGAAGTACTGATGCTGCTGCGGTATTAAAAGCTATGAGGGATATTTTTAGACCTAAAGTATCCAATACTGAATTAGCAGATATGTCATTAAATTTAGGTGCAGATGTGCCATTTTGCATATGTGGAGGAACAGCACTTTGTGAGGGGATTGGTGAGAGAGTTACACCTTTAAAACCTTTTAAAGATTATATAGCAGTTTTAGTAAAACCTGAGTTTGGGGTTTCCACAAAAGATATCTATAAAGATATTGATAAAAGAATTATTTTAAAACATCCAAATACAGAAAATATACTAGAAGCTATAGAGAAACAAAATTTACAATTGTTATGTAATAATATGATTAATGTGTTAGAAGAAGTTACTGTTGAAAAATATACAGCATTAAATATAATAAAGGAAGATATATTTAAATTTAAAGCTTTAGGTACTTTAATGAGTGGAAGTGGATCAACTATATTTGGTTTTTTTGAAGATATGCTCTCTGCTCAAAAGTGTTATGACTATATGAAAGATAGATATAATGAAGTTTTTATTACAAGAACAATATAAATTATAAAATGAAAATAAGCCACTTAAAAAGGTTATTTTATACTTTTTAAGTGGTTTATTTTATCTAATGAAACTTAATTCAAAGTAGAATTGTTTCATAACAAGAAAAAATAATACTTTGTATTGCTCTAAAGTTATGAATAAATTATTCTTTTATGTAAAAAATAATTAGGAATTATAAAATTTAAGGTGAGGTTATATGAATATAGTTAATCTTTTTGATAAATATTTTGTTGCGTTAATTCTTATTCAAGGTTTTATAATCTTTTTTATAGATTATAAGGAGTTTAAAAGAAATAACATGAATAAAACTGCAAGGCAGGCCAAGGTTATAGCAATTACTGAGGTATGCATTGCAGTTGCTATGTATGTTATATCTATAACATTATATTAATTTGTAAATAGAAAAGGAAGTGAAATATGTGAAGGAAGATATAAGGGAAACTATATCATCTCATATAGATGATAATATAGAATATCTTAAAGACTTATTAAAAGGAAATTCAGATATAGTTTTTAGAGAGTTTTATATTGACAATACCAAGGCTTTGATTATGTACATAGATGGTATGGGAGATAAATTACTATTAAATAACTTTGTATTAGAAAGTTTAATGCTTAACTGTAAAGAGTTAGAATTAGATGAAATTAAGGATAGAATACTAACTGTATCAGATTTAAGAGAGGTAGAAAAACTAAATGAGAGTGTAAATGCAGTATTATCAGGCGATACACTTATGCTTATTGACGGCATGGATATATGCTATATAATAGCTACTCGTTTTTGGCCAACTAGAGGTGTATCAGAACCATCAAGTGAAACTACAATTAGAGGGTCTAGAGATGGATTTACAGAAGCTGTAAGATTTAATACAGCTTTAGTAAGAAGAAGAATAAGAGATACAAGATTAAAGTTAATACCAAAAACTATAGGTGTAAGATCTAAAAGTGATGTAATAGTAATGTATATTGAAGATATTGCAGATAGAAAAATTGTAAAAGAAGTTTCGAAAAGATTAGAGGATATAAATATTGATGCAATTTTAGATAGCGGATATATAGAGCAGTTTATAGAGGATAATAAATGGTCGCCATTTCCTCAAACTCAGAATACGGAAAGACCAGATGTAGTGGCATCTGCTTTATATGAAGGACGCATAGCTATTTTAGTTGATAATTCACCTTCTGCTATAATTGTACCAACTACTTTGCCCAATTTATTTCAATCACCAGACGATTATTATCAGAGATGGATTTATGGATCGATTTTAAGAATAATTAGGTTGATGTCAATTATTTTAGCATTAATATTACCAGCATTATATGTAGCAGTAACTTCTTATCATCCAGCTATCATACCAACAAAGTTAGCATATTTTATAGCAGCATCAAGAGAGGGGGTACCCTTTCCTGCTTTTATAGAAGCTTTAATTATGGAAGTAAGTTTAGCGTTATTAATGGAATCTATAGTAAGGCTACCTAAGCCCATTGGAGCTACTATTGGTATTGTTGGAGGTTTAATAATAGGGCAGGCAGCAGTAAGTGCAGGAATAGTGAGTCCTATAATGATAATTATAGTATCTATTACTGCTATAACTAGTTTTACTACTCCTAATTATGAGGTTACTTCTGCATTTAGAATTATAAGGTTTGCTCTTATAATAGCTGCATCTATAATGGGACTATATGGAATAATGTTGGTTTTGATTATTACATTAATTCATGTCATAAAGCTTAAAAGTTTTGGTATACCATATTTATCACCTTTGGTTAATAGCAATAAGGGAGATTTTAAAGATATGTTCATAAGAATACCTTTAAGATATTTTAAGAATAGACCTGAATATATGAATACAGATGATAAGATTAGGCAGAAGTAACTAGACATAATTTGGAGGTGATTAAATTTGAATGATAATAATATTGTATCTTCTTATTCACTATTTGCTACTTTAGTAGTAACTATTATAGGGGTTAATGTTTTTTCATATCCTAGTGAATTAGCCAATATTGTTGGAGGAGATGGGTGGATAGTAATACTTCTAAGTAGTATCATATCTTATTTTTTAATATATGTTATATGTAAAGTTATAAGGAATAATGATTATGCTCATACTTATGAGATATTGCAAAATAACTTGGGAAAAATATTTGGTGGATTAGCCACTTTAAGTTTAATATTGTATAGTATATTTTTTTTATCCACTGGACTAAGAGTGTTTACAGAAGAGATAAAAATGTATCTTTTAGAAAGAACTCCTACAGAATTTATATTTTTAGTAACTATTTTAACAGGAAGCTATCTAGTTAGGGCAGAGTTGGATAGCTTAATAAAATTTAATGAGATAAGTTTTTGGTTAATGTTTATACCTGTTATAGTAGTATTTATATTTTCGTTTTATGATGCAGATATAACTAATTTGCTACCAGTTTTAAATAATGCACCAGAAAGTTATTTAAAAGGTATTATGAGAAGTATGAATAGATTTATGGGATTTCAAATATTATTTTTAATTTTACCTTTTGTAAAAGAAAAGAGAAATATTAAGAGAATTGTATTTAATGGAATTATATTTATAGCTTTATTTTATGTACTTGTATTTATATTAGCAGTTGGCATTTTTGGAAAAGAACAAACTAAGATACTTTTATGGCCTACAATTACTATGATAAAATATATTGATATTCCAGGTGCTTTTATTGAAAGATGGGAAGGGATAATAATGAGCATATGGATAATATTTTATTTTACGACTTTTACAAATCATTATTATTTCGCATCTGATCTACTAAGGAAAGTATTAAATTTTAAGGATATAAAATTAGCTTCGTCTATAATATTACCTTTTATATATTTAGTAGCTATATATCCGAAAAATATAGCACAAGTATATGCATTAACGGAAAGATATAATTCTCTCTTTTTTCTAATTAACCTTGTAATACTGCCTTTAGCATTATTATTTATTTCATCTGCTAAGAAAGGAGGAAGGAACGTAAGGTGATTTTCATAAAGAGAAAAAGAAAGTTAATAAAGTTATTATGTTTGATTATGTGTTGTATCTTTATTGTTGGATGTTGGGATAAGGTAGAAATAGATAGGAAAGCTTTTATATCTACTTTAGGTATAGATACAGGAGAAGAAGTGACAAAGGAAGAGGAATTAAAAAAATTAAAACCAGATGAACCTTTCTCAGATAATAATATTAAAAGACTGAATATAACATATGCTTTTCCGGATATAAGTCAAATGGGGCCAGATAAAGGAGGAGTAGCTGAAGAAAAAACAATAAATGTAGATGCGTATTCCATGGAAGATGCTTTTTCTAAGGCAATTTCTAAAAGTAGTAGAACTATTAGTTTTGGACATTCAAAACTTTTAATTATGGGTAACAATTTATTTACATATCCAGAGGTAGTCAAAGAGGTTCTAGATTATTTGCAAAGGCAGCCTTCAGTAAATAGAAATGCTTTAATAGCAATGAGTGATGGGAAAGTAGAAGATTATATAAAATTTAAACCTAATATGGAAAAAAGCTTACAAGGTTATATATATGGACTTATTGAAAATAGTAATAGAAATAGTAGTATTATATCTGTAGATTTAAATGAATTTTTAAAAAGTCTAGATGAAACTGGAAGTGCAATTTTACCTTGTTTATCTATAGATAAATATAAAAAAGAAATCAGTTTATCTGGAACTTGTGTTATAAAAGACTATAAATTTAAAGGGATGTTATCGCCTACAGAAACATCAGATGTAAAAATATTAAGAGGAGAATTAAAAGGAGGAAAAAAAGTAATTTATAAAGAAGGGCATCCAATAGATTTTGAAATATATGGGCTAGAAAGAAAAGTATCTATGGATAGAGAAGGAGAAAAAATAGTATTTAATATGGACATTAGTATGGAAGGACAAATAAAAGAATATTATTTAGGTAAAAAGCTGCTTTCTGAAAGTGAATTGGAGAAAATAGAGACTGATTTTAATAAATCTTTAGAAGATGAGATGGGCAAAGTAGTTAGAACTATACAAGATAAATATTCTGTAGATTTAATTGGATTAAGAGAGTATATCGAGAAGTATAATTCAAAGATATGGAATAAAGTTAAAGGTAACTGGGAAGAAGTATATAAAAATGCGTTAATAAATATAAATGTAAATACTCATATAAGAAGAATAGGAGCAATAAAGTAAAGGTTAAATTAAATAATTTTAAAATATGTATATATAATTAATAAATGGTAATAATAGCTAGTAGATTATTAAGGGAATTGTTACAAGGGGGATAATTATTATGAGAAAAAGAATAGCTATTATTATCTTTTTATTTATATTAATTTTAGGAGCTTTTAATGTAAAGTCAATAAAGACAAGCATGCAACAAAAGAAAGTATCAGAGAAATTAATTAGATTCCATGTTATAGCTAATAGTGATTTAGCTAAGGATCAAAATTTAAAACTAAAGGTAAGAGATGGTGTATTAAAGTATATGGCACCTAAATTAGAGAAGTCTAAAAGTATAGATGAATCAAGAGAAATTATAAAGAAAAATGATAAATTTATTAGGCAAATAGCAAAGAAAATATTGAATGATAATGGTTATAATTATAAAATAGATACTAATTTATCTTATGAAAATTTTCCTATAAAAACCTATGGAAATATAACTTTACCTGAAGGAAAATATGAAGCATACAGAGTAATAATAGGGGAAGGTAGAGGACAGAATTGGTGGTGTGTTATGTTTCCTCCTTTATGTTTTGTAGATATAACTAAAGGGGAAGTAGCTTATAAGGAAACAGAAGAAGAAATGAAGAGTGTTCTTACAGAAAATGAATATAGATTCATAAATAACGAAAAAAAGTCTAATAATAAAAAAGTAAAAAATGATATAAAAATTAAATTTAAAATATTCGAAGTAATAAACAATATATTTAATTAAAAAGAACTAAAAAATCCAGTTTAATCTGGATTTTTTAGTTATAAGTTAAAATTAATTTAATCATTAAAATATATCTTTGCTTATAGAGGCTTCATTCTCCATTGTGTTTACAAACTCACTTTTTTTTATAAGTTTTAGAATTAGATTATACATATCTTTTCCAACGTTAGGTTTTGAAAATTTCGTACAGTTTTCCTTCATTTTTAGTAGATTATCAGGTGTTGAAAGAAGTTCTTCTATAACTTTTTTTGTACTTTTACCTTTTCCTAAATCTACAGCTAGATTATGTTTAAGAAGAAAATCTGCATTTTTTTCTTCTTGACCAGGTATAGGTGAAAATATGCCAATAGGTATTTTGCATATAAGAGCTTCTGTTATTGTAAGACCTCCAGGTTTAGTAAGAAGAAGATTAGAAGCTTGCATATATTTATTTACTTTATCTGTAAAACCTATTATATAAGTTTTTTTATTTTCTGTGGATATATTTTGGTATTTCATTAAATCATAGTATAGTTTTTTGTTATTTCCGGTTATGACTATAATTTGAATATCCTTGTTTACGTGCAGGAGTTCTTCATATACATAGTCTATTTTTCCCATACCTAAGCTTCCACCCATTATTAATATAGTAGTTTTATCAGGAGAAAACTGTATCTCTTCTAAAGTTTTTTTCTTATCATATTGTCTAAAAAATTCTGGGTTAATAGGAATTCCTATATCATATATTGTACTTTTAGGTATACCTTTAGAAACCATTTCTGGTATCATATCCGAATTAGAAACTACATATGCATCTATACGCGGATGAAGCCAAAAGCTATGAGGAGCATAATCTGTAAGTATAGACATAGTAGGTAATTCTGTTTTATGTTTAATTTTTAATATAGATAGCATCTCTGTTGGAAAAGGATGAGTTGCTATCAATACATCCGGATTAAAATCATTTATTAATGGTAGAAGTCTATAAGTCATTATTTCATTAAATTTAGAGCTAATTGTAGCTAATCCATAATCAGTTTCGGAATAATCATATAACTTTCCAAATAAAGAAGGAGTAACTTTTATTGTTTTTAAGTAGCTTCCAATTATAACTTTGTCAATAATTGGATTTATGTACTTTAAGGTATCTATTATTTTTACATTAGATTTAGGATCATGAAGATAAATATAATCTTTTATAGCTTCTGCAGCTCGACTATGACCCCCGCCGGCAGAAACTGAAAATATTAATGTTCTCATGTATTATTGTTTCCCCTTTCATATTTAAAGCTGTCTATACTTTGTAGGAAAACTCAGTTAATAAATATTTTACACTATTTTGATTAAAAATATAAGGTTTTAAAATTATTTAACAGTATATTAAATAGTATAACCAAAAAGTTTCACTATAGTATATTATATCATAATAAAACTTGGTAAACATTTTAATAAATGTTTTGATTATAGTGAATAACTAATGTAAATACTACAGATAATAATATAAGAAATTTGTGGGAGGAATTGCTATGAAAATGACAAAAAAAAGAATAGTTTATACTGCCATAGTAACATTAATAGTTGTATTTTCATCAACCTTTGCAATACTCATGACATTAGAAAGAACGGACTATAGAAATTATTTACAAGCAGAATATACTAAAAATATGTATGAATTAATTAGTTCAGTGCAAAATATAAGAACAAATTTAAGCAAATCTGCTGTAGTTGGTTCTAGGGAGCAAAGTATTATAGTTTTTGAAGAAATATTTAGGCATGCATCTATGGCCAATGATAAATTACATTCTTTACCTATCCCTCAAGAAACCTTAGATAATTCAAGTAAGTTTTTATCTCAAGTTGGAGACTTCTGTTACACGTTAGGTAGAAATGCTTCAGAAGGAAAAGAATTAAAAGAAAAAGATTATCAAACAATTGATAATTTAAAAAACAGGTCTTTTCAGTTGGAGGTTAGCTTGAAGAAAACTTCAGATGAAATTAGTGAAGGAAAGGTTAAATGGGGAGAGATAAGAAAAAGAGTTAGTGGTGTTTTTGCCAAGAACAGGAAGGAAGCATTAGCAGAAAAATTTAAGGGAATACAAAAACAAGTAGCTCAGTATCCGGCTTTAATATATGATGGACCATTCTCAGATAACATAGTAGATATAGCACCAAAAATTAATTCTAAAGACATAGTATCTCAAAAAGAAGCTGAGAATATAGCTAAAAAAACAATAGGAGCAGATAAAGTGGAGTCTATAAAAATAAATGATAGACAGAGCAACACAAAAATACCTACATATTCTTTTGAGGTTTATGTAAAAGGCAGAAATGATAAGAAAAGTACTATTGCTTGCGAAGTGAGTAAACATGGAGGGAAAATAGTATACTTATTAGATAATAAAGCTATAGGAAAAATTAATATAAATAAAGATAAAGCTATGCAAAAAGGAATGAGTTATTTAAATACTATAGGCTATAAAAATATGATACCAATGTATACTATGAATTATGGGAGTACGATGGTTATTAGTTATGTATATAAACAAGATAATATTATAATATATCCTGACCAAATAAAACTTAAGATTGCTCTTGATGATGGTAGTATAGTGGGTATAGAATCAGAGAAGTACTTAATTTCTCACGTTGACAAAAGACAGATTGACAAACCAAAAATAACTGCAGAGCAAGCTAAAGACAGAGTAAGTAAAAGACTAAAAATAAATTCAATTAGATTGGCAATAGTTCCTACAGAAACTAATAAAGAAGTACTTTGCTATGAATTTTCAGGAGTATGTAACGATGAAGATTTTATTGTTTATATAAATGCCAATACTGGATTTGAACAAAGAATTATTCAAATAATAAATACACCTAATGGTGAATTAACAATATAATTAAGAAAATATGGTTGTAAGATGTGGATAACATCTTACAACTATAAATAAAATTGTTGATTTAATTATTAAAAAAAACTAAACTAATATTTGAACTATTAATTTTAATCATATTATAATATAATAGCAGACTTTAATTATTTTATTTAAAATTAATTAAATGATTAAAGTTATATGATTTATGAGGAGAGATAATAATGAAAAAAATAGCTATACTTTTTGGTGGACAATCTACTGAACATGAAGTATCAAGGGTATCAGCAGCTTCAGTACTAAAAAATATTGATAAGTGTAAGTATGAAATTACTACAATAGGAATTACTAAGCAAGGAAAATGGTTCAAATATACTGGTAAAGTAGAAAATATAGAAAATGGACAATGGGAAAATGATGAAGAATGTAAAATTTCTAATGCACAAAATATATTATTTAATAAAGAAGTAGACGTAGTATTTCCGGTTTTACATGGATTATATGGAGAAGATGGTACTATACAAGGATTATGTAAATTACTTGATATTCCTTTTGTAGGACCAGGAGTATTATCATCTGCTTTATGTATGGATAAAGTATATACAAAATATGTGTTAGAAAATTTTAAAATAAAGCAAGCAGATTATGTAGTAGTAAATAAATTCAACTATAATAAGGATAAACAAAATATTATAGTAAATATAGAAGATAAATTAGGATATGATATATTTATAAAGCCTTCTAATAGTGGTTCTTCTGTAGGTATAACTAAAGCTCATAATAGAGAAGAACTTATAAAAGGCTTAGAAGAGGCCTTGAAATATGACAGAAAAATATTGGTAGAAAAAGCCATAAATGCTAGAGAGGTAGAGGTAGCTGTTCTTGGAAATGATGAACCCAAAGCTGCAGTACCTGGGGAGATACTTCCAGCTAAAGAGTTTTATGATTATGAAGCTAAGTATAAAAATGAATCTTCTAAACTTTTAATTCCGGCAGCTTTGGATGAAAATGAACAAGAAAAGATAAAAGAAATAGCTATAAATATATATAAATTACTAGATTGTGAAGGAATGTCTAGAATTGACTTTTTGATAGATAAGGACACAAATGAAGTATATTTAAATGAAGTAAATACTCTGCCTGGTTTTACAAAGATAAGTATGTATCCTAAATTATGGAAAGCATCAGGAAAAGAGTATTATGAATTAATAGACGAGCTTATAGAATTAGCAATAGATAGAAAAGAACAATAAATTTGTTTTAAAGAGAAAAGGGTGAATTTTATGGTAAAAGCATTAGCAATGATATCTGGAGGTTTAGACAGTATTTTGGCTGCTAAACTTATAAAAGACCAAGGAATAGAGGTAATAGGAATATGTTTTAAATCCTATTTTTTCAATGAAGAAAATGCAAAAAAAATGACTAAACAAATAGATATACCTTTAAAAGTTGTTGATTTTTCTAAAGAGCATTTTGATATGGTTAGACATCCTAAGCATGGATATGGTAAGAATATGAATCCTTGTATAGATTGTCATAGCTTAATGCTTAATTATTCAGGTAAATTATTGGAAGAGTTAGATGCTGATTTTATAATAACAGGAGAAGTGTTAAACCAAAGACCTATGTCTCAAAATAAATCGGCTTTAGATATAGTAAAGAAAGAATCTGGATTTAGCGATAAAATTTTAAGACCATTATGTGCAAAGAATTTACAACCAACAGAGATGGAATTAAAAGGCCTCGTAGATAGAGAGAAACTTATGAATATATCTGGAAGAGGAAGAAAAGTTCAAATGGAGTTAGCTGAAAAGTGGGGGATTAAGGATTACCCATCACCAGCAGGAGGATGTAAGCTTACTGAACCTAATTATTCAAAAAGACTAAGAGAACTACTAATAGACAAAAATAATCCTAGGTATAAAGATTTAGAACTTTTAAGATACGGAAGACATTTTAGAATATCAAAAGGAGCTAAAATAATATCTACTAGAACTAAAGAAGAAGGAGATGAAATAAAAAAATATTTAGATAAAGATGATTATATCTTTTTAGCAGAAGAATTTAATGGCTCTATGATTATAATAGTAGGTGAACCTTTGGATAAAGATATAAAGTTTGCTGCTGAAATAACTGCTAGATACAGTAAAGGAAAAGATGAAAAGACGGTTAAGGTTAAGTATGGAAAATTTATGAGTTCGTTAGATAAACATATAGAAGTAGAACCAGCTTCCGAAGAAGAAATTAATAAATATATAATATAACGTTTAAAGATAAAGTAGGAGGTGAAAAAGTGACTTATGAAAAAGAAAGCTCTTATTTCTGTATCTAGTATACAATCCAAGAAAAAAGAAGATACTATAGAAGTAGTTACACCAGGAGATTTTTATAAGAAGGAAAATTGTTACTATGTAGTTTATAATGAAACAGAAATATCAGGAATGGAAGGGACAACGACCACTTTTAGAATAAATTCCCAGGACAATAAATTCTCCTTGATAAGAATGGGAACAACCAGTACTAAAATGGAATTTGAAGAGAAAAAAGATAATACAATACTTTATAATACTCCTTACGGAACATTAGAATTAAAGTTAGATACTAAAAAACTAGATATTGATGTAAATGATGAAGGAGGAAATGTAACTATAAATTATAATATGGGTGTTTCTGGACAAAAGCCTCAAAATACAATTCTCAAAATTACTATAAAAGCGCAGTAGGTATATAGCCTTTGCGTTTTTTTTTATTTAAATTAATGTTTAAAAATTATTTTTATGGATATGATTCTTATTAAAAGAGTAAGGAGGGAATATAGGGATTGTATTTTTCAATTCCTTAGTATAATGAATTATTTTAATAAAAATACTAAATATGAAAAAATAATAGAATTATTATGTGAATATAAAGGGATTAAAAGAGAAGAACTTATTAGAATATTAGAAGATGAGGAATGTAAATACTTATTATTTTTGCTCTTAAAAAAATACAATTGCATGGATATAAGTAATTTAACTAAAGATTTTGATATAAATAATAAAAGAAAGCTTAATAACAACGTGAAGAAAGCTCAGGAAAAATTTTTATTAAATAGAAGGATAAGAGAAATGTATTTTGAAGCAGAAACTATAATAGAAAAAATAGAATAAAAAATAGAGCAAAAAATAGTAGAAAATTTTTAAAAGATATGATAATATATTGTGTATGTATTTGAACACAAAAATCCCATTTTAAATGGTGAGGTAATATTTATTATAAGCATAAAATAGTAGATTGTCAATAGTAATTATAAATATTTTTATATTAAAAAAAGGATTAGGGGGTGAAGAATGCTCTATATAATGAGATTTATAGAGCATAATTTTATGAATACTAAATATATTTTTGTAACTGGAGGAGTTGTTTCCTCATTAGGGAAAGGAATAACAGCAGCTTCACTTGGAAGATTATTAAAAAATAGAGGTATGAAAGTATCTATACAGAAGTTTGATCCATACATAAATATAGATCCTGGTACAATGAGTCCATATCAGCATGGGGAAGTATTTGTAACGGATGATGGGGCTGAAACTGACCTTGATTTAGGGCATTATGAAAGATTTATTGATGAAAGTTTGAGTAAAAGCAACAATGTAACTACAGGTAAAATATATTGGTCTGTGATAAATAAGGAAAGAAAAGGGGATTACTTAGGAGGTACTGTGCAAGTAATACCACATATCACAAATGAGATAAAAGAAAGAGTATATAGGGTTAGCAAGGAAAAAGATGTAGATGTGGTTATAACTGAAATAGGAGGAACAGTTGGAGATATAGAATCTTTACCTTTTCTTGAGGCTATAAGACAAATAAAATATGATGTAGGAAGAGAGAATGTATGTTTTATTCATGTAACTCTTGTCCCTTATTTAGGAAAATCTGGGGAACTTAAGACTAAACCTACCCAACATTCAGTAAAAGAACTGAGAAGTATTGGAATACAACCAGATATAATTGTTTGCCGTTCTGAAAAAACAATTTCACAGGATTTAAAGAATAAGATAGGATTATTTTGTAATGTAGATAAAGGATGTGTAATACAGAATTTAGATGCAGAGAATTTATACGAAGTTCCGCTAATGCTTCATAAAGAAGGATTGGATAATATAGTTTGTGAGAAGTTATCTTTAGGATGTAAAGATATAGATAACAGACAATGGAAAGCTATGGTTCATAATATAAAAAATCTTTCTAAAAAAGTAACTATAGCATTGGTAGGAAAGTATGTGGAATTGCATGATGCATATATTTCCGTGGTAGAATCTTTAAGTCACGGTGGTTATGCAAATGATGCTAGTATAGAAATTAAATGGATAAGTTCAATGGATATAACTAAAGAAAATTCTAACGAAATTTTAAAAGATGCAAATGGAATTCTTATACCAGGAGGATTTGGAGATAGAGGAGTAGAAGGAAAAATAGAAGCCATAAGATGGGCAAGGGAGAATTCTATACCTTTATTTGGAATATGTTTAGGTATGCAGTGTTCAGTTATAGAGTTTGCTAGAAATATATTAGGATATGAAGGAGCGCATAGCTCTGAAATAGATCCAGAAACAAAATATCCAGTTATAGATTTAATGCCTGAACAAAAAGATGTAGATGAAAAAGGGGGTACAATGCGATTAGGATTATATCCATGTAAACTTCTTAAGGAAAGTAAGGCATTTGAAGCTTATGGAGAAGAAATTATTTATGAAAGACATAGACATAGATATGAATTTAATAATGAATATAGAAAGAATTTAATAGAAGCAGGTCTTGTTATATCAGGAACAAGTCCAGATGGCAGATTAGTTGAAATTATAGAGATGAAAAATCATCCATGGTTTGTGGCAGTACAATTTCATCCAGAATTAAAGTCAAGACCTAATAGACCTCATCCATTATTTAAGGAATTTATAAAAGCATCTTTAGGGGAATAGTCTTTATCTCGGTAATTAAACTACATTTAAGCTTAAGAATTACTTAAATACATTTATAATAACGCCATATGCTACAAAATATGAGCATATGGCGTTAAGTCTTTTTGTAATAATCGCTAAAAAATAACAATAAATATCAAAATTATTGAAGGAATTTATTAATCTTTATAGAAATAATATTATTAAGATATTAAATAAGCTATTCTAAATAATCAAAAATTAATGGATAATTATTATGGAGGTGATGTAATGATATTTGAATCAAATATAACTTTTGCCTTAAAAAATGAGTGCGGTAAATATATAATAAAAAATACTTTGTTTTTTAAAATGAAGGAACTAGATAAAGAAGTCACCTCTATAAATAGTATAAAAATAGCTAAAGGAGAAATAATAATTAACATAAGATGTCCAGTATGCTGTGGCAATCATTGTTATAGATATAGCCTAAAAGAGTTAGCGTGTAAAGAATTACTAGTAGGTGGTTGTGAAGAAATTGGCATACCTATTCTATATATAGGAAAATACAATAAAGTTAGAAAAAAAATTTTTAACTATGATAACATTAATAAGGAAATATATGCTATGATATAAAACAAAAGTATGTATTTTCATACTTTTGTTTCACTTTTCCATTCTTAGAAGTTTAGTTGTATAAAAAATTTCTGGATTAAAATATTAAAATAGGGTATAATGTTATACGCAGTGCATCCTTTCAAGATTTCTTTTGATAATTCCCTAAAGGTTGTTTATATAAATAATTTTTTATAATTAAATATTGGAGGTGTTATTTTTTGTCTAGTAATGGTTTAGAGAGTAAGACTGTAAATGAGCTAAAAGAATTAGCTAAAGATTTAGGAATAAAGGGCATATCAAAATATAAAAAAGCTGAATTGATAGAAGAAATTGAGAAGATATCACCTAGTTATATAGAAAAAGATGGTGTTATATTAAGAGAAAGAATAAGCCCTAAATTATCATCTAAAGATGAAGATGTTTCAGATCATATGGAACAGAAAAAAAATAGAGTAGAAAAGA
Organism: Clostridium tetanomorphum; assembly: GCF_017873215.1. Taxonomy (GTDB): domain Bacteria; phylum Bacillota; class Clostridia; order Clostridiales; family Clostridiaceae; genus Clostridium_AO; species Clostridium_AO tetanomorphum. The sequence goes on from NZ_JAGGKA010000019.1 coordinate 34,275, forward strand.
AATACATAAATGAAACAAAACAGGAGCCAATGTCTAGTACGGCAAAAAAAGTAGTTGAGGATGGTAAGGTAGAAAAAGAAACATTGGAAGAAAACGACAAAAGTAATCCAGAAGAAAAGAGAGAAAAGCTTAAGGAAATGATTAATGAGTCAGATTCTGCAAAAGGAGTTCTTGAAATTATTGAAAATAATAATTATGGATTCTTAAGAGGTAAGAATTATTTAACAGGACCGGATGACATATATGTATCTCCTTCTCAGATAAGAAGATTTAACTTAAAAACTGGTGATGAAGTAGAGGGAAAAGTTAGAACTCCAAAGGAAGGAGAGAAATTTAAGGCATTACTTTATGTAGAAAGAGTTAATGGAGAAAATCCTGAAAGAGCTGTAGGAAGAAAGCCTTTTGAAACATTAATACCTATATATCCAAATGAAAGATTGAAATTAGAAACAAGAGGATCTGATTTATCAACTAGATTAATGGATATTATATGTCCTATAGGAAAGGGACAAAGAGGGATTATAGTTGCGCCCCCTAAAGCAGGTAAAACTACTCTTTTAAAGAAAATAGCTCAAAGTATAACTATGAATCATAAGGAAGTAAAATTAATAGTATTGCTTATAGATGAAAGACCTGAAGAAGTTACGGATATGCAAAGGTCAATAAATGGTGAAGTAATATATTCAACATTTGATGAAGAACCTGAACATCATACAAAAGTTACTTATATGGTATTAGAAAGAGCTAAAAGAATGGTTGAGCAAGGGCAAGATGTAGTTATATTATTAGATAGTATAACTAGACTTTCAAGAGCTTACAATTTAACAATAACACCTACAGGAAGAACTTTATCTGGAGGATTAGATCCAGGAGCTTTAATAATGCCTAAGAAATTCTTTGGAGCTGCTAGAAATATAGAAGAAGGGGGAAGCTTAACTATACTTGCTACTGCCCTTGTAGAAACTGGAAGTAGGATGGACGACATGATATTTGAAGAGTTCAAAGGAACCGGAAATATGGAAGTTCATTTAGATAGGAAGCTTCAAGAAAGAAGAATATTCCCAGCTATAGACATATATAAATCTGGAACAAGAAAAGAGGATTTATTATTATTAGCTAAGGAATATGAAGCTGCATTTAATATAAGAAGAGTATTATATGATGAAAACAATACTGCAAATATTACAGAACAGCTTATAAATATGTTATTTAAAACAAAAAATAATGAAGAATTTGTAGGGTTGATAAGTAAGTTAGATTTTAATAAAGATAGAGGAAGTAGGTAGTAAATGAGCAGAATTCTGCTCATTTATTTTTTAATATAAATGTTGTTATAGTATACATTATTTAGTAAAATGATAATATAATGTAAAACAATTTCAATATCTGGGGGGAATCAAAATGGGTGATAAAAAAACTTCTTTTATTTTTACTATGGCAATATTTTTTATTAACATATTACTTTATTTTTTAATAAAAAATACTCTAGTTCTTATTTCTATAATAACTATACTAAATATAACAACATATATTATGTTTAATACTAAATATAATAATGTGCATAATAAATTAGAATATAAGGAAAATACAAATGACAATTTGAAAAATTATTATAAAGATCTATTTATGACTTGGGAAACATTGGGATTTGATATACAACAGTTACTATGGCTACATAAAGATAGTATGGACATGCTAACAAATATAATCAATATATCTAAAGATGTCCAAAGATATAGTGAAGAAAATATGTCAAATATTGAAGAAATAGATGTATCTGTAGATGCTTTAGTAGGTATGTCTCAGGAACTTAACAGCAATATTATGCAAATTGAAGAGAATGCTATTAATTCTCATTCCATGCTTACTAATAACAAGGATGTTATAGAAAATATAGGTAAATATTTATTAGAGTTAAATGATGATATTAAGCATCTATCTAAAGGAAATAATACCTTTGAAGAGTCTTCTAAAAGAATAAGTAATTTTGTTGGAAATATAAAAGGAATATCCAATCAAACGAATTTATTAGCGCTTAATGCTTCAATAGAAGCTGCTAGGGCAGGGGAAGCTGGTAAAGGGTTTTCTGTAGTGGCTCAAGAAATAAGAAAATTGTCAGAAGAGACTGAAAAAGCCGTGCTACAGATAGAAAATATAGTAAAAGAGATTATAGAGGGAGTAGAACAAGCTAATGGATCTATGGGGAAATGCTTAAGTAAAATAGATAATGCTCAAGTTGTTGTTAAGGAGTCTTTTGGATTAGTAAGTGATATAGATGGAATTTTAAATAACATTGAAAGAGCTATAGGGAACTTAAAAAATTTTTCAACTCAACAATTGAATAGTTCTAATAATATAGGAGAAGCTGTAAGAACAATTGCATTATCAGTAGAAAAAACTTATGGTATTATGGTAGAATCTATGAAAATGATAGAATTGCAAGAAGGGAAAAACAAGCATATACTTGAATTTTGCAATAAATTAAGTGATACAGGAGATAGTATTCAGTGCATTGCTGCAAAATTAAAAAAAGACAATGAAATAATATTTGGTATAAACCCATTTACTTCACCAGAGAGCATAAAAAAATCATATGTACCTATATTAGAGAGAGTTTGCGATAGTATTTCTTGCAAAGCAAGAGTGATTATAGTAAAAGATTATGAGGCTTTAGGAAGTGGTATAAAAGAAGGAATTATAGATGCAGGATGGTTCTCACCATTTGCTTATGTAGCTACTCGTAAAGAAATAGATATAACACCATTAGTAACGCCAAAAGTAAATGGAAAAACATTTTATAATGGGTGTATAATAGTTAGAAAACATAGTGGCATAAAGACAATACAAGAATTAAAGGATAAACATTTTGGATATGTAGATAAAAAAAGTGCGTCAGGATATGTATATGCTAGGAATATACTAAAAAAACAAAATATAAATCCAGATACTATATTTAAAAAAATATCTTTTATGGGAAGCCATGATAATGTTATAAAAGCTATTCTATCAGGAGAAGTAGATGCAGGAGCTACATATAGTGAAGCCATAGAAAATGCTAAGAATCATGGTTTAGCTATAGATGAGCTACATATAATAGGAATGACAGATAATATTCCTAAGGATGCTATAGCAGCAAGTCCTTATTTAGATAAAGAAATAACTAATAGTTTACAAAAAGCCTTTGAAGAATTTAATAATTTTCAAGGTATAGATTCTATAGTAGATGGATTTATAGCTAGTAGTGATGATAAATATGATGTAATAAGAGAGATAACAGAAAAATAGAAACACAAAACAAGCCCGAATATTATATTCGGGCTTGTTTTTGTATAAAAAGAACTAATTCTATTCTTCGTTAGATAAGTTGAATTTCTTCATGAATCTTTCAACTCTTCCGCCAGCATCAACTATCTTCTGTTTGCCGGTGAAGAATGGATGGCATTTAGAGCATATTTCAACTTTAAGTTCTTTGTTTGTAGAACCTGTTGTAAAAGTATTTCCACATGCACACTTAACTACCGCATCATGGTGGTATTCTGGATGTATGCCTTCTCTCATGTTTTTCACCTCTTTCGAATCCTGGATACTAATATCCGAATTTTTAACTACTAAATTATATCATAGTTTTTAACAGATAGTCAATAAAATTTAATCATACTCTTTAATATATGTCTTGGGTTTGGTAAAATATATTTGTTTAAAAAGATAAAGTTATATAAAGAATAGTTATTTATATAAAAACCTAAGGAGGAATTTTTATTATGTATGGACCCAAAAATCATGGTTGGATAGAGGTTATAGCTGGACCAATGTACAGTGGTAAGTCTGAAGAGCTTATACGAAGAATTAGAAGAGCCAAAATTGCTAAGCAAAAAGTACAGGTGTTTAAACCTGAAATTGATAATAGATACAGTAACGAAGATGTAGTATCTCATTGTGGTGATAAGGAAGGGGCAATACCAGTTAGAAGTTCTAGTGAAATATTGAAGTTAATTGATGATGATACACAAGTTGTAGCCATAGATGAAGTACAATTTTTTGATGAGGATATAGTAAAAGTGGTAAATTTTATAGCAGACATGGATAAAAGGGTAATATGTGCTGGTTTAGATATGGATTTTAGAGGAGAACCCTTTGGATATATGCCACAACTTATGGCTGTTGCTGAATTTGTTGATAAAATTCAAGCTATATGTATGATATGTGGAAATCCAGCCACTAGAACTCAAAGACTTATAAATGGCAATCCTGCAAATTATAATGATGCTATAGTTTTAGTAGGAGCAAAGGAGTCATATGAAGCAAGATGTAGAAGGTGCCATTTAGTTCCTAAAGATGAGGTGAAGTAAATGAGAAGGAATTGTTCAGTTGGTGGTCAAGCTGTAATTGAAGGAGTAATGATGCGAGGAAGTAAAGGTATAGCAACAGCTGTAAGAAAAACTGATGGAGAAATTATAGTAAATAAAGAAGAATTTATACCATATTCTAAAAGAAATAGTTTTTTTAAAATTCCAATTATAAGAGGATTTGTTTCATTGTTAGAGTCTTTGATTATAGGAATAAAAACATTAAATTACTCAGCATCTTTTTTTCAAGAAGATGCTGAAGAGTCTAAATTTGATAGATGGTTTGAAAATAAGTTTAAAGATAAGGGAGAGAAGATTCTAATTTCTATTACATTAATAATTTCTTTGTTTATTTCTATATTACTATTTGTAGCTTTACCAAATGTATTTGCTAATTTATTTAAAAAAGCAGCTGTAGAAAATACTATAATATTAAATATAATAGAAGGAATAATAAGAGTAAGTATATTTTTGGTATATATTTTTTTTATTGGAAAAATGGAAGATATAAATAGAGTATTTCAATATCATGGAGCAGAACATAAAACTATATTTTGTTATGAAAATGAAGAAGAATTAATACCGGAAAATGCCAAAAATTATTCGAGATTTCATCCAAGATGTGGTACAAATTTTTTATTTCTTGTTATGATAGTAAGTATATTAGTTTTTTCATTGACTGGGTGGAATTCTTTATTAGAGAGAATATTATATAGAATAATATTACTACCATTAGTTTCGGGAATTACCTACGAATTAATTAAATGGCTTGGAAAGAGTAATAGTAGTATATCCAAAATTATAGCTTCACCAGGACTTGCTCTTCAAAAGCTTACTACTAGGGAGCCTAATCTTAGCCAATTAGAAGTGGCTATAAAAGCATTAAAGGCGGCAGAAGGAATTGAATATGAAGAAAATATAAATGAGGTATGATATTTTATGGAAAATTGGAAAGATTTAAATATAGGTATACTTCTTACAAAAGGATTCGAAGTCTTAAAGGCCGCGAATATAGAAAGTTATAGATTAGATTGCCAACTTTTATTAGCAAAAGTTTTAAAAAAAGATAAATTATTTATCATGATAAATAGAGAATTTAATGTTACTAAAGAGGAAGTAGAAGAATATTTTAGATTGATTAATATTAGAAAAAATAAAATGCCTATTAAATATATGCTGGGTGAATGTGAATTCATGGGATTAGATTTTAAAATAAAACAAGGCGTATTAATTCCAAGACCAGATACAGAAATTTTAGTTCAATCTGCTATAGAGGATGTTAAAAAAAATTCTTATAAATATATATGTGATGTTTGCTGTGGTAGTGGAGTAATAGGCATATCTATTGCCAAGTTTACTAAGAACACTCTTGTAGATTGTTTTGACATTGACGAAATACCTTTGGAAGTAACAAAAGAAAATGTTATATTTCATGAATTAGGGAATAGAGTAAACGTAAATAAGAGTGATTTGATGAAATATGCAATAGATAAAAATATAAAATATGATATAATAGTATCCAATCCTCCTTATATAAAAGAAGATATTATACAAACTCTTATGGAAGATGTTAAGGATTATGAACCTTATATAGCGTTAAGTGGAGGAGAAGATGGATTAGACTTTTATAGAAAAATTATAGAGCAAAGTAAAAAAGTTTTAAATAACAATGGAGAACTGGCCTTTGAGATAGGCTATGATCAAGGTGAAGAAGTAACAACATTATTAAGGAAGAATAATTTTTATAATATAGAATGTATAAAGGATTTATCCGGATTAGATAGAGTTGTTAAAGGGCAATATAGTGTATAAAGATAATAGAGAATTTATTTACATTGCCTTATATAAAAAACATATGATATAATTAATAGTTGTTAAAATATATTTACGGAGTGAGAAAAAATATGTTAGAAAGACTTAATTTTATAGAAAATAAATATGAAGAACTATCAATAAAGATTAGTGATCCAACTATTATGGCTAATCAAAAAGAGTGGCAAAAGTTATGTAAAGAGCATGCTGATTTAGAAAGCGTAGTTACTAAGTATAGAGAATACAAAAAAGTACAAGAAGATATAGAAGCAGATAAAGAAATGCTTAAAGAAGATTTAGAAAAAGAATTAAAAGAAATGGTACAAGAAGAACTAAAAGAATTAAGTGAAAAAGAACAAAACTTAGAACAGGAATTAAAAATACTGCTATTGCCGAAAGATCCTAATGATGACAAAAACGTATTTATAGAAATAAGAGGGGGAGCTGGAGGAGAAGAAGCAGCTTTATTTGCAGCAAACCTTTTTAGAATGTATACTAGATATGCTGAAAGACATGGCTGGAAAGTAGAACCTGTAAGTTCAAATGAAACTGATATAGGTGGTTTTAAAGAAGTAGTATTTATGCTTAAAGGTGATGGAGCTTATAGTAGATTAAAGTATGAAAGTGGAGCGCATAGAGTGCAAAGAGTACCAGATACAGAATCAAGTGGTAGAATTCATACATCTACAGCTACTGTTGCAGTTTTACCAGAAGTAGAAGATGTAGATGTTGAGATAAACCAAAATGATTTAAGAATAGATGTGTTTAGAGCATCAGGTCATGGTGGACAGTGTGTTAATACAACAGATTCTGCAGTAAGAATAACTCATTTACCAACAGGTCTTGTAGTTAGTTGCCAAGATGAAAAGTCTCAGTTAAAAAATAAAGAAAAGGCTATGAAAGTATTAAAGTCAAGGTTATATGATAGGCTTCAAGCAGAAAGAAGTGCTAATATAGCTGAAGATAGAAAAAGCCAGGTAGGCACTGGAGATAGAAGTGAAAGAATAAGAACTTATAATTATCCACAAGGAAGGGTTACAGACCACAGAATAGGATTAACTATATATAGGTTAGAGTCTTTTCTTGATGGAGACATGGATGAAATAATAGATGCATTAATTACAGTTGAACAGGCAGAAAAAATGAAAAATTTAGGAAATAATTAAACTAAAAGCTTTTTAAAGAGAAGAGGGAAATTATGGATATGAATAAAGCCATTAGAAAGCAAAAAAAGTCTTATAAGAGATTTATGCTAATAATGAGCTTTATTTTTTTTATACTTCCAATAGTTTTAATATTAACTAAAATAATTACAATGTTTTATATTGTTTATTTAGTGGTTATAGAATGTTTGATTATAATAGCTATTATGGCAAAAATAAATGCGGAGAGTTTAAAGTTTAATTATGATGGCTATAAGATAAAAGTACTTTCAGGCATAAGAAGAGAACAAGTAAATATTACTTGTAATAGAGTAGTTTTTGTTCATGCTGAAGATGTAAAATCAAGTATAGAGAAAGACTTTTTTATAGTTTTAATTTCAGATTCTAAGTTTAGAAGCAAAAAGATGCTACCTATCAATGAGAAATTTTTAAAAATGTACCCATATGCGGCTTTTTATTATAAAAAGATTAAGATTCTTAATCCAGAGAAAGAATATTTTTTTACTATTATAAAAAGAGGGAAACTGTATAAATATGAATTGTTAGACAATATATATAAAAGCTGTGTTTATGCTATTTTTACAGATGAGGCTATTGAAAAGATAAAAGAGTATAGGAATGAATTACATATACAATAAGAATATTTGATTAATAGTTTAAATATTATCTATAGAGAACAAATTTTAAAAAGGTGATAATTTGAATAATTTAATTTTTATGATTATATTAGGAAGTGTAGTTTCTCTTTCTGGCACTACTATAGGAGGGCTAATGGGTATAGTTATAAAAAATCCATCAAAAAGAACTCTTGGAACTATTATAGGATTTTCAGGGGGGCTTATGTTGTCTATAGTTGTCTTTGATCTTATACCAGAAGCATTACAGAATTGGGGATTTAATTATACAATTCTATGCTGCATAATGGGTATTGTTTTAGTTACTTTTGTAGATAATAATCTACAAAATGATAAGGTAGATAGACATATAAAAATGGCTCTTATAACGGCGATAGGACTTATGATTCATAATTTCCCTGAGGGAATAATAATGGGATGTGGATTTGCAGCAGGAGGAAGTCTAGGATTAAAAATGAGTATAATTATTGCCATTCATGATATTCCAGAAGGTATAGCTGTATCTGCCCCGCTAATGGTGTCTAGAATAAAACCATTAAAAATATTTGGATATACTGTAGCCACAGCATTACCTACAGTATTAGGAGCTTTCATAGGTACTTATATAGGTAATATGTCTCGTAATGCATTAGGAATAAGCTTGTCAGTTGCCTCTGGAATAATGCTTTATGTAGTTTGTGGAGAGATGATTCCTGAATCTTCCAAATTATGGGACGGAGTATCTAGTACCATAGGAGTTTTAAGTGGCATAATTTTTGGATTGATTTTAATAAAATTATTATAGATATTTGGCTATAATAGTTAAAAGGAGATGTAGCTTTGGATACAAAGGTTGTAATGTTAGACGAACATGATTTAGATAATAGTGTAATTAGAGAATGTGGAAAAATAATTAGAGATGGAGGACTGGTAGTATTTCCTACAGAAACAGTATACGGTCTTGGAGCAAATGCTTTAGATGCAAATGCAGTTAAGAAAATATTTCAAGCTAAAGGAAGACCTCAAGATAACCCATTAATAGTTCATATAGCTGACATGGAATCTATAAAGCCTTTGGTAAAAGAAGTACCTGAAGTAGCTGAGAAAATAATGAAAAAATTTTGGCCAGGACCTATGACTGTAATATTGAGAAAAACAGATCTAATACCAGATGAGACTAGTGCCGGATTAGATAGTGTTGGAATCAGAATGCCGTCTAATTTGATTGGAAGAGAACTTATTAAAATGTCAGAAGTACCTATAGCAGCTCCTTCAGCTAATATATCAGGTAAACCAAGTCCTACAGATGTAGAAAGATGTGTAGAAGATTTAATGGGAAAAGTAGATTACATTATAGGAGGAGATAAATGCGCTGTAGGAGTAGAATCTACAGTAATAGATTGTACTGTCTATCCTCCTTGCATATTAAGACCAGGTGGTATTACCTTAGAAATGCTTAGAGAAATAGACTCTAACATATATATAGATCCGGCAATTATGAAAAAGCCAACAAAAGATTTAAAACCTAAAGCTCCAGGAATGAAATATAGACATTATGCACCTAAAGCACCGGTAAAAATTGTTCAAGGTGAATTGGACAAAGTTGTAGATAAAATTAATAAAATGGCAGAAGAATATTCAAAAGAAAATAAGATTGTAGGTATAATGGCAACAGATGAAACATTAAATAGATATATATATGGATTAACACTATCTTTAGGAAGTAGAAACAGCTTAGAGTCTATAGCTCAAAATTTATTCGAAACTTTAAGAACCTTTGATGACAAAAAAGTAGATGTTATAATTTCTGAATCCTTTGAGGAAAATGGTATAGGAATAGCTATTATGAATAGACTAAAAAAATCTGCAGGTTTCGATATCATTCATATCTAAACTTTTAATTTAAATTATAGTTGACATATAATGAACAGTAAGTTAAAATGTTTAACTGATAGTTATTAAAGATTAGGCATGGGAGGTAGCTATGAAAGTATTATTTGTTTGTACAGGAAATACATGTAGAAGTTGTATGGCAGAAGTTATTTTTAATAATCTAAAAGAAGATACATCTTTTATTGCATTTTCTGCGGGAATAGCTGCTAATCCTTATAGTAAAACTTCTTTAAATTCTGCTTCAATAGTTAAGAAAGAATTAAATACAGATATTAGTAAAAGGTATGCAGTTCAATTAACGGAAGAATTAATTTGTGAAAATGATTTAATTTTTACAATGACGCATTACATAAAAGAACTTTTAATAAGCAACTTTACTAAATATAAAAATAAAATATATTGTTTAAATGAGTATGTCGGCATTAAAGGGGATGTTTTGGATCCTTATGGCGGCGCAATAACTGTTTATGAGAACACTTTTAATGAGTTAAAAAATAGTATTTTATTACTATTAAATAAATTAAAAGAAGATAAAAGTATTTCTTAAAATACTCCTATCTTCTTTTTTTGTGGGCAAACTAAAATATATATTACAAACACAAATAAACATGGAGGTGTATTATTTTGAAAATTGCATTAGGAAGTGATCATGCAGGATTACCTTTAAAAAGGGAAATAATTAAACATTTGGAAGGTAAAGGAATACAAGTACAGGATTTTGGAACACTTACAGAAGATTCTTGTGATTATCCTGATTATGCTATAAAAGTAGCAGAAGAAGTTGCAGCAAAAAGATATGATTTTGGTATATTAGTATGTGGAACAGGGATAGGAATTAGCATAGCTGCCAATAAAGTTCCAGGGGTAAGAGCAGCACTTTGTGGAGATACATTTAGTGCTCATGCTTGCAGAGAACACAATGATGCTAATATATTAGCATTAGGACAAAGAGTAGTAGGAGTAGGATTAGCATTAGATATAGTAGATAATTTTTTATCCGCTAAATATGAAGGTGGAAGACACCAAAAAAGAATAGATAAAATTTCTTGTATAGAAAGCAAATATAATAAATAAATTTTAGGAGGAACAATAATTATGAGTAAAGTCACTCAAATATCACATCCATTAATATTACATAAATTAGCACTAATTAGAGATAAAAATACAGGATCTAAGGACTTTAGGGAATTAGTAGAAGAAGTTGCTATGCTAATGGCTTATGAAGTAACTAGAGATCTTCAATTACAAGAAGTGGAGATAGAAACACCTATATGTAAAAGTAAATGCAAAATGTTAGCTGGGAAGAAAGTAGCCATAGTTCCAATATTAAGGGCAGGATTAGGAATGGTAGATGGTATGTTAAAGCTTATACCAGCAGCAAAGGTTGGACATATAGGTTTATATAGAGATGAGAAGACTTTAAAGCCAGTAGAATATTTTTGTAAACTTCCACAAGATATAGGAGAAAGAGATGTTATAGTTACAGATCCAATGCTTGCTACTGGAGGATCAGCAGCAGATGCTATCACTCTTTTAAAGAAAAGAGGAGCAAAGCATATAAGACTTATGTGTTTAATAGCGGCTCCAGAAGGTGTTAAGGCAGTTATGGATGAACATCCTGATATAGACATATATGTAGGAGCTATTGATGAAAAATTAAATGAAGATGGATATATAGTACCTGGTTTAGGTGATGCTGGAGATAGATTATATGGCACTAAATAAAATTAAAAGTCGGCTAAATGCCGACTTTTAATTTTATCACTAATACTTTTAATTATTTGTATTTTGGTATAGAATAGTACGTAGTATAAAAAGATTGCAACTAATCTTTTAAAAATACATAATAATGGAGGCATTATGGATAGAATAGATAAAAGTAACTATTATTTAGATATATGTGAGACCATTCTAGAAAGAGGGACTTGTCTAAGACGAAATTTTGCAGCTATAATTGTAAAAAACGATGAAATAATTGCTACTGGATATACGGGGGCCCCTAGAGGAAGAAAAAATTGTTGTGATATAGGATATTGTAGAAGAGAGCAACTAAATGTGCCTAGGGGGACTAGGTACGAATTGTGCAGATCCGTTCATGCAGAACAAAATGCTATAATATCTGCAAGAAGACAGGATATGATAGGAGCTACTATGTATTTAGTGGGAAAAGAATATTCAAGTGGAAAGTTTGTGCAGAATACTTCTCCTTGTGCCCTTTGTAAAAGGTTTATAATAAATTCAGGCATACATAAAGTAGTTATAAGAGATACAAAAGTTGAGTATAGAAGTTTTTTAGTGGAAGAGTGGATAGAAAATGACGATTCTCTTGTTGGTGATGGATCTTATTAATGGAGAGATAAAATGGAGAGATAAAATATGAATAATTTAATTTTAGTAGCTATATTTTCAACAGTACTTTCTTTTTTGTTGACACCTTTAGTGAAAAAGTTTGCAATAAAGGTTAGAGTTATAGATGTGCCTAAAGATAAAAGAAGAGTACATAAAAAGCCAATTCCATTATTAGGTGGATTAGCTATATATATATCCTTTATAACTACATTATTATTAAAGAGTGGGCCACTAACAAATCAGGAAAAGGGAATAATATTAGGAGCTACTTTAATTGTTATAGGAGGATTTTTAGACGATAAATATGAAATAAAGCCTTTAATAAAATTATTATTTCAGATATCAGCAGCAGTAATATTAATAATATTTGGAGTAAGAATAGTAAATATAACTAATCCTTTTCCGAATTATCATCTTTGGATTAAAGTAGGATGGTTATCTATACCGTTGACTATATTATGGGTTGTAGGAATAACTAATTCAATAAATCTTATAGATGGATTAGATGGTCTTGCTGCAGGGGTGGCTTTAATATCTTGTATAACTCTTTTTATAATTGCATTATTTAAAATTGATACTAGATTTGAAGCAGCTTTTTTAACCTGTGCATTAAGTGGAGCAATATTGGGATTTTTACCATATAATTTTAATCCGGCATCTATTTTTATGGGAGATACAGGAGCACAGCTCTTAGGCTTCTTATTGGCTGCAATATCAATAGAAGGTGCCATAAAATCTGCAGCAGCTTTTGCTATATCTGTACCTATTTTAGCTTTAGGATTGCCAATTTATGATACTCTTTTTGCAATGGTAAGAAGGAAAATTAATGGAAAACCCATAATGGGAGCAGATAGAGGGCATTTACATCATAGGCTATTGGACATGGGGTTAACCCAAAGACAAGCTGTTATAATAATGTATCTTATAAGTGCGATTCTTGGCAGTTTCGCAATATTAGCAATGCAAATAAGTAGCCAAAGCTCGTATTTCCTTTTAGCTGTAGTAATGTTAATATTAGTACTTATGGCTTGGAAATGTGGTTTTTTCAAACATAGAGAATAGGTACTGTAAAATTTGGAGGTAAAGTAATGAATAAGATTAAGATTATTACTATATTTGGTACAAGACCAGAAGCGATAAAGATGGCTCCTTTAGTTAAGGAATTGGAAAGCAGAGAAGAGATAGAAAGTAAAGTTTGTGTAACAGCTCAACATAGAGAAATGTTAGATCAAGTATTGAATCTTTTTAATATTACACCTGACTTTGATTTAAATATAATGAAGGAGAAACAAAGTTTAACGGGAATTACTATAAAAGTACTAGAAGGATTAAAAGAAATCTTTGAAGCAGAGAAGCCTAATTTGATATTAGTACATGGTGATACTACTACTACGTTTGCGGGAGCACTAGCAGCTTTTTACCAAAAAATAAAGGTAGGACATGTAGAAGCAGGACTGAGAACCTACAATAAGTATTTTCCATTTCCAGAGGAAATGAATAGAAAACTTACTGGAGCTATTGCAGATTTGCATTTTGCCCCAACTATGAGTTCTAAGAATAACCTTACTAGGGAAGGCGTAGAAGAAAAGGATATATTTATAACAGGAAATACTGTTATAGATGCTATGAAGTTTACTGTTGATAAAGAATATACTTTTGAAAATAAACAGTTAAATTCTATAGATTATAAAAATAAGAAAGTTATTATGGTAACCGCACATAGAAGAGAAAACTGGGGAAAAGGTATAGAAAATATATGTATGGCTTTAAAAGATATAGTAAGAAATAATGAGGATGTAGAATTAGTTTATTTAGTTCATTTGAATCCAATAGTTAAAGATATAGTATATAAACATTTAGGAGAAGAAAAGAGAGTACATTTACTTTCCCCATTGGATACTAAAGAAGCACATAATTTAATGAATAAATGCTTTATGGTAATGACAGATTCAGGAGGATTGCAAGAAGAGGCGCCACATCTTGGTAAACCAGTTCTTGTATTAAGGGATGTAACAGAGAGACCGGAAGCTGTAAATTCAGGAACTGTTAAGTTAGTTGGAACAGATGTGGATAAAATTATAAGAGAAGCTAATTTATTAATAAGAAATAGTAATGAATATGAAAAGATGAGCAAAGCAACCAATCCTTATGGCGATGGAAAAGCATCAGCTAGGATAGTGGATGGCATTCTGTATTATTATGGATTTATTGAGAATAGAGCGGAAGAATTTAAATTCATGTAAACTTTGTGTTTTTTTTAACAAAATCTATTGATAAAAATTAAAAATATGGTTATAATTAAATTGTTGACAGAAAAATTTGTGAATTGTAGATTATAAATGTAAAAAATTTGAACAAAATTTAACAAAGTTTAACAATAGGAGGGTTATAAATGAAAGAAGTTGTTATTGCAAGTGCAGTTAGAACTGCTGTTGGTTCATTTGGTGGTGCATTAAAGGGAGTGCCAGCAGTTGAATTAGGTGCTACTGTTATAAAAGAAGCAGTAAAAAGAGCAGGTGTAAAACCAGAACAGGTACAAGAAGTTATAATGGGTAATGTTCTTCAAGCAGGACTTGGACAAAATCCAGCAAGACAGGCGGTTATAAAAGCAGGTCTTCCAGAGGAAGTTCCAGCATTTACAATAAATAAAGTTTGTGGTTCAGGATTAAGAGCTGTAAGCTTAGCATGTCAGATGATTAAAGCAGGAGATGCTGATATAATAGTAGCTGGTGGTATGGAAAACATGTCAAGAGCTCCATATGTATTAAATGATGCTAGATGGGGACAGAGAATGGGAAATGGCCAAATGGTTGATGAAATGATAAATGATGGTTTATGGGATGCATTTAACCAATACCACATGGGAATAACTGCAGAAAACATAGCAGAAAAATGGGGCTTAACAAGAGAAATGCAAGATGAATTTGCATTAGCTTCTCAAAATAAGGCTGAAGAAGCTGTAAAATCAGGAAGATTTAAAGATGAAATAGTTCCAGTTGTTATTCCACAGAGAAAGGGAGAACCAAAAGTATTTGATACAGATGAGTTCCCAAGATTTGGAACAACTATGGAAGCATTAGTTAAATTAAAGCCAGCATTTAAGAAAGATGGAACAGTTACAGCTGGTAATGCTTCAGGTATCAATGATGGTGCTGCTGCATTAGTTATTATGAGTGCTGAAAAAGCTAAAGAACTAGGTGTAAAACCATTAGCTAAAATAGTTTCTTATGGATCAGCAGGATTAGACCCAGCTATAATGGGATATGGTCCTTTCCACTCAACAAAAATTGCTTTAGAAAAAGCTAATTTAACTATAGAAGACTTAGATTTAATCGAAGCTAATGAAGCTTTCGCAGCTCAAAGTTTAGCAGTTGCTAAAGACCTTAACTTTGATATGTCCAAAGTTAATGTA
Organism: Clostridium tetanomorphum; assembly: GCF_017873215.1. GTDB lineage: Bacteria > Bacillota > Clostridia > Clostridiales > Clostridiaceae > Clostridium_AO > Clostridium_AO tetanomorphum. Next base: position 49,864 of record NZ_JAGGKA010000019.1, read on the forward strand.
AATGGTGGAGCTATAGCTTTAGGTCATCCAATAGGAGCATCAGGAGCTAGAATATTAACAACTCTTCTTTATGAAATGGAAAAGAGAGATTCTAAAAAAGGTTTAGCTACACTTTGTATAGGTGGCGGAATGGGAACAGCTATTATAGTTGAAAGATAATTAAATAAAATAGTTTAAAAAGCAGGAGATTTTCTCCTGCTTTTTTATGTAAATTTATTTTTAAGTTTTCATGAAATATTTATATGATAGGTATTATATAAAAAAATAACTTAAATATAGAAAATTATTTATTTTATGAAAATATCATAAATAATAGTATAAACGTTTACTTAACATAGATCAGGTTAGGTATTTTAGAGTTAACAGATATTTAATAAAATAATTTTTAAATATATAAAATGTATAAAATTCATTATTCAGAAAATTATAAATGGAGCTTTTGTATACTAGATTAGTTTACATTAAAATAGACATGAGATTTAGAGTTAAATTACATTAAAAAAGATAAATTTACAAGTTTTTTAATAGTTAGTTAATTGAATAAAAACAAATTTTATTATACTTATTAAACTAATTGGCAAAGAAAAGAAAATAAATAGAAAGCTATGAAGAAAAAACTAGGTATAAATTTATATAGATTAACAAAAATACTAATATAATAATAAATTTGGGGGTATTTTAAATTTTGTAGAAAAAAGTTAGAGGTCTATAATGTATAACATACCTAATAAAGGCATTGGGGTGAATATATTGGCAAAAGAACTTTTAATAATGATGAAAAGAGTTTTCTTTTATGACTTATTTATAGGGATTATAGTGGCTATAGTATCACTTTTATTAATCTCTAATTATTGTTTCTATTTGTTACTTGGTATTGTGACTGCTATTTTAAGTTTTTTTATGAATAGTGTTTTCACCAATTATATAGTCACAAGTAGAAAGGAAAGCTATAGAATGCTCATGCTTTTCAATTCTATTTTTAGAATAGCGTTTATATGTATTATAGCTATATTAATTTTTAGCTTCAATGAGAGCATGGTATTCCCTTTTTTAATAGGGTATTCATTACATTTTTTATCAATAATCGTATATTCTGTAAGCATTAAAAATTAAGAGAGAGGGGATATAGTGGAAGTAGCAAAACCAATATTTATATTAAATTTTTTTGGTATCAATTTTAAAGTGACAAGCAATATATTGACTCAATGGGCAATAATACTGATCTTTGGTTTAATAGCTTTTATATTTACAAGAAATTTAAAGATGATTCCAGACAAGAAACAAAGTATTTTGGAAATTTTTGTTCAGACAGTTATTAATTTGGTTAAAGAAAATATGGGGGAAAGATATTTAGCATTTGTTCCTTTTATAGGAACTATGATTATATATCTTTTATCTATGAATTTAGTAGGATTTATTGGAGTTGTACCTCCAACATCAGATTATAGTATAAATTTGGGGATGGCATTGATAACATTCATTGTAGTACAGGCATATGCCATAAAAAAAGTAGGATTATCAAAATATTTTGTAGCATATGGAAAACCCTATTTTTTTATGCTTCCATTAAATATTATCGAAAGAATTATGTTGCCAGTATCCTTAAGTCTTAGATTATTTGGCAATATGACTGCAGCTTATATAATTATGGAACTTATATATAGTTCTTTAGGATCTTTAAATCCGTTTGCACAATTAGTTATACCAGTTCCATTACATATATATTTTGATGTGTTTGATGGAACCATACAGATGATTATATTTATAATGCTTACTATGATTAATATAAAAATAATATCAGAACATTAAATTTTAATTTAAGGAGGAGTTTTATTATGAATTCAATTGATCCAAAGGCATTTGTCGCAGGGATGGCAGCTATAGGTGCAGGTCTTGCTGCATTAGGTTGTATAGGAGCAGGTATAGGAACAGGTAATGCTACAGGAAAAGCAGTAGAGGGAATATCAAGACAACCTGAGGCTAATGGGAAGATAATGAGTGCTCTTGTTATAGGAAGTGCTTTCTCTGAAGCTACTGCTATTTATGCAGCTTTAATAGGATTGTTATTAATATTTAAAGTAATATCAAAACTAATTTAGTAAAGGGTAGATTAAGCCTGAAGGGAGGCTTGAAACTTAAATGATAAATGTCTCAGAATCTGTAGCAACCATAATAAACTTTGTTATATTTTTAGGCATATTAACATATTTTTTGTTTAAACCGATACAAAACATACTAAATACAAGAGAGAATGATATAAAAAGTAGAATAAAAACTACTAAAGAAAATGAAAAGAAGGCTGAGAACTTATTAGTAGAAAATAGTAAGATCATAAATGAATCTAAAGAAAAAGGAAAGGCTTTAGTAGAACAATATAAGATTAAAGCTGAAAGAATATCAGAAGAAATAATAAGAGATGCAAAAAAAGAAGCAGCTCTAGTTGAAGAAAGATCTAGAAATGAGATAAATCTAGAGAAAGAAAAAGCTAGAGATGAACTAAAGAAACAAATCATTGATTTATCTGTATTAATGTGTTCAAAAGCATTAGAAGAAACTATTGATAAAGAAAAGCATAAGCAACTTATTAAAGATTTTATTTCTAAGGTAGGTATATAACCATGTATGAATATCTAGATAGACGATATGCTATGGCATTATATGAGGTTGCCGAAAAAAAGAATAAAATAGAAGAATATAGAAAGTCTTTTCAAGAAATTATAGACCTTGTATATAGTAATCCAGAACTTATTCAACTTATTAAGCATCCACAAATAAGTACTGATAAAAAGAAAAAAGTATTTATAAAAATTTTTAAGGGAAAAATTGATGAGGAGTTATTGTCTTTTTTATTGATTCTAATAGAAAAAGGTAGAATACTATATCTTAAAGAAAAACAAAAAGAACTTGAGAAGATATATTTTGAAAAGCATAATATGCTATTGGCTCATATAAAAACAGTAATACCTCTAGAAGAACAAGATAGAATAAACTTAAAAGAAAAACTAAAAAACAAATATAAAAAGGAAATAATATTAAGAGAAGAGATTGATAAAAGTATTATAGGTGGAGTATATGTAAGAGTTGGAGAAGACGTAATAGATGGAACAATCAAGGGAAGATTACACGAAATGAAAAAGTTAGCATTTAAGATAGAATAGAGGTGATAAAATGAATATAAGTCCTGAAGAAATTACTTCAATAATAAAAAAGGAAATAGAAAGATATGAGAAGAAAATACAGACGGAAGATTCAGGTACAATTATTCAAATTGGAGATGGAGTAGCAAGAGTATATGGGCTTGATGATTGTATGGCTGGAGAGCTTTTAGAGTTTCCAAATGATGTGTATGGTATGGCTTTAAATTTAGAGCAGGATAATGTAGGATGTGTATTGTTTGGACCAGAAGAAGGCTTAAAAGAGGGAGATGTAGTAAAGAGAACAGGGAAAGTTGTAGAAGTACCTGTTGGAGAATCTCTTATTGGTAGAGTTGTCAATTCTTTGGGAAAGGCTATAGATGGAAAAGGACCTATAAATACACAAGAACAAAGGGCCATTGAAATACAAGCACCAGGAGTAATAGCTAGGCAATCAGTTAAAGAACCATTACAAACAGGAATAAAGGCCATAGATTCTATGATTCCTATAGGAAAAGGGCAAAGAGAGTTAATAATAGGAGATAGACAAACAGGAAAAACTGCTTTAGCAATAGATACAATATTAAATCAAAAAGACAAAGATGTTATATGCATATATGTGGCTATAGGACAAAAACAGTCTACAGTAGCGCATATAGTAAATGATTTAAATGAAATGGGAGGCATGGATTATACGATAGTTGTAGCATCTACAGCATCAGAAACTGCCCCATTACAATTTTTAGCTCCTTATTCTGCTTGTAGTATGGGTGAGTATTTTATGAATAAAGGAAAAGATGTTTTGATAATATATGATGATTTATCAAAACATGCTGTAGCATATAGAACTATGTCATTGCTGTTAAGAAGACCACCAGGAAGAGAAGCCTATCCAGGAGATGTTTTTTATTTGCATTCAAGACTTCTGGAAAGGGCAGCCAAACTATCTAATGAATTAGGAGGAGGATCACTAACAGCTATTCCTATTATAGAAACATTAGCAGGAGATGTAACAGCATATATTCCAACAAATGTTATATCTATAACGGATGGACAGATATTTTTAGATTCTGATTTGTTTTATTCTGGGATAAGGCCAGCTGTAAACGCAGGAATATCTGTATCTAGAGTTGGAGGAAATGCTCAGATAAAAGCTATGAAGCAAGTAGCGGGAACTCTCAGATTAGAGTTAGCTCAGTATAGGGAATTAGTATCTTTTGCTCAATTTGGGTCAGATCTTGATAAAGAAGCTAAAAAAAGACTTGAAAAAGGAAGAAGACTAGTGGAAATATTACAGCAAGATCAATATAAACCAATAGATGTAGTAAAACAAATAATGATACTTTATGCAGGAGTTAATGATTATTTAATGGATATACCTGTAGAAAAAATAGGAAGTTTTGAAGATGAATTTTTAAGCTATATGGATATTCATAATAGAGATATTGAAAGATTAATATTAGAAAAGGGAGAACTATCAGGAGAAATAAAAGAAAAATTAAATGCAGCTATAGAAGAATTTAAAAAGAGCTTTTAAACGAAGGAGAATAATCCTTTGTAGGAGGTGTAACATGGCATCCATAGGATTAATTGGTATAAGAAGAAGAATGAAATCAGTAACCAACACTCAAAAAATAACAAAAGCCATGGGAATAGTTGCTACATCTAAATTAAAAAAAAGTAGAGAAAGATTAGATGGGAATATAAATTATTATAACTATGTTAAAGAAATTAAAAACTATATCTTAAAGGCTATTGAGGGAAAAAACATATATGTAGATGGAAATAAAAATGGAAAAAAGTTATATATATGTATAACTTCAAATTTGGGACTTTGTGGTGGATATAATGTAAATGCAGTAAATGAAACTATAAATAAATTAATTAAAGACAAAAAAAATTCTATACTAATGGTTGTAGGTAAAAAAGGTAAAAATTATTTTAATAAATTTAAAATTAATGTAGAAAGAGAGTTTTTAGATTTAGGTGAAGAACCAGATTTAGAAGATATGAATAGTATAAGTAATTTAATACTAAACATGTATACAAACAAAGATGTAAGTTCAGTTTATGTAATATATACAAAATTTTTATCATCAGTAAAACAAGTGGCAGAAACAAAGAAAATACTTCCTTTAGAAGTTAATGAAAATAATGATTTGGATCATAATTTTGAATTTGAAATTGATCCCCAAGATATGTTAGAAAATATTATAGAAACTTATTTAGATGAAGAATTATTAAATCTTTTATTAAATTCAAAGTCATCGGAGCATGCGGCTAGGATGACAGCTATGGATGCTGCTACTAAGAATGCTAAAGATATATTAGATAAACTAAATACGGAATATAATAGAATAAGACAAAGTGCGATTACTGAAGAAATATCTGAAATCATTGGAGGAGCTGAGGCTCAAAAGTAAATCCTTCATAGATTTAAATAGGAGGTATAAGATGGCAGGAAATATAGGGAAAGTAGTTCAGGTAATTGGTGCTGTTGTAGATATTAAGTTTGACTCAGACTATCTTCCTAACATATATAATGCTATAGAGATAGAGTTAGATGATAGAAAGATAATAACAGAAGTAGAACAACATATCGGAGATGACATAGTAAGGACTATAGCTATGGAATCTACAGATGGGCTAAAAAGAGGAATTAATGCTATTGATACAGGAAAACCTATATCAGTACCTGTAGGAAAAGAAGTGTTAGGAAGATTATTCAATGTTCTAGGTAATCCAATTGATAACTGTGGTGAAGTAAAAGGCAGTGAATTATATCCAATACATAGAAAAGCTCCTACTTTTGAAGAGCAATCTGTAGAGCCTGAGATGTTTGAAACAGGAATTAAAGTTATAGACTTATTAGCACCTTATGAAAAAGGTGGGAAAATAGGATTATTTGGTGGTGCAGGTGTTGGGAAAACTGTTCTTATACAAGAACTTATAAATAACATTGCAAAAGAACATGGAGGGTTATCTGTATTTACAGGTGTAGGTGAGAGAACTAGAGAAGGAAATGATCTTTATAATGAAATGAAGGAATCTGGAGTAATACAAAAAACTGCATTAGTTTTTGGACAAATGAATGAACCACCGGGAGCAAGAATGAGAGTAGCGTTAACAGGACTTACTATGGCAGAATACTTTAGAGATCAAGGGCAAGATGTTCTTTTATTTGTAGACAATATATTTAGATTTACTCAGGCAGGTTCGGAAGTTTCAGCTCTTCTTGGAAGAATACCTAGTGCTGTTGGATATCAACCAACCCTTGCTACAGAGATGGGAGCATTACAGGAAAGAATAACATCAACTATTCATGGATCTATTACATCTGTTCAAGCTGTATATGTTCCGGCAGATGACTTAACTGATCCAGCACCGGCTACTACATTTACACATTTAGATGCTACTACTGTACTATCAAGATCAATAGTTGAGCTTGGCATATATCCTGCAGTAGATCCTCTAGAATCTACTTCCAGAATATTAGATCCAAGGGTAGTTGGAGAGGAACATTATCATGTAGCTACAGAAGTAAAACATGTATTGGAAAGATATAAGGAACTACAGGATATAATAGCAATATTAGGAGTTGATGAGCTTTCAGAAGAAGATAAATCAATAGTAGCTAGAGCTAGAAGAATTCAAAGGTTCTTATCTCAGCCATTTACTGTAGGAGAACAATTTACAGGAATAAAGGGGAGATATGTTCCCGTGAAAGAGACTGTAAGAGGATTCAAAGAAATATTAGAAGGAAAATATGACGAGTTACCAGAATCAGCATTTTTATTTGCAGGGACTATAGATGAAGTGGTGGAAAAAGCCAAAACTATGATGAATGAATAAGGGAAAGATGAAATATGGAAAATAGTATTAAACTTATAGTAAGTACACCTTTTAAAGAACATTATAATATAGATATAAAAAAGATTATTACTGAAAGTATAACTGGGAGAATAGAAATACTTCCAAAACATTCCCCATTAATAGCTATATTGAAGCCTGCTTTGACAGAATTTGAAGATATAAATGGAGAAAAACATAGTTTTCGAAGTTCTAAAGGATTAATGGAAGTAACTAATAATGAAGTTACAATAGTATGTAACAATATTGAAAATAGTAATTAAAATGAATATATATGTAAAGTATAAAATGATTAAAAACCTCCGTAACTTAGAGCTGCGGAGGTTTTTTAACAAGTAAAAAAATGTTTATAATGAATAATTGTAAAAAAGAGTATCAATATAATTTGTAACATTTTCCTATAAAAATTATATATTAGTAATATATTTAGTGAATAATATTTATATATATGTCCATAATTTAACTTGAAAAGATAATTTGGTAATTTATGTATCTTTTTAGTTTAAATTATAGGGGGGAAGCTATTTTAAATAGCGAAGGGTATGAAAATAAAAAAAATAATATTTTTAATTATTGCTATAATATTAGGAGTTTCGTTTATAGGAAGAAGTAAAGGTAGTGTTACTTTAACTGGTAGTGTGTTTGATTATATACTTAGAGATACTAAGGGAGAAGTTATTGAGTTTGGGTTAATTACAAATTTTAAGCATCAAAAAGAAGGGGAACAAGCCTGTAAATATGTATTAGAAAACTTAAAAATTTCCCCGAAAAACTATAGTAATATATTAAAAAATAAAAAAATTTATTCTGTAGAATTTAATAATGAAAAGTTAGAAGGGTACATTCAAAGTACAAAATATGACGAATATAATGTACTTACATTAAATATAAAGGAGAAAAGTAGAACTAATGAATTGGATAAATTAGAACAAAAAGTTAAAAAATCTTTAGGAAATAGAGATGTCAGTTTTTTTAAATATGTGAAAGCTAAGATAGATGATAGGGATTTAGAAAAGGAAAATAAAAAAATAATGACTTTATTAAGAAATATTGGAGGACAAGAAATACAAACTGTAAAGTTGGACAATGGATTTAGTACTATTGCTAATATTAATAAATATACTCCAGTAAATGTTAATGGAAGATTAGTTGATTTTAACTATGCTGTATGTAGCTATTATTCAGGTAATTATATAATAATGGGAACACCAGAGATACTCATTTCTTATTAGCAATTTATATATGGAGGATGAGAATGGATAAAATTATAATAAATGGTGGACAGAAATTAAGTGGGGAAGTAAAGATTAGTTCTGCCAAGAATGCTGTATTGCCTATTATAGCAGCCAGTATATTAAGTGCAGATAAATGTATTATAGATAATACACCTATGTTAGAAGATGTATTTGTAATAAGTGATGTACTAAGATCTATATCAGCAGATGTGGATATAGACAAGACTAATGATAAAATAATTATAGATACATCGGATATATATGATTGCGAACCTTGTGGTGAACTAGTAAAAAAGTTAAGAGCATCTTTTTTAATAATGGGTCCTATGCTTTCACGATTTGGTAAATTTAAAATATCATTACCAGGTGGTTGTAATATTGGAACAAGACCTATAGACTTACATTTAAAAGGGCTTAGTGCTCTTGGAGCAGAAGTAAATGTTGGATATGGATATGTAGAGGCTAAGGCAAAAAAACTAATTGGGAATAAAATATATTTAGATTTTCCGTCAGTAGGAGCAACAGAAAATATAATGATGGCAGCAGTTATGGCAGAAGGAGAAACCATAATTGAAAATGCTGCAGAAGAACCAGAGATAGAAGATTTAGCTAGGTTTTTAAATAGTATGGGAGCTAATGTAATAGGTGGTGGTACTGATACTATAAGAGTAAGAGGAGTAAAAAACTTGAAAGGAACTGTTCATAAACCTATATATGATAGGATAGAAACTGGTACTTTCATGGTAGCAGCAGCAATTACTAAGAGCAAAATTAAAATAATTGGAGTCAATGAAGAACACTTAAAACCTATAATAGCTAAATTAAAAGAAATGGGAGTTATAATAAAAATTGAAGGAGAAAATATTATAGTTGATGGAACTAATGAATTAAAACCTATTGATATAAAGACTATGCCTTATCCAGGATTTCCTACAGACATGCAGGCTCAAATGATGGGTTTATTAAGTTCTGTGCATGGAACTAGTGTTATAACAGAGACTATATTCGAAAATAGATATATGCATGTATCTGAAATGCGTAGAATGGGAGCCAATATAAAAATTGATGGAAGAAATGCAATAATTGAAGGAGTTAATACCCTAACAGGATGTGAAGTAAAATCAACAGATCTAAGAGCAGGAGCGGCTTTAATATTATGTGGATTAGCAGCGCATGGAGTTACGGAGGTAACAGATGTTTATCATATAGATAGAGGATATGTAAATATAGAAAAAAAGCTTCAGAGATTAGGGGCTGATGTATACAGGAAAAGTATGTAAAAATGGTAATAAGTACAAATGTTTTTTCATATAGTTAGTTATAAGATACCTTAGATTAGAATAAAGGAGCAAACTATATGAGAAAAAATGATATGTTTTTTTATTTAAGCAGATTTTTTATGACTATATTAATTTGTACAACATTTATAACTTTAATATCATTTCTTATTTTAAAACCCAAATTAATTGTTAAAGAAACTAATAACTTAAATAAGTCAAATATAAAACCCAATAATATAAAAGTTAATAACAACAAAAAAGATATAAAGGTAAAGGTGTATATTTCTAAAAGTAAGAAGATAGAAGAGATGAATATAGAGGAATATGTAACAGGAGTAGTATCTGCAGAAATGCCTGCAGAATTCCATATTGAAGCTTTAAAGGCTCAAGCTGTTGCTGCCAGAACCTATGCTTTAGCTCACATTGAATCCCAAGGAGGGCAAAAGTGTAGTAATGTAAATGGAGCAGATTTATGTGATACTGTGCACTGTCAAGTATTTATGCATAAAGAAGAAAGAATGAAGAGCTGGCCAGAAAGTAAAAAAGAAGAGTACTGGAGTAAGATAAAAGAAGCTGTTGATAATACAAGCTCTGAAGTTATAAAATACAAAGGAAATATAATAAAAGAGCCTTATTATTTTGCTGTAAGTAGTGGTAAAACTGAAAATGTGGAAGATGTATTTTCAGAATCTGTACCATATTTAAAAAGTGTTAAAAGTAGTGGAGAAGAAGTTGCACCAAAGTATAAAACTTCTGTAACATACTCTTGCGAAAGCTTAACAAATATAATAAATGGATATTATCCAAAATCTATTTCAAAGGCTAATAATTTAAAAGCTAATATAAAAATAAAAAGTAGAACTGCTGCAGGAAGTGTAAAGGAGTTACAATTAGGGAAAACCACTATTTTAGGAACTAAATTTAGAAGTATGTTAGGTTTGAATTCTACTAATTTTTCTTTTATATTTGATAAAAATAGTGTAGATATAGTATGCAAAGGATATGGACATGGTGTTGGGATGAGTCAATGGGGAGCTAATGCTCTTGGCAAAAGTGGAAAAAAGTATAAAGAGATATTATCCCACTATTATCAACAAGTTAATATAGAAAAATATTAAATTAAATATTAATAAACTGTAGGGAATCATATGTTAAAGTATATGATTCCTTTTTTGTCAAAAAATATAAAAAAAGCTTGAAATAAAAAGAAAAAATTTTTAATAAAAAATGTATTTTTTACTAAGCTCTGGACAAACTACAAAAAGGAGGTGTTGATATGGATAAAAAATATTCAAACAAGTTTTCAAACTTTATAAAAAGGGAGGGTTTTTATGTAATACTGTTTCTTTGTTTATGTATTTTAGCGGCAGTGGCTGTTGTGACTACAAGGAATAATAAGCAAGCTAGAAAACAACTTCCATCTCAACAACCAAGTGTTGTTCAAAATGAAACAGGTAAAGAAACAGCAAAAGGAGCAGAGCAGCCTTATCCTGATTATGATAACGCGCTTCAGGTAAAGAAAGAAGGAAAGATCAATAATCAAGCTAAGGCTGGTAATCAAGCTAAAAATGACAACAAAACTGCTCAGGTAAACAAATCAGTAGATATGAAATTTATTAAACCTGTAGAAGGGATATTAGCTAGAGGTTACTCAGAAGAACCTGTTTTCTGGAAGTCAACTAATAGCTATAGACCAAATTTTGGAGTAGATATCAAATCTGAGATTGGTAAGCCAGTAGTTGCAGTTATGGATGGAAAGATAGAAAGTATCGAAACTGAAGATGTAGATGGTGTTCAAATTGTAATTAATCATCAAAATGGACTAAAAACAATATATTCGAATTTAGATCCAAAGTTATCTGTAAGTAAAGATCAGATAGTTAAGAGAGGAACAAAATTAGGTAGTGTTGGTAAAAGCACTATAAGAGCTTCTTATGAGACTTATGGAGATCACTTACATTTTGCAGTTTTGAAAAATGGGGAATTTGTAAATCCATCTAAGTATATACAATATTAAAAATAAGCCATTTTCCGAATATTATATCGGAAAATGGCTAATCAAAAGTAATTTAAATATATGCCATGGCATATCTATAAATATAGAAGGGTTAAGGAGGTAGCGTCTTGAAAGACTACATTGAGGAGCGAGTTCTTGAAGTTGCAAATTATATTATAAGTTCTAAAGCCACTATTAGAAAAACAGCTAAAGTATTTGGAGTTAGTAAGAGTACTATTCATAAGGATATGACAGAAAGGTTACCTAAAATAAATCCTCAGATTGCAAGGGAAGCGAAAACTATACTCGATTACAATAAATCAGAAAGACATATAAGAGGTGGTAAAGCAACCAAAATGAAGTATAAAGCTATTGAAGGATAACTCTGTTCCTATTATAATTAAATTGTATCATAATAAAAATATGCTATTATGGTAAAAAATAACGAAAGAGTAGGTGTGAATAATAGGAATGTTTTTCAATGTTGGAACTGATATGGGTATAGATTTAGGGACAGCCACTGTATTAGTATTTATAAAGGGAAAAGGTGTTGTTTTAAAAGATCCTTCAGTAGTGGCTATAGATAAAAGCAAAAATAGAGTACTAGCAGTTGGAGAGGAAGCTAGGCAAATGATAGGCAGAACTCCAGGAAATATTGTTGCTATTCGTCCATTAAAGGATGGAGTAATTTCAGACTATGATTTAACAGAAAAGATGCTAAAGTATTTTATTTCAAAAGTTTGTGGGAAAAGAAAAATGGTTTCTCCCAGAGTGGTAGTATGCATACCATGTCAAGCTACAGAAGTAGAAAAGAGAGCGGTAATAGATGCATCTAAAAACGCAGGTGCTAAGAAAGTATTTCTGATTGAAGAACCTTTAGCTGCAGCTATAGGAGCTGGCTTAGATATAACTAAAGCAAGTGGAAGTATGGTAATTGATATAGGAGGAGGAACTACAGATATTGCAATTATATCTTTAGGAGGAATGGTTGTTAGATCCTCTATAAAGATAGCAGGAGATAAATTTGATGAAGCTATAATGAGATATATAAGGAAAAAACATAAATTAATGATCGGTGAAAGAACTGCAGAAGACCTAAAGGTTAATATAGGTTCAGCTTATAAAAGAGAAGAAGAAGTTACTATGGAAATAAGAGGAAGAGATTTGATTACAGGACTTCCCAAAAATATAACAGTATCATCAGAAGAAATGCGAGAAGCATTAAGTGAAACTGTAAATGCTATTGCAGAATGTACTCATTCAGTTTTAGAAAAGACTCCTCCTGAGTTAGCTGCTGACATAGCAGATAAAGGTATAGTTATGACGGGAGGAGGGGCCTTGTTATATGGTCTTGATAAATTAATACAAGATGTAACAAAAGTACCAGTACATGTAGCGGAGGATGCGGTTTCTTGTGTTGCGTTAGGTACAGGTCAGGTTTTAGATTTTTTAGACAAGTTAGATGTAACATTTACAGGAGACGATATAACTTTAATTGATTAGAACTATAATATAATAAATTTAACAAAAGCAAAGGCGTATTAAACCTTTGCTTTTTTAGACTATCTAGGAAACTTTAAATTATAAGCTTGTAGAAGGGATTTAGTAATTAATTTTGCCATATTTAATATTAAATCTAATCTTATGGTATTATTATTGAATATATTACTTTCTGCTGAATCAACTATACCTATTATAGAAGCTTCGCCAACGTGAGGAAGAGTTTTGCCTACGCCTTTACCAGGGTGAATAGAATAATCTCTAGCTTGAATTTCTCCTATGCTATCAGAGTCACCAAGACAAGCATCTATACCTATTATGTTAGCATTAGGATAAGCTAGTTTAATATTTTCTAATTTTTTATCAATATTTAAAGCATGTATAGGTTCTGAAATTGTTCCGAATACTGGAAGAGGAAACTTTTCATCTTCTAATAAAGTACCTACTAAAGGACCGAGACAATCTCCTATGCATCTATCTGTGCCTATACATACTATAATAGTATTCATATTTAAATAATCTTTTAGAAAAGAAGCAATTTCATAATAAGACATAGAATCTTTAAAGTGTGCTCTAACTTTATTCAATAGTTACACCTCCCTATTAATTTATATGAGATATAACTACTGAATATTAAATTTATTTGTTAATTAATATTTGTTTTTATCCCATATATTTAATTGATCTACATTCATCAAAGAACCCAAAAGATGATTTTTCAATCCGGGAATTTCTTTTTCTAATGAATAAGTTAAATCTTTTATAAATTGTCTTTTAGTAAATCCATTAGCAGGACAAGGGTTCACTATTATGGGAAAGTTATTCTTTTTAGCTATGCTTTTTATGTCTAATTCATCTATATATATCATAGGTCTTATAATATAGATATCTTTTCTGCTTAAATAAGTCTTAGGAAGGAAACTACTTATTCTTCCCTCGTAGAACATAGACATAAGTAAAGTTTCTATAGCATCGTTTTTATGATGACCTAGAGAAACCTTATTACATCCAAGTTGTTTTGCTGTATCATTAAGTATGCCTCTTCTTAAATTTGCACATAAAGAACAAGGATTTTTTTCTTGTCTTATGTCAAATACTACTTGTTTTATATCTGATGGAATTAAGTGAAAAGGAACATCTAAATCCTTACATAAATTTGCCATAGGAGAAAAATCAGCTCCTGTGCCTGGATCTATAGTTATAGCTATTAATTCAAATTTTTCGGGAGAAAAAATTCTATATTTACTCATTAGATGTAATAAAGTTATGCTATCTTTACCTCCAGATAAGCCTACAGCTATTTTATCACCAGATTCTATGAGTTTGAAATCATTTACTGCTCTTCTTAATTTACTTAAAAGTTTTTGCATATTTATCTCCTTAATTTTTATAAAAGTTATATTATCTAAGGAAAATTATAATATAAGTAATTGTATAAATAAAGATGTATATTCTATGAATAAATAGGTAAAATTACATTAAAGTTGCATAATGAGTTTTAATGTATTTAGTTATAATGTTTTAATAATAAAGATTATATATATGTCTAAACATAAGAAAGAAAAAGATATTATGAGTAATAGAAAGAAGGTTTCTTTTAATTGACTATAATGTGATTTGAAATTTGTTTAATATGATTGTATACTAATCCTTGTTAACGCACAGAAGTTAACAACAAAATTAAATATGCTGGCATGGCTCAACGGTAGAGCAGCTGACTTGTAATCAGCAGGTTGTAGGTTCGATTCCTATTGCCAGCTCCATATGTGGAGGAATTCCCGAGTGGCCAAAGGGGGCAGACTGTAAATCTGTTGGTATTACCTTCGATGGTTCGAATCCATCTTCCTCCACCATAATAAATTAAAGTTGAATATGCTGGCATGGCTCAACGGTAGAGCAGCTGACTTGTAATCAGCAGGTTGTAGGTTCGATTCCTATTGCCAGCTCCATATCATGGAGGAATTCCCGAGCGGCCAAAGGGGGCAGACTGTAAATCTGTTGGTATTACCTTCGATGGTTCGAATCCATCTTCCTCCACCAAAAGACACTTTAAAGTGTCTTTTTTTATTGTTTTAATATAAAAAATCTCTTAAAATTATTAATAATTAAATAATTGACATAAGCTTTTAGCTATGCTAATATAATTTTATTGATTAGGATAGAATAATATAAAAAGCTCTTATCAAGAGAGGTGGAGGGAAAAGGGCCCTATGAAACCCGGCAACCAGTACTAAGTACTAAGGTGCCAATTTCAGCAGATATTTTCTGCAAGATAAGAGGAATAGGGTATAAAAAGCCTCTTCTTATCGAAGAGGCTTATTTTTTATTGAAATGGAGGTAAAAAAATGAGAAAGTTATTTACATCAGAATCAGTTACAGAAGGACATCCAGATAAAATTTGTGATCAGATATCTGATTCAGTTCTAGATGCTATACTTGAGCAGGACCCTAATGGAAGAGTGGCTTGTGAAACTACAGTTACTACTGGTATGGTTTTAGTTGTAGGCGAAATTTCAACCCATTGCTATGTAGATATTCCTAAGATTGTAAGAGAAACAATAGAAGGAATAGGATACACAAGAGCAAAATATGGTTTTGATAGTGATACATGTGCTGTATTAACTTCAATAAATGAACAATCTCCAGATATAGCTATGGGAGTTAATGAATCTTTAGAATCTAAACAAGGAGATATGATTAAGGAAGAAGCTATAGGTGCGGGAGACCAAGGAATGATGTTTGGCTTTGCAACTAATGAAACACCAGAATATATGCCTATGCCAATAGCTATGGCTCATAAGCTATCAAGAAAATTATCAGAAGTTAGAAAAAATGGCACATTAAATTATTTAAGACCAGATGGAAAGACTCAGGTTACAGTAGAGTATCAAGATAATAAACCAGTAAGAATAGATACTATAGTAATGTCAACTCAACATAGTCCAGAGGTTACTAGAGAGCAAATAGAAAAAGATTTAATTGAACATGTTATAAAATCAGTTGTTCCAGAAGGGTTATTAGATGAAAATACTAAATATTATATTAACCCTACAGGAAGATTTGTTGTGGGAGGTCCTCAAGGAGATGCTGGTTTAACAGGAAGAAAAATAATCGTTGATACTTATGGTGGATATGGAAGACATGGCGGTGGAGCATTTTCAGGAAAAGATCCAACTAAAGTAGATAGATCAGCAGCTTATGCAGCAAGATGGGTAGCCAAAAATTTAGTAGCAGCAGGAGTAGCAGATAAATTAGAAATACAGTTGGCTTATGCTATAGGAGTTGCAAAACCAGTTTCTATATCTGTTGATACTTTTGATACTGGAAAGATTGAGAATGATAAGATAGTAAATATTATAAACAAAGTATTTGATTTAAGACCATCTGCTATAATTAATAACTTAAATTTAAGAAGACCTATTTATAAGCAAGTAGCAGCTTATGGACATTTTGGAAGAACTGATTTAAATCTTCCATGGGAAAATCTTGATAAATTAGAAGAAATAAAAAAATATTTATAAGTTTTATACAACACTATTGAAGATTTAGATCTTCAATAGTGTTTTTTAATATGTAAGAGGTGTATAGAGATAATGTAAAAGGGAAATGGTCTGAATATTGTGTGAAAATAAATGCTTTTGTATTGAGAAAAATATTTTAATACAGTATGCTATAATATATAAAATGATATTTATATATTAAAAGGAAATGGGAGAGAGCTTATGGAGGAGATCCTTGGAGTTGTAGATTCCATAATATTTCATAATGAAGAAAATGGCTATGTAGTTGCCAAGATAAAAGAAGAAAAAAATTTAATAACAGTAACAGGGTGTATTCCATATATTATAGAAGGGCAGAGCTTAAAATTAGAAGGAGAATGGGTAGTTCATAAACAATTTGGAAAACAGTTTAAAGTAGAAATATGTGAAGAGACCCTTCCTAATACGACAAAAGGAATTGAGAGATATCTGGCTTCTGGAGTTATAGCAGGTATAGGCCCTGTAACTGCAAAAAAGATTGTTGAAAAGTTTGGGGAAGAAGCTTTGGATATACTAGAAAATAATGTTGAAAGATTGAAAGAAATAGAAGGTATTGGCGATAAAAAAATATCAACTATATATGAGTCATATAGCAAACAAAAAGAATTAAAAAATATAATGATATTTTTTCAGAATTATGGTGTCACGCCTAATCAGTGTATAAAAATATATAAAAGATTTAAAGGAAATTCTATTAGTATAGTTAAAGAAAATCCTTATGTATTAACTGAAGAGGTATCAGGTATAGGTTTCAAAACAGCAGATAAAATAGCTAGAAGCTTAGGAATAGAATTAACTTCAGTATTTAGAATACAAAGCGGAATAAAATATATAGTAAATCAATTTTGTGGATTAGGTAATACTTGCATGCCTTTAGAAAAGCTTCTTAAAGAAGGAACAAATATATTAGGTGTATCCGATGAATTGATAAAAGATAGTATAGTAAGCAGTGCTTATGAAGGGAAGATTAAAGTAGAGGGAATAAAAGATAAACAATATGTATTTACAATACCTTATTATTATTGTGAATTAGGCATTACAAAGAAAATTATTACTTTGTCACTTTGTAATTATGATGAACTCCAGATAGATATAGATGAAGAAGTAAAGGAATTTGAGCAGAATAATAATATTAAATTTGCACTTTCTCAAAAAGAAGCAATAAAAGGAGCGCTTTGCAATGGAGTTGAAATAATAACTGGAGGACCTGGTACTGGTAAAACTACAATAATAAATTGTATAACGCAGATATTTGAAAGGCATGGATTTAGAGTTCTCATGGGAGCGCCAACGGGAAGAGCTGCTAAGAGAATGTCTGAAGCTACTGGCAAAGAAGCTAAAACCATACATAGATTGTTGGAAATGGGTATAAGTGAAGAAGAGGACACAGTATTTTCTAAAACGGAAGAAACACCGTTAGAATGTGATGTAATAATAGTAGATGAGGCTTCTATGATAGATATAATGCTTATGAATAACCTTTTAAAGGCTATATCATTAGGTACTAGATTAATAATAGTTGGGGATGTAGACCAGCTTCCATCTGTCGGACCTGGTAATGTACTTAGAGATTTAATAGGGAGCAAATGTGTTAAAGTAGTTAGACTTAAGGAGATATTTAGGCAATCATCAAAAAGTATGATTACATTAAATGCACATAAAATAAATAATGGAGAAATGCCTATATTGAATGAAAAGGATAAAGATTTTTTCTTTATAAATTGTGAGGAAAATAATAAAATATTAGATACCTTAATAGGACTTATAGATAAAAGACTTCCTAATTATAATAGAGGTTGGGATAAGTTGAAGCATATCCAAATTTTATCACCAATGAGAAAAGGCATTTTAGGTGTAGAAAGTTTAAATAAAAAACTACAGCAAGTATTAAACCCTTCTTCCAAGGACAAAAAAGAAAAAGAATTTAAAGATGGTATATTTAGAGTTGGTGATAAGGTAATGCAAACCAAAAACAACTATTCAATTAAGTGGGAAAAAATAAATGGAATTGGAGAAGAAGAAGGAGTAGGTATATTTAATGGCGACATGGGGTATATACAAGATATAGATGAAGAAAATAATACCATATGTGTAGTATTTGATGAAGAAAAAAAAGTCATATATGAAAGTATATATTTAGATGAGCTTGATTTGGCCTATGCAATAACTATACATAAGAGTCAAGGCAGTGAATTCCCAGTGGTAATAATTCCATCTTTTATAGGACCTCCTTTACTTATGAATAGAAATTTACTTTATACAGGAATAACTAGAGCAAAAAAACTAGTTGTTTTAGTTGGAGCTGTAAAAGCGCTTAAGTTTATGATAGATAATGATAGAAGCTTTGAAAGATACTCTTTATTACAATGGAGAATTGAAAGTATTTTAAATAATGTGTAGTGTTAGAATAAATAATATTTTGGAGTGTACTTAATAATGCTGATAAATAAAAATTTACAAATTTCATTAGAGATAGAGAGAATAAGTAAATATATTGCTAATTGGCTGTATAGTAACGAACAATTCTTGAATGTTATTACAGTACCACATAATTCTTCATTAATTTTTATGAGAGGTATAGCTGATTATCTTGACAAAGGTAAAAAGGTTTTATATATAACAAATGAAGATGAAAGCTGTATAGATTTATTAACTAATATTAAGAAGAATACATATATTAGGGATTATTCTTATTTAAGAACATATAATGTAGAATTAGAGAAAAGTTTAATTGTATGTAATTTTAAAAATGCAATAAAAATAAATAAAAAGTTTGATTTAGTGATTTATGATGATATTAGAAGTTTACCTATGTATAATAAATATGAAATTATAGATATAATGGCTAAAAATTGTAAGGAAAAAGGAAAATTCATAGCGTATTCTATAGAAAGTGTGTTTAAGAAAAAGAGAGAAATAGTACTGCCGGTGTTAGGAACAAAAACACCTATTGTTGAACCAAGGGTAATAACTACAAAAATAGATTTGAATAACGATATACCATATACTATATATGATTATTTAAGGTGGGCAATGAAATATGAAAAGAAAATTGTGATTTATGTGCCTGATGAAAAAAAGCTATACAGAGTATTTAAGTATTTAAATACATATTGCAAAGACTTAAATAAAAATTTAGTTTATTTTTCCAAAGAAGATAAAGATTTAAAAACAGTATTTAACTTTCTAAAAATTAAAAAGGGAATAATGGTAACGGATGATTTTAAAGAGAATATATACCAACTAATAAAAGATAAAGAAATAAATGAAATAGTATTCTTTGCTAACCATTATATGTATGATTATAAAAAGTTAGTATATTTTTGTGGAGAAAAAGCGTGGATAAAAAAAAATATTATGAAAGAAGTAATTTTTTTAGGTAATGAAGAGACTGAAGATATATATAAAGCTAAGAATATAATAAGGAGTTTTAACAAGGAAGCATGGGAAATGGGATTTTTAAGTATTTAGATATTGTAAAAGAATCACTGTTATCTATAATATATGTTGAAGATGATAAATGTGTTATATGCAAATCATATATAGGAGAAGGATATTTGTGTAGCAAATGCGAAAAGAGGATTAAGCTTTGTCATGGAGCAAATTCTATGCATTTAAACTACATGGATTTCAAATACTATAGTGCTACATATTATTCAGGAAATGTTATGGAACTTATTGTAAGGTTAAAGTATAAGAGTGATTTTGTCTGTGGTGAAATTTTAAGTGGAT
The DNA here is from genome assembly GCF_017873215.1 of Clostridium tetanomorphum. Lineage (GTDB taxonomy): Bacteria > Bacillota > Clostridia > Clostridiales > Clostridiaceae > Clostridium_AO > Clostridium_AO tetanomorphum. The sequence goes on from NZ_JAGGKA010000019.1 coordinate 70,150, forward strand.
ATATGATAGATAAAATAAAACAGGAGAGAATTCCTTGTGATTTTTTAACCTATGTTCCTATGCGAAAAAAAGCGTTAAAGAAAAGAGGATATAATCAAAGTAAATGTTTAGCTGTAAATATAGGAAAAAAACTAGACATTCCTGTAGTAAGTGTATTAAAAAAAGTCAAAGATACTAAAGATCAAATTGGATTGAATAGGAATGAAAGGTGGAATAATATTAAAGATTCATTTAAGGTAACTAATGAAAAAAAAATAAAAAATAAAAAGATAATTTTAGTAGATGATGTTATAACCACTGGTGCTACAGCATTTTCTTGTTATAAAGAATTATTAAGAGCTGGAGCAGAAGAAATAAATATCTTGACTGCAGCGAAAAGTAATGTATAATTTTATTATATTGAGTTAGGTTTGTGATTGAAAGTCGAAGCCAGTCGCAGGCGAAACGATCCACGTAAGTTAAATAAAATATTTAATGATCATGGTGCGGCTTAGAAGTAAGTCCTGCCGTTAATTAAACGAGAGGGTAAGTAGTGAGAGGATAATTCTGGGTAGCAAAAGCTCCAGCAGGCGAGTGTGGGGTCAAAGATCAGGTCAACTAACTTAATATTTTAAGACCTTACTTCCTTTAAGAAATAAGGTCTTAAAATATTTTTTGAAAATAGTATAAGTTAATTACTTTGAGATAAAATAAGAAATTTTAAATAATAGTGAAATAATTTGATTAAATATTTTGTAAATTTAAATAATTTCACTTGTCATTTTACATAAAGAGTATTAAAATATAATTAATAAAAACATAACATTACTCTTCAGGAGTAAAGAGAGGGGCTGAAATTATGAGAATTACAGTAGCAGGAAAAAATATTGAAATTACTAATGCATTAAGAGGTGTAGTGGAAAAGAAATTAGAAAAATTGGACAAGTATTTTAATCCTGATGTAGAAGCCCATGCTACACTAAGTGTTCAGAAGAATAGGCAAATAATAGAAGTAACTATTCCTTTTAACGGGGTTATATTAAGAGGGGAAGAAGTTAATGAAGATATGTATGCTTCTATAGATTTAGTAGTAGATAAGATAGAAAGACAGATTAGAAAGCAGAAAACTAAGCTTCAAAAAAGAAACCATGGAGATTCATTAAAGTTTCAGTTCATACCAGATAATGATGAAAAAGAATTACTTGAACCAAGAATTGTTAAAACTAAAAAATTTGCAGTAAAGCCTATGTCAGATGAGGAAGCTGTTTTGCAAATGGAGCTTTTAGGACATAATTTCTTTGTTTATGAAAGTGCTGATAGTGGAGAAGTAAATGTAGTTTATAAAAGAAAAGATGGAAATTATGGTTTGATAGAACCAGAATTTGAATAAGAAGAGGAGGCTATGCCTCCTCTTTTAAGTTTAGAAAATATGATAAATTTTCAAAACTATTTACTACTATATCTGCATCATAGGGAGATTTTATGTAATCATCAAATTTAAATTTATTTGATAGTAATAAAATTAGTTTACACCCATTTTTTTGAAATTGAATATAGTCATCTCTTAGATAGTCAGTTACTACTATGGTATTTTTAGTTTCTATACTTAATCTTTTAAATAAATGCACTGTGTTGTACACAGGAGGAAGATCAGGGATAATAAGTCTATTTTTATAAAATGTTCTTATATATTTTAAACTACAATTATAGTTGCACATTACACAATTATGAAACCTGTTTATACATAAATTTGATGAGAAAACAATGGGAACATTAAACTTATTTATTATTTTTAAATCATTATCATTTATATTAGAATTTGATATAAAAATCAGATCAGGATTGTTTTCATCGATCTGTATATTTTGAATAAAAAAATCGTTAAAATCTTTTGTGCTACTAATGGGATATATTGTAAATTTATCATATAGATTTTTACAATATTCTAATAAGAAATAAGTTGGAGTAAATACATTGTCAAAATAACAATTTAAATTTTTAGATTTTATTATTTTATATAAAGATTTTCTACTTATATCACAGTTGTGAGTGAAAAAGTAACAATTTTCTAAGGGAACTTTATTAATAAAATTTAAATAATCTTTTATCAGATTATTGTTATTTATTATATTACTTTCTATATAAAATATAAAATTAGGTATATTAGATAACATAAACATCACTCCAATTCCTCATTACATTATTAATTATAATACTACTTTATATTTATTGTAAAATATTATTTAATAATTTTATATTTACGGGTATATAAGTTGAATACACATTAATTAGATGTTATAATCTAAAAGGTATATACTATAATAGAAAAATTATATAGCGAGGATGAAAAAAGATGGGAATATTTCAAAAAATTTTTGGTACATATAGTGATAGAGAAGTAAAAAGAATAATTCCAATAGTAGATAAAATAGATGCTTTAGATTCACAGATTCAAGCTTTAAGTGATGAACAGCTGAAGGAAAAAACTGACGAATTTAAAAAGAGACTAGAAAATGGAGAAACATTAGATGATATTTTAGTGGAAGCCTTTGCGGTAGTTAGAGAAGCAGCTTATAGAACTATAGGTTTAAAGCACTATAGAGAGCAGCTTATAGGTGGAGTTGTTCTTCATCAAGGAAGAATTGCAGAAATGAAGACTGGTGAAGGTAAGACATTGGTTGCTACTGCACCAGCATATTTGAATGCTTTAGCTGGAAAAGGAGTTCATATAGTAACTGTTAATGATTATTTGGCTAAAAGAGATAGAGATTTGATGGGACCTGTTTATGAATTTTTAGGATTGAAAGCAGGAGTTATTCTTCATGATTTGGATCAAACTCAAAGACAAGAAAATTATAATTGCGATATAACTTATGGAACAAACAGTGAATTTGGATTTGATTATCTAAGAGATAACATGGTAATTTATAAGGAAGAAAAAGTTCAAAGGGAATTAAATTTTGCTATAGTAGATGAAGTTGACTCTATATTAATTGATGAAGCTAGAACACCTCTTATTATATCTGGTCAAGGAGAAAAATCTACAGAGTTCTATAAAGTTGCAGATTATTTTGCAAAATCTCTGATTAAAGATACTGATTTTACAGTAGATGAAAAGGCCAATTCTGTAATTCTTACTGATGAAGGTGTAAAAAAGGCAGAAACTTATTTCAGATTAGATAACTATGCAGATGCTGATAATATGGAAATACAACATCATGTAGTTCAAGCATTAAAGGCAAATTATATGATGAAAATGGATAAGGACTATATAGTAAGAGACGGAGAAGTAATGATAGTAGATGAATTTACTGGTAGAGTTATGGAAGGAAGAAGATATAGTGATGGGTTACACCAAGCTATAGAAGCTAAAGAAGGAGTTAATGTAGAGAGAGAATCAAAGACTTTAGCTACAATAACATATCAGAATTATTTTAGAATGTTCAAAAAGCTATCAGGTATGACAGGTACTGCTTTAACAGAAGAAGGAGAATTTAGAGAAATATATGGTCTTGATGTAATAGTAGTTCCTACTCATAAGCCAATTGCAAGAATAGATCAATCAGATTTAGTATATAAAACTGCAAAAGGTAAATTTAAAGCTATAGTAGATGAAATAGTTGAAACTAATAAAAAAGGTCAGCCTGTACTTGTAGGTACAGTAAGTATCGAAAAATCAGAATTACTTTCAGAAATGCTTAAAAAGAAAGGAGTTCGTCATCAAGTTCTTAATGCAAAGTATCATGAAAAGGAAGCAGAAATAGTATCCCATGCTGGTGAGTATGGAATGGTAACTATAGCTACTAATATGGCTGGACGTGGTACGGATATTAAATTAGGAGATGGAGTAGTAGAAGTAGGTGGACTTAAAATAATTGGAACAGAAAGACATGAATCAAGAAGAATTGATAATCAGTTAAGAGGACGTTCCGGACGTCAAGGAGATCCAGGTGAATCAAGATTTTATGTGTCATTAGAAGATGACTTAATGAGAATTTTTGGATCTGATAAATTAAAAGGAATAGTTGAAAAATTGGGTCTTGGGGATGATGAAGCAATAGAAAGTAAAATGGTTAGTAATGCTATAGAAAACGCCCAAAAGAAAGTAGAAGGAAATAACTTTGACATAAGAAAAACATTAATACAATATGATGATGTTATAAATAAACAAAGAGAAATAATTTATAAGCAAAGATCTGAAGTTCTTGAAGGTGTAGATTTAAAAGAGCAAATTCAGGAAATGATAAAGGATACCATTTATTTAGCAGTAGATTCCCACATTTCTGGGGTAGAAGAAGAATTTGAAAATGAATTAGAGAAGCTTATAGATTATTTAGAAGACGTATATATGCCAAAGGATTATATAAAAGTTGAGGATTTAAGTGAATTATCTAACGATGAAATCAAAGAAAAGTTATTTAATATTGCACATAATATGTATATAGAAAAAGAAGAAGATTTTGGCTCAGAACAAATGAGAGAGATAGAGAGAGTTATTCTTTTAAGAGTTGTTGATACTAAATGGATGGATCATATAGATAATATGGATCATATGAAACAAGGTATAGGTCTTAGAGCTTATAAACAACAGGATCCAGTTCAGGCTTATCAGTTTGAAGGAAGCGAAATGTTCGATGAAATGATTTATAACATAAAAGTAGAGACTATAAAATATTTATTCCATGTTCAGATACAAAAAGCTCCAGAAAGAGAAAGAGTAGCTAAAGAAACTGCTACAAATCAAGGTGGAGATAATTCTGTTAAGAAGGAACCTATAAGAAAAGAGCATACAGTAGGTAGAAATGATCCTTGTCCATGTGGAAGTGGTAAAAAATACAAAAATTGTTGTGGAAGAGAAGCATAATAATTTAGAATTTAATTTGGATAAATTAAATATATAAACTTGATGGAGGATTTAGAGTTATAATTTTTATTGTATAATTCTCAATTCTCCATTTTGATATTATTTTTAAAGGAGTTGATAGAATGCTATTAGAGGTGGAAGGAGCAGTTAATATTCTTAATAACCTTAAAAGTACTTTAGGAGAGATAGGTGATTCACTTTGACTTAACATCGCTTAAGTTTAAGGTGGAAGAATTACAGAACAAAATGCAAGAATCTGAGTTTTGGAATGATATTAAAAAAGCACAGGAAATAACTCAAGAAGAAAAGTTTTTAAAAGATAGAATAGAAAAATATGATGAATTTTTGTGTAAAATAGAGGATAATAAAATATTTATAGAGTTAATAGAAGAAGATGATGAAAAGTCTATAAAAGAAATATTAAAAGAAATAGATGACTTAAAAAAGGACATAGAAAATTTTAGGATAGAGGTACTTCTTTCAGGAGAATATGATAGAAATAATGCTATAATAACTTTACACGCAGGTGTTGGGGGAACAGATGCTCAAGATTGGACAGAAATGTTACTAAGAATGTATACTAGATGGTGCGAGAAAAAAGGATATAAAGTGGAAAATATTGACTTATTGCCAGGAGATGAAGCAGGAATAAAGAGTGTTACTTTAAGAATAAGTGGAGATTTTGTTTATGGGTATTTTAAGGCTGAAAAGGGAATACATAGACTTGTAAGAATATCGCCTTTTAATGCTAATGGTAAGAGACAAACTTCCTTTGCATCATTGGAAGTATTACCTGAACTTACAGAAAGCCAAGATATAGACATAAGACCAGAAGATTTAAAAATAGATACTTATAGAGCAGGAGGAGCAGGGGGACAATATGTGAATAAAACTGAATCTGCTATTAGAATAACTCATATACCTACGGGAATAGTGGTACAATGTCAAAATGAACGAAGTCAACATTCAAATAAAGAAACAGCTTTAAAAATGTTAAAATCAAAGTTAGTAGAATTAAAGGAAGCTGCTCATAAGGAAAAAATAGAGGATTTAACAGGAGAATTAAAAGATATGGGTTGGGGAAGTCAAATAAGATCATATGTATTTCATCCATATAATTTAGTTAAAGATCATAGAACTGGTGCAGAAACAAGTAATTTGGGAGCAGTAATGAATGGGGATATAGACTTATTTATAAATGAATATCTTAAGCAAAAATAATATAAGTTAAAGGTGCTAAGTTAGCACCTTTTTAACTTATAAGATGTATTGAACAAGATTATTAAGACTATAAATGAAATTATAGAAAATGCTTTATAGTGTATGATTAATGGATTGTTATCAAAGGCATAGTTAATGATTTCTTCTTGAATTATTTTAAAGCATCTATCTATGGATTGTTTGCTTATAAAAGAAGCTTTGTCATTAGGAGTATGAATACGACTTGAATCATTATCTATAAGTGTTATTGCATTTATATTAGCATCGGTGAAAGCACTATGATCGCTAGAATCTTCAAATAAATAGTTAAAGTATATTTTTTCTTTAGAGCATACATTGGCAGTAGATTTTATAAGAGGAGAGTTTACAGAATCATTTTTTCCACCCATTATGCATAAAGGTGCTGAATTATCAGTACCTATCATATCAAAATTAAAAACTTTACTACTCTCTATTAGCTTATAATAATCCTGAACAAATTTTTTAGAGCCTAGACATCCGAATTCTTCTCCATTAAAAGCTATGAATAATATATCATTAGTAGGTTTGCCAATGGATTTCAAATATTTACTCATCTCAATTATAAAAGCTGTACCAGATGCATTATCTAAAGCGCCAGGATATACAGTATTGTTTAAATCAGAGCCTAAATGATCAAAATGTGCTGAAAGAACAATAGGAGAAGAAGAATTTTTCCCTTTTATGAAAGCTGTTACATTATTTATTTCAGCTTTATTTATTTTAAAAGGTATAAAACATTCTAATATACAGTCGTTATCTATAAATTTTTCAATATCATTTTTTGTAGATTGAGTTATCATAATATACATATCCATTTCAGATTCAGGGAAAAAAGAGCTTCTAAAATTTAAATTATCATTTTCGGGAACAAAAAATAAAAAATTACCTTTTTCTGTAGATACAGTAAAGAAGTTTTTATCAAAATGAATTTTATCTGATGAGTTTAGAATAACTTTATTACTTTTAAAGTTTAACATTTCCTCTTTAAAATCTTTTGAGTAAATATAATCTTTTATAACTATTTTGTCTTTATTCAAAATTCTGAGATAAGGTTTTCCGGGTATTTTCTCAGGGTAATAAGTAGTAAAGTTATGGTAATAATTATTATTAAGAGGACTAAGTTTATTTTCTATAAATTTATTTTTTATAAAGTTAGATGCCTCTATATTTTCTACTGTACCTGCCAATCGACCATTAAATTCTTCTGAGGATAGATATTCTATATTTTTTTTAACGCAATAGCTATCAAAAGATTTTATAGATATCATGAAATTAAAACTAAGATAAAAAATTATTAAAGATAAAGAAAGTAAATAATAAAAGAAATTTTTATACATAATGTTCTCCTATAAATTAATGCTCTTATAAAATATATTACATTGCAAAATAGTATATAACTGTTGTAAAATAATTTTGGTTAACGATTGCTTTGGAATAAAATTTAAAATATGGAGGTAAATATGAAAAAAATCGAAGAGAGATTAAGTGAAGAATTAAAAATTAGCATAAAACAGGTTAATAATGTTATAGATTTACTAGATCAAGGTAATACTATTCCTTTTATTGCTAGATATAGAAAAGAAGTAACTGGAGGTTTAACAGATGTAATTTTAAGACAACTATCTGATAGACTCATTTATTTAAGAAATTTAGATCAAAGAAAAGAAGATGTTATAAGAATTATAGATGAACATGGAAAGCTAACTGAAGAATTAAAAAATAAGATATTAAAATGTGATACATTAACAGAAGTAGAAGATTTATATAGACCTTTTAGGTCTAAAAAAAGAACAAGAGCTACTATTGCATTAGAAAGAGGTTTAAAACCATTAGCAGATATAATATTGAATGGAAAATTTAAAGGTGTAATTGAGGAAGAGGCAAGTAAATACATAAATGAGGAAAAAGGAGTTAGCACTTCAGAGGAGGCTTTAGAAGGGGCTCAAGATATAATTAGCGAAGTTATATCTGATGAAGCGGAATATAGAAAGTGGATAAGGGCTTTTGTAAATAAAGAGGGAGTAATTCAAACTAGTGGAGAAAGTAACGAATCAACTCCTTATGAAATGTATTATAAATATAGTGAAGCTGTAAAAAGTATACCTTCCCATAGAATACTAGCTATAAATAGAGGGGAAAAGGAAAAAATTCTTTCAGTTAAAATTGTGACTAATACTGATAAAATAATAGAATATCTAAGAACAAAAGTGTTAAAAGGAAATTCATTGACAGATTTATACTTAGAAAAAAGTATAGAAGATTCTTTGAAAAGGCTTATTTATCCTTCTATAGAAAGAGAAATTAGATCCGAATTAACTGATAGAGGAGAGGAAGGCGCTATTGATATATTCAAGGCTAATTTGAAAGCACTTTTAATGCAAGCTCCAATAAAAGGAAAAGTAGTATTAGGCTATGATCCAGGATTTAGAACAGGATGTAAGATAGCAGTATTGGATGACACAGGAAAACTTTTAGATATATCAACTGTTTATGCTACTGCACCTCAAAATGATATAGAGGGATCGGTTAAGAAGCTAAAGGAATTAATATACAAATATAATGTAGATGTAATTTCATTGGGAAATGGTACTGCTAGTAGAGAATCTGAACAGGTTATAGAAAAAGTTATTAACGAAGTAAAAGAGGAGAAGGGAAAATCCCTTTATTATGTAATAGTATCAGAAGCAGGAGCATCTGTTTATTCAGCATCTGAACTTGCAGTAAGGGAATATCCTAATATTGATGTATCTATAAGAGGAGCTATATCTATAGGAAGAAGATTACAGGATCCATTAGCTGAACTTGTGAAGATTGATCCTAAGGCTATAGGAGTAGGACAGTATCAACATGATGTAACTCCTAAGAAATTAGATCAATCTTTAAAAGGAGTAGTTGAGGATTGTGTTAATAATGTAGGTGTGGATTTAAATATAGCGACTCCATCTTTATTATCATATGTTTCTGGAGTAAATTCATCAATAGCTGAAAATATAGTAGCTTATAGGGAGGAAAATGGTAAATTTAAAAACAGGAAGGAACTTCTTAAAGTGAAAAGATTAGGGGCAAAAGCTTTTGAACAATGTGCGGGGTTCTTAAGAGTAATGGAAAGTGACGAAGTTTTGGACAATACTTCAGTGCATCCAGAATCTTATGAAGGGGCCAAGAAGTTACTGGATATATTAGAATATGATATCGAGGAACTTAATAATAATAAGTTAAAAGATATAGAGAAGAGAGTTGAAAATATAGGTATGGAAAATTTATCTAAGGGATTGAATCTAGGTATACCTACTTTGAAAGATATAATAAAAGAATTGAAAAAACCAGGTAGAGATCCAAGAGAAAAATTACCTAAACCAATATTTAAAACTGGAGTTATAGATATAAATCAGCTTAAACCAGGGATGGTGCTTATGGGCACTGTAAGAAACGTGGCGGACTTTGGTGCTTTTATAGATATAGGAGTACATCAAGATGGATTAGTGCATATAAGTCAATTATCTGATAGTTTTGTAAAACATCCATTAGATGTAGTTAAGGTAGGCGATATAGTAAAGGTAACAGTATTAGAAATTGATGAAAAAAGAAAAAGAATATCTTTAAGTATGAAAGAACAATAGAGAAATAAAAAATAATATATTATATAGATTTCTATTGAATTTTAAATAAAAGTATCATATAATTACTTTGTAAAGTGATTATTAATAAAATAATATCTTCAGGGCGGGGTGTGATTCCCCACCGGCGGTAAAGCCCGCGAGCCGAAAGGCATGATTCGGTTAAATTCCGAAGCCGACAGTAAAGTCTGGATGAAAGAAGGTATGATAAGGAATAAGTTTTTTAGCCCTGACTTTTTGATGTCAGGGTTTTTTTATTGTACCATAGCTTAAGAAGATATGAGGATTAGGAGGGAGATTAAATGAAAAATAACAAATTAAATGTATTAATAAAAGTATCATTACTTAGTGTTATGGGATTTTTATTAATGTATGTTGAATTGCCACTACCGTTGTTTCCAGAATTTCTTAAAATAGATGTTAGTGATCTACCAGCACTTATTGGAACTTTTGCATTAGGTCCAGTACAAGGAGTAATTATAGAATTAATAAAAAATATATTACATGGAATATTTGCTACCAAAACAGCATTTGTAGGAGAATTAGCAAACTTTTTGGTAGGATCAGTAATGATATTAACTGCAGGTTTTATATACAGAAATAACAAAAATAGAAAGTCTGCTATAATAGGTTTAATCTTTGGTACTATAGTTATGTCAGTAGCAGCAGGAATATTTAATTATTATTTATTATTACCATTATATGAAAGAGCTCTTCATATACCTTTGGAAGCATTTGTTCAATTAGCACAAAAAATTAATCCAAAAGTTACAAATATAAATGCTTTTATAATATGGACTATTATACCGTTTAATTTTATAAAAGGTGTATTTGTGTCAATAATAACTGTTGTCATTTATAAGAGTGTATCACCTATACTTCACAAAGAAAGTATTAAAAAGCAGCTAGCAAATAATAATTAGTTTATATAATAACATTAAAGCAAACTACTAAGGTAGTTTGCTTTAATGTTATAATTATTTATACGATATATAAAGAGGGGTGATTTTATGGCAGGAATTTTCAATATAAATAATGCCTATAATCTTAATTCAAAAAGAATTACAAATAAACTGTCATTTCAAGTAGGAGAGGTATTTTTAGCAAGAATGATAAGTTTAGATGAAGGAAAAGGTGAAGTGTTATTAAGATTATTGGATGGCTGGCAATTCTCTGCTAAGTTAAAAAATCCTCTAGAGTTTTCATTAGAAGGACTTATAAAGTTCGAAGTAGATGGTTTTGAAGAAGGCCAACTCCAATTAACTATTTTAAACAATAAGAGTTCAGAAGAAAAATTAACCCAAGATTCTATAGAAAACATATTAAAAGGTGAAAATATATCAGTAAGTAAAGAAGATTATGTTCTATTAGAAAAAATGGTTAAGCATAATATACAGCTTACAAAAGAAAATATATCTGAAGTTAAAACTTTAATAAATTTTATAAATAAAATTGCAAAGGATCCGTTGGAAGAAGAGGCTTTTATAAATAAGTATATAGAAAGTAGAGGTATAAATTTAAATTCGGATAAAGGTAGAGAAGTAGAGAATATACTAAAGGGATTTTTTTCTCAGTTAAAAGAATTAGATGAGGATAGTATTTTAACTCTTTTAGAAAATAATATAGATTTAACTGAAGATAATATAAAGAGTTTTAATAAGGTTTTTAAAGAACCTATGAGTATATATAAAAGTTTAGAAAAAATACAAGATGAATGGAATAAATCTAACTATGAAAAAAATCTTCAATCAGAGAGGCATGACACTTTAAATAAGGAGACTTTACAACAGAATAAACAATCTGTAAATAGAGATGATAATAAGAATATCTCTAATAAGGATATGAATAGTAAAGATATTATTAATAAAGATACTATGCAAGAATATAACAAAAATAATACATTGCCGTTGGGGAAAAATATAGAGGAAACATCAGAAAATTTTCCAGAAAAAGTATTAAAGAATGAAGAAGAAGGATTACAATTAAACAAAGATACAGTTAATGAAGAAAAAGTTTCTTTAAAAACTTCTCAAAAGGCAGAAACAAATGATATAGAAAAAAATAATTCTACCATCAATAAGAATATTGTAGAAAATAAAGAAAATCAAAGCAAAGATACCATAAGCAAAAAGGAAATTATTATAAAAAATAATATAGAAGATTTAGCTGATGGAATAAAGGATAAAATAAATGATAAAGTTAAAGAAATGAAAGATACTATAAGTAATTTATTAACAAATAAGTCATCAGCAAAAGGAGAAGCATATGAAAAAGTTATTCAACTATTGAAAGGAGAAGTAAATAATTTTAAGGTATTCAATAATATTTCTGATGGATATTATTATATGGATTTACCTGTAAATATTAATAAAGAAGACTATCAATGTAAATTAATAATAAAAGATGAAAGAAAAAAAGGAAAGAAGATAGATAGAAGGAACGTTAAGATTGCTACTTCTGTAACAACTATTAATATGGGAGTGGTAGATGCATTTATATCAATAAATAATATGAATATGAATGTGGATATAAAGTGTAAAGAACAGTGGGTGAAAATTTTGGACAAAGGAAAGGATAGAATATTGAAGGCATTAAGTGATATAGGGTATAATGTATATGTTAAGGTAGAAGAGAAATCGGAAGATTTAGATATAGTTAATTGTAGAGAATTTTTTAATGATGAGAATATCGGTGCTATCAATGTAAAAGTGTAGTGTTTTTTTACATATTAAGGGGGATATTTTATGAAAAATAAAAAAGCAGCGGCTCTTTCATATGAAAAAGGATATGATGCCCCTGTAGTTACTGCGGCTGGCATGGGATATGTTGCGGATAAAATAGTAGAAAAAGCTCAAGATAATAATGTGCCTATAGTTTATGATGAAGAGTTAGCTGCTCTTTTAACTAATGTAGATTTAGGAGATGAAATACCCTATGAATTATATGATGCTGTAGCTAAGGTTATAGCTTATGTAATGGATATAGATGAACTTATAGACAGAAGGTGAATATATGGCAATTTATGCAATATCGGATTTTCATTTGGCTTTTACTTCAGATAAGCCTATGGACATTTTTGGAGACAATTGGTATAAGCATGAAGAAAAGATAAAAGAAAATTGGTTAAAAACTATAGAAGATGAGGATACCGTACTTATAGCGGGTGATATATCCTGGTCTATGAAAATTAAAGAAGGAATGATGGATTTAGAATGGATTCATAATCTACCAGGTAGGAAAATATTAGTAAAAGGTAATCATGATTATTGGTGGACTAGTATTACCAAGTTAAATAATTTATATGATGACATGAAGTTTATTCAAAATAATTATTTTCCCTATGAAGATTATGCAATATGTGGCACAAGAGGTTGGATATGTCCAGGTGGAGATAAATTTACTGCACAGGATGAAAAGATTTATAAAAGAGAATTGATAAGATTAAGGCTATCTCTAGATTCAGCTAAAAAAGATGGATTCAATAAGTTTATTGTTATGTTGCATTATCCTCCTATAAATGACAAATGTGATGGAACTGAATTTATAGAAATTTTTAGGGAGTATAATGTGCAAATAGTAGTTTACGGACATTTGCATGATGTAAATAAAGATAAAGTTTTTGAAGGAAACAAAGATGGTATTCAGTATATGTTAACTTCTTGTGATTATTTGGATTTTAAACCTATAAGACTCTTTTAGTTTTTATAGGTTTAATTATTGACAACTATATTCAATAATCGTAATATATAAATATAAAGATTAATGGAGGGAGTATTGTGAATAATTATAATATAGATGATTTTAATCATATAGCAGAAATATTAAAGGTTTTAGCTCACCCTGTGAGATTGTGTATAGTAAAAGGTTTAATAGAAAAAGGACAGTGTAATGTAACTCATATGCAAAATTGTTTGGAAATGCCTCAGTCTACTATATCTCAGCATTTACAGAAATTAAGGACTGCAGGAATAATTAAGGGAGAAAGAAACGGACTTGAAATAAATTATAGAATCTGTGATAAAAAAATTTGTAATTTGATAAAGATGTTGTTTGAAGAGTAAAGATTTTTATATAAATTTATAGGGGGAATCTAATATATGAGTAAAAAAGTATTAATAATAGGTGGAGTAGCCGGTGGTGCGTCAGCAGCGGCTAGGCTTAGAAGATTGGAAGAAGATGCTGAAATAATCATGTTTGAAAAAGGAGATTATATATCATTTGCTAATTGTGGATTGCCATACCATATAGGTGAGACAATAAAAGAAAGAGATAAGCTTATAGTTCAAACTCCAGAAGCTATGAAGGATAAATTTAATATAGATATAAGAATAAATAGTGAGGTAGTAGGAATAGATGTAAATGCTAAAAAGGTAAAAGTTAATAGCAGAGAAAATGGAATTTATGAAGAAAGCTATGATTATCTTATATTATCTCCAGGAGCAAAACCTATTAAGCCATCTATAGAAGGTATAGAAAGCAATAAAATATTTACATTAAGAAATATACCAGATACAGATATTATCAAAAAACATGTAGATAGTGGTAAGATAAAGAATGCAGTAGTAATTGGGGGAGGCTATATTGGAGTTGAAATGGCAGAAAACTTGACTCATAGAGGGATAAAAGTAAATTTAGTAGAAGCAGCTTCGCATATTTTAGCACCTTTTGATTCAGATATGGTTACCTATGCTGAAAAAGAATTACAGGATAATGGAGTAGGATTAATATTAGGAGATGGAGTAAAGAGCTTTAAAGATAATGATAATGAAATAGAAGTAATATTAAATAGTGGCAATACGTTAAAGGCTAATATAGTTATATTAGCTATAGGAGTTAGACCAGATACAGAATTTATAAATAATAGTGTAATAGAAATGGGCACTAAAGGACATATTTTAGTAAATGAATATATGCAAACTAATATAGATAACATTTATGCAGTAGGAGATGCTATAGAAGTAGTTGATTTTGTAAATAAAAAGAATACAGCTATACCTTTGGCAGGACCGGCAAATAAGCAGGGAAGGATTGCTGCGGATAATATATGTGGAGTGAATTCTAAATATAAAGGAACTCAAGGAACTGCAATAATTAAAGTCTTTGATTTAACTGCGGCAAGTACAGGAAATAATCAAAGGACATTAGAGAAATTAAATATACCTTATAATGTTATATATATTCATCCACAATCCCATGCCTCTTATTATCCTAATGCTATTCCTATGTGTATAAAGTTAATATTCAATAATCAAGGTGAAATTTTGGGTGCTCAAGCTTCTGGATATGATGGAGTAGATAAGAGGATTGATGATATAGCCACAGTTATGAGATTGAATGGAACAATATATGATTTAGAAGAGTTAGAGCTTTCTTATGCGCCACCGTATTCTTCAGCAAAAGATCCAGTAAATATGGCTGGATTTGTAGCAGAAAATGTACTTGCTAGGAGAGTAGAAATGATTTTACCTAAAGATATAGATAGTAGAGATAAAAATAGTACTATATTGTTAGATGTAAGAACATCTTTAGAAAATGCAGGAGGGTATATAGAAAATAGTATAAATATACCTTTAGATGAATTAAGAAATAGATTAAATGAATTAGATAAAAATAAACAAATATTGATTTATTGTCAAATAGGATTAAGAGGATATATAGCTTATAGGATATTAAAGGCTAATGGATTCAAAGCAAAAAATTTAACAGGAGGATATAAAACTTATATTATGAGTAAGTTTACACCTAATAAAATAGAAAATGACAATTCTTTTTTAGAAGATGAAAAAAACAATTCACAAAATGTTAGTGATAATACCATAAAAAATGTTGATAAAGTGGATAAGGAAATAGACATATGTGGATTAAGTTGTCCAGGACCATTAATGCAAGTTAACTCTACAATTGGATATATGAAAGATGGAGAGATTTTAAAAGCTAAAGCTTCAGATCCTGGTTTTTTCAAGGATATAAAGGCTTGGTGTGAAAGAACTAATAATGACTTGCTAGATGTTAAAAGTGAAAAAGGAATAGTTGTAGCTTTAATAAAAAAAGGATGTAAAAATTTAAGTAACTCTAAAGAACAAATATATAACATTGAAAAAAATGATAATAAAACTATTGTAGTATTTAGTGGGGATTTAGATAAAGCTATAGCTTCATTTATAATTGCTAATGGAGCAGCATCTATGGGTAAAAAGGTTACTATGTTCTTTACTTTTTGGGGATTAAATGTGTTAAGAAAACCTGAGAAAGTAAATGTGAATAAAGGTTTTATGGATAAAATGTTTGGTATTATGATGCCAAGAGGCAGTAAAAAATTAAAGCTTTCAAATATGAACATGCTTGGGATGGGAAGTAAGATGATAAGAAAAGTAATGAAAGATAAGAATATAAGCTCATTAGAAGAGCTTATTAAATCAGCTATAGATAATGGCATAAATATTGTAGCTTGTCAAATGTCCATGGACGTTATGGGGTTAAAAAAAGAAGAGCTTATAGAAGGAGTACAAATAGGAGGAGTAGGATATTATTTAGGGGAAGCTGAAGATTCAAATGTAAATCTGTTTATTTAATAATTTTGAAAGTATATGGTATCTAAAATAATATATAGTACCATATACTTTTTATTTTCCAAATAATTTAGAGAAAAATCCTCTCTTTGTATTCTTAGCAGATGTTTTTGTGGCCTCACTAGAATTAGAAGAATCTATAGTAGCAGAACTGTTCTCTTCTTCTTTTAATTTTTCTTCTTCTTTAATTAAATCTTTTTGATCTCTAGCTAAATCTTTTAGTTTAGGAGGAGTACCAGGAAGGGTTATAACTTGACCGAACCACAACAGAGCTTTATCATTAATACCTATTCTTCTATTAAGCTCTCCTATTAGGTACATTATAGTATATTTATTCATGCCGTATATTGGCAAGGATTCATTATAATAAGCATCATTAAATCCTTCTAAGGATTCTTTTAAAAATAGTAATTCATTATTGATATCTTCTAATAAACGATACATCCAAGCTAATTTTAAACAAGTCATAGCTTTTTTACTAGATTTAGCTTCCATTATAGTATAGTTTAATAAGGCAAGTTTATATCTTTCAATAGCTATATTTACATCATAAGATTCTGGATAAATTCTTCCATGCCACCTAGGTTTAATTTTTTCTTCTATTAATTTTATTTGAAAATCTCTTATTTTCTCAAAATCAGATTTTAATGCAGCGTAACCACATTGATTACATAACCAAACATCATAAAAATAAGGATTTACAGATAAATATCGTATAAAAAAATCTGTATCTTTTTTACCAACTCTATAATGAGAGGATTTTATGGCTTTGGCTTTAAATTGATTACTACATACAGGGCAGGTAATTTCTCTGTTATATATAGGTGACATTTTAGGGGAAACTTCTTCATTTTTTTCCTTTTTCTCATCTTCAGAATCCTTTTTATATATCTTAAGATTTTCTATATCATTAAAACCTAGCTCTTCTAAGCCAGAAAATATATTGTTTTTCACTGAATCACCCTTTAGTATAATAGTTTTATAATAATTTGCATAAATTTATTATATCAAAAAATATGAATAAAATATATTATTAATTGCAATGTAATGTATTATAATTATAATGAGTGTATAATTAATAAATAACTATCAAGGGGGCAGAGAATATGGCTATAAGAGAGTGGAAGACTTTTTTAATACCCTATGAACAGGCAGTGGAAGAATTAAAAGTGAAATTTAGAAGTATAAGAAGAGAATATAGAAGACAAAATGAATATTCACCTATAGAATTTGTTACAGGTAGGGTTAAGGAAATATCAAGCATATTAGAAAAGGCCAATAAGTTTGATATACCATTAGATAGAGTAGAATATGAAATGGAAGATATAGCAGGAATAAGAGTAATGTGTCAATTTGTAGATGACATAGAAAAAGTAGTTAATTTGATAAGGCAAAGAACAGATATGCAAATTATATATGAAAAAGATTATATTACGGATGTAAAAGCTAGTGGATATAGAAGTTATCATGTAATTATTAAATATCCTGTAAATATGGCAGAAGGAAGAAAAGAAATATTAGCAGAATTCCAAATAAGGACATTAGCTATGAATTTCTGGGCTACTATAGAACATTCATTAAATTATAAATATAAACATGATATACCTGAAGAAATAAAATATAAGCTTAAGTCAGCAGCGGATGCAGCTTTTCAATTAGACGAAAAAATGTTAGAGATAAAGGATGAAATAAAGGATGCTCAAAAGTTATTTGAGGTTAAATCTAATATAGTATCTAATATAATGGATAATATACTTACTTTATCTTCTATAGGAAAATCTGTTGAGTCTACTAGATATCAGACACAGTTAAATAAACTAATTGAAGAGGGAGAAGTATTTGAACTTAATAATCTTTTAAAGGCCACAGAAAGAACTTTAGAAATGTATAAATAATTATAAATTAAGGGGCTGTCGCACTAAAAAATTAGTGCGACAGTTTTTTTGTCTATAAATAAAACCACCTGCTATGCAGGTGTGTTCAGAAAAGCTTAAGCGTTGAAAAAAAAACACCTCACTTTGATAGAATAGATATGGTT
>NZ_JAGGKA010000020.1 GCF_017873215.1 Clostridium tetanomorphum
TCATTTGGATTTAAAGCATCTTTAAACTTGCTATGAAATACCCAAAAAACGCTGTCGCGTTAGCAAATTTTTTATGCTAATGCGACATCCCCTTTTATATCTAGAATAAATCGGATATATAGGATTATTTAATATATTATTTTACTACTATATTTACAAGTTTACCTTTTATAACTATAACTTTTAGTATATTTTTACCTTCAGTATGTTTTTTTACATCTTCTGAATTAAGTACAGAAGCTTTTATATCATCTTCTGATAACCCAGAAGCAATATTAATTCTAGCTTTAACTTTTCCATTAATCTGTACAGCTATTTCAATTTCGTCTTTTACTAAAGCATTAGTATCAAATTCTGGCCACTTTTCATTGAATACTGATGATGTCATGCCACAAAGTTCCCATTCCTCTTCAGCAAAATGTGGTGCAAATGAAGCTATTAGTCTTATAAAATCTAATATACATTCCTTTAAGAAAGAAGCATTTTTAACTTCTTCATTCATATATTTAGATAATGCATTTGTAAATTCCATAAGTCTTGCAATACAAGTATTAAATTGCATTTTTTTTACATCTTCTGTAATTGATTTTATAGTAAAATGTCTTACATAATTTAATTCTTTTTCTGATTTATCTAAACTATGTTTATCATTATTAGGGTTATTTATATAGTCTCTACAGGAGTCTAGTATTCTTTCAACTCTATCAATAAATCGGCCAATTGCTTTTATAGTATCATCACTCCAAGCTCCACCTTCAGAGTAATCAAATCCAAACATCAGATACATTCTAAATACATCAGAACCGTATTCTTTTATATAGTCATCTGGGGCAATAGTATTTCCTTTTGATTTACTCATTTTTTGTCCATCTGGTCCAAGAATTAATCCTTGATGAGTAAGAGATAAAAATGGCTCATCAAAGTTTAAGTATCCCATGTCTCTTAATGCCTTTGTTATAAATCTTGCATATAAAAGGTGCATACAAGCATGTTCAGGTCCTCCTACATACTTATCAACTGGAAGTATTTCATTAATTAGCTCTGAATCAAATGCTTTTTCACTATTTTTATTATCTGGATATCTTAAGTAGTACCAAGATGAACAAACAAATGTATCTAGAGTATCAGCTTCTCTTCTTGCATGACCACCACAAACAGGACAAGTAGTATTTATAAACTCTTCTGATTTAGCAAGTGGTGATTTACCATCTGGAGCAAATTCTACGTTATAAGGAAGTTCCACAGGAAGTTGACTTTCAGGAACTGGTACTATACCACATTTATCACAATGTATTATTGGTATAGGAGCTCCCCAATATCTTTGTCTTGATACTAACCAGTCTCTTAATCTATAATTTATTTTTTCAGTGCCTAATCCATTTTTGCTAAGCTTTTCAACTATAGCTTTTCTTCCTTCATCTGAATTCATACCATTGAATTCATCACTATTTATCATAATTCCAGCTTCAGTGTAAGGAAGAGAGTCCCCTCCTTCGATAACTCTTTCTATAGGAAGATCATATTTTGTGGCAAAGGCAAAGTCTCTTTCATCATGAGCAGGAACCGCCATAACTGCACCAGTACCATAAGTGTTTAAAACATAATCTGCAACCCAAATAGGAACTTTTCTTTCATTTACAGGGTTTATGGCGTAGCTTCCTGTAAATACTCCAGTTTTTTCACGTGTAATGGATTGTCTTTCTATATCAGATTGTTTTTTAGCCTGATTTTTATATGCTTCAACTGATTCTTTATTTTCATCTGTAGTTATTTTATCTACTAAAGGATTTTCAGGTGCTAAAACCACATAAGTTACACCAAATAAAGTATCTGCTCTTGTAGTAAATACATCAAATTTTAAATCGGAGTTATGAATTTTAAATGTAACTTCTGCCCCAGTAGATTTACCTATCCAATGTCTTTGCATAGCTTTAGTTTTTTCAGGCCAATCTAATTCATCAAGCTTTTGTAATAATTCTTCTGCATAATCTGTTATCTTTAAAAACCATTGAGTTAAGTCTTTTTTAGTTACTTCAGTATTACATCTTTCGCAAGCACCATCTATAACCTGCTCATTTGCAAGTACAGTATTACAACTTGGGCACCAATTTACAGGAGCCTTTTTTCTATAAGCTAATCCTTTTTCATAAAGTTTTAAGAATACCCACTGAGTCCATTTATAATAGTCAGGATTGCAAGTTATAATTTCATTTTCCCAGTTAAACATAGCTCCCATAGCTTTTAGTTGTTCTTCCATGGTTTCAATGTTTTTCATTGTAGAATCTTTTGGATGAATTTTAGTTTTTATAGCGAAGTTTTCAGCAGGAAGACCAAAAGCATCAAAACCCATAGGTTGAAATACATTAAATCCTTGCATTCTTTTAACTCTAGCCCAAGAATCTACAGGGCCATAATTAAACCAATGTCCTGCATGAAGTTTGCTAGCAGAAGGATATGAAAACATTTCAAGAACATATAATTTTTTACCGTCCTTGTTTTTATCAAATTTATATAAATTTGATTCCTCCCATTTTTTCTGCCATTTTTTATCAACAGAAGTTCCATACTTAGTCATTATATATCGCTCCTTTTGTATTTATTTAATAATATTAATTACATAAAAAAACCTCCATCTCAGTTAAGAGACGAAGGCTTGAATCTCCGCGGTACCACTCTAATTAAGGTCTAAATGTTAGACTTTCACTTAGTATTTTAACGGAATAACCGTATCTGCTTTTGACAGATAAACTCCCAGGCGAGTTCGTATTTTTCACTACTGTTTTACACCATCCAACAGTTCTCTTAAAAGTGGGAAAATACTACTACTCCTGTTCAAAGTATTTTTTGATATAAATTTATATAAAATTCTATAACATTAGTATCATATTGTCAAGAAGGATTTGTTTTATATAGTATATGTAAGAATTGAAAATTAATTTAATAAATCAATTAATATATAAAAAGAACTCTTGATTAACAAGAGTTCTTTTGGCTGCCCATGCTGGACTCGAACCAACACAATGCCTGCTCCAGAGGCAGGTGCCTTACCATTTGGCTAATGGGCATTAATTTTTGTCAGGTTATTACCGACATTTATTATTATATCAAATTATAAAATGGTGTCAACAGTTTTTAAAAAACTTTTTTGATTTCAATAAAAAAATGTAATATTTTGACATATAATCAAAACACAAATTATAAAAATAATTTATAAGTTTTTATTGATTTTAAATCTGGTATTTATTATATGAATGATTATTGTTAAAGCATAGTCTTGCAAAAAGAATCCTAACTGAAATACTAACCAACCAGAAATAATAAATTTGAAGGGTAAGTTAATAATGTTATCAGGTAGAAAAAATTTGTATATAAAATAGGAGATAACTAAACATATATTAAAAAAAGAAAACTTTAATATTATTTCTAAATATAAATTTCTAATTTTTTCAATATATAATTTTATTAAACCATAAGAACCGAAAAATAGAATGTATAAAAAAACCTGACCTCTTAGTCCAATCAATAATAAGTTAAGTAAACTAGTGGCTATATATACTAGAATACCTGTCCTTACGTTCGTAAGTACTATAGTTATGGGTATTAAACAAGAGGTCAATCCCAAAGTAAATAATTTATTAGTAGGAAGTAGAATACTTAAATAAGTTAGAATAACACCTAAAGCAGTCAAGATACCTGCTTTAGTGATAAAAGATGTATTCAATATAATCATCTCCTAATCATATTAACAGCAACTTATAAAATCGCCACCACAGCATTCACAACAACAATCCATACAATATAGAGTGGCACAAACACTACATATATCATTATCTGAACCGTGCCTACTATTATGATATGGCTGCCTATAAGAATTATTTGTATTATTTATACGATTAAAAGCTTCTCTATATTCCATATTATTAGGGTCCATATTACAAGCTGTCTTTATATAGTTATAAGAAGCATCATACCAACCTTTTCTTAAGTTTATCAAACCCATAAGAAAGTTCCATTCTGCATTTCTTATAGAAATTCTACTTAATTTTTCTTCAGCAATAGAAAAGTTGCCATTTTGTATATCCATTCTTATAGATTGATAGTCAACGTAATCATTATTATTGTAAGAATTTGTATTAGAATAATTTCCACTATCTGCATTTTTTATAAGATAATCATAAGCTTCATTTATTTTTCGCATTCTATCTTCAGCTAAATCTCTTAATGGATTATTACCGTATTGGTCAGGATGATATTTTTTTGCTAAATCTCTATAAGCTCTTTTTATTTCTTCTTTAGAAGCTCCTTTATTTATACCAAGTATTTCATATGGGTTTTCCATAGTTAAACTCACTCCCTTTAAAAACTTTGTCCATTTTTTCCATAAGACCATATTGTAAAATATTATATAATAAGTCTTCATTTTTTTTAATATGTAATTTATTTAAGTAATCTAAGCAATATTTTCCACACATAGTTAGTATAAAGAACAGTCTTCCTTCTAAATCTGTTTTTAAAATTTCATAAGATTTATTCCCATCTTTATTAAATAAGGAAATTAAAGGATTAAATTTTTTCTTTTTTATATCAGATTCCAAATCATCCCAAGCATCTATTATATATATCCATTTCCCTAAATTATATCCTAAATTATATAGATTTAATTTAGAGTTCTCGTCATTTTTTTCTATGTAAGAAGATAATATATAACCTGTAAGCTCTGCAAAAGGGTGGCTGATTTCGTCTATACTATTGTAACTCTGGCTTTTTTCAAGACTATAAAGTTCTTTTAATTTTTTCTCTATATAGTGTATATTATCTTGAAATTCAGCATAAACCTTTTTAATATACCTCTTTAAATACAAAGATAAAACTTTACTTTTTATAGAATTATCATCATTAACATTGTCTAATAGTTTAAAATAGGATAATGTTATGTTACAAAAAGCAGCGTATTTTAAAGGTTTATTTGATACAAGAACTACCTTTTTTCTTATAGGATGTACCATACAATGTTCTTTTATATAAGAACAACTATCTTCATCTAAAGAATGAAGTAAAACTGCAAGAAAGGTCATATCATAATTTAAAACAAACCTAGGTAAGTTGCCGTAGTCTTTTTTTATAGTTTTACAAAGGCCACAGTAGTAAGCTCTAAATTTTTCATAATCTTTTATTTTTAATTCCATTTTACAAGGAGTCACATATCCAAACATAGGCTAAAATCCTTTATTTTTAAAAATTTCTATTAGCTCATAAATATTTTTTGAAGTAGTATCTTCAATAGTATACCCTAATTTATGTACAATATCTTTTAGCTCTTCTTCATCTGGAGATTCAATTTCTATATAAGGAAAAGGACAAAAAGATTTTTCATTTATGTCTATTTCTATAAGAGAATTTTTATATTTATAACTTTCTCTATATTTTTTTATACATTGAATAAGTTCTAATCCTAAAGATTTAAAAATACTTTCTCCTTCTATAGGATCTGATATTTGCACCTCATTTTCATCCATTATTTTAAATTTATCTTGACTTAATATCCTTTTAGTTGTCATATAGTATTTATTACAATTGTGTAAAATATCCTCAACAATTCTTATTCTGGCATAACCTTGTTCTTTCAGTAATTTTTTATTTTCAAAATCAAATAATTTATTTATTTGATTCTCTTTTTTCACTTTTTCGCATTGTAAGTTTTTCATTTTTTCTCTTATATCTTCAACATCTATGTTCAATATTTTTACTTCTAATTCTTTCAAAAATATCACTCCTTATTATATTCAGATTATAACACAATAATTTATTTACTTGTATATGCAAAAACAATTGTAGATTTATTTTAAACTATATTAAGGCGTAAATTCCTTAATAAAAAATAAATATTTGTTCTACACTAGGGAACAATAAATAATGTCAGAATTAAATTAGATTGTAGGAGGTAGACAAATGAATACAGGAAATAAGCAAATAGAAAGTAATAACTTAAAGGTTATATCTGACCAATTAAGTCACGAATGTTTAATGAATAAAAAATTCAATCTTTATGCGCAGTATTGTACAGACCAACAATTAAAGGATTTGTGTAATCAAGCAGCTAATGTGCATAAGCAAAACTTTAATGACTTAAAAGCTTATTTAGAATCACATCAATAAAGAGATTATTTTAGGAGGGAAAATTTATGCATAATTCACCAAATTTAAGTGAAAAAGATTTAATGGAGGATTTACTTACTACAGAAAAGCAAGTTATATCAGCATATAGTACAGGAATTACAGAATCATCATGTCCAAATCTTAGAAATGTTTTATTAAATAATTTTAGAAATGCTGAGGATACACAATATAAAGTATTTGATGCTATGAAACAAAAGGGTTGGTATCAAACTAAGGATGCACCTGCTAATGAAGTACAGCAGATGAAAACTAAATCAACTCAGATGCAACAAGAGTTAAAATAATATATAATAATTAGGGATAGATAATTTATCTATCCCTAATTTATTGGAATGGTATATTATCTATTTAGATAAAGTTAAGAAAAGGGTGTGTAGACTTGGAGTATATTAAAGAAATAAATATAAATGAAGCTGTTATACATATTTTGGATAACAATTCGGATAGTCCTATATTAAATGAGTATAAATTAAATCTTAAAGAAGAGACATATAATTTTCTATTAAAACATATAGAAAGATGTCTTAAGGATGAAGAATTAAAATATGCTAAATTCAAAGAGGAAAGAAATATAGTAAAAGAACTAAGCGAAGAGTATTTAAATGGACAAAGTGATATAGTAGAAGTATCTAAGGAAATAGCAAGACAACTTTTTATTTTAATGGAATCAAATGAAAATATACCATCTTGTGACTTAATTGTAGTTTCTATATACACAGAATATGGTCCTATGATTGGTATTATTAAAATGGATTATGTAAAAAATTACACCCATAGCATTAATTTTATAGAGGATAAGGTTGGAATAGAAATAATTCCTGAACTAACAGGATTACCTATAAGTTCTCAGAAGATACAAAAATGTGCCTTTATTAAACCTAAAAACGAAGAAAATGAATTTGATCTTATGATTATTGATAAGCAAAAGAAAAGTAAAGATGAAGACTATGGATCAAATTATTTTATTAATAAGTATTTAGGATGTACAATAATAGAAAATAAAAGGGATGTAACCAAAAAATTTGTTACAGCTGCAGAACAGTGGACAAGAGTTAATCTAAAAGAAAATGCTGATACAGCGGAGAAGGTAAGAAGTACAGTAAAGAAAAAGCTAAGAGAAGAGGAAAATGTAGACTTGTATCAAGTATCTGAAGATATATTTGGGGATAATAAGGAAGCTAAAGCAAGCTTTGTAGAATACATATCTGCTGAAGGCGTTAACGATAAAATAGATGTAGATAAGGAATGGATAGAAAAAAAGTTTAAAAGGATTAGATTGAAAATTGATAAGGATATTGATTTATATATAAATGAAGAAGCTTATAATGATATTAATAGATTCCAAATACATAGACATGGTGATGGATCCATTGATATAGTTATTAAAAATGTAATAAATTATATAGAAAAGTAAGGATAAAATAACATTTATAAAAGTTGTCATATTGGATTAGACAAAAGTAGAAAAATAAAAAAATCACTAAGAAAGTTTAATGCTTTCATAGTGATTTTTTTATTTTAAAGTGTATTTGAAGAACCTAATACATTCTTAATTTTATCTTCCACTAATTCTTCGATAGCAGCTTTTCCAGCTCCAAGATATTTTCTTGGATCTATTTCTTTAGGATTTTCAGCTAATACTTTTCTAACAGAAGCTGTCATTGCAAGTCTTAAGTCTGTATCCATATTTATTTTACAAACAGCCATGGAAGCAGCTTTTCTTAGCATTTCATTAGGAACTCCTTTAGCTCCGCCAATTTCTCCACCAAATTCATTGCACATAGCAACAAATTTTTGTTCTACAGAAGATGCTCCGTGTAAAACTATTGGGAAGTTTTTGAATCCAGCTTCTTCTAAGTTTGTAGTTATTGTATTTAATCTGTCAAAGTCAAGTTTAGCTTCTCCTTTAAATTTATATGCACCATGACTAGTTCCTATTGCTATAGCTAAAGAATCTACTCCAGTTCTTTTTACAAAGTCTACAGCTTGATCAGGATCAGTATAAGTAGCTTCGTGACCAGCAACTTTTACATCATCTTCTACGCCAGCAAGTTTTCCAAGTTCAGCTTCAACTGTAACACCTTTACTGTGAGCATAGTCTACTACTTCTTTTGTTAATCTTACATTTTCTTCATAATCATAATGGGAACCATCAAACATAACAGAAGTAAATCCAGATTCTATAGCAAGTTTTACTTGATCCATATTTGCGCCATGGTCTAGATGTAGAGCTATATCTAAACCAGTATCCTCTATAGCTGCTTCAACCATATGTTTAAGATATTTAGGACCTGCATATTTTAAAGCACTAGATGATACTTGAAGAATAACAGGTGATTTTTGTACACTTGCTGCATTTACTACAGCCTGGATTATTTCCATATTGTTAATGTTGAAAGCACCTATAGCATATTTTCCTTCATAAGCTTTTTGAAACATTTCTTTTGTTGTTACTAAAGCCATATATATTCCACCTTCCAACTGTATTTTATATCCGATTATTAGGATATTTTATTTATAATTACATTATAAAGCATAATATTGTAATTTGCTATAATTATAAAAACATTACTAAATAAAAGTTTTTGAGAAAATATTAGCATACGTTATATTCTAATATAGAGTATACTATATACTACAATATATTTTCAATACTAATTCTTTCTAATTTTAAAGTATGCTGAAAAAAGAATTTTACAGCATATAAGCTAGCCATAGCTTCATCTTTATTATGATATTTAATATATTGTGTTAACTTGTTAAACTCACTTTTTATATTATCTAGTTCTGAATGATTTACGAATATAGAAATTTTACTAGAATGTTTATCTAATTCATCTGATATTTCATTAACTAATTTATAAGAAGAATTCCAATCATCACCTTCTATAAATTGTTCTAAGTTATTATTTAAATTTTCTATATTTGCATATATTTTATTTAAATAATTAATAGAAAAAATTATTGTTAGTAACATACAAATAAAAATAGTAAAAGAAATAAAAATATTTTTCATATAATCACCTTTATTAATTAACCTTATTTTTTTGAATATATATTTTACCTTTGGAGTTTAATATTGCAATAAATACATCCTCAAAATTATTTATGTTATTTTTATTAAGATTTTTATTAAGCCAATTTATATCTTTATCTATAAGTTTTAAGTTTTTATAATTGATTTTTCCATCAAGTATTAAAGTAATAGGTAAAGAGTCTTGATTGCATTGAATGTTCATATCCTTTTTAGTTACAGGGTTTAATTCAGATTTAGGAATTATAGATAACTCTCCACTAGTTTCTAATATAGCGTATTCAATATCCTCAATGTCATAAAATCCCTTGATTCTTAATTCTTCCATTAAATCATTCATATTATACCTTTGATACTTTAATTCATTAATATCAATTTTACCATTTTTAATTAATATACTTGGCTTACCGTTTATAATTCCACGTAATTTTTCACTTTTTAATTGGAATATAGAAAGTAGTGTTTGTAATAACAATAAAGTAATTATAGGTATAATTCCATGAATTAATGGTATTCTAGTATCTTGCATTGGCAAAGAAGCTAATTCAGAAACCATAATGGTTATTGCCAATTCAAAAGGTTCAAATTGACCAATTTGTTTCTTTCCCATTATCCTCATGGAAAATATTACTAAAAAATAGAGTATTATAGTTCTTATTAATACGGTAAACAAAAAAATCACCCTCTCATAAAATATATTTTTGCTAAAAAACAAAAAAATATGACTAAATTGGGTAATATTTTGAAATTTAAAGTATAATAGTATTATACTTACTAAAATATGGGGGATGGTAATAATGAAAGAATTAAAATTAAAACTGAATAATGGTAAAAGTATATCTGTTAAAGAAGGAACAGTAATATATGAAGTTATTAAAGAAAATAATTTAGAAAAAGATATACCTATAGTGTTAGGTAAAATAAATGAAGATATATATGAATTGAATTGTAAAGTTAAAGTAGAAGGAAGTTTTGAGCCTATTGATATAAGTACCAATATAGGAATGAGAACTTATATTAGAACATTACAGTTTGTGTTAATAAAAGCAGTATTAGATGTATTTCCACAGGCTAAAATTTCCATAGAGCATTCTTTAAGTAAAAGTATTTATTGTGAAATATGCAGAAATTGTAAACTATCTGGACAAGATGTAATGAAAATAAAAGAAAAAATGAAAGAAATAATCCAAAAAGATATACCTATAAAAAAGATAAGTTTGAACAAAGAGAAAGCTATAGAAATATTTAAATCATATAATATGGAAGATAAGGTTAGACTTTTAAATAATTTAGATACAAAGGAAGTTAAGCTATATGAATTAGATGGCAGATATGATTATTTTTATGGTTCAATGGCATATTCTACAGGGATATTAAAAGTTTTTGATTTGATGTATTATGAACCAGGATTTTTATTAAGATATCCTACAGAAAATAATCCAAAAGAGATACAGAAGTTTGTAGAGCATAAAAAATTAGCTAAAATATTTAGAGAAACAGAAGAATGGGGAGAAATTTTAGATGTAGCGGATGTAGGGGCTTTAAATGAAAAGGTAAAAAATGGTGAAATTATAGATATAATAAGAGTAGCAGAGGCGTTACATGAAAAAAAAGCAGCTTATATAGCGGATATGATTTCTGAAAGAAATGATACTAAAATAGTATTAATAGCAGGGCCTTCTTCTTCAGGAAAAACTACTTTTTCTAGAAGATTAGGCATACAATTAAGAGTTAATGGATTAATACCAGTGCCTCTTGGATTAGATGATTATTTTATAGATAGGGAAAATACACCTAAAGATGAAAATGGAGATTATGATTTTGAATCAATTTATGCTTTGGATTTGAAGTTACTAAATGAACATCTTCAAGCTATACTTAATGGAGAAGAAGTAGAAATACCAACCTATAACTTTAAAACCGGAAAAAGAGAATGGAATGGAAATAAAACTAAGTTACCAGATAACGGAATACTTATAGTAGAAGGTATTCATGGATTAAATGATATACTTACATCATCTATTCCAAAGGAAAAGAAATTTAAAATATATATAAGTGCATTGACTCAACTTAATTTAGATAGTCACAATAGAATAGCTACTACAGATGTTAGAATAATAAGAAGGATAGTTAGAGATTATCTATCAAGGGGATATAAGGGAGAAGAAACTTTAAAAATGTGGCCATCTATTAGGAGGGGAGAAGAAAAAAATATTTTTGTATATCAAGAAAATGCAGATGTAATGTTTAATTCAACATTAGTATATGAATTATGTGTATTAAAGAAGTTTGCCTTGGAAGAGCTAAGTAAAATAAATAAATCTAGTGCCGTTTATTATGAAGCTTTAAGGCTTAAAAGTTTTTTGAATTTTTTTAAAGATGTAGATATAAGCTATGTACCAGATAATTCTATATTGAGAGAGTTTATTGGTGGAAGTTGCTTTTATAAGTACTAATTTAAAATGCATAAACTTTATTATCTATCCATATGATTAATAATAATATTATTTTTTATATGTGGTGGATAATATGAACCATAGAAAAGTAGTTCAAGATTATTATGGAGATATTAATAATTTAACTGAGCTTCTTACAAAACTAGTTAATTCTTATAGGCTTTTGATAGGTGGAGCAGGAGAATTAAATTCCATAGCTTTATCTAGAAAGAATGATGTTAAACATGCTCTAGAAAGAGCAAATGAATTAGGAGAAGTTATAGATAATATAATAGACGTATTAGAATGTACATCTTACGGATATATGGATTATTGTAAAATAAAATCTGAAGTTATTAGATGTAAAGTGCAAGCTAAGTATATACAAACAGAAATTGATGAAGAACTAAAATTAAAAGAATAACCCAATTTTGATATTACAAAAGGGTTATTCTTTTAATTTTAAACTTTTTTAAATCTTAATTTGCTTACCATAAGATATGAAAACATAACCAATAAAGATATTGTAAGTATAGGACTTGTGCTTCTATTCATAGTAATTAGTGAATAAAGAGCCATAAACATTCCTGCCAAGGTTATAGGAACACCTGTAAATATTCCATCAAAAGATGTAGTATTATATCTGGCTAATCTATAAGCGCCTGCTATTGGAAATACCAATAATAATACATATCCTATTAAGCCCAAATTAGATAGATTGTACAGATTGTAAACTAAAATTGATGGAGCTACGCCAAAAGAAACTAAATCTGCAAGAGAATCTAATTCTTTTCCAAGTTCACTAGATACATTTAAATACCTAGCTACTCTACCGTCATATCTATCCATTAATCCAGCTAATAATATAAAAAGACAAGCGTTTCTATATTCACCTTGAAAAGTCATCATTAATGATAATATACCGCAAGATAAATTACCTAAAGTAAAAATGTTTGGAACAGCATTTTTTGCCATTAAATTATCACTCCTAAAAATTAATAAATAAACTTATGTTTAAATATAATAATATGTTTATTATATATTATAACTCATTTTACGTATAAATTTAATATGTATTCGGTATTTTTCATGTAAATTTAAGATAAGAAAGTTTTTGTTTATGGAAAACATTGATTTTGTTTAATTTAAAGTATTATATTACCGTAATATTAATATTTGTTTAAGGGCAAAATATTTTAGGAGGTGATATTTATGAAGGTTAAAGATATAATGACAAAGAGTGTTGCAAGTTTAAACCCTGAAGATACTGTAGAGCATGCGGCCCAATTGATGAAAGAACATAATATAGGGTCTCTTCCTGTATGTAATGGAGAAAAAGTAATAGGTATGATTACGGATAGAGATATAACTTTAAGATCAACTGCAGAAGGAGAAAATGTGCAAAAACAAACAGTAAGAGATATTATGACCTCAAATCCAGTTGTTATTAGTCCAGAAATAGATGCTAAAGAAGCATCAAGAATAATGAGTGAAAGACAGATAAGAAGACTTCCTGTAGTAGAAAATAATAATTTAGTAGGTGTAGTATCATTAGGAGACATTTCTGTGGAACCTAATTTATATAATAGTGCAGGAAAAGCATTAACAAATATCTCTGAACCAAGTACTCCTAATATTTAAAAAAGTGCGATGCAATCTTAAAAATTGCATCGCAATTTTTTAACTTTAGTGACATAGTTCATATATAATGATATAATATGTATGCGTATTATTTAAAATAGGAGAGTTATAGTATGAATAATGTAAAGTTTATTTATAATCCATATTCAGGAGAAAATACAATAATCACAGATATTGATAAAGTAATTATGGTACATCAACAATGTGGATATACTATAAGTCCTTTTAGAATAGGTATGGAATATGATTTGTCTAGTGCGTTTCAAGATATAGATGAAAGTTATGAATATATTTTGGTAGCAGGTGGAGATGGAACTGTTGATAATGTGGTTAATCATATGAAAGCTTTGGGAATAGATATTCCAATTGCTATACTTCCAGTAGGAACAGCTAATGATTTTGCTAAATTCATAGGAATGCCAGAAGATATAGAAGAAGCTTGTAGGCAAATACTTAATAGTAAGTCTAAAAAAGTGGACATTGGGAAAATAAATGATAAGTATTTTTTGAATGTGGCTAGTACAGGTCTTTTTACAGATGTATCTCAAAAAACCGATGTTAATTTAAAAAATACTATAGGTAAATTAGCTTATTATGTAAAAGGAATAGAGCAATTACCAAGTTTTAGAAAGCTAAGGATAAAGGTAAGTTCTCAGGTTGAAAACTATGATGGAGATATGTACTTAATGTTAGTATTTAATGGGCAGACTGCAGGTAATTTTAATTTAGCTTATAAAGCAGAAATAGATGATGGCCTTTTAGATGTAATAATAATAAAGGCAGGAATGATTATAGATATAATACCATTATTTATAAAAATGTTAAGAGGAGAACACTTAGAGGACGTAAATGGTCTCTTGTATTTTAAAACAGACAAGTTACATATAGAATGTCATGAAGATATTGTTACAGATATCGATGGGGAGAGAGGCCCTGATTTTCCTCTTACTATAGAATGTGTTAAAGAAGGTATAGAAGTATTAGGAGTAATGAATACAAAAAAGACTCCTAGAAATAAAATGGTAAAATTGATAAAACCTAAAAATTTAAGATAAAAAGAAATCACTAAGAAAGTCTTAGTGATTTCTTTTTTTAGTATTTTTTGATGTTTTAATCCTATCAGATATTAAACAATGCTTATCATTTCCGATTAAGTCTGTTCTTTTGCACTTAGCTAAAGCTTCTTTAACCAACTTGTGATTTTTAGGTATATTAAATTGAAGCAATGCTCTTTGCATATTTTTTTCTTTTTGATCCTTAGCAACAAATATATGCTTACCCGTTAAAGGATTTATTTCTGTATAATACATAGCGGTAGAAAGACTTCCAGGGGTAGGATAAAAATCTTGAACTTGCTCAGGTGTATATCCCATACTTTTTATATATTCCGCTAGCTCTACAGAGGCTGTAAGATCGCTACCTGGATGACTAGACATAAGATAAGGAACTAAATATTGATTTTTTTTAATTTTTTTATTTATAGCAAAGTATTTTTCAACAAATTTGTTATAAACTTTTTTATCTGGTTTACCCATTAGATTTAAAACTTTACTATTTATGTGTTCTGGAGCCACTTTTAATTGACCACTTATATGATGTTCACATAATTCTTTAAAGAAAGTATCATTTTTATCGCACATTAAATAATCAAATCTAATGCCAGAACGTATAAATACTTTTTTTACTTTTGGTAATTTCCTAATTTGTCTAAGTATATTTAAATACTCGCTGTGATCAACTATTAGATTTTTACATGGGCTAGGGAACATGCACTGTCTATCTCTACAGGTACCTACCTTTTCTTGAATTTTACAAGCTTTAGTTCTGAAGTTAGCAGTAGGCCCTCCAACATCATGAATATATCCTTTAAAATCATCTAAGTTAGTTAAGAGTTTTGCTTCTTCTATTATAGATTCTGCACTTCTATTTTGTATTATTCTACCTTGGTGAAAGGTTAATGCACAGAATGAACATGAGCCAAAGCATCCCCTATGACTGGTTATAGAAAATTTAACTTCTTGGATAGCAGGAATACCACCTTTTTTTTCATAAATAGGATGGTAAGTTCTTGTGTATGGAAGAGAATATACGATATCCATTTCTTCCTGAGTTAATGGGTCTTGAGGTGGATTTTGAACTATATATTTATCTCCATGTTTCTGAATTAAAATTTTCCCTCTTATTGGATCTTGTTCATAATATTCTAATTTAAAGCTTTCTGCATAAGTCTTTTTATTCTTTAGGCAGTCCTCAAAAGATGGAACTTTTATAAAGTTTTTTAGGTTACTTATATCTTTTGTAGAATATACGGTACCTTTTAGGTTAGTTATATTTGAAAAGTTCATACCGTATTTTAATAGATCAGCCATTTGGACAATAGTTTTTTCTCCCATGCCATAGATAAGTAGATCTGCTTTGGAATCTAATAAAATACTTCTTCTTATTTTATTATCCCAGTAATCATAATGAGCAAACCTTCTTAAACTAGCTTCTATACCACCGATGACTATAGGTACATCCTTATAGGCTTCTTTAGCTTTATTAGAGTAGACTATTACTGCCCTGTCAGGTCTGTGGCCTGATTCACCACCTGGTGAATATAAATCATTATGACGTTTTTTCTTTCCTGCTGTATAATGATTTACCATTGAGTCTATATTTCCCGAATTAACTAAAAAAGCCAATTTAGGTTTTCCAAGAGCTTTAAAGCTATTTATATTACGCCAATCTGGCTGGGCTATTATGCCTACAGAGTATCCTGCATTCTCTAAAACCCTAGAGATTACTGCAGTACCAAAAGAAGGGTGATCTACATAGGCATCACCAGTTATCAACACGAAATCTAGTTCATTTATTCCACGGGCTTTTAAATCTTCTTTATTAATTGGCAGAAAATTCTTCCCTAAATTCATATTTTCTAAGTCTCCATTTCAATTATATTTTTCAGTTAAGTTTCACTTTATAATATTATCATAACTTAATAAAAATATAAAATAACATTTAAAAAAACTGCTTAATCTAGAAAAATTGAAATATTGAATAAAATTTATAGTATTTGAGAAAAAATAGTGGCTGATAACATATAATAAAGAAATTTAAATAAATTTACTGTTTTATAGTTGATTTTTATTACTTTAGTAATATAATAATATTGTAGAATAAATTAAATATTGTTTTAGTTAGGTGAGGCTCCTATATGGATATACGCTACTGCCCGGAAACATCGAGAGATGCCAATGGGTCAACAGGTACTACCGAATTAAGGTTTTATCTAATGTAGCTAGACATAGTTCTAAAGCTATATAGTGCTAAAACTCAACGAAGTATTAACTGAGTTTGTTTAGAGAGCCTTTTTAGCGCTCTTTTTGTTTTACATTATTAATAAAAATATTTTTAGGTGGTGAAATTCAATGGAAAGTGGCCCTCGTAGTGGTCGGACAAATTATAAAAATTTAATATGGCGAGTAGAGGAATATTAAGTTTAATTTATATATAATCATAAATATTCCTCTGCAAGCAGAAGGAGGAATATTTATGAAAAAGATGGCAAGTTTCTTTTTAAGTAAAGTCCTATACAAGAAGGTGTATGATGAATTTGGAGACAATATAGGTAAATTGTGGGATATTTATGTTACTACAGAAGATGGTTTTCCAAGAGCTATAGGATATAAGTTAAAGAAAGGTAGAGAAGTATTTAACTATGAATTTAAATCCATAAGTTTCTATCAAGATGATAGTGGAAGAATGCAGGTAGAGGTAAAAGGTGCTAGAGATATAATACCAAGGACTTATTCATATCTTTTATCAAAGCATTTGCTTCATAAACAGATTGTAGATATTAATGGTAAAAAGATAGTTAAGGTTAATGATTTAAGAATGGCAGAAATAGCTGGAGAGTTAAAAGTAATAGCAGTGGATACAGGAATATTTGCATTAGGAAGAAGATTAGGGGTAGAATGTTTATTAGAGAATATATATAATTTTTTTGATAAAAAGCCTAAGGATAGTTTAATTATGTGGGATAGTGTAGAATCACTAGAAATGGTAAGTGATAATTTGAAATTATCTGTATCTTATCAAAAATTATCAAAACTCCATCCTGCAGATTTAGCAGATATATTAGAAAGCATGGATACCAGATATAGAAAAAAGATATTTGAAAGTATTGATGAAGATTTAGCTGCTAATGTATTAGAAGAAATTCAGCCAGAAATACAAGCAGATATTTTAGAAAACTTAAGCCAAGATAAAAGAGTAGAAGTATTAGAAAGTATGCCTAATGATGAAATTGCGGATATCTTAGATGGAGTTGATGAAGAAACAGCAGAAAAAATTCTTTTAACTATGGAAAAGGAAGATGCAGAAGAAGTAAGAGATCTTATGAAATATGAAGAAGAAGTTGTAGGAAGTATAATGAATAAAGACTTTATTTCATTTAATATAAATATAACTGCTGGAGAAACTATAGAGCTTTTGAGAGATATAAAACCTGATGATGAAGTTATATATTATATATATATTGTAGAAGATGATGAAAAATTAAAAGGAGTAATTTCATTAAGAGACTTAATAATTTCTTCACCAGATAATAAATTAATGGACATAATGAATGAAGATTTAATTAAAATTAAGGATAATCAAAGCATAGATGAGGCAGCAGAATTATCTATAAAATACGATTTACTATCCATACCTGTAGTTACAGAAGAGGAGAAACTATGTGGCATAGTAGTAATCAATGATATAATAGAGGATGTATTAGCTCCTAATTGGAAGAGAAGATTTAAAAAAGCAGGTTAAATAAAAACACTATCAAATATATTTTAGTTTAAATGTATTTGATAGTGTTTTTCATTTGTAAAATTAAATTTTTATAAATAATTCAGAATGTATAGTTATATGTATTTTTTTTTATTCTTAGGTAAAAATAATGTAAGAAATACATTATTAAGGGCTGAGGAGTGTATTGATATGAAAAAAATTATTACTTTAAAAAGGGTAATTATATATGGAATAATAGCTATTATATCTTTTTTGGGCGTTTATGTTTACTTCATTCCATATAATAAAGCATTAAATGCTATCACTTATTATTATGGTTCAAGGGGAGGAACAGTGTATAATATACAAAAAAGACTAAAAAATTGGGGATATTATAAAGGGGGAATTGATGGTATATATGGATATGAAACTTTTACTTCTGTAAAAAAGTTTCAAAGTAAGAATGGATTAAAAGTAGATGGTATAGTTGGAAATCAAACTTTAGCTGCATTAGGAATAAATGAAGGAACTTCATCAGGAACTAGTAATAAGTATAATAATAATAATCAAGATATAAACTTATTAGCTAGAATTATAAATGGAGAAGCAAGAGGAGAGCCTTATGAAGGCCAGGTAGCTGTAGGAGCAGTAGTGCTTAATAGAACTAGAGATCCAAGGTTTCCAAGTACTATAGCTGGAGTTATATACCAACCTGGAGCCTTTACAGCAATAGCGGATGGACAAATAAATGCTGCTATGAAGCAGAGTAGCATAAAAGCAGCTACTGATGCTTTAAATGGATGGGATCCATCGGGAGGAGCAGTATATTATTTTAATCCAGCAACAGCAACTAGTCCATGGATATGGTCAAGACCTTTAATAAAAGTTATTGGAAAACATAGATTCTGTAAATAAGAGGGTTGACAAATTAAAAATATTGAATATAATAAGAATATAGAAATCATACTAAATTAGTCTGAAATACATTGAAAGAGGAAAGTAACATATATGGAATATACAGAGAAGGAATCTAATATGCTGAGAGGATTCTTATAGGAAGTTTATGTGAAGTGCCCTCTGGAGTAGTGCACCGAATTGAGTAGGCTGCATCGGTATCACCCGTTATAGTGATAGAGCATTGAGTTGTGCTTGAAATTTAGTTCAACACCGTATTTTGGTAGAGTGGAACAGCGAAGTTATAACTTCGTCTCTATACTGTAGAGGCGAAGTTTTTTGTATAAAAAAATATATTTTAGGGGGAATTTTATAATGATATATAATAATGCATTAGAAATGATAGGTAATACTCCTTTGGTAAAGTTAAATAATATTGTAGAAGATAATATGGCAGAAGTTTATGTAAAGTTAGAAAAAGTAAATCCAGGTGGAAGTATAAAAGACAGAGCAGCATTAGGAATGATAGAAAAAGCTGAGAAACTAGGATTATTGAAAAAAGGAGATACTATAGTAGAACCAACTAGTGGTAATACAGGAATAGGACTAGCGATGGTAGGGAGACTAAAAGGATATAAAGTAATAATTATCATGCCTGATACTATGAGTATGGAAAGAAGAAATATCTTAAAAGCTTATGGAGCAGAATTAGTACTTACTGAGGGGAAATATGGAATGAAAGGTGCTATAGATAAGGCAGAAGAAATAGCAAATGGTAAAAAAGGATTTTATATACCTCAACAATTTAATAATGAAGCAAATCCAGAGAAACATTATAAAACTACAGCAGAGGAAATAATAAAAGATGTACCCAATATAGATATGTTTGTAGCATCTGTAGGTACTGCTGGAACTCTTATAGGCATAGGTAAAAGATTAAAGGAATTAAAAAATGATGTGAAAGTAGTAGCAGTAGAACCAGCTAAATCTCCTTTATTATCAGGAGGGGAAGCAGGTCCTCATGGTATACAAGGGATAGGGGCAAATTTTATTCCAGATATATATCAAGAAGAAGTTGTAGATCAAATTATAACTGTATCTGATGAAGATGCTTTTAAATACGCAAAGATTATGGGAAGAAAAGAAGGAATATTAGTAGGTATATCTTCAGGTGCTAATATTTTTGCAGCTATAGAATTGGCTAAGAAACTAGGCAAAGGTAAAAAAGTAGTGACTGTTGCTCCAGATGGTGGAGAAAAATATTTATCTACAGGAATATATGAATAATGGAGGAAAATAACTCTAGTAAGAGAATAGGAGGTTTGTATGTTTAAGAATTTAAAATATGATATAGATAATGTAATGAAAAATGATCCTGCAGCAAGAAATAGGTTAGAGGTTTTTCTACTTTATCCTTGTATTCATGCTATCATAAATCATAGAATAGCACATTTTTTTTATAAAATGAAAATGTATTTTATTGCAAGACTTATATCGCAAACATCAAGACATTTTACAGGTATAGAAATACACCCAGGAGCAAAAATAGGAAAGGGATTATTTATAGATCATGGGATGGGAGTAGTTATAGGAGAAACAGCGGAGATAGGTGATAATGTAATTATGTATCATGGAGTAACTTTAGGGGGAACGGGTAAAAATAAAGGAAAGAGGCATCCTACTGTAGGTAACAATGTAATAATAGGAAGTGGAGCTAAAGTATTGGGACCTATAGTACTTGGAGATAACTCAAAAATTGGAGCCAATGCAGTAGTTTTAAAGGAAGTTCCACCTAATTGTACAGCAGTTGGTATACCAGCGAAAGTGGTTAGATGTGATGGTGCTGATGTAATAGATATGCACGACTACAGAACAAAGGCAAAGGGATGTTAATGGTGTGAGAATATGAGTAATAAATATAAAATAATTAAGTATTGTAATGAGTTAGGATTAGATACAATTGGTATAACTTCTTGTAGGAAATTTAAAGAATTAGAAGAATTATTTCAACTTAGAAAAAATAAAGGGTATGAAAATGAATTTGAAGAGAAAAATATAGACAAGAGAATAAATCCTAAGATTTATATGGAAGGAGGAAAGGCGATAATATCTATCGCCTTTCCTTACATGTTTAACAATGAATTCGATAGTAAATTTTATTTTTCTAAGTACACTATGGGTAAAGATTATCACCTAGTAATTTCTAATTATTTAAAAAAGATATGTATGTTTATAGAAAGTTTAGGAGGTGAAGCTAAATATTTTGTTGATAGCAATTTCTTACCTGAAAGGCATATAGCAAGCCTTTCAGGAATTGGATTTATAGGCAAAAATAATATGATAATAACTAAAAAATATGGATCCTATGTAT
This sequence comes from Clostridium tetanomorphum, assembly GCF_017873215.1. GTDB lineage: Bacteria > Bacillota > Clostridia > Clostridiales > Clostridiaceae > Clostridium_AO > Clostridium_AO tetanomorphum. The sequence goes on from NZ_JAGGKA010000020.1 coordinate 21,314, forward strand.
TTTTGGGTGAAATAATTACAAATTTGGAGTTAGAAGAAGATAAACCTGTTGAATATGGGTGTGGAAATTGTTCATTATGCTTACAAGAGTGTCCTACAGGTTCTATAAAAGGTAACTTTAATAATCCTAATATATGTTTGTCCTATATAACTCAGAAAAAGGATTTGGAGGATGTTTGGCTTTCCAAACTTAATGGAAGAATTTTTGGGTGTGATAGTTGTCAAAAGATTTGTCCTTATAATAAAAAAGTTAATTGTTCAAGTATAAAAGAATTTATACCATTACCATTTATGGAAAATGCAGATATAGGGGAATTAATTAATTTAGATAACAAAACTTTTAAAGAAAAATATGCAAATACTTCTTGTGGATGGAGAGGGAAAAATATACTTACGAGGAATGCTTTAATAAATGCTTTTAAAGAAGGAGAATTTGAAAATATAGTCATAAAACAGTTTAACTCACCTTATGTAAAAGATTATTATGGTAGACTTTTACGATTACACAAACTATAATTTAATTATACACTGTTTTATGAAAGGTGGAGCATTTTATGATTTCTCCTACAATGGCTAAAATTATATCTTATCTTCCTAGAGGATTTGTTATTTCTATATCAAGGAAGATTTTGGATGGATATCTTAAAAAATACGCAAATATAAAAGTGAGAGGTCTGGAAAATTTAAAAGATGTTAAGAAGCCAATATTATTTGTTTGCAATCATTTAAGTAACTCAGATGCATTAGTTATAAATAAGGTTTTAAAAGATTATGATATAACTTTTGTAGCTGGAATTAAACTTTCTAAAAATCCTCTTACTAATTTGGGGATAAATATTACTAAGACTATAACTATTAAGCCTAATACAGCAGATAAAGAAGCAATATCAAGTATAGTTAAAGCTTTAAAGAATGGTAATAATGTTTTGATTTTTCCTGAAGGTACTAGGAGTAGAACAGGTAGTATGATAGAAGGAAAAAAGGGAGTTGTATTGATACAAAAACTTTCTAAAGCTACTGTAATACCGATGTCTATAACAGGTACAGAAAAATTGCTTCCTATAAATAGCAAGGATATGGGGTCAGAAAAGTTTCAGTATTCGGATGTGAATATTAATTTAGGTAAATCTTTAGATATACCTAAAAGAGAAGATGGAGAAGAAAAACATCATTATGAAGAAAGAGTTTTAGAATGTTTTATGAAGAATATAGCTATATTGTTACCAGAAGAATATCAAGGAGTTTATAAGATAGAGAATGAAGAATAGAGTATAGATAAGAGAGTAAAAAAATCTTTTTAAATCTGTACTCTGTGCTTTATACTGTTTACTCTAAAGAAGGATGTGATATTAAGTAATGAGAAAAGAAGATATAAACAAGGTATTAGAAATATTAAGTCAAACTTATCCTAATGCTAAATGTGCTTTAGAGTTTAAATCTCCATATGAGTTACTGATATCTACTATATTATCGGCTCAGTGTACAGATAAAAGGGTAAATATAGTAACAGAAGAATTATATAAAAAGTATAATAGTCCAGAAAGCATGATTACTCTTTCCCAAGAGGAATTAGGTGAAAAGATTAAAAGCTGTGGATTCTATAAAAATAAGAGCAAGAATATACTAGAAGCATCAAAAGCTATATTAGAAGAACATAATGGAAATGTTCCGGATACCATGGAAGAGTTAACTAAATTACCTGGGGTTGGAAGGAAAACTGCCAATGTAGTTTTATCTAATGCTTTTGGAATACCCGCTATAGCAGTAGATACCCACGTTTTTAGAGTAGCCAATAGAATCGGTATAGGAAAAGGAAAGACTCCTGATCAGGTGGAAAAGGAATTAATAAAAAATGTACCTAGAAATATGTGGAGTGATACTCACCATTATTTAATATGGCATGGTAGAAATATTTGTAAGGCTAGGAAACCAGATTGTGAAAAGTGTCCTATAGCTCCATATTGTGAATACTTTGCTGGAGTAAGTAAACAAGAGTAATTAATAATGAACAGTTTTTATTTAGTGGAGAATTGATAGCTGAAAGTTTATAATAATTTTTTTAATACATTCAATTTTCAACTCTCACTTATTTTACTTTAAACAAAGAAGGGAGGGAGCTTTATTAGATTTAATCTCTAATAAAGTAAGGTTAAGTTTAATAAGCGTTAAAAATGGATATTAAAGAAGAAGCTTTAAAAATGCATTCAGATAAAAAAGGTAAACTGGAAGTAATAGGAAAGGTTCATGTTAAGGATAGACATGATTTAGCAGTAGCATATACTCCTGGAGTAGCTGAGCCATGTATAGAAATTTCAAAGGATAGAAATAAGGTATACGAATATACAATAAAGGGAAATACAGTAGGAGTAGTAACTAATGGTACTGCAGTTTTAGGGCTAGGAAATATAGGAGCTAGTGCAGGATTACCTGTAATGGAAGGAAAAGCATTATTATTTAAAGAGTTTGCTGGTATAGATGCCTTTCCAATATGTTTAGATACTGAAGACCCTGAAGAAATAATAAAAACAGTAAAACTAATGGAACCTGTGTTTGGAGGAATAAATCTTGAAGATATAAAAGCACCTGAGTGTTTTTACATAGAAAAAAGATTAAAAGAAGAATTAGATATTCCTGTGTTTCATGATGATCAGCATGGAACAGCTATAGTAGTCTTAGCTGGATTATATAATGCACTAAAATTAGTAAATAAAAAGTTAGAAGAATCTAGAATTGTAATAAATGGAGCAGGTTCAGCTGGTATTGCTATTTGCAAGCTTTTATTAAACGCTGGAGCTAAAAACGTTGTTATGTGTGATATTAATGGAGCTTTAGTAGAAGGTGATGAAAGGTTAAACCCAGCTCAAAGAGAAATAGCAAAGGTTACAAACAGAGAATTGCAAGAGGGAACTCTTAAAGATATCGTAAAGAATAAGGATGCATTTGTAGGAGTTTCTGCCCCTAAGGTATTAACTAAAGAAATGGTAGCTACTATGAATAAAGACAGCATAGTTTTTGCTATGGCAAATCCTACACCAGAAATAATGCCAGATGAAGCTAAAGAAGGTGGAGCAAGGATTGTAGCTACAGGAAGATCTGATTTCCCAAATCAGATAAATAATGTACTTGTATTCCCAGGAATATTTAGAGGGGCTTTAGATGTAAGAGCAAAAGAAATAAATGAAGATATGAAACTTGCTGCAGCCAGAGGAATTGCAAATCTTATAAAGGATGAAGAGTTAAAAGAAGATTATATAATTCCAGATCCATTCAACAAAGAAGTATGTGAATCTGTAGCAAAAGAAGTAAGAAGAATTGCAAAGGAATTGGGAGTTGCTAAGATATAGTTTACTAGTTGGTAATTGATAATTGATAGTGAACAGGTAATGGTAATTTTTCTTTACTTTCAAATAAAAATAAAGGGTAAACTGTACCCTTTATTTTTTAATGTTCTGAAATAAGTTTTCTTCTTAAGAAGTCTAATGCAATGGTTACAGTTCTTGATCTTATAGATTGCCTATCACCAGTTAGATTTAATTCCTTAAAAAATGTTTTTCCTTTTATGTAAAGGCCAATGTAAACAAGGCCAACAGGTTTTTCAACACTTCCACCATCGGGACCAGCAATTCCAGTAGTTGAAATTCCTATATCTGAATCAGCAGCTTTTGCTACTCCTGTGGCCATTTCAATTGCGGTTTCTTCACTTACAGCTCCAAAGTTTTCTAAAGTTTCTTTTTTAACTTCTATTCTTCGCATTTTTGAATCATTGCTATAGGTTACAATTCCTTCTATAAGGCATTGTGAAATGCCAGGATAATTTACAAGTCTTCCACATAAAAGGCCTCCTGTACAAGATTCAGCTATAGATATGGTTAATTTGTTGTTTATAAGTATGTTTCCTACTATACTCTCTAGGGTATCTTTATCATATCCATAAATATTTTCTTTTAGAATAGATTTAATTTCATTTTCTACAGGTTGTATTAAACTTTCACATTTTTCTTTTGACTCAGCTTTTGCAGTTATTCTTAAAGTTACTTCATTTTCTTTAGCATAAGGAGCTACTGTAGGATTAGATTGATTATCAATAATATGGTTGATTTTAGTTACTACAGAAGACTCCCCTAATCCACATATTTTCAGTGTTTTAGATACAAATGTATTTTTACTAAATTTTTGAAGATAGGGAACTACATAATTTTCAAACATAGGGATGTTTTCTTTTGGTGGACCTGGAAGAAGAATTAAAATTTTATTATTTTCATTTATTATACAACCAGGTGCGGTACCATAATTATTTTGAAGTATTATAGCTCCTTCAGGAAAATAAGCTTGTTTTTTATTATTTTCACTTATTTGTCTTTTTTGTCTTTCGAAATATTCTTCTATCATTTTTAATGATTCTTTATGAAGAACCATTTTTTTGTGAAAATATTCTCCGGCTACTTCTTTAGTTAAATCATCTTTTGTAGGACCTAATCCACCTGTAGTTATAACTAAGTCTGATCTTTTAAATGCTGTTTCTAATCCTTGTTTTACTCTTTCATTATTATCACCAATAACAGATTGATGATAAAGATATATACCTAAGTCAGCTAATTTTTTAGATAAATATTGAGCATTTGTATTTAAAATATCACCTAATAATAGCTCAGTACCTACTGCAATTATCTCTCCAGTCATAGGATAAGACCTCCTTAAAAATTCAGTTAATAAAATAATATTTCTAATTTAATATTATCACAATATTAAATTATTATTAAATAAATATTGTAAAACTTGAAAGTAGGTATCTTATAAAGAAAAATATATATAATATTCTTAGAGGGTAAATTTGAAGGAGGATGAATATGAATAAAACATTAAGAAATATATTAATAGTATTAGGTATACTAATAGTTTTAATTGCTCCTATAATATCAAGCTATAACAAAATAGTAAGTTTAGATCAAAACATAAAAAAGGCAGAGTCAAATATAGATAGTGATCTTCAAAGGAGATCAGATCTTATTCCAAATTTAGTAGAGACAGTTAAAGGATATGCAAAGCAAGAAAAAGATATATTTACAGATATAGCTAATGCTAGGGCAAGGTTAAATGGTGCTCAGGGTGTTAAAGACAAAGCAAATGCAGATGAGGAGTTAACTAGTGCTATTTCAAGACTTCTTGTAGTGGTAGAACGATATCCAGATCTTAAATCAAATGAAAATTTTAGAGGGTTAATGGTACAATTAGAAGGGACAGAAAATAGAATTAATGTGGCTAGGAAAGATTATAATGTTGCAGTAGAAAAGTATAATGGTACTATAAAAAAATTTCCTACTTCTGTAATAGCATCAATTTTTAGATTTGAGGAAAAAAGCTATTATAAGGCAAATGAAGGAGCTAAGGAAGTACCAAAAGTTGATTTTAATATAGGTAAGTAATATGAAAAAATTAAAAAGTTTTTTTAGTATAGTAGTATTTATATTGATAATCTTTGCTTTTTCAGTTAAAGCAGAAATAAATGTACCTAAGCCTACTAATTTAAAATATGTAAACGACTATGCCAATGTATTGAGCAAAGAAACAAAAGAATATATAGTATCAGTAGGAAAGGAACTAGAAGATAAAACCAGTGCTCAATCTGTAGTGGTTATTATAAATTCTCTTGAAGGCTATGATATAGAAACCTATGCAAATACCCTTTTTAGACAGTGGGGCATAGGGAAAAGAGAAAAGAATAATGGACTTCTTATGTTGATTTCTATGGAAGACAAAAAAAGAAGAGTAGAGGTAGGATATGGATTAGAAGGAGCAATACCGGATATATATACAGATAAGGTAATGGAAAATCTTTTTAAACCAGCTTTTAGGAATAAAGAGTATGACAAAGGAATAAAAGAGCCTTATTCAGTGTTTGCAGATGCTATAGCTAAAGAATATAACGTAAAGTTAGATAAAAATAAACCAGTAGCTTTGCCAAAACAATCTCAGCAAAAAAACAACTCTACTGCGTCTAAAAAAGTAATACAATTGATAGTGTTACTTATTATACTAGATAATTTATTGAATAGAGGAAGAGTTACAAGACAAATACTTTCTATACTATTTTGGAGTTCTTTTTGGAATGGAAGAGGTGGTAGAGGAGGTCCTGGTGGTTTCGGCGGTGGAGGCTTTGGAGGAGGCTCATCTGGTGGAGGAGGCTCCTCTGGAGATTGGTAATACATTTGACAAAATAAGGAGTAAGAATAGGAATTAAAAAAGACGATTTAGTCGTCTTTTTTTATATGTGCGTCCAGCAAAGCTGGACCATACTTACTGGTGAAAGTCCAGTCAAGGTAATTGCCAAGAAGCCTTGTAGCCAACCACTAAGCGTAGTAGAAATACTGGGATTAAAGAAACTATCTTCTTAAAAGTTATAATGTCGTAGAAAGAATAATATCGGAAAGCCGTGTGCAAGAAAATCGCATGCACGGTTTGATGAGGGGAAGAAGGAAATAAAATTTCCTTCAACCTACTCTACAAAATTCTAAATTACTTTTGAATAATAAATGTAATTAGGGAGAATTATAAAGATTAAGAGAAATTTGTTTTAGTCGAAAATTTAATCTTATCATAATGTCAATAGTATTTAAGGATAAAGTCATAATTAAGCAGGAGGAAATTATTATGCCAGACTCATGGACACATATCTTAGGAGCAAATGAAATAATAGAGGATATAAAAAAAGAAAAATATAAATCTATATTAATGAATAATATAAAGTATTTTCAATTTGGATCACAAGGGCCAGATATATTTCTTTATTATTGTCCATTGATACCTAGTAAACACAATAGGGTAAAAAAATTAGGTCAACAATTACATACTGATAAAACAGGAGATTTTATTATATATATTATAGATAAATTAAAGGAATGGAATTATGATGATGAGTATAATATATTATTTTCCTATGTATTAGGTTTTATTACTCATTATGCTCTTGATACATCTATGCATCCTTTTATATATTATTTTGGAGGAATATATGACCCTGATTATAAGAAAACAAAAAAATATGAAGAATATCACAGACAACTAGAAAAAATTATTGGCTTTATAGAATTAGAAAAGAAAAAAGGACCTTCAGCTTATAAAATTCCATTATATGAACAAATAAATTTAGGAGAATGTGTTCCTAGCATAATAAAAAGATTATATTTTAATGCTTTAAACAATGTATATAACTTAGAAATAAAAAATTATTTAATTAACTATTGCTATAAGGATATGAAAAATAGTCTTAAGTTTTTTACAGAGCCTAATGGCATAACAGAAAAAATTTTTTCTGTTATAGAATGGATAATTAAAAAAAGCATTGATGCTAAAATATATATATATCCACGGAAAATTAAAAATGATTTAGATTATTTAAATAATTATGGAAAAAAATGGAGTCATCCTTGTGATTATAAAGAGGTAACAAATAAAACTGGAGAAGAATTATATAATGAAGGGGTAAAAAAGGGAAAAGATATGATTAATGCAATTATTGAATATGTAGAAGGTAACATGACTAAAGAGGAGCTAAAAGAATTTTTCCCTAATATATCTTATGAATCAGGGAAATTATTAGCTGAACATAAAAAAATGATATATTTTAACTGTATATTTGAGTAAATAATTTATTTAGGGTTCATAAAAAATAAAATAAAAGTTTTTTGAAATATATGGAAAGCGCAGGATGAAATGTTATAATTAAATGTAGTAACATTTATAGACACAACTGCTAAGGGGGATTGGTTATGGAAGAGGTAAAGACTATACAGTGGAAAGATAATAAACTTATGCTTATTGACTGTACAAGGCTTCCTTTAAAAGAGGAATATGTTATTTGCAAAAATTATTTACAATTAGTTGAGGCTATTAAAAGCTTAGTAGTGAGAGGAGCACCAGCTATAGGAGTATCTGCAGCTTATGGAGTCGTGTTGGCTTCTATAGAGGCAAGAAAAAATAATAATAAAGAAGAATATATTGAATTTATAAATAATGCCATTAAGGAATTAGGAGAAACTAGGCCTACAGCAGTAAATTTATTTTGGGCATTAGAAAGAATGAGGAGAAAATTAGAGTCAATAAAGCATTTATCGCCGGTAGAAATAGAGGAAACTTTATTAAAAGAATCTCATTTAATATATGAAGAAGATATAAAATGTAATAAAATTATAGGCATGTATGGAAGCAAGATTATTCCCTATAGAGCTAATATATTAACTCATTGCAATGCAGGAGCATTAGCTACTGCAGGATATGGAACTGCTTTAGGAGTAATAAGATATGCTTATAATGAAGGAAAAGATATTCATGTTTATATAGATGAAACTAGACCTTTATTGCAAGGCGGAAGGCTTACTACTTGGGAATTGTTAAAGGAAGGTATACCGGAGACATTAATAACAGATAATATGGCAGCTTATGCCATGAAACTAAAAAAGATAGATATGGTGATAACGGGAGCAGATAGAATAACTGCTAATGGAGATGTGGCAAATAAAATAGGAACATATTCTCTCGCAGTTCTTTCAAAGGCTCATAATATACCTTTTTATATAGCGGCTCCATTATCTACTATAGATTTAAATTTAGCATCTGGTGAAGAAATATTAATAGAAGAAAGAAATAAGGATGAAGTAAGACATGTTTTCGGACACAGAATTGCACCAGAAGAAGTAGATGTTTTTAATCCAGCATTTGATGTAACTCCTAGTGAGTATATAACTGGTATAATAACAGAAGTTGGAATATTAACACCGCCATATAATATATCTATAAAAAGAGCAAAATATAAATAGCTTTTAAATAGGAGTGATTTATATGTTTGAAGATGAAAAACAGCAAATAGTAGACATGTCTTTAAGATTATACAATAAGCAATTGATAGTAGGGACTTGGGGCAATTTAAGCATGAAAGCAAAAGATAAAAGTGGTAAGGAGTTATATATAGTTACGCCTTCAGGAATGGAATATGAAAAGACTAATATTAAAGATTTAGTTGTATTAGATGAGGAAGGAAATATTTTAGATGGATTTAGAAAGCCTACATCAGAGCTAAAGGTTCATATTAAGATATATAAATCTATGGAAAATATAAAATCTGTAATTCATACTCATAGTACCTATGCTACTGCTTGCGCAGTAGCTGGAGTAACCATTCCAATGATAGTAGAAGATATGGTTCAACACATAGGAGGAGATATAAAGATAGCAAAGTATGCCTTATCTGGAACTGATGAGTTAGCAGATTATGTAGTTGAAGCTCTTAGAAATAGAAAGGGAGCATTGCTTAAGAATCATGGAGTTATAGGCATAGGGGAGAATATGGAAGATGCTTATAAATCTTGTGTATTAATTGAAAAAAGTGCACAAATATTGATATATGCAAAAATGTTAGGACATATACATTTATTAAGTACGGAAGATGCTCAAGAAATGATAGAATACTATAATAATAAGTATGGTCAGAAATAATTAGTATATATTTAAAATTTACAATTAAGTAATTAAAAAGCCTTGCAATGCAAGGCTTTTTAAAATTATTATAAATTATTTTATTTCACAATACTTAATTATCAAATCTAAAGTTGCCAAAATACCTTCCATATGTGTTCTCTCATATCCATGAGAAGCAAAAACTCCAGTTCCAATTAGAGCGGTTTTTATATCCCAACCAGCTTTTAAAGCTGCAGATGCATCAGAGCCATAGTGAGGATATATATCTACTTTATATGGAATACTTTTTTCTTTACATAAACCTACTAATTTTTTTCTTAACTGAAAATCATAAGGGCCTGAAGAGTCTTTTGCACAAATACATACTGCATATTCTGAAGAATTTTGATCAAGACCTGGAGCGCCCATATCAACAGATATAAATTCTTTTGAATTTTTTGGAAGAGATGCTGAAGCTCCATGACCAACTTCCTCATAGTTGCTTATAAAAAAACTAGTATTATAAGGGAGTTTAATTGAATTTTCTACCAAATATTTTATTGCATAAAGTAAGATAGCAGCACTAGCTTTGTCATCTAAATGTCTGCTTTTTATAAAACCATTAGAAGTAAATATAGTCCTAGTGTTAAAGTATATATAATCACCTACGTCTATACCAAGTTTTTTTGTATCATCTTTAGAAGATACTTTTTCATCAAGAACTATTTCCATATTTTCTGGGATTCGTTTCAGCTCTCTAGCTTCATTGCCACTTATATGGACAGAAGGCTTAATACTTTGAATAGTACCAGTAATTTTTTTGCCATCAAGAGTTTCTACAGTACAATTTTCACCTTCAATAGAATTCATCATAAAACCACCTACAGGAACAAAGGAAAGGCAGCCATTAGATTTTATAGATTTAACCATTGCACCTAAAGTATCTATATGTGCCGAGAAAACCTTTTCGTAATTACTATTTTCACCTTGTAAAGTAACAATGATAGCACCTTTGTTGGTAACTGAATAGGGAACATTTAATATATGTAACTCTTCTTTTATATAATCCATAACTTTCTCTGTAAATCCGCTAGGACTTGGAATAGTTAAAATATTTTTAAGATAATACTTAATTTTATCTTCATTGTAATTCATAAAATCACTCCTTATGCATACTTACATATATATTCTATCATAGTAAAAACTTTCATGTTACAAAAATACAACAATTATTGTATAAATAATTATTTATAGTATAATTAATAAGTGTAAATTAAGAGGTGATGCGTATGGTAAAGAAAAAAAAACCTAAATCTAAGAAAAAAGCACTTATAATAACATTTGTTTTATTAGGAATAATTTTATTAGGCTCTAGTGCAGCAGGTATAACTTATATGTATAATTATGTAAAACATTATGATAACTTAGTTTATCCAGGAATAATAGTAGAAAATACAAATTTATCTGGTAAAAACCTTGAAGAAGTTAAAAAAATTATAAAAGAGCAATATAGTGATAGAGTAATTAATAAAAAATTAGTAATAAAAACTCCAAATAAGAATTATTCATTAGCTTTTAGTAAAATAAATGCTAAATATGATGTAGATAATGTTGTACAACAGGTTTATTCCTATGGAAAAAATCTAAATTTATTTAGTAAATATAAATTAATAAAAGATTCAAGTAAAAAATTAGTTAAATTGAATTTTTCATATAATGATAAGCCAATAAAAGAACTTATTTCAAATATAGAAAAAGAGGTGAATTCAAATCCATTAGATGCTAAAATTAGTAAAAGTAGTGTAGGATTTGATATAACGCCTGAAAAAATGGGTAAAAAATTAAAGAGAGACAAGCTTTTAGAAAATGCTATAAGTGAAATTGATGGAACTATTGGAAAGGACGTAGAAATAAACGCTGAAATAGAAGATATAAAACCTCATATAACTAAAGATAAGTTAGGTGGCATAAATACCTTAATAGCTTCTTTTTCAACGGATTATGGATCTATATCTTCTCCTCAAAGAGCAAACAATATTCAAGTTTCTACTAAAAGTATAAATGGAACTGTATTGATGCCAGGAGATACATTTAGCTTTAATGGAGTTGTAGGCGAAAGAACCGAAGCTAGAGGTTATCAACCAGCGCCGGTTTTAGTAGGAAATCAAGTGGACTCGGGACTTGGAGGGGGAATATGTCAAGTGTCTTCTACTTTGTATAATGCTATACTTAAGACTAATATAAAAGCTACAGAAAGGGCACATCATACGTTACCTTCTAGTTATGTACCTTTAGGAAGAGATGCCACAGTAGATTGGGGAAATATAGACTATAAATTTAAAAATACTTTATCCTATCCTATATATATTGAAGGAATAACTAGTGGGGGAAATGTAATATTTAATGTTTATTCTAATTCACAGTTAGCTATTAGAAGGTACGATTTAGCTACAGATATATATTCTAAAATAGAAACTACTACAAAAACTATTAATGATCCAAATATCCCAGTAGGACAAGAAGAAATTGTACAAAAGCCGTATACAGGTTTCAAGGTAAAAGTGAGTAAAAATACTTATGAAAATGATAAATTAATAAATACAGAACTTATATCAGATGACTTTTATAGACCAGTTGAAGGATTGATAAAAGTTGGAACTAAGAAAAAATAACAAAAAAGGTTGTGCATTACTAATATAATGTACAACCTTCTTTTTAATTTATAGTGTATAATATCTGTAAGATTGTAAAGGAGTGTTAGACTATGGAAGAAAGAAATTTAATAAAAGAGATAGTTTTTAATATAGAAAAAGTAATAATAGGAAAAGAATATGAGATTTATAACATAATAAAAGGGATAATTGCTAATGGACATATACTTATAGAAGATGTTCCGGGAGTTGGAAAAACTACATTAGTAAAAGCGTTAGCTAAATCGTTAAGTCTTTCTTATAGAAGAATTCAATTTACGCCAGATTTACTTCCTTCAGATATATTAGGAGTTTCTATCTATAATCAAAAAAGCATGGAATTTGAATTTAAAAAAGGGCCTATATTTTCTAATATAGTTTTAGCAGATGAAATAAATAGAACTTCACCTAAAACTCAAGCAGCTCTCCTTGAAGTTATGGAAGAAAAACAAGTATCTGAAGGAAATGCTACATACAAATTAGAAGAACCTTTTATAGTTTTAGCGACTCAAAATCCTATAGAATATGAAGGAACTTTTACACTACCAGAGGCTCAATTAGATAGATTTATAATTAAAGTAAACATAGGGTATCCAGAAAAGAGTTATGAAAATAAAATGTTAAAAATATATAGAACTGCTAATCCTTTAGAAAGCATTAGTAGCATAGCTAAAGCTGAGGATATAATAAATTTACAAAAAAGAGCAAAAGACATTTATGTATCAGATGAAATTAATTCTTATATAGTAAATATAGCGGAGAGTACAAGAGACAACAAATATCTAAGTTTAGGGGTAAGCCCTAGAGCATCTTTATCACTTTTAAGAATATGTCAAGCTTCTGCTTTAATAAATGAAAGAAACTATGTTATACCAGAAGATATAAAAGAAAATGCAGTTAGAGTTTTAAGTCATAGAATAATATTGTCTCCTTATGGAAGATCAAATAATTATACTGAAGAAATGGTAATCAAAGATATATTAAAAATGTTACCAGTACCTAAAGTAAAAGGAAAATAATATGATTAAAATAAATAAAAAGTTTATTTTTTTCACAGTAGTTTCTTTTATTTATGCTTACTTAACAGGAGGATATTTATCTTATTCTATTTTTTATGGATTTTTATTAGCTATAATTTTTTCTTTAATATATATGAAAATTATAATGAAAAGTATAGAAATAAATGTAGAATTTCAAGAAGATATTTTTAATACTTTTAAGGAAACAGAAATTACAACAGTTATTAAAAACTATAGTTTTCTACCTATAGCTTATATGGAAATAAATAATAAAATTATGTATAAATTAGATAAGAGCTATAGAGGTAATTTAGTAAGTTTAAAGACTTATGAAAATAAAAGATTAAAAGAAAATATAGTATTTAATGAAAGAGGTTTATATAATTTTGGACAGTTTAATATATCTATAAAAGACATTTTTTCAATCTTAACCTTTACAAATATATTAAATAATGAACGTATTATAAAAGTATATCCTAAGGTTTATTCTGCAGAATTTATTGATCTATATGATAAAGATCTAACTAAAGCTATTATAAATGAAAGGGGAAAAATTGAAGAAGAGTATCTTACAACAGATATAAGAAAGTATAGGATGGGAGATAATTTAAAAAAGATACATTGGAAAATAAGTGCTAAGCATGGAGAATTATATGTAAAGAATGAAGACACTGTTTCAGGAGGAAGAGTTATTATCTTTTTAAATATGAATAAAGAAGATTATTCTTTACAATATCATAATGAAGTAGAAGAAAAATTAATAAGCCTATGTGTTTCATTAGTTAATACTATGAGAATTAATGGTACAAAAGTTAATATTAACATTTCAAATTATGAACAAAAAAGCTTTTACATAAGAACAAAGAAAGATTTTTATGAATTAATGGAATATTTTATTACTCATAAAAGCCAAGGAAAAAGCAATTTTCCTAATTTAATAATTGATAAAATTAGTGATTACAAAAACATAGTTGTTATAACACCTAAAATTAGTAAAGAATTAAAGGAGAAATTAATATTTTTAAGTATAATGAAACATAAAGTAGAGGTATTTTATTATAGTAATCATTCTGAGAATTTTGACAACATAATTTCATTGAAACAATTTTATATAAAGTGTGTAGATATTAGAAAGATTTATTCATAAAGATAAAAAAGGTACATTGAGGAAGTAATTAATATGGAAAGTTTTAAAAAAAATATAATTTATTTATCTTTAATATATTTAAATATTTTATTTATAATAAAAATAACTGAAAAGTGTTTTAAAATAAATAATGTTTCATATATGTATTTAACAATACTTTTCATTATAAGTGTAATTATATATTATATAAATAGTTTTTTTATAAATAATACTTTTTATAAATTTTTAATAATTATATGTATTGTAATAATTTTAATACTATTGTTTTATTATAATAAACAATATTTTCAAGGTATATTGTTAAAGAATATGAATTATATAATGGACTTAAATAACAATATATATAATAGACAGCAAACAGATTTTTATAAATTTAGATTGTTATCTGCTTTTATAATACCTATATTAACATTTTTCACTTTATGGTGTATTGATAAAATATTTTTTAATTTTATATTATTATTTAATTTTTGTATAATAATATTTTTTTGGTATTACGGATATAAAACTATAATAAAGGAATATACTTTTTATTATATTTTGATAAGTAGTGTAACTTACTTTGTAAGTACTTACATAAGAAATGTAGAAGAAACGAAGAATAAAGGATTAAATATATATGTAGCATATAATACTATAATACTATATGCTATAGTATTAGCAATGATATTGTCGTCAGTTCAACTTCTTTTGCCTAAGGAAATAGAGGGAAGATATGATAATAAAAAAGTAAATAAATTTATTGACAAGTTTTCTATAAGGAAAGTAGATGTAGAACATGAATATAATATTGGATATTCTGGATATGATAATACAAGTAAAAAACTAGGAGGTTCTATTAGTATAAGTAATAGAGAGGCTTTTAAAGTAAAAGGGGATAGACCTTACTATTTAAGAGGAACGAGTAAGGAATATTATGATGGTTTTTCATGGGACAATTTACAAGATAATTTTCAAAGTGTATCATATAAAAATACATTTTTAAAACCTAAAGCTGGAAATTTGTTTTCTATAATTAGAGATTCTAAGTTAGATTATTTAATTATTTATCCAACTTATATAAGAACGGCTACTTTTTTTACCCCTATGTATACTAGACGTATAGAAACAAAAGGGAAAAAGGCTTTTTACAATAAAGACAATAATTTTATATCTAATAATTTAATAGAGAAAGAGTATATTATAGAATTTTATAATGATAATTTTAAATATTCTTTAATAAATCAGGATGAAGATAAACGAGATAAGATTAAAGAAATAATGGATTATGGATATAAAAGGATGTTAAGTTTAGAGAAAGAGAAGTTTAAAGAATATGATATTTATTTACAGATACCAGAGAATATACCTAAAAGAGTGTATTCTTTAGTAGAAGATATAACAAAAGGAGAGAAAAATCCAGGAGGAAAAGTCTTTAAAATATATGACTATTTACAGAAAAATTTTAACTATTCTTTACAAGTATCTGAGGTGCCTAAAGGAAAGGAATTTGTAGATTATTTTTTGTTTACAGAGAAAAAAGGGTATTGTACTTATTTTGCAACAGCAGCCACGATAATGTGCAGAATAGCTGGAATACCTGCCAGATATGTGGAAGGCTTTAATATGACTTATGATAAAGATATAAATGGATTATTTATAGTAAGTGATAAAAACGCTCATGCATGGACGGAGATATTATTGGATCCACTTAGTAATAATTGGTCTATATTTGATGCAGTACCATCAGCACCATTGCAAATAGAAAGAGAAGAACATAGAGAAACAAAAAATGAGAGTCATGAAATTACTAAATCTAATGAAAATTATAAAAAGGATATAGAAAATATTAAAGAAAATAATATAAGAGAACAACATGAAGAAAGCAGAATGAAAAATAACTATATTTATTTAATTGTTTTTGCAATGATAAGTAGTTTAATTATTATAAGAATAATAGTAATTATAATTAAAAGAAAAAAAATAATTAAATCGCAAAGTATAATACCATTATATTTATATATGGTTGAAAGGCTTAAAGTATTAAACATAAGTAAAATGGAAAATGAAGGAGACAAAGAATTTGTTAAGAGAATAGAAGATGTAGTGCTAAAATTAAAAATGAATGAAATAGTAGAATACGTATATGAAGAATTTTACGGTAATAGCCATAAATTATTAGATATAAATAAGAAAAAAGAGTTATATAATTTTATAGAAAACTATATAAAAAATATACAAGGTATATCAAGATATTATTTCACTAAATTTATTACAATATAATATAGAATGAATTTCAATAAAATGGTTTGTATACTATAAAATAACTTTTGTATGTGATATAATATTTAAATAGATAAAAGAAGATGCGGATATGGTGGAATTGGCAGACACGCTAGATTCAGGTTCTGGTGGGAAACCGTGCAGGTTCAAATCCTGTTATCCGCACCAAAGCTTTATATATGAATAAGAAATTTAATAATACCTCTATGTACTAGACTATTAAATCTAGTACATAGAGGTATTTAATACTTATAAAATCCAATATTTAAATTTGGAAATTACCTATAGTTGAATTTAAGTTCTGAGCCAATTCTGATTGGTTTTCTGCTACTTTGCTAACTTCATCAAAAGCTTCCGTTGTCTGATTAATTGTTTGTGATATATTAGAAATATTAGCAGTAACATCTGTAACTGCATGAGCTACTGCATCTATTGCTGATATTAATTCATCCATTGAAAGTGTAATTTCCTCAGAACGTTTCGTTAAATTACCTACTAAATCAGCAATTGCTTCTGAATCTTTTAGAGACAATTCAGATCTTTCTATCATTGTATTATAATCAGACACCACTTTCTCATCCATAAAACCTAATAAACTATGTGAATTATTAGATAGATTTTCAAAAGCTTGTTTCACTTGTAAAACTGTGCTTTCAATATTAGATGCAGTTTTAGTAGATTGGGAAGCTAATGTTCCAACTTCTTCTGCTACTACTACAAATCCTTTTCCATGTTCACCAGCTCTTGCAGCTTCTATAGAAGCATTTAAAGCTAAGAGATTAGTTTTTTCTGCTATATCAGCTATAATTTTAGCCATATCTGTAATTTTCTCAACTACTTTACCATCTTCTATAGATTTTAAAATTTCAACTTGTTTTTCCTTATATATGTTTAATGCAGTGGTTTTAGCATTTTCAGAATCTATTTTCATACTATATGATTTAGATTTAATTTCATTTGCAAAATTATTACCTTCTAAATATTTTTCTTTTAGATTATCTAAAATATTTTTAATTTCTAATCCAGATGCATTCATTTCTTCTGTAGAAGCACTTGTTTCCTCCATAGCAGCAGCAATTTGTTGAGTACTAGAATTAATATTTTGTATTTGTGAGTTTACTTCTTCAATAGTAGCAGAAAGTTCTTGACCACTAGCACTAACATCGTGACTATTTGAGGAAATACCTTCAATTAAAGTTTGAAGATTACTAGCCATATTATTAATTGCATTACTAATTTCGCCAATTTCATCTCTGGATTTTATTATTTCTCTTGAGGTTAAATCACCTTGAGAGATTTTATTTATTAAGTTTAATAATTTTGGAATGTCTTTTAATAGATATTTAATAATAAATAATGATATTAGTAATAAAATTATAGCACTTATTATATATATTAATATTAATATTTTATTTAAAGAATTAAGTTTTAATAATACCTCATCTTTATTAATAATAACACCTACAGACCATCCATTGGATGTTATTGGAGCTGATGCAAAATATTTATCTGTGTTTTCAAAACTATATCCAACAACAGCAGTCTCACCTTTTATCATTCTTTTACCAATTTGTCCAAGAGTCCCTTCATATTTAGCAATGTTATCTTTTAATATTTTAGATTTATCAGGATGATACATAACAGTTCCTTTTTTATCTACAAGTACAGCATAGCCAGTATCACCTACTTTATAATTTGACATAATAGCAGGCAATTCATCTATTAATATATCAATACCAACTGCTCCTAGAGATTTTTTGTTTTTATCAAATATGGGTACTGTAGCACTAACTACCATTTTACCTGTAACTTTATCCACATAGGGATCTGTAAAAAAGAGTTTTCCAGCAGCTACTGTATCTATATACCATTGCCTTGAATGTAAATTCCAATCTGAAGGAGCTTTCCATTCATCATTAGTTATTATATAATTAGCATTATCGAATACTATATAAACTAAGGATAAATTTTTATTAGAGTTTTTTATATTGGCTAAAGTTTTAACTATATTTGTATATTTATTGCTTAATTTTACATTATCTTTAGTTTTAACTTCATTTAAATAATCAAGGATATTTTGATTAGAGGATAAGAGTTCTACTATATCTTTATTTTTAGAAAAAAAGTCATCAATATTTTTTGAAAGAATTGTTGCATCGTTTGATAAAGACTTTTCTGAGTTATCTATAACTATTTTTTTTACATAATTATCAACTATAGCCCCAGTAGAAAAGAATACAATAACTATTAAACTAAAGAATGCTAGAAGAATTTTATTTGTTATGCTTTTATTAAGTTTCATTTTAATTAATCCTCCTTTGTACAAGTATATTATTTTTAAATACTTAAGGAACGGAAGTATATTTGTAACTATTATATCATAATTTTCTGAATTATTTTACTTTTTTTAACTTATTTTTTGCCATAAATTATAAAAAGTATGTAGAGATTTATATTATATAGAATATATAAAAAAGTATGTAGAACAATTATTTAATAATGTGTAGTTGTAAAAAAATACCAAACAATGTATAATAAAAAATATAATTACATAAAGAGGGATAGTGATTAACTATGGCAAAAAATAAGGAGAAAGGTTTAATTCCTTGTATTTTTTCTATTTTGTTAATACTATTATTTTTGAATACCAATACTAGACTTAGTAGAATTATATTAATTAATTCAGAAACTAATATAGTTTTAGCAGAGAAAAAAGATACATTGGAAGAGAACAAAATGTCTTTAAGAAGTGAAAAGAAAATGGACAAACTATCAGATAAGGTAATTGTACTTGACCCAGGGCATGGTGGAAAAGATAAAGGGACTAGTATAGGGAATTTATATGAAAAAGATATTAATTTAAAAATAGCATTTCATACAAAAAAATATCTTGAGAAAAAAGGAATTAAAGTATTTATGACAAGAGAAGATGATAAATTAATTCCATTAAAAGAAATAGGTAAGTTTGTGAATAATATAGGTCCGGAAGTTTTTGTATCAATACATGTCAATTCTTTTAAGGAAAGTAAATATAATGGCATAAGCACTTATTATTATGATGTGAATGGATTTCAAAATGAGGAAAGAATACAATTAGCAGAAACTATACAAAAAGAAAGCGTTATGGATGGAATATGGTATGATAGGGGAATTCGAAAGCAGAATATAGCAGTACTAAGATATAGTAATTCACCTTGTGCCTTAGTGGAGTGTGGATTTATAACTAATCCAGGTGATAGAAACAAGCTTCAAGACGAAAAAATATTAAAAAGTACAGGTGAAAACATTGCCAAAGGTATTATTAATTATATTATGAGCAAAATCTAATATATATAGTAAAAATCAAATATAAATTTTCTGTTATAATAACATATAGAGCAATAAAAGAGGAAGGGAATGTTGTTAATTGGCATATAAATTGGTATGTATTGATATGGATGGTACTTTGCTTAATAGTAATAATGAAATAAGTGAAAAAAATTTACAATCTATAAAAAAAGCAACAGAAAAAGGTGTGCAAGTAGCTGTTAGTACAGGTAGGTTATTTGTGTCTGCAAACTATTATGCAGATCTTTTAGGCGTTAAAACTCCAATAATAGCTTCAAATGGAGCTTATATAAGGGATAAAAATACTGATAAAGTTATACATAAAAATATTTTAGGTTATGACAATTGCAAAAAAGTACTAAAAGTAATAAAAAAGTATGATATGTATCCTCACTTTAATAGTTATAATGGCATATTTACAGAAAAGTTAGTTAACTCATCAAAGTTTTACTCAAAAATGAATGAAACACTTCCAGAAGATAGAAGAATTAAAATAGAAGTGTCTTCTAATTGGCCAGAAGTTTTTGAAAAATATGGTGATGAAATATTAAAATGTATAATAGTAGATAAGGATTACGAAAAGTTAAAATTAGCGAAAGACGAACTTTTAAAGATAGAAGATTTGGAAGTGGTCAGTTCCTTTGAAAATAACATAGAAGTTATGGCAAAAGGAGTATCAAAGGGTAAGGCCGTTGAAATTCTTGCAAATCATTATAAATTAAATAGGGAAGAAGTAATGTGTATAGGTGATAGTGAAAATGATTTATCTATGATAAAATTTGCAGGATTTGGTGTAGCTATGGGTAATGGAAATGATTTAGTAAAAGATAATGCGGATTATATAACTTCTACTAATGACCAATCAGGTGTAGGTGAAGCCATAGAAAAGTTTATTTTATAAAAACCTCTTTAATTTTAAGTGAAAACATATAATGAAAATGAGACTAACTCCCGTTTTTTTAAGCGGGAGTTAGTCTTGGTATTGAACGGATAAAATATGATTTTGATAAACATACTAATATATGGAGGTGTATGGTATGTTTATTCCTAAAAGAGTAATTTTTGAAGAAAATGCTTTAAATTATGACATTGGAGAAAGGTTATTATACAGATTTAAAAGAGAAGATATAGAAATACTTTATTCGAAAAATGGCAGAATCACTGGAATACCTGGCAAAACAAGTAATGAAAAATATTTTGAGGGAAAGAATACTTTGGTAGTAGGAGTAAGAAAAACTTTCAAGTTTGAGTCATGTAAACCATCTGCTAATTATCAACTTCCTATAGTAAGCGGATGCATGGGGATGTGTGAATATTGTTATTTAAATACTCAAATGGGTAAAAAGCCTTATATTAAAATACATGTAAATATTGAGGAAATATTAAATAAAGCTGAAGAATATATAGAAGAAAGAAAGCCTGATATAACTATATTTGAAGGGGCAGCTACCTCTGACCCTGTTCCTGTTGAATCATATAGTAGTGCTTTAAAGAAATCTATAGAATACTTTGGTAGAAATGAGTATTCTAAGTTTAGATTTGTCACAAAATATACTGATATAGATAGCCTTTTAAATTTAAATCATAATGGAAGAACGCAGGTGAGATTTAGTATAAATACTGAAAATATAATATCAAAATTTGAACATAAAACTCCTAGTTTAAAAGAAAGGTTAGATGCTGCTAAAAAGATTAGTAATAGTGGGTATCCGTTAGGATTTATAATAGCTCCAGTTTTCATATATGAAGGATGGGAAGAAG
This sequence comes from Clostridium tetanomorphum, assembly GCF_017873215.1. GTDB lineage: Bacteria > Bacillota > Clostridia > Clostridiales > Clostridiaceae > Clostridium_AO > Clostridium_AO tetanomorphum. Next base: position 42,969 of record NZ_JAGGKA010000020.1, read on the forward strand.
AATATTATAATATTTTAAAGTTTATAAAGAGTAATTTTAAAGATATAAGTTTAGAATTTGAAATTATATCCCATAGGTTTACTAAAAGAGCAAAAGAAAATATTTTAGATATATATCCTAAAACAAGTCTTCCTATGGAAGAGGAAATTAGAAAATTTAAATTTGGTCAATTTGGATATGGTAAATATATGTATAATGATGAACAGCTAAAAAATATGAAGAAATTTTTTGAGAAGAATATAAAAGAACTTTTTGGAGAAGGAAATATAAAATATATTATTTAAGTTAGTTTGAACATTATAAGAAAATATATCTAATAGCTTTACTATTTTCATATAATAGAGTAATATATTTATGTGAACCATAATTCAATTTATTTAGTACAAGGGGGAATACAATTGAAGCTAAATATAGTATTATTTCAACCAGAAATCCCACAGAATACTGGAAATATAGCCAGAACCTGTGTACTTACAGATTGCAAACTTCATTTAATAAAGCCGTTAGGATTCAGTTTGGATGAAAAGCACTTAAAGAGAGCTGGACTTGATTATTGGCCTTATTTGGATATAGAAGTTCATGAAACCTATGAAGATTTAAGAAATAAATATAAAAATGGAAATTTTTATTTTTCAACAACACATGGAAGTAATTTTTATAGTGATGTTAAATTTAAAGAGGGGGATTTTATTGTATTTGGAAGGGAATCCTCTGGATTACCTGATTATATAAGAGATAGTGATCCAGATAAATGTATAAGAGTACCTATGATAAATACTACTACAAGATCTTTAAATCTTTCAAATACAGTAGCTGTAGTTGCTTACGAAGCTTTAAGGCAGATGAATTTCCCGAATATGAAATAGGGGGGAGTACATGGATAAGATAAAGATAATAACAGATAGTACAGCAGACCTACCAAAAAATATAGTTGAGAAATATAAAATAGAAGTTTTACCTTTATTAGTAACTTTCGGAGAAGAAACTTATATAGATGGAATAGATATAAATACTAGTACATTATTAAAGAAAATGGAAAGCTCTGAAGAATTTCCAGGTACAGCTCAAGTAAATCCACAAAGATTTTTGGAGTGTTATAAAAATTATATATCAGAAGGATATAAAATAATATCAATACACTTATCATCAAAAATGAGTGGAACATATCAGTCAGCTTGTATTGCTAGAGATATGTTACAAACTGATTGCATAAGAATTATAGATTCCTTAAATGTAACTTCAGGATTAGGCCTATTAGTTTTAAAAGCTGCTAGACTGAATGAAGAAGGATTAAGTGTAGATAAAATTGAAGAAGAAATACTAAAAGCTATTCCACATGTAAAAAGTGTACTTGCTTTTGAGTATCTAGATAATCTAGTAAAAGGAGGGAGATTATCTAGAACAGCTGGAATAATTGGAAACATACTAGGAATAAAACCAATACTAGCTGTAGATAATGGTGAGATGGTAGTTATAGACAAGGTTAGAGGCAGTAAAAAAGCTATAAGATATATAATGGATTATTTAGACAAGGTAGGCATAAAAGATAATGAGCCTTCTATATTACTTCACATAGATAATAAAGATATTTTAGACAATTTAAGAGAAAATTTGAAAGAAAAACAACATGAATTTATAGAATGTGAAGTAGGATGTGTTGTAGGAGTTCATGCAGGTAAAAATGCTTGTGGAGTATTCTTTATTGAAAATTATTAAAATTATATATATAAAAGTATGTATTGTATTAATAAACAAGCAATACATACTTTTTAAATATATTATGAATTTAACAATAGTATATTGAAAACGTTTTAGCATAATGTTAAGAATAAAATCAATTAAATTACAAATAACTAGTTTATTGAAGAATATGTATAAAGCTGATTTTTGAAACAGTTTAATTGAAATTAATTTTACAATCAATTGTTAAAATTACCAGTTAATGATAAAATTATATTAGGATCAATTGGATTTATTACAATAATAGTGTATAGGAGGAAATTTATAATATTTGTAGAATATTATAGTACTGTTTAAAAATTTTTTATTATATAACTTTATAGGAGGGGTATTTAAATGAACAAGAAAAGAGTATTATCTCTATTAGCGGCTACTGTGATGTCAGTTTCACTATTCGCAGGCTGTGGTGGTGCAGAGAAGAAACCAGAAGGTGGAAAAGAACCAGAAAAACAGGAACAAAAATTAAAGGTTGGACTTGTTACAGATCAAGGTGGAGTTAACGATGGTTCTTTCAATCAATCCGCTCACAAAGGTATTGAGAAAGCAGTTGAAGATTTAGGAATTGAGCAAATAAATGCAATTGAATCAAAGCAGCAGGAACAGTATGAGCCAAATCTAAAAACTATGGCTGGAGCAGCAGATTTAGTAGTAGGTTGTGGCTTCATGATGGAGCAAGCTATGCAAAACGTTTCCAGTCAGATATCGAATAAAAAATTCTTAATAGTTGATGCAGAAGTTAAAACTGGAAATACACTTTCAATAACTTTCAAAGAAGAGGAAGGCTCTTTCCTTGCTGGAGTTATTGCGGGAAAGATGACTAAAACTAATAAAGTTGGATTCATAGGTGGAAAGGAAGGCCCTGTCATAAATAGATTTGAATGTGGATTTGCAGCTGGTGTTATGTCAGTTAATCCAGAAGCAGGAAAATTATTAATGCCTATAGATGAAAAGACTCCAGGAAAGAATGTTAAATATATTGATTCATTTGATGATCAGCAAAAAGGTATTGAAGGAGCAAAGATGCTTTACAACAGTGGGTGTGATATAGTGTTCCATGCAGCTGGAGGAGCAGGGTTAGGATTATTTAAGGCTGCCAAAGAAATGAATAAATGGGCTATAGGTGTTGACTCTGACCAGGCAGCAGATCCAAAATTAAAAGATTATAAAAATGTGATACTCATTTCTATGGAAAAGAAAGTAGGAGCATCTGTTATTGATACAATAAAATCAATACAAGATGGAAGTTTTAAAGGTGGAGAACATAAAGTACTTGGAATAAAGGAAGACAGAGTTGGAATAGCACCAACAATAAATCAAAAGGTTACTAAGGAATCACTAGAATTATCTGATAAGTATAAGGAAGCTATAAAAGCTGATAAGTTTAAGGTACCAGGAACAAGAAAAGAACTTTTAAAATTTAAGGCTCCTCAGATTTAGTTAACAGCAGGCTAGGTGCTTATGCATCTAGCCTTTTTATAAAAATAGTTAGAGTTAAAACAATGGGAAGGAGGACTAAAATGGGAAAGGTTGTAGAAATGAAAGGTATCACAAAAATTTTCCCAGGAACTGTAGCTAATGATAATGTAGATTTTGAATTGGAAAAGGGAGAAATACATGTTCTTCTTGGAGAAAACGGAGCAGGTAAAACTACCCTAATGAATGTATTATACGGTCTTTATCAGCAAGAATCTGGGGAAATATATATAAATGGACAAAAGGTAGATATAAAAAATCCTAAGGATGCCATAAAACTTGGGATAGGTATGGTACATCAACATTTTATGTTAGTTCATAACTTTACAGTAGCTGAAAATATGGTACTTGGACAGGAGCCTAAAAAAGGAACTATAAGTATAGATATAGCTAAAGCACAGAAGAATACTAAAGAATTAGCAGATAAATATGGATTTAATATTGACCCTAAAGCTATAATTGAAGATATAACTGTAGGACAGCAGCAAAAGGTTGAAATTTTAAAGGCTTTATATAGGGGGGCAGAAATTTTAATACTAGATGAACCTACAGCAGTATTAACTCCACAAGAAATACAAGAACTTGGAGTAATATTAAAGAATTTAGTTAAGGAAGGAAAGTCTATAATCTTAATAACTCATAAGCTTAAAGAAGTTATGAGTATGAGTGATAGGGTAACTATAATAAGAAGGGGAAAATATATAGATACTGTTAAAACAAAAGATACTGATATAGACGGACTTGCAGAAATGATGGTGGGAAGAAAAGTTAATTTAGTAGTAGAAAAACATAAAGCTAAAGTAGGAGATACAATTTTAAAAATTGAAAATTTAAAGGCTTTAGATCATAGAGGACTACCAGCATTAAGAGGTGTAAATCTGGAATTAAGAGCTGGAGAAATTTTAGGAATTGCAGGAGTAGATGGGAATGGTCAAACCGAATTAATTGAAACTATAGTAGGACTTAGAAAGGCTACAGAGGGAAACATTATCTTCAAAAATGAAAGTATTTTAGGAAAAAGTACTAAGGATATAACAGAATTAGGAGTAGGACATATTCCAGAGGATAGACATAAAAGAGGACTAGTACTTAAATATTCATTATTAGAGAATTCCATTTTAGGAATTCATTATAGAAATCCTTTTGCAAAAGGAATAATGATGAACTATGAAAATATAAGAAAACATGTAAACAGTTTAATTAAAAATTTTGATGTAAGAACCCCAAATGAAGACGTTTCAGCCTCAGCATTATCGGGAGGAAATCAACAAAAACTTATAGTAGCAAGAGAAATTGAAAAAGATCCTGATATGATTATTGCAGCACAACCTACTAGAGGATTAGATGTAGGAGCCATTGAGTATATACACAAAAGACTAATTGAGGAAAGAGATAGGGGAAGAGGGGTCTTATTAGTATCTCTAGAATTAGATGAAGTAATGTCATTGTCTGATCGAATAGCTGTTATATATGATGGAGAAATTGTAGATATTTTAGATGGAAAAGAAGTTACGGAACAAAAACTTGGAATACTTATGGCAGGAGGAACATTACACAAAGATGCAGAAGGAGGTAAGAAAAATGAATGAGGAAAAAGGAAATTATATTAGAAAACTTGCACTTTTAAGAAATTTTTCTGTATCCTTAATATCTATTATAATAGCTTTAATTATTTCTGTATTTTTTGTAATGTGGGCTAAAGATTATGGATTTGGTGCATCTGCAAAATTATTATTTAGTTCTATATGGAAGGGTAGTTTTGGAACAAAAGTAAATTTCATAGAAACTTTAGTATTTGCTACACCACTTATATTTACTGGCCTTGCTCATGCAGTGGCTTTTAAGACAGGATTATTTAATATAGGTGTAGAAGGTCAATTTATTATGGGTATGACTATATCCACATTAGTAGCATTGATTCCAGGTATGTCAGCTCCAATTCATATAGTAATTACATTATTAGCAGGAATATTAGGAGGAGCATTTTGGGGTGCTATTCCTGGATATTTGAAAGCGAAAATTGGTACAAATGAAGTTGTTAATACTATTATGATGAATTTTGTAGCTATGCATTTAACAAATTATTTTGTAATGGGACCATTTCACAAACCAGGTTCTGCAAGTACACCTTTAATTAAAGAATCTGCTACATTATATAGATTTTTAGGACCTAATAACAGGTTAAGTGTAGGTATATTTATTGGGATAATACTTGCTTTTTTAGTTTATATATTACTTTGGAAAACTACTATAGGATATGAAATAAGAGCTGTAGGACTTAGTCCTTCTTCGGCAGAATACGGTGGTATTAGTATAAAGAAAAATATAATTTTAGCTATGGTTATTTCAGGAGCTATAGCAGGTATAGGGGGTGCTGTGCATATAATGGGAGTTCAGCATCAATCTATACAATTATTTGGATTTACTAATTTTGGTATGGATGGTATAGCTGTAGCTTTAGTTGCTAAAAGTAACCCTATTGGCGTAATATTTTCTGCAATTTTATTTGCAGCATTAAACTATAGTTCAGGTACATTAATGCTATATGGTATACCAAAAACTATAGTATATCTAATACAAGGTATAATAATTTTATTTATAGCAGGAGAATATTTATTTAAATTAATAGCAGATAAAAGAAAAAAGGGGGCTTTAATAAATGAATAGCTCGATAGTTATAGGTTTAGTTACTATTATAGCAGCTACATTAAGGTCTGCAACACCTTTAATATTTGCCGCATTAGGAGGAGTTTTCTCAGAAAAGTCCGGAGTAGTAAATATAGCCCTTGAAGGTATTATGACTGCAGGAGCATTTTTTGCAGTGCTTGGTTCAGAGCTTACAGGTAATCCATGGATAGGTATATTATTTGCTATTATATCTGGTTCTATTATGGCTTTAATACATGCATATTTAAGTGTTCATTTAAAGGCAGACCAAGTTGTGTCTGGTGTTGGTATAAATGTATTTTCAGCAGCTTTAACCAGCTATTTAATAGTTAAATTCTTCAAAACAAATTCACAAACAAGCGTTGTAAATTCAATACCATATCCTTCTGAAACTATGGCTAAAATTCCCATAATAGGATCAATTTTAGGTGAATTGAATTGGTTTGTATTTATAGCACTAATATTAGTGTTTATATCTCATTATGTATTATATAAAACTCCATTAGGATTAAGAATAAGATCAGTAGGAGAACATCCAAAGGCTGCTGATACATTGGGGATAAATGTATATAAAATAAGATATTTTTGTGTAATATTATCAGGAGTGTTAGGAGGACTAGGAGGAGCTACCCTTTCTATAGGGATAATGAATCTTTATAGAGAAAATATGGTAAGTGGAAGAGGATTTATAGCTTTAGCAGCCATGATATTTGGAAATTGGAAGCCTATAAATGCTATGTGGGCATGTATATTATTTGCTTTTGCAGAATCATTTCAACTTTTTGCAAAGGGCTTTGGATGGGCTATACCAGGTGAATTTTATGCAGCATTCCCATATATACTAACAATGCTAGTTTTAGCTGGTTTTGTTGGAAAAACACAAGCACCTGCTGCAGATGGAATACCTTATGAGAAAGGACAAAGATAATCTAGGAAAAATTTTTAAGAAATTAAATGTAGGCATGAAATAAAGAATGTAATTTAATTACATTCTTTATTTTTATAAGAAAAATTAAAACAATTGTATAAATATTTAAACATAAACCTTTTTATATTTGATATAATTATTAATAAGATTTCCATTCACTACATTATTAAATCAATAGGTGGTATAATGTAGTTGTATGAAAGGGTGTTATTTATATGAATATGGATTTTAACTTATCTATATCTCAAGAACAAAAACTAATTATGACTCAACAAATGCAATTATCTGTAAAGATACTTCAGTTATCTTCCTATGAACTACAAAAACTTGTAGAAAAAGAAACTCAAGAGAATCCTCTTCTTGATATAAAATATACAGATAATAAAAAAGATAATACTTTAGATTATAAAGAGATAATAAAGTACTTAGAGTTTGATAATTATAATCATTCAAGTTTTGTTAAAAATGATAATGAGGAAGTATCACCTTTTACTTTTATATCTGAAAAAAAATCATTGAAGGAATATTTAATAGAGCAAATTAGAGATATTGATGTAAAGGATTCCATTAAATTAACATGTTACTATATTGTAGAGAACATAGATGAAAGGGGATATTTAGGGGAAAGCTTAAAGGATATATCTAAAGAATTGAAGATTTCTATAGAAGATGTAGAAAGATCATTAAAGCTTGTTCAGACATTGGAACCAGATGGTATAGCAGCTAGAGATTTAAAGGAATGCTTAAAAATACAATGTAGAAAAAAGGGCATCATAGATGAAAAATTATATTTAATAATAGAAAAACATTTAGAAGATATTGCTGAAAATAGATATAATTTAATTGCTAAGAATTTAAATGTAAATGTAAGAGAAGCGCAAAAATATGGAGACTTTATAAAAACATTGCAGCCTAAGCCTTCTAGAGGCTTTTATACAGGTGAAGAAACTAAGTATATTCTTCCCGACGCTTATATAAAAAAAATTGATGATAAATATCATATAATAATGAATGATGATCTTATGCCTAGATTAACAATAAATAATTTATATAAAGGTATAATTAATAAAGAGGAAGATAAAAATGCGGTTGAATATGTAAAAAATAGATTAGATAGTGCTACTTTTTTAATTAGAAGTATAGAACATAGGAAAAGTACAATATATAAAGTATTAGAGAAGATAATAGAACTTCAAAGGGAATATTTTGACTATGGTGAAAATTTTTTAAAGCCTATGACATTAAAAGAAATTGCAGATAGTTTAGATATGCACGAATCTACTATAAGTAGAGCTGTAAGAGATAAATATATCTATACAGATAGAGGAACTATAAAAATAAAGGATTTATTTACTACAGGATTAGCATTTAAAGGAAATAGTGATGCTTTATCTTCTAAGGAAGTAAAAAGAATTATTGAAGAATTAATACAAAAAGAAGATAAAAAAAATCCATTATCTGATCAAATTATTTCAGATATTCTACAAGAAAAAGGTGTGAATATTTCAAGAAGAACTGTGGCAAAATATAGAGAAGAAATGGGTATAAAATCATCAAAGGGAAGAAAAAGATATTAATTGTAATTGAGGATAGAGAAATAATTAATAATCTCTATCCTCTATAATTGATTAATATAAAGTTACAATTTTAAAAAATATTAAAAAAGTTGTTACTTCCTATTGGAAAATAATTCGAATTGGTTTATAATATAACTGGGACATAAAAATGATTACTGGGACATTAAATGGCCAGAGGGGTGCTTTATTTGGAAGAAATATTAAAGTTACAGCAAAAAATTATTCCTGAAATGATGGAACTGATGCAGAAGAGATATAATATTTTAAGAAATATATATTACAATCAACCAGTAGGAAGAAGAATTTTAGCTAGAAATTTAGAACTTAGTGAAAGAGTCGTGAGAACAGAGATAAATTTCTTAAAAGACCAAAATTTTATAGAAATTACTTTGCCTGGAATGATTATTACTTCTGAAGGGGAAGAAATAATAGATAAACTTAAGAATTTTATCCATGAAATTAAAGGCTTATCTGAACTAGAAAAGTCAATAAAAAAGAAATTAGGAGTAAAGAGTGTAATTATAGTACCTGGAAGCCTTGATGAAGATTCTACAGTAATGAAAGAGTTAGGGAGAGCTGCTGCTAATTATTTAAAAAGTGTATTAGTGGATGATCAAGTAGTTGCTATTACAGGAGGAAGTACTGTTAAGGATGTAATAGATAATGTTCCTAAGATGAATAATTTAAATCAGGTAATGGTGGTTCCAGCAAGAGGTGGAATGGGCAGAAATTTACAAACCCAAGCTAATACTTTGGTATCTAATTTAGCAAATAAACTAAATTGTAACTATAGACTTCTTCATGTGCCAGATAATTTAAGTAATGAAGCAGTGAATGCTATGATGAAAGAGAAAAGCGTAAAAGACATATTAACTATAATACATAGTTCAGATATATTGATATATGGCATAGGAAGAGCTAACGATATGGCTAGAAGAAGGGGATTATCTAAAGAGGAAATAGATAATTTAGTTAGTAAAGGGGCTGTAGGAGAAGCTTTTGGCTATTACTTTAATAGACAAGGCGATGTTATATACTCTACACCTACTATGGGAATTAAAAAAGAACAAATTAGTAATATAAACCATTTAATAGCAGTAGCTGGTGGAGAATGTAAGGCAGAAGCTATAATATCAACAGAAATAAACAATGCTAATAGCGTGCTTATAACAGATGAAGGTGCAGCTAGAAGAATTTTAAAATTATTTAATAATTCAGAATTGTAAAACATGAAGAAGTGAAGTATAATTTATATAGCAAAATTATCCATTATATTATATTAAAGTAAACTTTGTTATATAACATATTAACATTAAAATAAATTTTTTTCTAATTTTAAGGAGGTATTTTAAATGATTAAAGTAGGTATTAATGGTTTTGGAAGAATAGGAAGAAATGTTTTTAAGGCACTTGTAAAAAATTATGCTAATGATTTAGAAGTGGTAGCAATTAACGATTTAACAGATCCAGATACATTAAGACATTTGTTAAAGTATGATTCTCTTTATGGACATTTTGATGGAACTGTAGAAGCTAAAGAAAACTCAATTATTGTTAATGGAAAAGAAATCAAAATTTATGCAGAAAGAGATCCTAAAAACTTACCTTGGAAAGATTTAGGAGTAGATTTAGTAATAGAATCTACAGGACTATTTACTGATGCTACAAAGGCAAAAGCTCATATTGAAGCAGGAGCTAAGAAGGTAATTATTTCAGCACCAGCTAAAAATGAAGATATTACTATTGTTTTAGGTGTTAATGAAGATAAATATGATTCAAAAGAACATAATATCATTTCAAATGCATCCTGTACAACCAACTGTTTAGCTCCATTTGCTAAAATTCTTGATAGGGAATTTGGTATAGTGGAGGGCTTAATGACAACAGTTCATTCCTATACAAATGACCAAAAAATACTTGATGCACCACATAGAGACTTGAGAAGAGCAAGAGCAGCTGCAGAATCCATGATTCCAACAACAACAGGAGCTGCAAAAGCAGTGGCATTAGTACTCCCACAATTAAAAGGAAAATTAAATGGTATGGCTGTTAGAGTACCAACTCCAACTGTTTCAATGACTGATTTAGTATGCACAATTGGAAAAGATGCTACAGCTGAAGAAATAAATGCAGCATTCAAAAAAGCATCAGAAACAGAGATGAAAGGAATATTAGGATTTAGTGAGGAGCCATTAGTATCAGTTGATTATAGAGGAGATGAAAGATCTTCTATAGTTGATGGATTATCAACAATGGTAATGGGAAAAAGATTAGTTAAAGTAGTTGCTTGGTATGATAATGAATGGGGTTATTCCAATAGACTTGCAGATTTAACTAAATATGTTGCCGATAGACTATAATTTAAACTTTAACGCCTTGTTTAACTTATAGTTAAAGACACTCGCAATCATAAACTAAGGAGGGTTTTGGTTTGTAGTTAGGGCTATAAGGCAAAACCCTCTTTTGTGTATAGAAAGGATGATATTTGTGGGATTTAACAAAAAAACTATAGAAGATATAGAAATTAAGGGAAAAAGAGTGCTAGTAAGATGTGATTTTAATGTACCTTTAAAAGATGGAAAAATAACAGATGAAAATAGATTGATAGGAGCATTACCAACTATTAAATATTTAATAGAACATGGTGGGAAAGTAATATTGTGTTCTCATATGGGTAAGCCAAAAGGGGAAGTTAAACCTGAATTATCTTTAGCACCAGTGGCTAAAAGACTATCAGAATTATTAAATAAAGAAGTAGTATTTGCTGCTGATAACAATGTAATTGGAGAAAATGCAAAAAAAGCAGTAGAAAATGCTAAGGACGGAGACGTAATTTTATTAGAAAATACTAGATTTAGAAAAGAAGAAACTAAAAATGAAGAAAGTTTCTCAAAAGAACTAGCGTCCATTGCAGACGTGTTTGTAAATGATGCTTTTGGAACAGCACATAGAGCACATTGTTCTACAGTAGGTGTAACACAATTTGTATCTGTATCAGTATGTGGATACTTAATTCAAAAAGAATTAAAGTTTTTAGGAGAAGCAGTAGAGAATCCACAAAGACCATTTGTGGCGATTCTTGGAGGAGCTAAAGTATCAGATAAAATAAACGTTATAAATAATCTCTTAGATAAAGTAGATACATTAATAATTGGAGGAGGAATGAGCTATACATTTCTTAAAGCTCAAGGATATGATATAGGGACTTCTTTACTTGAAGAGGATAAGATAGATTATGCTAAAGAAATGATAGAAAAATCAAAATCTAAAGGAGTAAAATTGCTTTTACCTTTAGATAATGTTATAGCTGATAAGTTTGCTGGAGATACAGACGCAATAGTTACAGATGATCAAAATATAAAAGAAGGATATATGGGACTTGATATTGGACCGAAAACTGCAAAGCTTTATGCGGATGAAGTTAAAATTGCAAATACTGTAATATGGAATGGTCCAATGGGAGTATTTGAATTTGAAAAGTTTGCAAAGGGAACTATAGAAGTTGCAAAGGTTATGGCAGAATCAAATGCTACAACAGTTATAGGTGGAGGAGATAGTGCAGCAGCAGTTAACCAACTAGGATTTGGAGACAAGATGACTCACATATCAACAGGTGGAGGTGCTTCATTGGAATTCTTAGAAGGAATAGAACTTCCAGGAATAGCGGCACTTAATGACAGATAATAGGGTATAAGATAATAGAGTGCAGATAATGAAAATTTTGCATAGCAAGATTAAAATATCTGTACTCTGTAATCTGCAATCTAATAAAAAGAGGGGTGTTAAAATTGCGTAAACCTATAATAGCAGGAAATTGGAAAATGCATAATACTGTAGAGGAAGCAGTCAAATTAGTTGAAGAGCTAAAAGCTTTAGTAAAAGATACAAATTGTGAAGTAGTAGTGTGCCCAACTTTTGTATGCCTTTCAGATGTGAAAAAGGTGTTAGAAGATTCAAATATAAAAATAGGAGCACAAAATATGCACTTTGAAGAGAAAGGAGCTTTTACAGGAGAAGTTTCTCCAGGTATGCTTCAAGCTTTAAATATAGAATATGTAATAATAGGACATAGTGAAAGAAGACAATACTTTAATGAAACTGATGAAACAGTAAATAAGAAATTAAAGGCAGCATTTTCACATAATTTAATTCCTATCCTTTGTGTAGGAGAAAGTTTACAGGAAAGAGAAACTGAAATAACAGAAGAAGTAATAGGAAGACAGATTAAATTAGATTTAGCAGGTTTAAGTGATAAAGATGTGGAAAAATTAGTAATTGCTTATGAACCTATATGGGCTATAGGAACAGGCAAAACAGCTACATCAGAACAGGCAAATGACACAATAAAATTTATAAGAAATACAGTTAAAAAGTTGTATGGAGAAGCTATAGGTGAAAAGATAAGAATACAATATGGTGGTTCTGTAAAACCTGCTACAATAAACGAACAGATGGCTATGTCAGATATAGATGGAGCCCTGGTTGGAGGCGCAAGTCTTAAGGCAGAAGATTTTGCTGCTATAGTAAACTTCAAATAGGGGGTAAAAAATGAGTAGAAAACCAGTAATGTTAATGATTCTTGATGGATTTGGAATAACAGATAAGTTAGATGGAAATGCTATAATGGCAGCTAACAAACCAAACTACGATAAATTTTTTAATAATTACCCTCATACCCATCTTAAAGCTAGTGGAATGAGTGTTGGACTTCCAGAAGGTCAAATGGGTAATTCAGAAGTAGGTCATTTAAATATAGGTTCAGGTAGAATAATTTACCAGGAGTTAACTAGAATTACAAAAGAAATTGATGAAGGTGAGTTTTTCAAGAATAAAGCAATAAATGATGCTATGGAAAAATCGCTACATAGTAATAATTCACTTCATCTGTTAGGGCTACTTTCTGATGGAGGAGTTCATTCTCATATTTGTCATTTAAAAGCGCTATTAAAGCTTGCTAAAGAAAAGGGATTAGAGAAAGTATATTTACACGGTTTTTTAGACGGAAGAGATGTTCCACCATCATCAGCAAAAATATTTATATGTGAAATAGAACAGTATATGAAAGAATTGGGAATAGGAGAGATAGCCACTGTTTCTGGAAGATACTATGCTATGGACAGAGACAAGAGATGGGAGAGAACAAATCTTGCATATAACGCCATGGTATTAGGAGAAGGAGAATTTGCTAATTCAGCTATTGAGGCAGTAGATAAGTCTTATAACGATAATAAGACAGATGAATTTGTATTACCTACAGTTATATTAAAAGATGAACATCCTATAGGTAAAATAAAGAGTGGAGATTCAGTTGTATTTTTTAATTTTAGACCAGATAGAGCAAGACAAATAACTAGAGCTTTAAATGATAAGGTATTTGATGGATTTAAGAGAGAAACTTTAAATCTTAATTTTGTGACTATGACTCAATATGATAAAACTATAGAAAATGTAAATATAGCTTATAAACCTGAAACTTATAATAATACATTAGGTGAATATATAAGTAAATTAGGATTAAAACAGTTAAGAATAGCAGAGACTGAAAAATATGCTCATGTAACTTTTTTCTTTAATGGAGGGGTAGAAAAACCAAATGAAGGAGAAGATAGAGCGCTTATACCATCACCAAAGGTTGCAACTTATGATTTAAAACCAGAAATGAGTGCCTATGAAGTTACAGATGAGCTTCTAAAAAGATTAGATTCAGATGTTTATGATTTAATAATATTAAATTTTGCAAATCCTGATATGGTAGGACATACTGGAGTATTGGAAGCTGCTAAAAAAGCTATAGAAGCAGTTGATTCATGTATGGGAAAAATAGTAGGTAAGGTTCTAGAAAAAGACGGAACAGTATTTATTACTGCAGATCATGGTAATTCTGAGCAAATGATAGATTATTCTACAGGAAAACCTATGACTGCTCATACTACTAATGAAGTACCTTATATATATGTAAGCAATTATTCTAAAGGTGAGAAATTGGAAGACGGAGGAATACTTGCAGATATTGCTCCAACAATTTTAGATGAAATGAATCTTAATAAACCAGAGGAAATGACAGGCAAAAGCCTTATTATGAGATAACAGATATCAGAGGAAAAATAATAGTTGGTGAAAGAATTTTTTTATGAAAAATTCTAATAATATCTGTACTCTGTACTGTAAATTAAAAGGAGGAAATTTAATTATGAAAAATTATGTTGAAATTGTTGACGTTATAGGAAGACAGATTCTTGATTCAAGATGTTTCCCAACAGTAGAAGTTGAGGTTATTTTAGAAGATGGAACAGTAGGAAGAGCAGCAGTACCATCTGGTGCATCTACTGGAATATTTGAAGCTGTTGAATTAAGGGATGGGGATAAAGACAAATATAATGGAAAAGGTGTACTTAAAGCTGTTGATAATGTAAATAATGTAATAGCTCAAGAGCTTATTGGAATGAATGTATTTGATCAAGTTTTAATAGATAAAACTATGATTGAACTTGATGGAACAGAGAACAAAGGAAAATTAGGGGCAAACGCAATGCTTGGAGTATCCCTTGCTTGTGCAAAGGCTGCTGCAGAAAATTTGGGATTAAGCATTTATCAGTATATTGGAGGGGTAAATGCAAAAGTTTTACCAGTTCCAATGATGAATATAATTAATGGTGGAAAACATGCAGACAATAATGTAGATCTTCAAGAATTTATGATTATGCCAGCAGGAGCATCAAGCTTTAGTGAAGCATTAAGAATGAGTTCAGAAGTTTATCATGCATTGAAATCTTTATTGAAATCAAAAGGATACGATACAGGTGTTGGTGACGAAGGTGGATTTGCTCCAAATTTAAATTCAAATGAGGAAGCTATTCAGGTTATAGTAGAAGCTATAGAAAAAGCAGGATACACTCCAGGAAAAGAAATATTTATAGCTTTAGATCCAGCTTCATCAGAAATATTTGAAGATGGTAAATATAACTTAAAAGGTGAAGGAAAAGTATTAACTCCAGCAGAAATGGTAGAATACTATGCTAAACTTGTAGAAAAATATCCAATAATATCTATAGAAGATGGTATGGCAGAAGAAGACTGGGAAGGATGGAAGCTTATTACTGAAAGACTTGCAGGTAAGATTCAGTTAGTTGGAGACGACTTATTTGTAACAAACACTAAGAGATTGACTATGGGTATTGAAAGAAAAGTAGCTAATTCAATATTAATTAAGTTAAACCAGATAGGAACTTTAACTGAAACATTAAATGCTATAGAAATGGCTGAAAGAGCAGGATATACTGCAGTAGTATCTCATAGATCAGGAGAAACTGAAGACACTACAATAGCTGATCTTGTTGTTGCAGTAAATGCAGGACAGATTAAGACAGGAGCTCCAGCAAGAAGTGAAAGAGTTGCAAAATACAATCAACTTTTAAGAATAGAAGAAGAATTAGGTGAAGTAGCAGAGTATAGGGGATTAAAAGCTTTTTATAACATAAAAAAATAGTTATATAACTAAAAAATGTAATAATTGATGTTTAAAAAAAGGAGAAATGTTAATAATTAAGATATTACATTACTCCTTTTTTATAATTTTCAACCTAAAAATATATATAAAGATCTTCTTATATTATTAATTTATACTACATTGTTGAATATAAGAACTTGTGTTAAAATATATTTATTAAAATCATTGGGGGAAATTATATTAATAAAAATGGAGGTAATAAGTATGAGGAATGTTTTGATAGTTTTACAAGTATTAGTATCTATTATTTTGATAGTAGCTGTACTTGCACAACCAGCAAAAACTCAAGGTTTTAGTTTGTTAACTGGAGCTAGTGATACTTTCTATTCAAAAAACAAGACTAGAACTTTTGAATCAACAATGTCAAGACTTACTGCTGTATCAGCTATAGTTTTTGCAGGAATAACTTTAGCTTTAAATTTAATTAAATAATTAACATTGTTTATTATAATTTTATATAAATATAAAATTATAAAATTTAAAAAATAGGGGGATATGGTAATATGAATGGTTATCTTGTTTTTGCTATCTTAGCAGGAGTGGTGGCAATAGCCTTTGCCTTTTTTCTAAGTGGTTCCATTTCCAAAGAAAATGCTGGAAATGAAAAGATGACAGAAATAGCTGGACACATTCATGATGGAGCTATGGCATTTTTAAAAACAGAATATAGGTACTTAACTGCATTCATAGTGATAGTGAGTGCAGTTTTAGCTATATTTTTAAACTGGCAAACAGGTCTATGCTTTATATTTGGAGCAGTATTTTCTATTTTTGCTGGATATTTTGGAATGAATGTGGCAACTAAAGCTAATGTAAGAACAGCAGAAGCTGCTAGACAAAGTCAGAGCAAAGCTTTGAAAATTGCTTTTTCTGGTGGAGCAGTAATGGGAATGTCTGTTGTAGGACTTGGTATATTGGGACTTGGAATTATGTATTATGTTTTTGGAGGAAATATAAGTTTTGTGACTGGATTTGGATTAGGAGCAAGTTCTATTGCATTATTTGCTCGTGTAGGAGGAGGAATTTACACTAAAGCTGCAGATGTTGGAGCAGACTTAGTTGGTAAAGTAGAAGCAGGAATTCCAGAAGATGATCCAAGAAATCCTGCTGTAATTGCAGATAATGTAGGAGATAATGTAGGGGATGTAGCCGGTATGGGAGCTGACCTTTTTGAATCCTATGTAGGATCAATAGTATCAGCATTAACACTAGGGTCAATATTATTTAATAATAATGAAGGCATAATATTTCCTTTACTACTGGCTTCTATAGGGATAATAGCTTCTGTCATAGGTATATTATTTGCCAGAGGCAGTAAGGCGTCTAACCCACAAAAAGCTCTAAACTCAGGAACATATATAGGTGGAATTATAGTAATAATTTCTGCGGCTATATTAAGTAATAATGTTTTTGGAAATTTGAAAGCATTTTGGGCTATAGCAGCAGGATTAGTAGTAGGTATGGCTATAGGAAAGATCACAGAAGTTTATACTTCTGATGAATATAACTCTGTTAAGAAAATTGCAGCTCAGTCAGAAACAGGACCAGCGACAACTATAATATCAGGTTTAGCTGTAGGAATGTATTCTACTTTATGGCCTGTAGTTTTAATGTGTATAGGAGTTATAGTTGCTTATTTTGTTATGGGTGGAAAGACAAATAATATTATGGGACTTTATGGTATATCCTTAGCAGCAGTAGGAATGCTTTCTACTACAGGATTAACTGTAGCAGTAGATGCTTATGGACCAATAGCAGATAATGCTGGAGGTATAGCTGAAATGTCAGGATTGCCTCACGAGGTAAGAGAAATTACAGATAAACTTGATTCAGTAGGAAATACTACAGCAGCTATAGGTAAAGGATTTGCTATAGGATCAGCGGCTCTTACGGCTTTGGCTCTATTTGCTTCTTATGCTCAATCGGTAGGATTAAATACTATCGATCTATTAAATCCTATTACATTAATAGGGTTATTTATTGGAGCTATGCTTCCATTCTTATTTGGTGCTTTAACTATGGAATCAGTTGGTAAAGCAGCTAATGAAATGATTGAAGAAGTTAGAAGACAATTTAAGACTATACCAGGAATAATGGAAGGAAAAGGTAAACCTGATTATAAAAAATGTGTAGATATCTCAACAGCAGCAGCTATAAGAGAAATGATATTGCCAGGAATATTAGCTATTGTAGTACCTATTGCTGTTGGAATATTGTTAGGTAAAGAAGCTTTAGGCGGACTAATAGGAGGATCAGTAGTTACAGGTGTATTAGTTGCTATTTTAATGGCTAATGCTGGTGGAGCATGGGATAATGCAAAGAAGTATATAGAAGGTGGAGTTCATGGTGGAAAGGGAAGCACAGCTCATAAAGCAGCAGTAGTAGGAGATACTGTTGGTGATCCTTTCAAAGATACATCAGGACCATCTATGAATATTCTTATTAAACTTATGACTATAGTATCTTTAGTATTTGCTCCCGTTATAGTTAAATATGGTGGAGTATTAATGGACTTATTAAAATAAATTATAATTTTACATTGAATAAGGACTCATCATTTAAGATGAGTCCTTTCGTAAATTTGAATAATTTTATAGTATTTGACTAAAGCTAATAAAAAGTGCATTCTAGTTATATATGAGATTTTAAGGTTAATTTTACAAAATAAATATTTGGAGGTGTAATATGAATATACAAGATACTCTTATAAGCTTCATGAGAGAACAAGCTTACAAGCCTATGGATGCTAGAGAATTATCTAGGATATTTGATATAAAAAAAAGTGAGTTTGACGAATTTCAAAAAATCTTAGATTGTATGGAGAAAGATGGACTTATAGTAAAAACTCGTACTGAACACTATGGTGTTCCAGAAAGAATGGGATTAGTAGTTGGAAAATTACAGGGACATCAAAAAGGATTTGGATTTTTAATACCTGACGAAGAAAGACCGGATATTTTTATTCCTTCATCTAATATGAATGGAGCTATGCATAATGATAGAGTAATCGGTAAGATACTAAGAGAAGAAAATAACGGAAAAAAGTGTGAAGGGGAAATAATAAGAATAATAGAAAGAGGAAATAAGACTGTAATTGGCGTATTTGAAAATAGTAAGAATTTTGGTTTTGTGGTACCTGATGAAAAAAGAATTTACCAAGATGTTTTTATTCCAAAGGGAGAAACTAAAGGCGCAAAAACAGGTGAAATAGTTATTGCAGAGATAACAAAATGGCCTGATACTAGAAGGAATCCTGAGGGAAAAGTAGTAGAGATTTTGGGAAAAAAGGGCGATAAGGGAATAGATATTTTAACAATAATAAAAAAATATAGATTACCGGAAGAATTTCCAACAAAAGTTGAAAATTATGCAAATAATATACCTGAGGAAATTCCAGAATCAGAGTATGAAAGAAGAAAAGATCTAAGAAATTTAAAAATTGTAACTATAGATGGAGAAGACGCTAAAGATTTAGATGATGCAATATCTATTGAAAAATTACCAAATGGAAATTATTACTTAGGGGTTCATATTGCAGATGTAACCCATTATGTAAAGGAGAAGAACCCCTTAGATAAGGAAGCTTTGAAGAGAGGAACTTCTGTATATCTAATAGACAGAGTAATTCCAATGTTACCTAAGGAATTATCTAATGGATTATGTAGTTTAAATCCTAAGATAGATAGATTAACATTGAGCTGTTTTATGGAAATAGATAGAACAGGTAAAGTAGTAGATCACGAAATAGTAGAAAGTATAATAAAAACTAGTGAAAGAATGACTTATACAGATGTAACAAAAATTTTAAGAGATAAAGATGAAGAACTTATGAAAAGATATGACTATCTTTTAGAAGACTTTAAACTTATGGAAGAATTGTGTGGCATATTATATAAAAAGAGAATAGCTAGAGGAGCTATAGACTTTGATTTTGAAGAGTGTAAGATAATATTAGATGAGTTAGGAAAGCCTATTGATATTAAGCCATATGAAAGAGCTATATCTAATAGAATGATTGAAGAATTTATGTTGGTTTGTAATGAAACTATAGCAGAGCATATGTTCTGGGTAAATGTACCTTTTGTATATAGAATTCATGAAGAGCCGGACTTAGAAAAACTTACTCATTTTAATGAATTTGTTTATAATTTAGGATATGCTGTAAGGTTTGGACAGGAAGTTCATCCAAAAGCTTTACAAGATATAATAGAGAAAGTTAGAGAAAAAAAGGAAGAGACAGTTGTAAATACCTTGCTTTTACGTTCATTAAAACAGGCTAGATATTCACCGGAATGTGTTGGACATTTTGGGTTAGCAGCTAGATATTATTGCCATTTTACATCACCTATAAGAAGATATCCTGATCTTATAATTCATAGAATAATTAAAGAATTTATAAATGGAAAAATCACAGAAAATAGGATTCAAAAACTTAATGTAGAAGTGGAATATGCGTCAACGCAATCTTCAGAAATGGAAAGATTAGCAGAAGACGCTGAAAGAGAAGTAGATGATTTAAAGAAAGCTGAATATATGAGTGAAAGAATAGGAGAAGTTTATGATGGAATTATATCCTCAGTAACAGCTTTTGGATTATTTGTAGAATTACCTAATACCATAGAAGGATTAGTGCATATAAGTACATTATCAGATGATTACTATGTATATGATGAAAGACACTTATCACTTGTAGGAGAAAGAACTAAGAAGATACACAAGTTAGGTGATGAGGTAACCATAAAGGTTGACAAAGTTGATTTAGATACTCATGAAATTTATTTTAAACTTTTAAATAGTGAAAAGGAAGATTCTTTAGAAGAAGTAAATGGTGATTTAGTAGAAAGGGAAAGTATTAATATAGAAAATAAAGAAGCCATTTCACCTGTTTCAGATTATCTTACAGAAGACGAATAGATAATTAATATGAAAGATTTTTCTCTACTAATTTTAAGAAAAGCTTTAGAGCTAAGGTTTTTTATAAAAGTGGAGAAAAATCTTTGCTACTTAGTGTACATTAATTTAAAATTAATGGCAATTATATAAAAAATGTGATATAATAATATACTACTGATAAGTATTAACTAATTAGTTTGAAGTAGGTGTTTGGTATGGGTAAAGATTTAAGGAATAAAACTTTAGCAGAAAATAGGAAAGCAAGGCATGATTATTTTATAGAAGAAAGTTTTGAAGCGGGAATAGAATTAGTAGGAACAGAAGTAAAATCAATAAGAGCTGGTAAAGCTAACCTAAAGGATAGCTATGCAGATATAAAAAATGGAGAAGTATTTGTGTGCAATATGCATATAAGTCCTTATGAGCAAGGAAATATATTTAACAAAGATCCTTTAAGGGAAAGAAAACTTCTTCTTCATAAACAAGAAATATTAAAGCTTACAGCATATACTGCTCAAAAGGGGTATACCCTAATTCCATTATCTTTATATCTTAAGAATGGAAGGGTAAAGGTATGTTTATCTGTAGCTAGAGGTAAAAAGGACTATGATAAGAGAAACTCTATGCTAGAAAAGGCAGCAAAGCGCGACATAGATAGGGAAATGAAGGAAAGAAGTAGATATTAAACATTAGATTATAAATGTAGCCTAATAATTACTATTGATAAATATTTAAAATTGATATATTATATTAACTGTGGAGAGACAATAACAATTTAATATAAATATGTATAAAGAAATGAATATTATCGTTTTAAAGGTTTGAATTTAACCTTGTAAATCCTTAACATGGGGGCGTACATGGTTTCGACGGGGGTAAGTTGTCCCTGGGAAGCGAGTCGAGGGGTCCTGGGCCCGCGTTAAAAAACTGGGAAAAAAAATAAACGCAAACGATAATTTTGCATTAGCTGCCTAGTTAGCAGCTCGTCAGCCTAAGAGTCCCACGACTTAGGGTCTGGCGTCGACAGTGGGGTCCCGAGCCGAGGAAAGCTTTGACCTAGGAACGGAAAACATGAAGCTACTGAAACCAGAAGCCTGTCCTTGGGCGCTTGGTAGAGGGAATGTTAAAATAAGGACTGCACTCGGAGATGCTCAGGGGTTACTACTTTCGGACAGGGGTTCGATTCCCCTCGCCTCCACCATACATATTAATGACCGCCTGTAAGTGGTTTAAATAGCCACTTACGGGCGGTTATGTTTTTTTGTTGGGTGAGGATAGCTCAACAAGATAAGTTTTATAGCTTGCATTGATAATAAACATTACTTTTCAGAGATAATAAAGTATAATGATAAAGTAGAATTAAGTAAATGTACTATATACGGCAGGGTTAACATTATTAAAGAATTTATAGGATAAATATAGAGATCAGATTCAAATATAAATTTTTTTAAATAATTTCTAAGGAGCGTTTTTATATATGGGAAGAGCATATACAGATATAGAGAGAGAAGAATTAAGGATAAAAATTAAAGAGTGTGCAAAGAAAATGTTTGAAGAGGAAGGATTTAAACATTTTCGTATTCAAAAGATAACAAAGGAAGTAGGGATTTCTCTTGGGGGATTATATTCTTTTTTTGAAAATAAAGAAGCACTTTATAAAGAGATTATTAGAGATGAGAAAAATAGAATTCGTTTAAAAATAAGTACGTGGATTGAACATGATAATGTATCACCTAAAGAATATTTTATAAGTCTTGCTAATATACTTTCTGAAAAAATGAAAAAAAATAAACTTTATGAAAATCAAGAAGATGGGCCATATAATCTTATGAGTGAATTAGTTTTTGATATAGGAGAAAATAATAAAAAAGAAAATTTAGAATTCATCCAAAGATTAAGAGAAATATGGGAAAAACAAGGAAATACATTAAGAATATCTAATGAAGAAATACTCGGGATATTATCTATACTTGGTGCAGTAAACATGAAACAAGATACAATGAATATAGACGTATTTGAGAAATTATATAAAGATATCTATATGCATTTAGCTGAAAAAATAGTATAAGTGCTATTTTTTTATCATATCTATGAAAAATATTTGTTTTTTTCATAGGCCGGTGTTATAGTTATACTATCAGCATAGGTAAATTGGAATAAGAGGTATTAATATGAATAATAGAAAAAAGATAGGTGAAATTATGGTTTGCAAGTATACAGACCCATCATGGACACCTTTATTTTGTTTAGCAAAAGCAGTAGTGTCTGATACAGGTGGTCCTTTATCACATAGTGCTATTATAGCAAGGGAATATGATATTCCAGCAGTACTTGGATGTGAAAATGCAACAAAAGTGCTGAATGATGGACAAAGTATTATTGTAGATGGAGATAATGGAATAATACAAGTGCTTAGCTAATATTATAAATGAATATAAAAATAGTGAATTTTAAAGGTTGCGTTTCGCTTCCACCATATAAGATACAAAAAAAGATTATTTCTTGATAGAATTCCATATGTCTTATTCGTAATAGTAAGTGTAAGGGTTCTTCGGAAAGGAGAAAATTTTAATATGGATGAAGAAATTTACTCATTAATAAAAAATAGAAATGAAAAAGGTATGGAGTTACTTATTAATGAATATGCATCATTAATAAAAGCTATAGTAAAGAAACATTTATATAATCTTCCACAGCATCATGAAGAATGTATTAATGATGTATATCTTGGAATATGGAATAATATAGCTAGCTTTAACAAAGAAAAAAATATTTTGAAAAATTGGATAGCTGCAATAGCAAAGTATAGGGCTATTGATTATAAGAGAAAGTATTTAAAAACTCTTGAGCATATAGATATATCTGAGGTAAATATAGAAAGTGACTTTACCATAGAAAAAGAAGTTCTAAAGAATGAATTAGATTATGAAACAGAGGAGATTCTCAAAAACCTTAGTCTATTAGATAAGCAACTTTTTATTAAGCTTTTTGTAAGAGAAGAATCCATAAAGGAAGTTAGTGAGGAGTTTAATATTAAGCCATCTGTAATATATAACAGAGTTTCTAGAGGAAAGAGCAAGCTAAGAACCCTATTTCCTAATATAAGGAGGAATAATCTATGAAGAATGAGTATAGTTTATTAAATAATGTAGAGGTGGATTTTTCACAGTATACAATAGAAGAAGTTAATGAATTTGAAAAGAAGAGAATGATGAAAAAATTTATAGATTCTAAAAGTAAAAAAGCGTTTTGGAATAAAAAGAAGATTTTAGCGGCTGTAGTAGCCTTACTTTTGACTGTAAATTTAGGGATTCATGGAGATAAAGTTTTAGCAGCAGTAGCAAACTTTAAATATAGTATTAATACATGGTTAGGTATTAATACTACTGGAGAAAAGTATTCAACTGAAATAGGGAAAACTTTGGAGGGAAAAGATACTAAGATTACTTTAAATGAGTTTTTTACTGATAATTCAAGAATCATTATTAACTTTAATATTACCAAGAAAAAAAATGAGCTTGTTGATATTAAGAATAAGTTAGTACCTGATATTTATATTAATGGGAAAAAGATTAAGAGAAGTTCTGATTATGTTGGATATAGTATTGCAGGATATAGAGATATTGTTGGATATGATAATGTAGGAAATGATGAAATTGAGACAGATAGTAATGTAATTCTTGAGGTTGAAATGAAGGATTTGCCATTAAGTGATAAGGAGGATGTAAAGTTAGTATTTTCTGCTTTAGCCGAAGAATATGGTGCTAGTTATTCGGATTTTACTTATGACTTTGTTTATGACTCCACTAGTTATAAAAATGATACTAAAGTGATTAAGGTAGATAAAAATATTATAATTGGCGATAATGAGCTTTCTTTAGATAATGTTACTATTAAGCCAGATAGAGTACTTATCTCAGGTTCTTCAAAAGGCTTTAGTGCATGGGAAAATAATAAGGATGTAAACTATTATTATGATATTGTTGATGAAAATGGTGATACAGTGCCTTTAAAAGAAGAAATAGGAAAGGGAGCATATTTTTATAGACATAATGGAACTGAGTTACCAGTAAAGGAGCCCCATATAAATACTCTGAAAATTGTTCCATATACTTATAATAAGATAAATACAAATACTACATCTGTTTATGAAGATGGTAGAATAAAATATATTATTGAAGACAAGATTATTACAGTTAATTTAAAATAAAGTATACAACAATACTTTATAATCGTTATATAATCAATTAACAGATGAAGTAAGTAATTTTAGTTAATGGTGGAGTAGTAGTGGATTTCACATACTGTGCTCCGCCTCCACCAATTTTACCACTTTCCACTGATGAAGAGGTGGTCATACATATTTCAAAATAAAAATCTATCCTGAAGGGGTAGATTTTTATTTTGTTTACAAATAGTTCTGTTTATTTTTTATAATATCTTTTTAAAGTATACCATCTACGAGATTATCAACTTAATTGTTAATATCTATTAGAATGTTCTGAGCTATCATTGATCACTGTTTAGAATTAGAGAATTATTTTAAACAGACTTTGGGTGAAGAATGGAAAAATTTTTGGAAGTCATGTTGACAAATGTAAAAATGTATTGTACAGTAATTATAGACCGACCGTCGGTCTATAAAAAACTAGTAAATAAAGCATTTTTGATTTTATATAGAGAAAGAGGTAAGGCAGTATGAAGGTTAGTAAGGAATATAATGAAAGAAGAAAGGAGATAGTTGATGCGGCAAGAAGATTATTTTCAACCAAAGGTTATAACAAATGTACGATAAATGACATTCTTGATGCCGTAGGAATAGCAAAGGGAACATTTTATTATTATTTTAGTTCCAAGGAAGAAGTGCTTGATGCAATCATTAACAGGGTTGCTGAAATAGTTGTTGCAAGGGCTGAGGAGGTTGTATCTAATTCAGAACTTTCACCTGTAATGAAGATGGTTAATACACTTCTTTCCATGAGGGTTGAAAGCGAAGTAGATAATGACCTTATGGAAGAACTTCACAAACCGGAAAATGCACTAATGCATCAAAAATCCTTAAGTTTAATGGTAACAAGAGTTACTCCGATACTTGTCAAAGTTGTAGATGAGGGAATTAGTCAGGGAATATTTAAATCAGATTTTCCTACACAGTATATGCAGATTTTCTTAACATCATCAATCACACTTTTAGACGATGGAATCTTCCAGGTTAAGCCGGAAGAACAGCAAATGACTTTAAGAGCATTGGTGGCACTACTTGAGAAAATGCTTGGAGTTGCAGATGAGACTTTCTGGAATGTGACAAAGCAGTATTGGGGATAGCATTTTGGGGTAAGAACACATTGATTGAAAAGTAATGAGAAGTAGTTAAGAAAGTATGAGTATTAAAAAGTTCATGACAATATGGGCAGGAGTATTAATGGTAGTAGTTGTATTGGTTCTTGGCAGTAGAAAGAGTATAAGAGAAATTGAGGTGGTTAATTGTGAACATGAACTTAAAAATATTGAAAAATGATTTTAAAAGAAACCCTGCAGGAAATGTGTCATTGCTTTTGTTTATGACACTTGCAGCAGGTCTTGTAGTGGTAGCAACCATAGTTGTGACGCAGCTTATAACTTCTATTACAGGAATGTATAAAACAGCAAAGCCGCCACATTTTCTTCAGATGCATAAGGGAGAGATAAATCAAGAGTCAATTGATAAATTTAATTCATCCTATGATGGCGTTAAATTCTGGCAGACCCTTCCAACCATAGATGTTTACGGAGATGATCTTAAAGTTTATGGGAATGATGTATTTAATTTATCAGACTGCAGGCTGGATATAAGTCTTGTTAAGCAGAATAAGGAATATGATCTTTTGCTTGATGAAAGCAGAAATGTAATAAATGTTAATAAAGGTGAAATCGCTATTCCTGTAATTCTTCTAGATTCCTACGATATAAACTTTGGAGATACAGTTGTGTTAACAAGTAAGGGTGTAACCAAGAAATTCAAAGTAACAGCTTTTGTGCATGATGCACAGATGAATTCCACACTTTGTTCTTCGACAAGAATGCTTATAAGTGATGAGGATTTTAAAGAACTTTTTGGTAAAGTGGGAGAAAATGAATATCTTATTGAAGTATATTTTACAGATTCATCCATGGCTTCAGATTTCAAGACAGCTTATGAAAAAGCAGGTCTTCCACAGGATGGCCAGGCAGTTACTTACACAGTTATATTTCTTTTAAGTGCTTTTAGGGATATTGCTATGGTAATGATTTTAATTCTTGTAAGTATGCTACTTGTTATGGTTGCCCTGATGTGTATTAAGTACACTATGATAGCTGTCTTAGAAGAAGAAATCGGTGAAATTGGTACTATGAAAGCCATAGGAATATCATATGAGGATATAAGAAATTTGTATCTTGTAAAGTATAAAATAATAGTGGCAGCAGGAATAGTCATAGGTTATGCGATTGCTATCATTATATCAAACGTGTTTACTGGACATGTAAGCAACACATTCGGCAAACAGCCAGTTTCAATTTTTATCATTGGTCTTCCTGTTGCGGTATGCGTGATTGTGTATTTCATAACTAACCATTACTGTAAGAGGATTCTTAAGAAGCTTAAGAAAGTAACCGTTGTAGATGCATTAGTAACTGAAAAAGGCTTTGGTAAAAAGGAACGTGTTAAGGACGGACTTTATAAGTCAAAGACGATATCAGTTAATTTGCTTGTAAGTATAAGAGAGGTATTTCATAATTTTCGTGGATTTGTAATAGTTTTTTTAGTAATGTTTATTGTTTCAGGAATGATGATTGTTTCTATGAATCTTTTAAATACTATAGAATCCAAAGAATTCATTTCTTATATGGGAAGTTCCATGAATGACATATTAATTGAGATTGATTCAGGAAAAAATCTTGAGAATAAGTATGAAACTATTAAGAAACTTCTTAAGGAGGATGCTAAAATTAAAGAATATAAGGAGTTTAGAAGAGTACGTGTTAAGACAATTAATTCTGAAGATAAATGGATGAATCTTAACGTTGACTGTGGAAATTATGCAGGAAAAGAACTTAAGTATCTTGTAGGCACAGCACCTTCCATGGAAAATGAAATTGCATTTTCAAAACTTAACTCAGATGAGATGGGCAAAGACATAGGTGACAAGATAATATTGGCATTTAACGGCATACAGAAGAAATTCGTTATTTCTGGAATTTATCAGGATGTGACAAGTGGAGGATACACGGCAAAGGCTATATACAGCTTTGCAGGAGTAGACGCGGAAAAATACCAATTTACAATTAATCTTACTGATGGAGTAGATGCGGGAGAAAAAGCTTCACAGTGGAGTGACAAGATAGGGGGAGGTTATGACATAGAACCAATGGAAGAATTCATAAATCAGACATTGGGCGGTGTTTCAAGCCAGATAAAAATTTCCATAATTGCAGTGGTAGTGATAGGAATACTGCTGGCAGCATTGATAGTAGTTTTATTTATGAAGCTAAGGCTTGCCAAGGATGTTGCACAAATTGCAGCAATGAAGGCTATAGGTTTTACAAATTCTGATGTAAGGAAACAGTATCTTTATAAGACTTTAATGGTTTCAATTGCAGGAATATTTACAGGAGCATTTATTTCAAACATACTTGGTGAAAGCATTGTAAGTGTGGCTTTAAGTATAACGAAACTTGGCATATCAAGAATAACATTTATCAAAAATCCATGGATAGTATTTGTAATATTACCGCTGGTACTTCTTGCAGTGGTAGCAGGAATGACATGGATTAGTACTAGGCAGATACGGGAATATAACATCATTTCACTGATTAATGAATAGGAGATGTAATTATGAAGATTATTTTACAGGCAAAAGGATTATGGAAGGAATTTGACGGAACAAAGATTTTAAAGGGAATTGATGTTATGGTTAACAGAGGAGAATTCGTGGCAATCATGGGACAGTCAGGTTCAGGAAAATCAACGCTTTTATATAATATAAGTGGCATGGATAGGGCAACCAATGGTGAAATAAATTTTGATGGAGAAGACATTTCAAACATTGATGATGAGAAGATGAGTAACATACGGCTTAGAAAGATGGGATTTATATTTCAGCAGTCACATTTACTTAAGACATTATCAATACGTGACAATATTGTACTTCCAGGATTTAAGGCAGAAAGTGAAAGACGGCAAAATGTAAATGCATATGCACAAGAACTTATGAGAAGAACAGGAATTGATCAGATTGCGGATCATGACATTAAGAAGGTTTCCGGAGGACAGCTTCAGCGTGCAGCAATATGCCGTGCATTAATAAACCATCCAGATATCATATTTGGTGATGAACCTACAGGAGCTCTCAATTCAAGTGCAACAAAGGAAATTATGAATATTATTAATGAGATTAATGCTGAAGGAACCACTGTAATGCTGGTTACACATGATGCAAAAGTTGCAGCCAGGGCAGATCGTGTGATTTTTTTATCTGATGGAAATATTACTGATGAAATTGTTTTAGGAAAATATGAAGAAAAAAGCTTTTCTGAAAGAGAGAAAAAAATGACTCAATGGCTTGGGAAACAAGGATTTTAAGTGCGTTAAATATGTTGGCTAGTATCTCGCCAAAGTTAAGTGTTGCACAATTTATGGGATATTTAAAGGGAAAAAATTTATTATATTAAAATATAGCCTTTACTAAATATTAATTTTTAATCTAATTTTAATTTTTCTTATATTTTAGATTAATCTTCTAAAAGTATTATATAAGCATGATGAATGATTAACAAATACATGGAGGTAAATTAAATGGAAAGAAATGAAATGATTGAAAGTATAATGGCAAAGGCTAATATAACTCGTGAAGAAGCAATAGAAGTATTAGAAAAATGTAACTGGGATATTGTAGATTCTATTATATATTTAGAGAAAAGTGGAAAAGTAAAAAGCAATGGAACTACTACAATAACTGAAGTTAAAGAAGAAGAGCAAGATAAAAAGGAAAATAGTAAAAAGTGTGAAGAAAAGTATGGTGGAATCGGAGAAATTATTGGTAGAATATTTAAATTTATAGGTAAGTTTATAAGAAAGGGAAATGACAATTTTTTTCAAATTAGAAAACAAAATGAAAAGCCAATAAGAGTATCATTAACAATATCAATACTTTTATTAGTATTCTTATCTGTACCAACCATAGTATTACTGGTAATTGGATTATTCTGTGGATATAAATATTCATTAGCTGGTCCTCATATCAACTATGATGAGGTGAATAATGTGTTTGAAAAAGCATCAGAATCAGCGGATACTATTAAAAAAGATTTTAAAGAAAGTTATGAAAAATAATATATAGTATAATAAAGAGATTTTGAAAACATTCAGGATCTCTTTATTTTTGAAGTTATATAAAGTTATGATTAAATAGAATAATCTAATAGTTGAGTATATAATTATAATAAATGATTCCGTTTATGACATAGATATGGAGGTCTATTTATGGAGAATCTTAAGTTAGTAGATAAATTGAGGGAAAAAACAAATATAAGTTATGAAGAAGCTAAAATAGCTTTAGAAAATAGTAATTGGGATATATTAGATGCTTTATTATATTTAGAAGAGAATGAAAGGGTGAAAAAACCTTCTGTTAGTATCTTTTATACTAATGAAGCAAAGCATAGTGAGGATAGAGAAGAAAATGAAAATAATGAAGAGAATAAATACGAAACTAACAATAGCTTTCAAGGAATCTTTGAGGCTATATGTAAGTTTATAGATACATGTAATAATATTTTTGTACAAATAAAAAAGAAGGACAGAATACTTTTAAAGATTCCACTTACAGTATTGGTTATAATTTCGTTTTTTGCTTTATGGGCAATTATACCTTTAATGGTTACTGGATTATTTTTTGATATAGAATTTTATGTATCTGCAAAGAACATTGATACAGATAAGCCTAACAAGATATTAAGTAAGATTTCAGGGAATGTAAAAGTCATAAAACAAAAATTTAAAAAGGGGCATAAGAATGATTAAGATTTTAATAGTTGAAGATGAAGAGAAATTATCAAGATTTATTGAGCTTGAGTTAACACATGAAGGTTATGAAATAGTAAAAGCAAATAATGGTAGAACAGGTCTTGAAATTGCAGAAAAAGGTGAAGTGGATTTAGTACTTCTTGATATAATGCTTCCAGAAATTAATGGTCTTGAAGTATTAAGAAGGCTTAGAAGAACTTCTGATATTCCAATTATAATGCTTACTGCAAGAGATGCTGTTATGGATAAAGTATCAGGTCTTGATGCAGGAGCAGATGATTATATAACTAAGCCATTTGCAATAGAAGAGTTACTTGCAAGAATAAGAACAGCACTTAAAAAGAGAATAGTTACAGTGAAAAAAGATGAAGATATAATAAGATGTGGATTATTATCATTAGATAAAATGAGACATAAAGTAATGTATGATAGTGCAGAGATAGAACTGACAAATAGGGAGTTTAATTTGTTACAAATACTAATGGAAAACAAGAATATAGTATTAACTAGAAGTACACTTATGGAAAAGGTATGTGGTTATGATTATATTGGGGAAACAAATATTATAGATGTTTATATAAGGTTTTTAAGAACAAAAATAGATGATGTTTTTAAGGTTAAAATAATAACTACAGTTCGTGGTGTGGGGTACGTAATTAAAGATGAGTAGAAAAAATAAAACAAGAAATGTTATATCTATTGCAATAAAATTAAATTCTATTTTTGTAAGAAATTTATTTCTAAAGTTTTTTGTCATTGATATATGTATAATTGTTGGATTTATTGGGATTTGGTGTATTGAAAGTGAAATAAATTTTTATGGTGAAATTGTGCAAAATGCTAAAAGATCCTTTCAATTTTATCCTATAGAAACAGCAAATTATAAAGTCATTTGGGATAATGGAGAAGTTATGATAAAGGAGGCTAGCACTTTTTTAAATCTTTTTATAAGAGTAATTGCTAGTATTGGAATTATAGAAGCAATAATGCTATTAACACAAATGATATTTGGTACTGCAAAGAATCGAAGGGTTTTAAAACCACTTAATGAAATAGCAAAAACTGCAAGTAGGCTTAGTGATATAGCTTTTAATGAACAAAAATTTCAAAGTCTTGAAGATGCTATATCCAAGATTAGTCCTGTTACATCTGATGAAAGAATTCATATTGGAGACAGCGATCTTCAGGGGCTGGAAGAAGCAATTAATAACTTATTAGATAGAATGAGAGATTCCTATAGGCAACAAGCAAGATTTGTTTCGGATGCATCACATGAGCTTAGAACTCCTATCTCTGTAATTCAAGGTTATGTTAATATGTTAGATCGTTGGGGAAAACATGATGAGGAAGTATTAGAAGAATCTATTGTAGCCATAAAAAGTGAATCAGAAAATATGAAAAACTTAATAGAGCAGTTATTATTTTTAGCCAGAGGTATTAATGGTAAAACTCAACTTAAGATTATAGAGTTTTCGCTTAATGATATGATGAAAGAGGTTTTAGAAGAATCTAAGATGATAGATAAAGAGCATATATATAGATATATGGATTCAGAAAATATAAATGTTTATGGTGATATATCATTACTTAAACAAACAGCTAGAATATTAATAGAAAATGCAGCAAAGTATACAGATAAAGGTGAAGATATAATACTAAGAACAGGGAAAAATGATAAAAATGAGCCTTATTTTTCTATTCAAGATAATGGAATAGGAATAGATGAAAAAGATATATTACACATATTTGAACGTTTTTTTAGAGCTGATATTTCAAGAGTTAGAAAAAATTGTGGTACAGGACTAGGACTTTCTATTGCTAAGTGGATTATTGACAGTCATAAAGGATATTTTAGCGTTTTAAGTAGGAAAGAAATAGGTACAAGAATAACTGTTTTTCTCCCTGAAAGACAGTAGGATAAGTGGATAAGAATATACTGCATTAAACCACATCAAAGTTACCTTTGCTGTGGTTTTAATTATAAATGATAAGATAATAATGTAAAAAAGTGATTATTTAAACATGGAAGAATTTATTCACCCGTTTACAGAGGTGGTCATGACTTGTTTTAGAATTTATCTATTTTAAATTTATCTAAAAGTTTTCCTTCAGAACTGATGGCAGAAACTTTAATGCAATCTGAATCCATATCGACTATAACGCAATGATATTCAGCTATAGGTCCTAGTATTACTCCTTTCTTATCCTTAAACTTATCTCTGAGTTTTTCTCCCCCTCCACCTGTAATAACTTGATATATATTTTTAGTATCTCCTATTTTTCGTCTTGAATAATTATGCTCATGGCCTGAGAAGACTATATCTATATTACAGTTCTGAACAATCCTCCAGAAAGCATCTCTGTCCTTGGGATATGAGTCTAGGCAATGACGAAAATGAGCCCCTGTAGGAAAAGCAGGAGAGTGAACAAAAACAATTTTATTTTTTATATTTGCAGAAGCTACTGCTTCAAACCATAAAAGCTGCTTATTTATGATTCTGTGTTTTTCGTGAAAATGGAAAGCATTAAGTACAATAAATCTTGTATTTTCATAGTTTGTATAAAATACAGTTTTGTTATAGCCATCAAGATAGGTATCAGGAAGCATGTCATTATAAATTTTGCTGAAGATTTTTTCATATCTATCATCTATAGGCTCGTTGTTGACTTCATGGTTGCCTATTACAGGAATCAAAGGTTTTTTATAATGATATTTTTCTATTAAGTTTCTTAGACTTTGAAGTTGACTAATTAGTACTTTTTCTATGTTACTACCTGCAACGTTATCTCCACATAATACAATAAAATCAGGTTTAGGCGTTAATTTGCAAGTTATCTTCAAAAGTTTTATTAGTATCTTTTTGTTTATACCATTTTCTTTTCCTTTAGAGTCACTTAAAATTATAAACCTCATTTTCATATCACCACCAAGAAAATTATATATGGTTAATACCACTGCCTAAGACTAATGCTCCAGAATTTTTAAGAAATCTTTGTATTTCAGTTGAGTCAAGATATGGTTCTCCAATAAGAGAATGTTTATGCTCGCTAGATTTATCTGTATGGAAGTCTGAGCCTCCTGTGTAAAAAGAAAATTTTTTTAAGGCTACGTTAATAAAAAGGTTTGTATAATAATCAGTGTTGCGACAGTACTTTGCTTCTATACCATCAAAAGGCATATTTAAAAGACTTAGAAGGTTTTTTTTCGATATACGAACAGGATGAGCAAGTACTACAGCTGCTCCAAAGGCTTTCAAGATATCAATTCCTTCAGAACTAGATAGATATTTGCTATAGGTTTTATGTTTTCGGAATCCCATTAACATCTTTCTAAGCTTATAAGCTTTATGATTTTTTACCAGTTTTAAAATTTGTTTAAAATCGGTACTATTAAAGTTTTCATTTGTAAAGTACCCTAAAATATGAATGCTTTCACCGCTAAATCTTGTGGATAATTCAACAGCAGGAATTACTGAAACACCATATTCTTTGCCTGCTTCAGAAGCTTTGGTGAGGCCATCTACTGAATTATGATCAGCAATAGCAATTGTGTCTATACCTCGACTTTTTGCGAGTTTTATTATTTGCCGCGGGCTAAGGCTGCCATCAGATGCATTTGAATGAATATGGAGATCACCCCTCATAAGCATATTACCATCTCCTTTACCTCTTATAAAGTTAAAGTAAATCAAGGTTTTAGTATACTTTTTTATATTTTTTCTTGGAGTAATTTATCCATTGAGTATACAGGTCTGGTCTATTACTTTTTAAAAAATTAAAAAAATCTTCTTTGTATCCAAGATCTTCTAGACCACTAATAAGCAAATTTGGAATTACTGATTTTTTTTTCATTGCCTTGGCAGTATCTATAAGCTTAAGTTCACCTGAAGGCGTTACAAATATATGAAATATTGCTGCATCATGCCTAGCATAACCAACCTTAACAATTGATTCATATAGATCTATAATTTTGCTTGAAAGCTCTGGTGTTAGTTTCTGCTTTAACAAATATTCATTTAATTCAATACCGTTAATATATTCCCTTATGATGTATTTTGAACCATATTGGTAAATTTTGGGGAAATGAATATCCGATTGAGCCATTAATAAAGTTTTTTGCTCGTTCTTGCAGGTTTTTTTGCTCTTAAAAATCTTTATGCACTTTTGGGAGTCTATTTTATATACCTTACCTTGGGTACCTTTGCCTATAAACTCCAAGTCTTTTATAATTATATCTTCACTTAACTTAATATTAATCACCTGTTTCAAAAATAATCACAATGTCAGTATATGCAAGAAAATTTATTTTGTAACATTAATTAGAGCAAACTACTTTTCATAAAAATTTTCTTTTGTTTGAAGCATTTTTTAGAATGAACTTTTATGGATAATAGTTAAATTTGTGCTTATAATAATTTAGAGTATAAATATATTGATAGGGATGATAATTATGAATACTTTAGAAAAATCTTATTCATATGTATTTAAAAATATATTAAGAGCTGTAAATCCTGTAAAGAAGAGAATAATGAAAGCTGAGTGTAAGGTTCATAAATTTATAAATGCTCAGTCTGTAATAGTATTAAAAAATGATGGACATATAGAAGCTCATAAACTTATGGTCGCATATATAAGTGATATAAATGAAGGAGTAGTTTGGGCTGATCAGGATTTAAAAAGCAGTAATCACTTTTATAATCCACACAAGAATAAGGGATTATACGGTAGTAGTGATGCTAAAAAAGAATGTATATCTTACTATACTACAGCATTAAATGAATATTTCAACGGTGATATTAAAAATGCAATGTTTTATTTGGGTGCAGCTTGTCATTTAATTCAAGATTTAACAGTTCCTCAACATGCTAATGTTCACTTATTAAATAACCATAGAAGTTATGAAAAATGGGTAATTAGAACCCATACAAATCATGATGAGTTTAAAATTAAAGAAGGGGGAATATATTTTGATTCTTTAAAGCATTATATTGATTTCAATAGTAAAGGAGCAATAAATATATACAGAAAACATTTACATGTAAAAAATCGGCATGTTAGATTTCAGATAATTACTTCTGTAGTTTTAACAATGGCTCAAGCTACTACTGCAGGTTTGATGTTTAAGTTCTATAAGGATATAGAAGAAATTAAGCCTATTACAATTACCCAACAGAAAGAGCAGTTTGAGAATATTGTAAATAAATCATTATAGGAGATATATTGACTTTTCTAAATAAATAATAAATTTAAGGACTGAACATTTATTCATTTAAGTTCAGTCCTTATAATTAGAATTTAGGTATCAGGATAAGCATAAATCATAATTTTATTATAAAATAATAGTTGATTATATCTTTTAATAACTTTAGTTTTATAGTTAGCTTTTCTAAAAAGATCTAAATACTCGTACCCTTATCAAGTTTAGACATATACCAGTTACGCATACGTGCTTTTTTAAAAAAACAGGGTTCTACTATTATTATATTTCCATCTGATTTCAATACTCTTTTAAATTCTTTTAAACTATCTGTTAATTCCTCAGTTGGAATATGATGAAGTACTGATAAAATCATAATATAATCAACAGAATTTTGCGATAAAGGAAGAAGACCATCTTTAGTTGTTATAAAATTATACTCTGGATATAATTTTTTAGCATAATTTATTCTTTTATCATCGCAGTCTACTCCAAGATAATTTGATGATTCAAATAAGTAAGAACTAGAACCAATACCACAACCAAAATCAAGAACTGTTTTATCTTTAAATTCAATGCAATTTTGAAACATTGAATTATAAAATTTATTTAGGAACCATTTAGGTCGTACAAAATAATGATATAATCTTGGGGATAGTTCCATAATATGATGCCTCCTATCTAATTAAGTAATACAAAGTTAGATTACCCTTATGTTCTTGATTTATAACTTGATTTTTTAAGTTAAAGTGGATTATTAATGTAATCACTTTGTTTCAATAAAAATAAATTAGTAGATTTGTTACATATATATGAGATAATATTTATGTGACAATTTATAATAAAAGTTAAGCATTGTAAAATAAGTATATATAAATATTTAAAGGTTGTGATAAAGTTGTATAATATTATGATTATAGAAGATGACAAAAAAATGGCTAAACTTATAAAAAATCATTTAGAGCGATATGGATATAAAGCATATTTAATTAAGGATTTTTCAAATATAAAAGATGAATTTCTCGAATATAAACCAGATCTTGTTTTAATGGATATAAATCTTCCTTTTTTTGATGGTTTTTATTGGTGCAGTGATATAAGAAGTCATTCAAAAGTACCTATAATATTTATATCCGCTAGAGATTCAGATATGGATCAGGTTATGGCAATAGATAACGGTGGAGACGACTTTATAACAAAGCCATTTTCTTATGATGTATTATTAGCAAAAATAAAAGGTGTACTGAGAAGAGCATATGGTAGTTATGCTAAAGGCGATACAGATTTTTTAAAAATTGACAATTTGATATTATATATAAATAATAATGTATTAGAATTTAAAAGTAAAAAAACTGAACTTAGTAAAAATGAATTTTCTCTTTTACTATATCTTCTTAAAAACATAAATAAAATTGTTTCAAGAGATACTTTACTTGAGATACTTTGGAGTGACACTGACTTTATTGATGACAACACCCTTTCTGTCAATGTTACAAGACTTAGAAAGAAGCTAGAAGAAGTAGGCATTACAAATGCTATAGAGACAAAACGTGGTCAAGGATATATTCTTATTAATAATTGGACAGAGTAAAGAGTTGGTGAGTAAAATGAAATTTATAGATTTTTTGAAAGATAGGATAGCTTATATAATAACTTATTTTATGAGTATATCTTTAGTTATTCTAATAATGTATTTGACTATATTTATAAAAGTAATTGAGTTTCCTATAATAAATGTATTATATGCATATTTGATTTCTATAGTTATATTTATTATATTCTTGATATATGAATATTCAAAAGTAAGAATGTTTTATAAGCGACTTTATGGAGCATCAAATTCTGAAAATATTATAGAAGATATTATAAATATAGGTGAAGCTAAAAATATAGAGCAAAAACTTTTTATAAATACATTGGAAAAGTTACATAAGTCATATGAAGGGAAGATTTATAAATATGAAGATATTCAAAAACATTATTCAAACTTTATAAATCAATGGGTACATCAAATGAAAACACCTGTATCTATAATTAATTTAATATTGCAAGAAGAATATACAGCAGAGTTTAAAGAGATTTTTGACAGTATTGGTGAAGAAAATGAAAAGATATCACAAGGTCTTAATATTATGTTATATAATGCAAGAATAAATGAATTTAATCATGATTTTAATGTGGAAGATATAGATATATTGCTGATTTTAAGAAAAGTAGTAAATGACAATAAAAAATTACTTATCAGACATAAGATATTTCCTGAAATAATAGGCAAAACTACAATTGTTCAAACAGATAAAAAGTGGATATACTTTGTTATAAATCAAATTGTTATTAATGCAATAAAATATACAGCTGTAGTAAAGAAAGATAAAAAAGCTATAAAGTTTAATATAGAAGAAGATACTACAAAAATAGTTGTGAGCATTGAAGATAATGGTATTGGTATACCAAAAGAAGATTTAGGACGAGTATTTAATGTTTTCTTTACGGGTAAGAATGGTAGAAAAACCTCTGAGTCTACAGGTATGGGAATGTACTTATCAAAACGCATTTGTGAAGGGCTTGGAAATAAGTTATATGTTGAATCAGAAGAAGGAAAAGGAACAAAATTTTATATTGATTTTTATAAAGGGAAAAATATATTTAAATTATAATCTTTCAAAATTGTAATGTTTATATTTAAAATGAAAGAGAAATCGATACTAAGATTTCTCTATTTTTTTTATAATAAAGTCATGGTCTTCGAAGAATATATAAAGTAGGAGGTTTTTATTATGTCAATTTTAAAAGTTGAAAATATAACAAAGATATATGGTGGAAAAAAAGGTGGCATGACCTTTAAAGCTTTAGATAAATTTAGTTTAGAAATTGAAAAAGGTGAATTTGTTGGAGTAATGGGGCCATCTGGTAGTGGTAAGACTACATTATTAAATATAATGGCAACTATAGATAGCCCTTCATCAGGAGAACTTTTTATAAATGGTACAAATCCTACAAAATTAAATGAAAAAAACATTGCTCTTTTTAGAAGAAAGGAATTAGGTTTTATATTTCAAGATTTTAATCTTTTAGATTCACTATCTATTAAGGAAAATATAATATTACCACTTGTATTAGAAAAAGTTAAGGTAAGAGAAATAGAAAAGAGAGTTGAAGAAATTACAGGCCTTTTAAACATTAAAGATATTTTAAACAAAAAGCCATATGAAATTTCAGGGGGACAGCAGCAGAGAGCAGCTTGTGCAAGAGCACTTATTCATAATCCTTCTATAATTTTGGCAGATGAACCTACAGGAAATCTTGATTCTAAAGCTTCCCAGGATGTTATGGAAACTTTAACAAATCTAAATAGCAAAAAAGGAGCTACTATAATGATGGTTACTCACGACCCTTTTTCTGCAAGTTTTTGTAAAAGAATAATTATGATTAAGGATGGAAAATATTTTTTAGAAATCGTGAATGGAGGGAACAGGCAGACATTTTTTAAAGAGATTATGGATTCCCTTTCACTTTTAGGAAGTAGGTCAAATAATTATACACTGTAGGGGAGGATTGAAATGACAATCAATAATATAGCTATTAAAAATATTAGAGGAAATTCAAATAAATATGTTATGTATTATTTAAGTAATGTAATAGTTGTAACTATATTTTTTATATTTGCAAATTTTATATATAATCCAAGTTTAAGTAATGGTAATGTTAGTGATAAAACTATAGGTGAAGTTGCTAGTAGATTAATGTACTTATGCGAGTTTGTAATAGTAATCTTTACTTTCATATTTTCAAATTACTCAATAACTAGTTTTTTAAAATCTAGGGAAAAAGAATTTGGACTTTTATCAATGTTTGGTTTAACTAAAGGTCAAATAAGAAGATATGTTATGTTTGAAAATATAATAATTTCAATTATTTCTATTGTGACAGGACTCTTCTTTGGAATGTTGTTTTCAAAATTATTTTTTATGGCTGTGTCTATAATCTTAGATTTAAATTCAGAAATTCCATTTTTAATATCAAGTAAAGCTGTAAAAATAACAATATTAAGCTTTTTAATACTTCTTAATTTTATAAGTTTTATTACAAGCTTTAAAATAAAAAATAATAACATTGCACAATTATTAAAAGGTGAGAGAATACCTAAAACAACGCCAAAGTTTTCAAAAATAAAATCAGTATTAGGAATATTACTTATAATTTCTGGGTATGTTGTAGGCGTATTTTCTGGTACAGCTATTATAGGCACAATGATTCCCATACTTATAGTTGTAATAATAGGAACTCATTTTTTATTTTCTCAGTTCAGTGTGTTTTTTACAAATAAGCTTCAAAATAATAAGGGAGTTTATTATAAAGGAATAAATCTAATAACCTTATCTCAAATTATATATAAATTAAAGGATAATGCAAAGGTATTATTTATTACTTCAATACTTAGTGGAATTACACTTGCATCAGCTATATCAGTTTATTCATTACAAAAGGTGAGTTTATCTTCACTTGAAGAAAATTGTCCGCAAGATATAGGGATCATAGAACAAGATATAAATTCTCATAAAGTTATAGCTGATGGAAAAATTGAAGAGATATTGAATAAGCATAAATTTGATATACAATATAGAAATAAAATAGAATTAATAAAGGCAAAAAATAATGATAAGATAGAAGAGAGTAAGAAGAGTACTTATGGTATAAAAATAAATAAAACTGATTTTAATATAATGTCTGAAAATAGCTTTAATGAACTTGCAAAGCAGTATAATAAAAAAGCGGTAGATTTAAAAAATGGAGAAATGGTAATATGTACCTATGATTTAACTGGTGGTATAGCTAATGAAAAAGTAGAACTTCCTTTTAAACATCAAAAAACTTTAAACTTAAATATTAACGGTAAAGTAAGTAGTTTTAATATATTAAATAATTTAAAAGGTGGTATTATAAACGCAGATAAAAAAAATACTAATACTATAATTATTAATAATGATGATTTTAAAAAGTTATGGAGTAAGGTTTCAAATAGCAATAAATATATTTATTATGGATACAACATCAAACATAATTTAAAGGCTGCTGATGCAATAACTGAAATAAAGAATTCAGTTACAAAAGGTCAAGAAGCTTTCTTTACTGAAAGGGTAATAAGTGCAGCAAATTTAATGAAAGTGCTATCTATACTTTTATTTATAGGAACATTTATTGCAATAATATTCTTTATTGCAACAGGAAGTATATTATACTTTAAGATGTTTAATGAAATTCAGAAAGATAAGCAAGACTTTATAGGATTAAAAAAGATAGGTGTTACACAAGAAGAAATAAAAAGGGTGGTTAGTATTCAAAGTTTTACAATGTTTTTCTTGCCACTTACAGTAGCAACTCTTCATGCTGTTTTTGCAGTAAAATCTGTAGGACTTTTATATACAACTTACTTTATGTTTATTGCAGGAATATATTTAGTTTTACAGATAATATATTATTTATTTGCCAAATGGATGTATATTAAACAGATTAATAGTTGGAGCATTTAATTATTTATTCAATTCTAGTGTTGATTTACAGAATTTAAAAGTCAAGGGATATAAGTTTCCTTTGACTTTTTTATTGTGTGCCCAGCATGGGCAACAACTTGACGGTGAAAGTCCGTTGTGGGCTTGGTAGTGGGAACCACTAGCTGACGGCAAGGGTGTCC
>NZ_JAGGKA010000021.1 GCF_017873215.1 Clostridium tetanomorphum
TAACCTTAAAGAAATATAATTTATTGATTCAAAAAAGTAAAACCGCCATCACTTTCGTGATGACGATTCAATATTCTTAGTTTTTCAGTGGCCTCCCAAAATTGCAAGGGATTCTTATAATTTTTTATTCTTTAGTAGTAAGCTGTTTTAAAATATCTTCAATCTTACATCTACATCCTTTTCCTCCACATCCTCCACTACCTGCTCCAGTAATATTATTTACTTCCTCTAAGGTTCTCGCTCCACCTTTAATAGCATGTTTTATTTTCGACCTTGATATTGCTTTACATATACATACCTTTGTTAATTTATCTAATATATCATTATTTAAATTTTGTTCCATAATACACCTCTAATCAAATATTTTATTGATTATATTATACCTTGTATAATAATTGTTATCAAATAACAAATATTATATAAAACTGCCGCACTAAGAATAAATCTCACAACATATTGTGTTTGCTATTAATTTACAAAGCAATATATTGTATGTAAATTTCTTAATTCGGCAGCCCCATTTTAATTCTAATATATATTATTTAATTACACTACATTCTTCATCTGATTGAATATTAACTTTTTCTTCTTTATTATCATTATTTCTATTTGACTTTTTACCATATTTAGCTAAAATTTTATCTATATATATTTTTATAACAGCCATAGTAGGTACTGCTAGAATCATCCCTATAGGTCCATATAATCCTCCCCCTAAAGTTACCGCAAATATTATTAAAAATGGAGGGAGACCAACCTTGCCACCTATTAGTTTAGGATCTAAATACCAACCATCAAACTGCTGTAATAGGAATAAAAAAATTAATACTATAAAAGCTTTTATAGGACTAAAAAATAAATTTATAAAAAATCCTATGGTCATTCCTACAAAAGGTCCAAAATAAGGTATCATATTAGTTATCCCGACTATTATGGCTATTAAAAGAGTATATGGTGACTTTATAATACTTAAACCTACGAAAGCTATTGTTGCTATTATTGAAGAATCAATAGCTTTTGTTCCAATATATAAACCTATCATATAATCAATATTTCTAAAAAAATTTAAAAATTTATCAGCTTTTTTCTCCTTCATTATTATATATATAAATTTTTTAGTAGTTTCAATAAATTTTTCTTTATCTGCAAGTACATATATTGATATTATAAATCCAAAGACCCACTTTATAAAAGAATTAGTAATAGATAAAGTCTTTGATAATATTGTATCTAAAATAGTTGATATTATATTACTTAATTTACTTACTACAAAATCTGGTCTAATATTTAAATTTCCTGTAGAGTTTAATACATTTTTTATACCTTCATTATCTAATAAATTATTGAACCACTCTTGGGCAATAACTGTAAACTGAGGAATATTTTTTACCATATCTAAAATATTTGAAGTTATTTTTGGTAATAAATCTACAATAAAAAGTGTAATTGCTACTATTATTAAAATATATGTAATTAAAATGCTTAATCCTCTCCTAAGTTTAAACTTCCTTTCAAAAAAGCTCATTATAGGATTCAAAATATAAGCTATTATAAGTGCAAATATAAAAGGCGATATAATAGACATTAACTTACCTAAAGCTGCAAATAGTACTTTATAATTATCTATCACCTTTATTGATATAAATGCTATTACTATGGCAA
Organism: Clostridium tetanomorphum; assembly: GCF_017873215.1. Taxonomy (GTDB): domain Bacteria; phylum Bacillota; class Clostridia; order Clostridiales; family Clostridiaceae; genus Clostridium_AO; species Clostridium_AO tetanomorphum. The sequence continues at coordinate 1,663 of NZ_JAGGKA010000021.1, forward strand.
TAACTAAATCAAAATATCTTATCTTTTTGTTTTTATAAAACTGCAAATTCTTTCAACTCCCCCACATAAAATAACTAGTTAATATATACTGTATTTACTAGTATATAGCTTATTATAACTTATATCCATATAAAATTTTTTAATACATTGTAAATTTTTAATAATATTATTATTATCCAGATATTAAGACTTTCTTCTTGTTTAAACTAGAAAAATCAAGTATAAATACAAAAAATAACTATAATTCTGTCGAAAACATTCGCTGTTTATATTGACTTTAACGTTCGTATTTGCTAATATGTACAAGTGCCAAAAACACCAACAATTTCTATATATATTTGTAATATAAAGGACATTTATTAATTACAAAATAAGAAACAAAGGAGATTATTATGAAATCATCAGTTAATTTAAAAAGAAACTTTTTAGAATCATATTTTAAATTACAGGAAAACAATACATCAACAAGAACTGAAATTCTAGCAGGAATTACTACTTTTATGACTATGTCATATATATTAGTAGTTAATCCTAATATATTATCCGAAACTGGAATGAATTTCGGTGCTGTTTTTACAGCTACTGCACTAGCTGCAATAGTTTCAACTCTCTTAATGGGAATATATGCAAAACTTCCTTTTGCTCAAGCGCCAGGTATGGGGCTTAATGCATTTTTTGCTTATACCATTGTTATTGGTATGGGATATACATGGCAATTTGCATTAACTACAGCATTTTTAGAAGGAATTATATTTATTTTACTTACAGCTTTTAATGTTCGTGAGGCTATAATTGGCTCCATTCCAGATAATATTAAAAAAGCTATTTCTGTAGGTATAGGTATATTTATAGCCTTTATTGGCCTTGAAAATGCTAAAATAGTACTTCATCCTAAATCAGGAACTATACTAGCTTTAGGAGATATAACTAGCTCTATTCCATTACTTGCAATTATTGGTATAATAATAACTGGCGTTTTACTTGCTAGAAATATAAAAGGAGCCTTACTTATAGGAATAATTATTACTACTTTAATTGGAATCCCCATGGGAATTACTAAGCTACCATCTTCCTTAGCAAGTTTACCACCAAGTATAAGTCCTGTATTTCTAAAATTTGAATGGAATCATATATTTACTAAGGATATGGCTATAGCATTATTTACTCTATTGTTTATGGATATGTTTGATACTGTTGGAGCTCTAGTAGGTGTTTCTACTAAAGCAGGTATGCTGGATGAAAACGGAAATGTTCCAAGGGCAAAACAAGCATTACTTTCAGACGCCATAGGAACTACATTAGGTTCTTGTTTTGGTACAAGTACTGTATGCACATTCTTAGAAAGTGCTTCTGGAGTAGCAGCCGGTGGTAAAACTGGACTTACAGCGGTATCCACTGCAGTGATGTTTATTATAGCATTATTTTTATCACCATTATTTTTAATGATACCATCAGCAGCAACTGCTCCATCATTAATATTAGTAGGTTTATTTATGATGTCTCCTATAAAAGAAATAAACTTTACAGATTTTACAGAGGCCATTCCAGCTTTCCTTACTATAATAATGATGCCTCTATCTTATAGTATTTCTGACGGATTAATATTTGGTATCATTTCTTATGTACTTTTAAAAGCTTTAACTAAGAAAAACAAAGAAGTACATATATCAACTTACATACTAGCATTATTGTTTGTTTTAAAATTTTTTATATAATAATACCATTAAAATTTAATTCACTATAAAGCAGGTAAAAATCTACCTGCTTTTCTTAAGTGAAAATATTAAACCTGTTTAAGTTTAACATACTTTTATATATCAAATTTTTGTATCATCTCATTTAATTTTTGTGCTAACTCTGCTTGACTTTGAGCAGTTGTGGCCATTTGTTCCATTCCAATTGTAGCCTGATTTACACTTTCTAATATTTCATTGGAATTTTCCGATGTCTTCTGTGTGTGAATAGCCATATTCTGTACTGCTTCGCTAACCTGATTCATTGTTGCAGTAATTTCTTCTGTCATTGCCGCTATATCCTCTGACATCGTATTTAAGAAGCCTGCATCCTTATTATATTGTTCTCCTGTATCTACAAGAAGTTTATAATCTTTTATTACTTTTTCGGTTATAAATTTAAGTATTCCTTCTGAGTTCATTGACAAGTTTTCAAATGCTAGCTGTACTTTACCAATTGTACCTTGAATAGTTAGTACAGTTTGTGCTGATTGTTCTGCAAGCTTTCTAACTTCTTCCGCTACTACTGCAAATCCTTTTCCATGTTCTCCTGCCCTTGCAGCTTCTATAGCTGCATTAAGCGCTAAAAGATTAGTTTGTTCTGCTATACTAGCTATAGCATCTGCCATTACTTTAATTTCTTCAACTATTTTTCCTTGTTCAATGGCTTGTAGTATATTTTCTTCTTTTTCTTTATATAAATTTTGTGTTTCTATATCTGATTCTAAAGCTTTATTTTTAACTCCAATAGCTCTTTCACTTATTTTAGCTGACTGATTACTTCCCTCTACGGATTTATTAGAAAGTTCATTTATACTAGAATCAACTTCTTCTATAGATGCCGAAATTTCCTCTGAAGATGCACTTGCTTCTTCAGCTCCTTTTGCTATATTGTTTGTTGCATTATTTATATCTTCAAACTTTGAAGTCATTTCCTCTACTGTTGCTGATAATTCCTCGCTAGATGCACTTAAGTCTGTGGAATTCTGTGAAATAGCTTTTACTAATTCTGCAACATTTTTCTGTGCTTCATTAAGAGATACTCCAGTTTGCCCAAACTCATCCTTTCTTGTAATAGTAATTGGTGTAGAAAAATCGTATCCTTCAAGCCTTTTAGCAAAATCTTTAATTTTTAATAATGGCACAGTTATGGTATTAGTAATAACTATAGTTATTAAAATTGATAATATTACACTAACTGCTAATATAAAATATAAAATTTTAACTGTATTACTTGCTAAATTATTTGTATTCTGCTCTTCTAATTCTGCATGTTCATTTATAGTATTTAAAATTTTTTGTATACTATCTAACCATTGTTCTTGTGTAGCATTAAGTAACTTTGTTATATCCTCTTGTTCCTTTACACTAATGTTAGTACTTTTTGCTTTACTTGATAAATCTTTTATAACTTTAACTGAACTTTTCCCATATTTGCCAACGTTTATATAATCCTCTTTTCCTTTATCCGTTATAAGTAACTTATTAAGTTCTTCACTAATTTTATTATATTCTGATAGTGTTTTATTTAATATTTCTTCCTGATCAGATATATATTCTAAACTATTGCTAACAAGAATATTTCTGAATGCTGTATATGCATCATTTATATATCCTCTCATTTCATAGCAATACTGAATTTTTTTCATTTCCTCATTAGTAATAGATGCAAATCTATATTTCATACTATTTATTTGTATAGCTGAAAAAATAGAACTAGTTAAGATTAAAATAGTTAATATAAAAAATGCCAAAAGTATTTTTATTTTAACCTTTAAATTGTTAAAAAATTTCATACAATTACGACCTCCTAAATTAAGTAGCTACTATATAATTCGGCTCCCTTTATAGATAGTTTACTACTTTTCATACAATATTCTCCTAAAATACACTAATTAACCTATTATTCTTTGTTTTTAGAAAACATATTGTCAAAAAATAAAAAACGACCAAGCTTTTAAACTTGATCGTTTAAGATTAATTATTATTTTTATTTATTAAATTATAAAGCCAAGTTCCACTAGTTTCGCAAATATATCCTAAAATAGCACCTATAATAAGCGTTGGTAATATTGCTTTCCAATTTCCATTAGTAGCAAAAGTAGAAAAGCTTCCTATAAAAGTCCCTGGAATATGAGCAAACAATTTAAATTTTGCCTGAACACACATTGCAAAAGTAACTATTGTAGTCACTATAGCTCCAGCAATAGGAAAACTTAATAAATTAGATACTTTAATTATGACTATTGCCCAAAATACTCCACTTATATTGGCAATTATTGATACTTTAAAACCTTCTTTTTTCTCGCCTGCTGCAAAAAAACTTGTACATCCAGCAAAACCAGCCCAAGAAATTAATCCAATTATGCCACTTAAATATGCCCATACTCCACAAAAAATTGCTGTAGTTATTGAAAGTGCAATTAATGAACTCATATTTCACCTATACTATGAAAGCTTCTTTAGAAAGCTGAACAAGCTTTAAATATATTGATACATTGCCAGCCAATGCCTTTTCCATATAATCTATTCTAACTTTATCAATAGGTCTATGACAATAGTATTCCTGCATTGGTGAATATCCAATAGCTGGCTTTTTATCTGTTCCACATACTTTGGATAAATCTGTGCCAAAATCCCAATAGCCATATTTAACTGGCTGTCCTATTTCTTCTAGCCCTGAAGCTGCTGCTTTTACATAGTCACTATCCTTTGACATTTTCCAAGCTTCTTTAATATTAGGAACTGATGCTGTAATTCCAGTATAAGTAGTTCTAGGAACTTCTGCCACTTCCACTGTAGCTCTAAAATCTTTGTCCTCTTTGGACATCTCGTCTATTATACTTTGAATTTGTGCTATACAATCCTCTGCTGTTTCACCTGGTACAAATCTTCTATCATAAGTTATATAACATCTATCAGGAACTATACACATAGCTCCAGGAGTACAATTTATTATTGTAAGAGCTATACTAGATTTACCTAAGTCCTCATCAATTTTAATATTTTTTCCCACAACTTCTTCTACTTTATCTATAAACTTCGTAGCCTTATTCACTGCATTTATTCCTAGCCATGGGGCACTGCCATGGGATGTTACTCCAGAAATTATTACCTTTAATTCTACACGACCCCTATGCCCTAAATAAAGTTTTAATGAAGTAGCTTCACAAGACACAACTCCATCATATTTTATGCCTCTTTTAGCAAAAGTGTCATCTATTAGTTTAATCATTCCTAACTGTTCCGCTGGCTCTTCAAGTACAACTCCTGTAAATATATATTTACCTTTTATTGGATACCCCATTTCTCTAAGTTTTAATAACATAGCACCAGAATATATTTGACAAGCCCCTCCACCTTTTACATCTGCTGCTGCACGTCCATGTATAACTTTAGTAGGTTCTAAAGCTGTTGCATCTTGATTATGCATTTCGTTTTCATCAATTTCAGCACCATAGGGATCATATCCTTGCCACTCACTATAATCTCCTGTATCAACATGATCTAGATGAGCATTATACATTATTGTAGGGCCAGGTTCTGTACCATTTATTATTCCTATTACATTTCCCCAATCATCTCTAAAAACTTCATCATATCCTAATTTTCTCATTTCACTTAAATAAATATCTGCAACTTCCTTCTCTTGTCCAGAAAGGGCTGGAACTCTTATTAATCTTTGAGCAAAATCTATGGTATCCTCCTTAAACTCTTTAGCCATTCTATTTAATTCTTTATAAACATCTTTCACTAATCACATCTCCCTTAATTTTACTAAAAATCTAAATTACAAATATCTATGCTTACTAAATTATCACATACACTCTAATATAAAAGCATAAACATTATTGATGATAATTCTTAGATACACTAAATAAGTTCAGGTGCTTTTCTCTTTAGAAATTTTCCTCTTCCTTCCTTACCAACAAATTTTCCATTCTCCGCTATAACTTCTCCTCTAGATAAAGTAATTGCTGGGTATCCTTTTAATTTAAATCCCTCATAAGGCGTATAATCTACATTTTCATGGAGAACTGATTGAGTAACTGTAATCTCTTTTTTAGGATCAAATACAACCAAATCTGCATCACTGCCAACTACTATAGTTCCTTTTTCAGGATACATTCCAAAAACTTTAGCTGCATTAGTTGAAGTTATTTGAACAAATTTTTGTAAATTAAACCTACCTTCTTCAACTCCATAAGTATACATAAGTGGCATTCTTAACTCTACTCCAGGTGCTCCATTAGGAATCTTAGTAAAATCATCTATTCCCATCTTCTTTTGTTCCATAAAAAATGGACAATGATCCGTAGATACAACTTGCAATGTACCCTTCTCTAATGCTTTCCATAAATAAGCCCAATTTTTCTTATTTCTAAGTGGTGGTGACATAACATATTTTGCTCCATTAAAATCCGGTTCTTCGTAGTTTTTATAAGATAGCAATAAATACTGAGGACAAGTTTCTCCCATAATTGGATGTCCTTCATTCCTTGCCTTAGCTATTTCAGATGTAGATGCTTCACAACTATTATGAACTATATAAAGGGGAGCGTTACATATTTGGGCTAATTTAATTGCTCTGCCTGCCGCTTCTCCTTCACATAAATCCGGACGAGATATTGCATGGTATTTGGGTTCAATTTTACCTTCACTTAGTAACTTCTTAGTTAAATAGTTTATAACATAATAATTTTCCGCATGTACACAGGTTAATCCACCATTCTCATTTACCTTTATAAGTGTTCTCATCAAAATATCATCTTCTACCCTCATTCCTTCATAAGTCATAAATAATTTAAAACTTGAATAACCTTGTTCTATCACTTCAGGTATTTCATTGATAATGTTTTCATTCATGTCTGTAATTACTAAGTGAATTCCATAATCTATACAAGCTTTATTATCAGATTTTTCCCTCCAAATTTTAGCTGTTTCTTTCAAACTCTTTCCTTTGGGTTGAACAGCAAAATCTACTATAGTGGTAGTTCCCCCACAAGCAGCAGCTTTAGTTCCTGTTGTAAAATTGTCACTAGAAAAAGTTCCTCCAAAAGGCATGTCCATGTGCGTATGTGGATCTATTCCTCCTGGAAATATATATTTTCCTTCTGCATTAATTATTTTATCTGCATTATTTTTTATATTTAATCCAATTTCTACAATTTTACCTTCATTAATTGCAATATCACCTTTAAAAGTATCTGAAGCCGTAACAATAGTTCCATTTTTAATTATAATATCAAATTCCCCCATACCAGTTCCTCCTAATTATAATAAAATTATTTACTCTTTAACTGATGTAAATAATCTTTGGTATATATAATTTTTATGGGGTTATTCAATATTTTATTCCAAATATTATTGATGAAAATAAAAAACATACTAGGCAATTACCTAGTATGCTTAAGTTATGTGAATAGCTACATTAATCTCTATAGGAATATCATCAACTAATATCTTTATGCATAAAACTTTATCTGTATTGACTTTAATTTCAATTTTATCACCATAAATTAAAGTAGGAGTTGATATATTTATATTTTTTCCCATATTAGAAAAGTTTATGCTAGCATTAGCTGTTAGCATATTAGTAAGCTCAGATATTGCACTTTGGGCCATATCATCTAATTCACTTACCGGCATCCCCATCATCATTGTAGAAGCAATTTTTTTAGCACTTTCTAAATCTATTCCATAGATTATATTTCCTTTAAAATCTCCAACAAGTCCTAAATTAATAAGAACTCCTGTCCCTGATAAATGTTTTTCTTTTAAATAAACCTCACCTTTTTCAATTTTAAAAAACCCAATTTGAGGCATTACATTATAAAACGCTTCTATAAATGGATTAATTAATTTTACATCCATTCTTCTTCACCTCTTTTAAAACCAACATTTAAATGTATATCTCCAAAAACAGTCTTGGCCATAACAGAAGTAGTTTCTAAAGAAGTTCTAGATATTTTTAAGGAATTTCCATGAAATATTGTAGGAGGTGCTACACGTAATCCAAATACTTTATTCTTACGATTAATCATAGAGCAAGCATTTCCTGCTATAATATTAGCTAATTCTCCTACCATGGCTAAACACTCATCCATATCCTTACATTCCCTTTTCAAAACAACCTTAGCCATACTCTTAGCAGATTCATAAGATAAATCCATTATCATTCTACCAGAATATTTTCCTATAATTCCTATAACTACTGATACACCATTTGAAACTTCTATTTTATCAGATTTAGTTTTATTTTCAAATGAAGGAATAGTTTTTGTCAATCTATTAAGATTATTTGAAAAAGCTTCTTCAAAAACAGTAAAATATATCTTTTCTAAATTATCAAACAATTCTTTATCAAACATTATTCCTTCTATTGTAGTAATAAGTTCTTCTGGTTCTACAGGTTTTTGTACATATCCAGCAACATTATTTTTTTTAGCTTTCTTTACAATTTCCTCATCCATCATAGAACTTACAACTACAACTTTTATGTTATTATCTATTAAATGAATAGCTCTAGTACATTCTAATCCATCTGTTCCTGGAATTGTCATATCCATAGTTACTAAATCTGGCTTACTATCTCTTACCACCTCAATAGTTTCTTGTAGTGTTCCAGCGGATCCAACTACTTCATGTCCATTTTCTTCTAATATATCTTTTAAGATACTTATTGAAAACGGAGAATCATCTACTATAACAATTCTTAGTTTTTTCATTTAATTCACCCTCCACTTCCTTATTTCCTTTTGCAATTTGTACATTTTTCCCCTTTTTCTACATATTATATATTTTATTATACTTTATTATACTTTATTTATATTTTATTCGTCTACTGTTATTTAATAATTAATACTATTAAAATTTAATTGACTTTATAATATATTTAAAATATATTTGAATGGTAACATAAGGACAATATAACATAGTTTTATAGCATACATTGGAGGATCTTAACTATGGAATTTATATATAACAAAATGTACAACTTAAAAAATAATAAAAAATATTTTATATTATATGAAATTACAATAGCTATATTAGCCTTAATTTCTCTTTTAATTTTAATTATATCTATAATGGTTCCTAAAGAAGTTGAAGTTTTAAACTTAATAAATAATATTATTCTTTTTATATTTGCTACAGACTATTTAGTAAGACTTATATTATCAAAGGATAAAAAAGCTTTCTTTAGAAGAAACTTAATTGATTTAATAGCAATTATACCTTTTGACCCCATTTTCCAAGTAGTTAAACTAACTCGTTTATTAAGATTTGTAAAAATTATTAGGGTACTAGCCATTTATAGTAAATTTAGAAAAAGTATAGATAATTTCATAAAAACAAATAGTTTCAATTATGTATTATGGATTACACTTAGTATATTAATCTTAGGGGCCTTAGGAATACATCTTTGTGAAAATATGACCTTAGGCAATTCCCTTTGGTGGTCTTTTGTTACAATTACTACTGTAGGCTATGGTGATATTTCTCCCAAGACACCTTTCGGAAGACTCATTGCAGTATTCTTGATGCTTACTGGTATAGGATTTTTAAGTATGCTTACCGGAACTATTGCTACATTTTTTATAAATAAAGGTAAAAATAAGAATTGTGATTATAGATGTGAAACTATAAAAATGATACAAAATAAATTAGATAATTTTGATTCTTTAACAAAATCAGATATTGATGATATATGTAAAGTATTGAATGCTCTTAAAAATAGTTAATACACTTATTATAAAAAAGTACAAATCACTTTTTTAGAGTACAGATAAGAAAGCTTTTCTTCCGTTATTACTACAGAAAAACTTTAACTTAAAATTTTTTGTAGTGTCAATGGAGAAAAATTCTCCTTATCTGTACTCTGTTCTCTATATTTGTACTCTAAAAAGCTGCTTCACAATATTTTACAGTTGTCCCATAAGATGCTGAACTATTAAACTAGATATAGCTACATTAAACCAAACTATAAGCCCTAGAAAAATTGGTTTCAACCCTGATTTAACCATATCCTTAAAATTAGCGCTAAGTCCCACTGCTGATAAAGCCATAACTATCATAAACTTTCCTAACTTTGTTATATATGGGATTAAATCTTTTGGAAACACTCCTAAAGTATTTAAAATAGAAGCTACTAAAAACCATAATATGAACCAAGGAAATATTTTCTTTATATTAAAATTGGACTCCTTTTTCTTTTTATAAGCTACAACCATTGCAAATATTAAAGATATCGGAATTATTAAAGTAGCTCTTGTTAATTTTACAATAGTGGCAAACTCTCCAGCTGCATTACTAAAAACATATCCCGCTGCCACTACAGAAGAAGTATCGTTTATAGCTGTACCTGCCCATAATCCAAATCCTTTATCTGTCAAACTTAAAAAATGCCCTAATGGCGGAAATATTAAAACTGCAATTATATTAAAGAAAAATATTGTTGATATAGAGTATGCAATTTCCATTTCATCAGCTTCAATTATAGGAGATACAGCGGCAATAGCTGATCCTCCACATATAGCAGTTCCAACCCCTATGAGAGATTTTAAATTACTAGGGATTTTTAAAAGCTTTCCAATTAAAAATGCTGATACAAAAGCTACAGTTATAGTTACTAATGTTACGGATAATGATTCTAATCCTGTGTTCTTTACTTGAGTAAAACTAAGCCCTGCTCCTAATAAAATTATTGACCATTGGAGAACCTTTTTTGAAACAAAAGCCACTCCCTTTTTACAACTTTCTGGTTTACCTAAAGTATTATTAATTATGATTCCAATTATAATTCCAAAAACAGCTCCTCCTATAATAGGGAATTTTCCTCCAAGTATGGTAGCAACTATAGCAATTATAAAACTAAGAATAACTCCTAAATATATTTCTTTTAACTTATTCATACGATTCCTCCTAAATGCTTTTTACTTCCTTATTATAATTTAAAATTATATAAAATTAAAATATTATTATTTTATATTTACCATAAGTAAATACTTATGATAAATAAATAAAAAATAATAAAGAATAAATATAAAGAAAATTTTCTTTATATTTATTCTTTATTATTTTTTATTTTAAAATTTCATTTAAAGTTTTTTGTAGTATTAACATAACAAAGATATACTTAACTGTCACTTATCCTATACCAACTAAAAGCACTATCCTATTCCATTATATACAACTCCAAATATTAAAACTAATACTCCAGAAACTACAAATGCATATTTAGCTAAAGGAATGAACCATTTTTTTAATGGTTTTTCTGCTCCCAAATTAATATCTTCCATAGCTCTATCTATTCCATATATCCAAAAAAACGTTATAGATGCAATTATTGAACCTATTGGAGCAAGATATATAGTTACAAAATCAGCAAAAGTTCCAAATCTAATCATACTTAAATCTAATGGTATTGCAACTGTAAATGCAATTATAGAAATAATTAATGCTCCTTTAAATCTGCTTATCTTAAAATAATTCATAGAAGCTTCTACTGTAGCTTCTAACATATTAATTATAGAAGATATAGCTGCAAAAATTGTACTTAAGAAAAATAATACACCAAACAAATATCCAAAAGGCATTACTTTAAATATATGTGGCATAGTTATAAATAATAAAGATGGTCCTACTGATGGATCTAATCCAAAAGCAAATACAGCAGGTATTATCATAAAGGCTGCTAATAACGCTGATAAAGTATCAAAAATAGCTACTTGCAACGCCGCTTTTGGTATATCTACATCATCCTTTAAATAACTCCCATATACTACCATACCAGCTCCATTTAAAGATACTGTAAAAAACGCTTGTCCTAAAGCCATTACCCAAGTTATTGGTTTAAATAGATATTCCCATTTAGGTACAAGTAAATATCTAACTCCATCTATAGCTCCAGGCAATGTAACACTTCTTATAGTAAGTATTATGAATATAATAAATAATGTAGGCATCATTATCTTATTCATTATTTCAATCCCATTTGTAACCCCTAAAATTATAATTACAATGGTAATAACTATAGCCAAAAGATGCCAAGGTATAGTTTTACTAGTTCCAGCAAAATCGTTGAAATAATTTGCAATACTCATATTATAAAAGGAGCCTTTCAAAGCTGCATAAAAATATCTAAATATCCATCCTACCACTACTCCATAAAATATTAGAGTACCCCCTACAGCAAAAGTAGGTATCACGCTTAAAAAACTACCTAACTTCTCATTCTTACCTTTAAATACATGCTTAATTCCTTGTAATGAACCACTTTTTCTTGACCTTCCAAAAGCAAATTCTCCTATAAGACCTGGCACACCTAATAAAAATACACAAATGAAATAAGGAACTAAAAATGCTCCTCCTCCATATTGACCTAATTTCCAAGGAAACATCCACATATTCCCAAGTCCTATAGCTGATCCTAAACAAGATAAAACAAAACCTACTTTGCTTGAAAAGCTTTCTCTTTCTACCATACTACCTTCCTCCTATATACTTTTTTAGTTGACATCTGTCAATAAATAATTTTTACCCTTAGCTATCCACTATCTTATGTCAACTAAATCGATTTATTGGTAATTTTTAAAAGTTATCTATAATCTAGGAATTACATAATTCCATATAAATTAAAAAGGGTTCTCTCAAATCCTTATAAGGACGAGAAAACCCGTGGTACCACCTTAATTTACACAAGCTGTGCCTCATTGTCACTTATCGGGTGACCTCCGTAATGTTTCTACATTAATGCTCCAGATTGTAATTGGCAAACTTTTGCAACACAAAACTCTCACCTTATGCTCTGCTCTCTTTATAAAACACAAAAGTCACTACTAAATTCCTTCATTGCCCTATCTACCATACTACATTTTTTAGTTTCGTTAGTAATAATATCATAGATTTATTTTTTTGTAAACCTGTCTGCTATATGAAATAATTTATATATAGCTTTTTCATAAAGTTTTGGTACTATTTCAAAAGAATAAGGTATATTCAATCTTTCAGATAATTTATGAAAGTCCTTCCCAAATCCTCCAAAAGCCACAGAAGGTATATCCAACTCCTCTAATTCCTTAACAGGTAATTTGTAACTTTTATTTATACCTAAAATATTTGAAGCAATGATATTTAATCCCTCTTTATCTTCAACACCAGTATAACTCAAATCACAAAGTGCCATGTAATAATGATCTTTTTCAATGTGAGTTTCAAAATTCTCCTTTGCATATTTTATTACATCATCAACTACATTTAATAAAATCTTATCTAACAATTTATCTTCCTTTAAATGTTTGTCAGGATAATATGGTGGTGCAAATCCTATTATTATAGCTGGTGATTTATCTGGGTAATTTAAATAGGTTTCTTTCATTATATTTATTGCTATATTTTGAAGGTCTTTTCCTTCGTGTATCCACTGATTTATCTTTTCATTAATAAGCTTATCAAAAGACTCCCCTTTCATTTTTTTAACTCTATTATAAATTTCTTCATAAGTAAGTACTGTAGGTTGAATCTTTTCACTTACTAAATTTCTATTAGATATTGTAGCAAATTTATTTACTCTATCTTCATATATATCTAAAGCATTTTTAAATGCCTCTACCGCTAAATTCTTAAGTTTATACATTAATTCATCTATAGATAGATTTAATGTTAATATATTATAATAAGAAGCTGCCATAAGGGGAGTTTGTACAGAATAAAGTTCTTTTAAATCCATATGTTTTAAACAAATTGGAGCTGGTGTTATATTTCCTCTATCCCTATCACAAAAATCTGAATTTAACTCCAACAATCTATTAAGTTCTCCTGCTAATAAATTTGGATTTAATCCTGTATAGGACTCATAAACATGAGTTTCCTTTCCTACAAATAAAAACAGAGGCATTACTTTACCAGAAGTACCCAAATATATACGTTTTGTACTGTCTCCTATTTCTTTTGGTATGCAACACTCTGATACAAATAATCCTACATATTCATATCCAAATCTTTGCTTTAAATCTAAAAGATAGGGAACTGCAGCTAGCATACCTTCTGAATTACTTTCTTCCCCTGGTACTGCTAAAAATAATATGTTCCCTTCAAAATCATCCCTTAAAGATAGCTCCCTTAAAAGTTCTATATGAAGAGCTAGTCCAAACTTCATATCTGCAGTACCTCTTCCAAAAAGATACTCCCCTGATTCTAAATCCTCTAAAGTCTCTTTATTTAAAGGCAATTCCTTTATTCTGCTCTGAAGTTTCAACGGTTCAAAAGCTAATTCCTTTAAATGCCCAAAATCCTCTACATCCACTACATCTAAATGTCCTGTAAGAATAATTGTGTTTTTTGATGGTTTTGAACTGCAAAATAAAGCACTTACAAAACTTCTATTTAGTGGATCTTCACTAATTTTTATCAAATTTAAATTTTCGGGATACTGGCTAAAATAAGGTATATCCTCTAATATATTTATAATTTTTTCTGCTGTTACACTTTCTTCTTTCTTTCCCGCTATTCCTGGAACCGCTACTAATTGTAATAGTGTATCCATTATTTTATCCTTAATATTCATTAGATTTCCTCCTATGCAATTAGTGACTTTTTAATTATTCTTATACATTGTATTATTTAAATTACAATATGTCTATATTATTTATTTTAACTAGAGGAAATCTTAATCATAAAAATAATCTTATTTAATGGTAATTACATTTATAATATTTATATTCGAATAAGCCACTCTATCTTCAAATTTAGTATCTGCTTTATAAAACATTATCTTTTTGCCATCGTGACTCCAATGAACCCAATTAGGTACACGTCCACCTAAATCTATATCTTTAGCTAAGCAGATTCTATTAGTAAAATTATTTTCATTAATTCGTGCAGCATATAGATTCCAGCATTCCTTACCATTTTCCTTAGCTCTGTTTACATATACAACCTTTGTTCTATCTGGAGACACATAACATGGCGAAGAAAATCCGCCTTCTTTACTTTTCATATGGAATATTACTCTATTAAATTTTTTATTTTCTACATCATACATATAAGTACCATCTTCCCCATTAACAATAGCCTGTAATAATATACTTTTACCATTATTTAATATTTCATACTGTGCTGATGGTATGCAATTTTCAATAAAATCTTTTTTTGTTCTATCTACATAAGGAAGCAACATAATTGAGTCAATTTTTTTGCTAACTACATTTATCTTATATATACCTTGTCTTCTTTCATCACCTTTATTTCCCTTTTCTTCCCCTATAAAATAAATTTCCTTTCCATCTTCGCTAAAAAATCCTGGTATTATACTTATATAGAATCCTTCTTTATTTATATTTATAATTTCTCCCTTATTTGCCTTAATATTATATATTTCAAGCCCACTTCCCGCAAAATTAATTATGAAATTTCCATCCTTAGACCATACTCCATCTGTCCAATTATCATTATGACTTATTCCACAACTTTTTATCTCATCAGTTTTCAAATTATAAATTTTACTTTTGCCATTTAATAAATAGGCAATATTCTTCCCTCTAGGTGAAATTTCAGCCTTAACAGTATTGTTATTTATATATTCATTATTATCTTTTAAGATAGTTTTTTCCATAGTGTTTAAATTTAGCTTATATAAATTTCCATATTGGTCTTTATAAAAATTATCAATTTTCTCATTAGGCATCTTATCTAATTTAAAATCTTTATATTTTTTCTTAAGTTCATCTTTAGTCATTCCAATTGATAATATAACTTCATCGTTTTCTGAAAATCCATAAACCTCATATAATCCCGGTATATTTTTATATTCTTGTTTATTAATAATTTGTAATGGATTATTATTAGGAATATTTAAGCTGTCTTGAACCATAATTATAGGTTTTTCTGAAATTCCTTGAGCTTTAGTTGTAAAAAAATATTCTACTCCTACGCAACTACCTATTATTAAAGCAGGTATTGAAACTTTTAATATTAATCCTTTCCGTTTTGTATTCATTTAGAATTCCTCCTCTAATATTTTTTATTATATACCCATATTAATCAATGATTATTGCCGAAATTTAAGCAATTATTGCCAATATGTAAACATTTATCACTAATAACCATAAGGGGAATCTTCATACAAACGCTAGTTCCCATATCCTCTTTACTTTCTATTTTTATTTCTCCATTGTGCTTTTTTAAAATAGATTTAACTATGTGAAGTCCTAATCCATTACTTTCTTTTTCCCTTTCACCTTTTTTATCAATTCTATAAAAAGGTTCATATATTTTATCTATTTTACCTTCTGGTATCCCTTTTCCTTTATCTTTTACTCTTAAAATACAAAATCCATTTTTACTATATAACTTTACTCTTATAGTAGATTTTACATATCCATATTTTATTGAATTATCTATAATATTTATTATCATTCTTCTTATATCTTCTTTATTTCCATATATAAATATATCTTTTTCTAATGATTCTTCTATATAAATTTTATACTTATTTGCCTTTATTAACATATCTTCACAAACTAAATGAACTATTTCCTTCATATCTAATTTTTCTAATTTATCAATTTCTACATAAGACTCTAACTTTGACATAGTAAGTAAGTCCAAAACCATTTTGTGCATTCTATTACTTTCCCTTTTTATTCTTGTAGCTGCCTTATTTAACACCTTTTCATCTTTGCTGCCATCATCAAGTATCATCTGAGCATAACCAGATATTATAGTTAACGGTGTTTTCATTTCATGTGTTACATTATCAAAAAAAGCCTTTCTATGGCTTTCTATTACTCTCAGGTTATCTCTATCCTCTTTAATAGTTTCTATTTGATTTTTTATCTGTTCCTTCATAGATTTAAAATCTTCTCCTAAATCACCAATCTCATCTGAAGATTTTATATTAAATTCTAAATTAAAATTCCCTTTAGACATTTCTTTACTAAATTTACTCAATTTAATTATTGGAATTGTAATTTTAGTACATAATAATATAGTAAAAATACAAGTCAAAATAAAGATTATAAGTATTACTCTCTTTATCATTTTTAAAAGGTTTCTACTTAGTTCAAATAAATATGAATAATCTTTAGAATATCTCATAATACATATGTCCTTTCCATCTACATTAACTGGAAAAGAAAAAGCTACTATATAAATGTTATCATAATTCAATATGGAAAAAGCATTTTTCCTTTTTAATGCTTCTTTTAAATCTTCTTTGCTGTCCTTAATATTTTTATATTCATTATTAAATGCTAAAACATCTCCATCTGCATAAGTAGTATCTAAAAGTAGTTGTCCATTATTTTTATAAAACATCACTCTGTCATCTATCTTTAAAGATAATGCCTCAGAAATCTCATTTATACGCTCTTCAAAGTCTTTTTCATTATTTTTAATATTATTCATGGTCATAAACTGTCTTAAATAAAGACTTAAATCTTTTATGGAAGTTGAGAATTCTTTCTTTATTATTTCCTTATTATTATTTACAATTATTTTATTCATAAAAAAGCTCATCACATTAAACCCTATACAAAATATAATAATAAGCCCCACTACAAATTTATATCTTAAAGAAAACTTCATACAATCTATCTCCTTACAACATTTTATATCCTACTCCAAAAACTGTTTCTATTATTGAAAGCCCACTTTTATTATCTAATTTCTTTCTTAGTCTTTGTATGTGTACATCTACAGTTCTGCTATCTCCTTCAAAATCATATCCCCACACTTTTTGGAGCAACTTTTCTCTGGATAATACTATTTTTTTATTTTGTGCCAATATTAAAAGAAGGTCAAACTCCTTTGGCTTTAACTTTACTATAGTTTCTTCTTTAAAAACCTCCCTACTCTCCACATATATTTTTATATTGTTTTTTAAATTTATAATATCCTGTGAAGTTTCATATTCCATTTCATTTAAACTTTCAATTCTTCTTAAGCATACTTTTATTCTAGCTATAACTTCTCTTATATCAAAAGGTTTAGTAATATAGTCATCTGCCCCAAGTTCTAATCCTAAAACTTTGTCCACAATATCATTTCTTGCTGTAAGCATTATTATAGGAATTTTATATATACTACTTATCTCCCTGCACACATCATATCCACTCATACTAGGAAGCATTAAATCTAAAAGAATTAAATCCACAAACTCTTTTTTTACAATTTCTATTCCTTTTTTACCATCCTCAGCTTCTAAAATATTGAACCCTTCTTTTTTAATATAATGAATTAAAATATCTCTTATATCTTCTTCATCTTCTATAATAAGTATGGTTTTATTCATAATATCACCTTTCTTCACTTTTAACTCTTGCTACTTAAATCCTAAATTTTATTTCATAACTAACATTACTTTGTTACATATATTCATAAAAATATTATACAGAAAACTATTGCCAAATTGTAAACAAAAGTACATTGTTATATTTACATAATACAAATATAACAAAAAATAAAAAAAATCCTCCGATATGTCGGAGGTTAATTTATTTACTTACTTTTTTGCATCATATTTTGAGGATTCCTTGTTTGAATTAAAATCTTACCTGGTCCAGTAAATTTACATACAAGACCTTCTCCACCTGTAATAGAACCTATAAAACCATTGGCTAACTCCACAGTATAGTGTATGTTACTATCCCAAAGCACTAAATGATCTGAATCAACTATATATTGTTGGCCTTCATTTAGGTTTATTTCATGTATTGCACCATAAGCACTTATAAATAATGTGCCAATTCCAAAGGCTTCTTTTTGTATAAGTCCTTCTCCTGATAAAAATCCCTTAGAACCACCAGATTTTATATCCATTTCAACTTTTCCCATAGCTGCTAAAAAGCTTGATTTTCCCAATCTATATCTTTGACTTCCATCCATTTCAACAGCCTCTATATCCCCTAAAAAAGCTGGCGCTATTAATAACTCACCATTACCTTCTGCTTTATATTTTTGTATAAAGAATGAATCTCCTGAAAAAAGTCTTCCTAAGGCTTTTTTCATACCATTAGTTTGAGAACTAATTTTAAAATTAGGAGTCATTGAAACCATTGCACCAGCTTCAACTATACATTCATCCCCCAGTTCTGTGTTTATTTTTAGTACTCTATTTGTATTGTCATATAATAGTTCATATTTTTTAATCATTTTTATTACACCTCTAAGTTCATTTAATTGTAAAATAATTTTACTACATATTTAAATAATATTTAATTAAATGCCTCTTAAATGTTACTTAAATATAGCTTAAATACTACTCCTTAGAAATGTTTTTTATTATCCCCCAAGATATGTGTTTTTTACTGATTCATCCTTTAATAAGTCACAAGCCTTACCTTCAAGTGCTATACTTCCAGTTTGGATTACATAGGCTCTATGGGCTATGGATAGTGCCATATTAGCATTTTGCTCTACCAATAATACTGTAGTTCCCCCTTCATTTATTTCTTTTATAATAGAAAATATCTCATCTACCATTATAGGCGCAAGACCCATAGAAGGTTCATCAAGTAAAATCAACTTAGGTCTTAGCATTAATGCTCTCCCCATAGCAAGCATTTGCTGCTCTCCTCCACTTAAAGTTCCTGCCATTTGATTTCTTCTTTCTTTTAGTCTTTTAAACCTTTCAAATATCTTTTCATAATCTTCCTTAATTTCGGATTTATCTTTTCTTATAAAAGCCCCCATTTCAAGATTTTCCATTACAGACATATTCCCAAATACTCTTCTTCCCTCTGGAACATGAGCTATTTCCATTTTTACTATTTCAGATGCTGAACAGTTTGTAATATCTTTTCCTAAATAATTTATAATTCCAGACTTTGGTTTAACTATACCGGAAATTGTTTTAAGCATAGAGGTTTTTCCAGCCCCATTAGAACCTACTAAAGTAACGATTTCACCTTCATTTACTTTAATTGATAAATCTTTAAGTGCATGAATTCCCCCGTAAAATACATTAATTTTGTTTAGCTCTAACATGCTGCACTCCTCCCAAGATAAGCTTCAATAACTCTTTCATTATTCTTTACTTCTTCTGGTTCTCCATCTGCAATTAATGTTCCATAATCTAGAACAAATAATTTATCACATATATTCATAACTAGGGACATATCATGCTCAATTAAAATAATAGTAATATCGAAATTATCTTTGATCCATCTTATAAGTTCTGTAAGTTCTTTTGTTTCATTTGGATTCATTCCAGCTGCAGGTTCATCTAAAAGAAGAAGTCTAGGTTTTGAAGCCAATGCTCTTACTATTTCAAGACGTCTTTGTTCTCCATAAGGTAGATTTTTAGCTAGTTCATCCTTTTTATTCTCTAAATCAAACTTTTTTAATAATTCTAAAGCTTCATCATATATTCTTTTTTCTTCTCTATAAAAAGAAGGTAATTTTAAAAATCCTGAAATCAATCCATATTTAATATCTTTATGAAATCCTAAAGTAACATTCTCTATAACTGTCATATTTTTAAACAATCTTATATTCTGAAAAGTTCTTGCAATACCATAATCAGTAATCTTATAAGGCGTAAGATTATTTAAATGTAAATCCTGAAAAGAAATTTTTCCAGTTGTAGGTGTGTATATACCAGTTAATAGATTAAAAAAGGTAGTTTTTCCCGCTCCATTAGGTCCTATAAGTCCTACAATGTCCCCCTTTTCAACCGTCATATTGATATTAGATACAGCTTTTATACCTCCAAAACTCTTTGATAGATTGTCAATTGTTAATACTGCCATTTATTCTTCCTCCTCTCTTAAATAAATTTCTTTTACCCTCAGCTTTTCCTAAAAGCCCCTCTGGTCTATATACCATAATTAGGAAAAGTATTACTGCATATATTACCATTCTTAGTTCAGGTATATTTTGAAGGAATAAGGATATTATTGAAAGAGCTATAGCACCCACTATAGAACCTGCAATGCTTCCCATGCCTCCAAAAACAACTATTACCAAAATATCTATAGATCTCATAAATCCAAAATTACTAGGTTTTATAAAATAGAAATAATTAGCATATAAGGCTCCTGCAATACCTGCAAAGAATGCTCCTATAACAAAAGAAAGCACCTTATATAATGTAGTATTTATCCCCATAGCTTCTGCTGCTATTTCATCTTCTCTTATAGCAATACAAGCTCTTCCTGCATAAGAATTTATAAAGTTTTTAATTAAAATTACAGTACCAATTACTCCAAAATATATCCATGTCCAAGTGGTGTATTGAGGAATATCATTAAATCCACTAGCTCCACCAACATATTCAATATTTAAAAGCAGTATTCTTATTATTTCTCCAAAACCTAAAGTAGCTATTGCAAGATAATCTCCCTTTAATCTTAATGTAGGTATGCCAATTATTAAACCAACAAATGCTGCTGCTATAGCTGCAAGTAACACTGCAACTGCAAAAGGATAATTTAATTTTGAAGTCATAATTGCTGATACATAAGCTCCCACCGCCATGAAAGCAGCATGACCTAATGAAAATTGTCCTGTAAATCCTGTTATTAAATTTAAACTTACCGCCAAAATAATATTTATTCCAATCAAAACTATATTAAGTAATATATATGAATCAATATAGCCCCCGCTTATTAACCATTGAGATAGTACATAAACTGCAATTATAGCTATAAAACATGCAATATTTTTTTTATTTAACCACTTCAAACTATCTCCTCCTTATACCTTTTCCTTTACATTTTTACCCAATAGTCCATTAGGCTTGATTATAAGTATTATAATTAGTATTGCAAAAGCAACTGCATCCTTGTATAGTGAGTTTCCATAAGAGCTAACCATAGTTTCTGTAAGTCCTAAAAATACTCCTCCAAACATAGCACCAGGTATTATTCCAATTCCCCCTATAACTGCTGCTACAAAGGCTTTCAATCCAGGTAAAACTCCCATAAGAGGATCAATTGAATTATAGTACACTCCAACCAAAACTCCTGCTGCCCCTGCAAGAGCTGAACCTATGGCAAAGGTATATGATATAGTATTATCTACATTAATTCCCATAAGCTGAGCTGCCTCTCTATCTATAGATACTGCTCTCATTGCTTTTCCAACTTTAGTTTTATATATTATATATTGAAGTAAAAGCATCAGTAACACAGTTATTACAATAATATAAATATCCTTTGTATTTATAAATACTTTTCCTGAAAACAAACTAATTTGCTTACCTTTTAATACTTCTGGAAAAGTTCTTGTTTCTGCTGAAACAAAATACATAGTTCCATATTCCAAAAATAATGAAACACTTATAGCTGTTATAAGAGCTGCTATTCTAGTAGAATTTCTTATAGGTTTATAAGCTACTTTTTCTATAATTACACCTATCACAGAACAAGCCATCATAGAAATAATAAGTGCTGGTATAAAACTCATATGAAATAATGCAGTCATAGCAAACCCTATAAAGGCACCTAACATATATATATCACCATGAGCAAAATTTATTAAATTAATAATTCCATAAACCATAGTATATCCAAGTGCTATAAGTGCATAAATACTTCCTAATGAAACGCCATTAAACAACTGCTGTAAAAATTTCTCCATCTAATCACATCCTTTTTTATTACGTTTAATATTATTGGAGGGGATATCCCCTCCATTTTTTCATTAACTATGGCTGCTGTTTCTTTAGGAATGTTGGTTCTCCATTTTTAACTTCTAATATTGTTATTGATTTTACTGGATTATGATTTTCATCTATTGATAATTCACCAGTTATTCCTTTGAAGCCTTTTGTACTCGCAAGTGCTTCTTTTAATTTTTCACGATTTGACTCTCCTGCTCTCTTAAGTGCATCTGCAACAAAATATGCAAGATCATATCCTAAAGCATTAAATGCATCTGGTTCCTTATTAAATTGCTTTTTAAATGTATCTTTAAACTTTACAACTTCATTACTAGTATCTTTTGAAGAATAATGATTTGTATAGTAAACTTTGTTTAATGCTTGTTTTCCAGCAAGTTCAGCTAACTTTGGTGAATCATAACCATCTCCACCTAAAATAGGTACATTAAGACCTAATTCTCTTGCTTGTTTAACTATTAATCCTACTTCTTCATAATATCCTGGTAAATAAATCAAGTCAGGTTTAGCATTCTTAATATTTGTTAAAACAGCCTTAAAGTCTTTATCCTTAGCTTGATAAGCCTGCTCTGTTACTACCTTTCCTCCTAATTTGCTATAAGTTTCCTTAAAGCTTTTTGAAAGTCCTTTACTATAATCACTTGTTGTATCCATTAATATTGCAGCATTCTTTGACTTCAAATCTTCTACTGCAAAGTTTGCAAGTATTACTCCCTGGAAGGAATCACTGAAACAAGTTTTAAAAATGTAATCCCTTACTTTACCATGACTATCTACTGTAACATCATCTGCTGTTGATGATGCAGATATTAAAGGAACTTTATTTTGTGTAGCCTGCGGAATTGCAGCTTTTACACTACCTGATGTAGCAGGTCCAAGTATTGCTACAACCTTATCTCTAGTAGCTAATTTAGCAGCTACATTAGCAGCTTCTGCTGTATCTGATTTATTGTCTGCCTTTATAATTTCAACTTTTTTTCCTAAAACCCCGCCTGCTTCATTTATCTCTTTAAATGCAAGTTCTATTCCTGTAACTAAACTTTGGCCATAAAGGGCAACCTCATTTGAAAGCTCATAATCTAATCCTATCTTTATGGTATCTCCTTTACTTCCCGCATCTTTATTATTTGCCCCACCTTTTCCACATCCTGCAAATAAGGATGCTGTCATTAACAAAGCCATAAATAATGATAATTTTTTTTTCATAATTTTTCCCCTTTCTTTTACTCTAAATATCTTCTTTAATCTTGAAATAATAATCACACCATCCTCATCTGAGCCAGTAATTAGCCCCAACAAAATCGCCCCCTTTTTGCTATTATCTATAACTATAAAGTGCAATGCACTTTTTTAGCTGACAGTTAACATGGGATAATTTACAGTTATTAAGATTTTTTGTAATGACAATGGAGAAAATTTCTCCTGAACAACTATCTACTATAAATAACTGTTCATTTCTAAATATCTGTGCTCTATATTCTGTTATCTGTCATATAAAAAAAGCCTCTATATGCATATTCTGCATATAGAGGCGATCCTTCGCTGTACCACTCTAATTCGCTGAAATTTCACAATCACAGCCTTAAACTAGGTTACTATATAATAACCTTGCATTATAACGTATGCAACACGGTAATAACCTACTATTATTTCAGCTACACAATTCAGGAGTGAGCATTATATATCCATTAGTATCAGGCTTCCATCCATCCCCGACTCTCTTTAACTAATTTGTGGATACCTTTATCTCCATCATTATTGTTAAACAATATTACTTATATTTATGCAAATAAATGAATTTTTATTCATAAATATTTTATTTGCGAAATTTATTGTTTACAATCTTATCACAGTAAATATCAAAGGTCAACAGTTTTTTTAAAATATTTAATTTAAATTTTTGAACAAATAATTGCATTATTATTCTTATATAATTAATTATTAAATTTCTTTTTTTTATAGTCATGCAAGTTTTCTTTCTATTTTTTTCGACAATTTTATCTGTTAAATTTACATTTATCATTTATAATTGTATAGAAATTATAAATTTGTATAATTTTATTTACCGAAATCAATTACATATAACCTCAATAGATTTTTTCATTCTTTATTATATAATTCATATATAATTTACTTCCTATTCAAATGAAAGTGTGTTTGTAAAAAACATATGTGTAGTTATAAAATACATATACTTAAATTGCAATAATTCTTGCATATGACACCTGCCATAAAATCTCTTTAATATTAACTTTATATTAAATTTAACTTTATGCCCAACAATAACCACCAGTGGTTATATCCTTAATATATCCCTTCACTTTCATAAGGTATTTTTTATTAGTTCATGCTAAAATTTTACTATGAAATTTATAGGAGAGTGGTAAAATTGAAGAAAATAATAAGTTTAATTTCAGCAACTGTCATAACACTAGGTATTTTCAATAATGTACATGCCAAAAATAGCTACAATGTTAACAGATTGTATGGTTCGGATAGATATAAAACATCTGTAAGCATTTCAAATACATTCGAAAATGGCATTCTACAGAGTATAATAGTTGCTAGCGGTAAAAATTTTCCTGATGCTTTAACTGGAAGTGTTCTTTCTAAAAAATTAAATGCACCAATATTATTAAGTAGCAATATTATAAATGCTAATGAAGACTACATTAAATACATAAATAATCATTTAGATAAAAATGGAACCATATACATATTAGGTGGACAATCATCCATAGATGATAAGTTTATAAATTACATGAAAACTCAAGGATATAAAAATTTTGTAAGGCTTGGAGGAAAAGACAGATTTGATACCAATAAATCTATTGTAAACTTCATGGATTGTAAAAAGAACACTCCTGTAGTTATAGCAAATGCCCATGGCTTTGCAGATGCACTTAGTATATCAAGTATTGCTGCATTGAACGAATATCCTATAATAATAACATCAAATTCTAGTTTATCTTTATATGCTAAAGATATGCTTGCTAATATTCAACCTAGTAATATTTATATAATAGGTGGATATTCCTCTATAGAGAATAATGTTGTAAATGAGATAAAAACTTTAATACCTTCATTAACTAATGATAATATAATAAGATTAGAAGGAAAAGATAGGTATGAAACTTCTCTCTCTATATGTAAATATTTCAACCTAGATACAGATACAGCAGTCATAGCAAATGGATCAAAATTTGCTGATGCACTTTCTGGTAGTGCATTGGCTACAAAATTTAATGCACCAATAATACTTACAAATGGACAAGATATAACTAAACAGCAAACTTTTATGGCAAGTAAAAACTATAAAAATATATTTCTGCTTGGTGGACAAGGTTCTATTAATTCCTCAATAGAATATTCTTTAAAGAGTTATCAAAATTTGTCAAAAGAAGAAAAAGATTTTATTGATAGTTTATCAAATTACTCTAGCAAATATATAGATGAGACTACAAATGCTTCTCTTTATATTGAAAATACTTTTGGAAAAGTTTTCTATGATTATATAAATCTAGATATTTCAGACTCTGCAAAAGTTTTAGAAGCTATAGATACTTTTATTAAATCCTATGCAGATTTAAAACCTTATTTAAACACCCATAAAAAAAACTTAATAGATTTAAGAGAAAAGGTATCTGCTCTAAATTCTCCTAGTGAAATGGATTCTTTAAAAGATGACTATCTAAAAAGTATCAACCTTTATATACAAGGTATAGATAGACTATCTAATTCATTGGATTCCTATGAAAATATCTTTATCTTATTAAAGAATGCTATTATTTCTAATGATATAGATACAATAAATAATGAATTAGAAAAAATTGACTCTATTCTTGAAGAAACTCTTGATATAGTGGAAGATTTCTCTGATGCTGAAAATATAATTATGGATCTTCAAGAAAGACTAATAGAAATGTAAGTTAATATATAAATAAGAAAAATAGGTTGCTGTAAATTGCATCCTATTTTTCTTATTTATCTTAACAACGGTAATTTCTTTTAGGATTTTTAGGGAACCATCCCTTCCTAACTCTTTCTTCCTGCTCAATTATTTCGTGAATGCTCCATATACATGAAAATCCCGTAACTCCCAAAACAGCGCTGATCATCGTATCATTACAAAATATTGAAAGTGAAATACATATTATACCTAAAACTAAAAATACAGGCCAAACTTTTTTACCAAAATAGTATTCAGATTTAATTACAATAGGATGAAATATTCCAATAATCAAAAATGACACTATTCCAATAATAATTCCTTGAAAATTCATATATACCCCCTACTTTAAAAACACTTTCTTAGCAATTTCTACTGCCTCTTTAGCATCTTTAGCATAGAAATCAGCATTAATCATATTTGCATATTCTTCATTTAAAACCGCTCCGCCTACCATAACTTTACAATCTATGTTTTTTTCTCTTATTAATTGTATAGTCTCTTCCATGCTTTTTACTGTAGTAGTCATTAAAGCACTTAGTCCAATTAATTTTATGTTATTCTTTAATATCTGATCTACTATTATTTCCTTCGATACATCTTTCCCTAAATCAATAATATCATATCCATAATTTTCAAGTAAAGTTTTGACTATATTTTTTCCTATATCATGTATATCTCCCTTTACTGTAGCAAGAAGTATTTTACCTTTAAATATTTTATTTTTATCTTCTAAAACCAATTTTTCCTTTATAACATGAAATGATTTTTTTACTGTTTCCGCTGATTGAATAAGTGCTGGTAAAAATATTATTCCTTTTTCATATCTTTCTCCTACAATATCCAGTGCAGGAATTAAATATTCATTTATTATCTCCATTTCACTTTTTTCTTTTAAAAGCTTTTTAGTAAGTTCTATACTTTCTTCCTTTAGTCCTTTTATAATAGCTTCTTTTAAATCTATTTCTCCTTGTATATTTAATTTTACCTTTTCTTCCTTTACAATACCATAAGTTTTTATATATTCTTTTGAATCATAATCTTTATTACTGAGTACATTAAAGGCTTGTATTGTATCCATAATATTTACATCTAATGGGTTTATAATAGGTAAATCTAAGCCTGCCTCTAGTGCCATCGCTAAAAATGTTCTATTTAATAGCTCTCTATTGGGAAGTCCAAAGGATACATTTGAAACTCCTAAAGTAGTTTTAACATTTAATTTTTCCTTTACCATAGATAAAGCTTTTAAAGTTTCCATAACATTTTCTTGTTGAGCTGAAGCTGTCAAAGTTAAGCAATCTATGATAATATTTTCTTTCCCTATACCATATTTTAAAGCTCTATTTACTATTTTCTCTGCAATATTATATCTATCTTCGGCTTTGTAAGGAATACCTGTATTATCAAGAGTAAGTCCTACTACTAAAGCTCCATATTTTTTTACCATTGGCAATACAGTATCTAAAACCTTATCTTCCCCATTGACAGAATTCACTATAGGCTTTCCATTATATATTCTTAAGGCTTTTTCTATAGCTTTAGCATTACTAGAATCTATTTGTAAAGGCGTATCTATTATACTTTGGATATCTTTTATAACTCTAGGTAACATTTCCTCTTCATTTATTTCCGGTAGTCCTACATTTACATCTAAAACATCTGCCCCTGCTTCTATCTGCACTATAGCCTCTTTAAATATAAATTCCATATCATTATTTCTCAAAGCTTCCTTAAAAAGTTTTTTCCCTGTAGGATTTATTCTTTCCCCTACAACTTTTACTCCATCTACTATAATGCCTTTTGTAGGAGTACACACTCCACATATATATTTTTTATTTATCTCTTTAGATTTTATGTCTCTTACAGACTTGCATAATTCCCTTATAAATTCATCATCTGTACCACAACATCCTCCAATAATACTAACTCCCTTCTCCACCATATTCTTAGCTACCTTGGCAAATTCTAATGGAGTTATTTTATATACTGTAGTTTTATTTATAACCTGCGGTAATCCTGCATTAGGCTGCACAATAACAGGAACTGAGGAGTAATTTAATATATCATCTACTATTGGTTCTAACTCTACTGGTCCTAAAGAACAATTTACACCTAATGCATCTACACCTAACCCCTCCAGAGTCATAATCATAGATAAAGGAGTACATCCTGTAAAAGTTCTTCTATCCTGCTGAAAGGTCATAGTACAAATTACTGGTAGATTTGAATTTTCTTTTGCTGCTAAAACAGCTGCTTTAGCTTCATAAAGGTCTGTCATAGTTTCTATAAGAATTAAATCCGCACCATGTTTTACTCCACAAATAATTTGTTTTTTAAAAATTTCGTAGGCTTCTTCAAAAGTTAAAGTTCCTATAGGCTCTAATAACTGTCCAATAGGCCCTATATCCAATGCAATTAAAACTTCTTTTCCTTCTGAAGCTTTCTTAGCGTTGTTCACTGCTGAAGCTATTATTTCCTCGGGAATATATCCAGAATTTTTTAATTTTAACTCATTGGCACCAAAGGTATTTGTTGTTATTATATTAGCTCCTGCTTTTATATATTTTTTATGTATATTTATTATTTTATCTCTGTCCAATAAATTTAAAATCTCTGGTAATTCTCCAACCTTTAGTCCCATCTTTTGAAGCATTGTGCCCATAGCACCATCAAAAATTAATGTTTTTTTCTTTAATAACTCCTTAAAATTCACATACTTCACCCACTTTTTTAAACTGGCAGTTACTATATCTATTGCACCTAATACAGCTCTTCTTTTCTTTCTTTTTATCCTTTGGGGTAAATCCAATAATTGCTGTTACAGATTTTCTAGGTATTAATATATTATGTGCTGACACAGTAAGACCTATATTTTTATATGCTTCTACCGTTTGTATAAAGCTTTCCTGAATACTCAAATCCAAATCTCCATATCCAGGACTAAATCTAAATGTTATCTCTTTTCCTTGTTCTATAGCAATTTTTCTAATTTCATCTTCTACAAAATCACAGCCTTCTTCTATAGCTACAGTAGCACAAGCATCTAAAATTATAGCTTTACTCATACTAATTCTTTCATAATAATTTATCTTTTTATCTACTTCACCACCTAAAGTAGCTGCAAATAATACACAGTCATTACAATACTTTAAATGATTTATTATACTTTCGCCTTTAAGCTTTAATTTGCAATTCCTTAATAAGACTTCTTCTTTTTCTGTTTTCATTGTAAAAACCTTATAGGTAACTTTAAATCTAATTATTTTTTTAAGTTCTTCTGTACAGTCATATATTAAACTAGTTATATTGTCTTCTATACTACCTTTAACTCCTAAATACCTTAATACCTCTTCTTTAGATATATTAAAGCTATATTTCTCCATTATTTTTCACCATATATATTTAAGTTAAAGCCTTTATCTAAAACAATTTTTGCATATTCTTTGGCACCAAATAAAGATAAATCTTTGTAATTACCACACTGAACATCATTAGCTGCTGGTACCTCCTTCGCATCTAATACTTTTTTCAATGAAATTTCCAATCCATCTTTTATATATTTTGTATCCCTATCTCCCCATACTGTTAAATAAAAACCAGTTCTACATCCCATAGGTGATAAATCTATTATTCCATCTATATTTTCTCTTAAAAATCCCGCCAATAAATGCTCAAGAGCATGTAATGCTGCTGTAGGTATGCTTTCCTTATTAGGTTGAGTAAATCTTAAATCATACTTTGAAACCATATCACCTTTTTCTCCTTCTAAAGTGCAGCATTTTCTAACATAAGGAGCTACCACCTTTCTATGGTCTAACTGAAAGCTTTCAACTTTATTCATGTTTATCTCCTCCTAAATTCTTCTCCTTTTATTATATACAAAAATTAAATTATATTAAATAGCCTCACTATTTACAGACTCCAATATAGAACTTATACTTTTTTTGATGCTTCTTGCTATATATGAATTATTCATTGTATACAAATGTATTCCATCTACACCTGTAGATATTAAATCTACTATTTGCTCTACTGCATATGCTATTCCTGCATCTCTTAAAGCATCTTTATTATGTTCATACTTATCTATTATCTTTATAAACTTATTAGGTAAATTTGCCCCACATAATGATATTATTCTTTCTACCTGTCTTTTATTTGTTATTGGCATTATACCAGCTTCAATTGGTATTTTTATTCCTTTTTGAGTACATTTATTTAAAAAATCATAAAATAAGTTGTTGTTAAAAAACAGTTGAGTTATTAAGTAATCTGCTCCCTTATCTACTTTTTCTTTTAGCCTTACTATATCTTTATCTAAATCTTCACATTCAATATGTCCCTCAGGATAACATGCTGCCGCTACACCAAAATCTCCTACTTTTTTTATTTCATAAATAAGCTCATGAGCATAATCATAAATCCCTAAAGATTTTCCATCCAACGGAAAGTCTCCCCTTAATGCTAAGACATTCTCTACATTATTTTTTTTCAGAGTATTTAGTGTATATAATATATCTTCCCTAGTAGAGCTTATACATGTTAAATGAGCTAAAGCTTCTATATTGTATTTATTTTTTATTAAAGATGATAATTCACAGGTTTTATTATCAATACTATTTCCTCCTGCTCCATAAGTTACACTTATATAATCTGGACTTATATCCTTTAATTCTTCTAATGTTTTATATAAACTTTCTACTGAGCAATTAGGCTTTGGAGGAAAAATTTCCAAAGAAAATACCACAGCTTTTCTACCAAACATATCTTTAATTTTCATAATTTCTATTCCTCCTTACTTACATACATCAATCCATACTCCATTAGTAATTTTCTCTAATTCATCTATAGTTATTTTTACTGCTGAGTTACAGCTTCCTGCTGCTGGATAAACCTCATAAAATTCCTTTAGTGATTCATCAAGGTATACATCTATTGAATTTTTTAAACCAAATGGGCAAACACCTCCCACAATATGACCCGTAATTTCCATTACTTCTTCACTACTCATCATCTTTGCTTTAGTCTTAAAGCAATCTTTAAATTTTCTATTATCTATTTTAGAATCTCCTTTTGCAACTATAAGTATATTTTCTTCTTTAACCTTAAAAGCCATAGTTTTTGCAATTTGTCCCAGCTCTACTCCTACTGCCTTAGCTGCTTCTTCAACAGTAGCTGTACTCTCTTGAAATTCTAATACCTCCAAATTTAAGTTTTCTTCATAAATTTGTTTTTTCACACTTTCCAATGTCATAATTTATTCCTCCTATTCTATTCAATAAAATGATTGTTAGCTTTATATAGAGATGGATAGTAGCTATTTGATAAATTTAAAAAAGCCTAAAGGATATTTCCTTTAGGCTTTATAAGTCTCTTAAAATACCCTTATCTTCCAGCTACTGCTGCAGGATTTAGCACCTTGTATGCATAAAAGCATAGGTTGCCGGGTTTCATAGGGCCAGTCCCTCCACCTCTCTTGATAAGTAACTATCTCATTAAATTTTAACTTAAATTATATTACAATAATAATAAATTGTAAATAGTTTTTAGATATTTTTCAAAAAATTTCTTATAGTAGCTTCATATTCATCTTTATATAAATAATATAAATCTATATGTACAGAATCATCAAATAATACTAGTTTGCTTTTTTTATTATTAAATTTGTCTTTAAATTTTAACACTTTCAGTATAAGGAATTGTTACATCCTTTTTACCATGTATTATAAAAATAGGAATATTTATTTTACTTACACTATTCAGCCGACTTACTTTACTATAGTCTACACCATATATAAGTTTAAAATTTATTATTACCATAAGTGGAAAAGGAAACTTTTGTAATCCCATCCAAACCTTTATATTGTTATTTAAATAATCTTTTAAATCACTAAAAATGGTTACATCGTTCATTTACTAACTTCCTTTTTCTATGTAAGTATAGTAGAAATTCTTATTCAATTGTATATTATTCATTTTCATTTTTCTACTATAAAAACTATTAACCTATTAATTCTCAAGATTTTTATAGAATTTATAAAAGTATTAATTATTACTAATACATCTTGTTCACAAAATATTAACATTTATAAGAATAAAATGATAATGATTATCATTTTCAAACTCTTTTTTTTATGTTATAATTTATTTTGTTAGCAAAAGTACAAGTATTATCGCGGCAAGTATTTTATTAGGAGGATTACCATGGCAAAAATAAGAACTCCTAGATTTAAATTATCTAGAAGATTAGGTGTTAATATTTATGGACATCCAAAAGCTATGAAAAGAGCTACAAATGAAAATAGCAGATCTGGAAAAAAAATTTCTGATTATGGAAAACAACTTATAGAAAAGCAAAAAGTAAAAGCTTATTATGGTGTTTTAGAAAAACAATTTAGAAGGTATATAGCAAAAGCTATGAAAAGTAAGGATATTACCGGCGAAGCTTTGTTAAAAAATCTTGAATGTAGATTAGATAATATAGTGTATAGAATAGGCTTTGCAAATTCTATACGTCAAGCTCGCCAAATGGTTAATCATGGTCATATACTAGTGAACGGATGTAAAGTAGATATACCTTCTTATTCTATAAAAGTTGGTGATATTATAACTTTAAAAGAAAAATATAGAAAAATTCAGGAGTTCTCAAATAACTTTTTAGAAATAAATAAATTTTCATTAGCTTATTTAGAAAAAGATTATGATAACTTTAGTGGAAAATTAATTAGAAAACCTAATAGAGAAGAAATTCCCATTGAAGTAAATGAAACATTAGTAGTTGAATTGTACTCAAAATAAAAATTTAAAAAGAGGTAATTTTATGGTATACAAGTATAATAATTATTATTACTGGGAAAATTTAATCATTACTGGACAAAATATTTGGGATTCACATTTTATGAATTTACCTCTTAATGAAAAATCTATTTTTATTAATACTAGTATAATAGACTACCAACAAAATATTTTTGAAAATAACTGGTGTTGTTATCCTAATATATTGGCTACTTTAGGATTTCTTCAATATGTATATCTTCCTACTGCTTTCTTTAATATTTTAAATTGTAAAGCAGATGAATTATTTGTTCCTATATGTTCTAGTGAAGAATTTATAAGTGAATTAAATAAAACGGACAAGTATATCACTTATATGAACCCTTCACAAAATTTTGACAAGTATATCCTTGAACTAAATACTTATTGGACTCTAAATGAAAATGCTTGCATTGATAAACTTAAAAACTTTTGTAAAAAATTTAATAATGCTTGGAATAAGCAAGATACAATATTATCTATAAACATATTTTTAAAACCTCAAGAAATAGCAGAGTATATTATGAACGATAAAAATGATACTGTTTTTTTAGAGGTAATTGAAGAAGAAATAGGTTTAACAAAAGATGAATTATTTCATCTTTGTAATAACCTGTATAATAATGAATTTATGAAAAAGAACTTCGTTGAACTATTAAATAATAAAATAAGCTGTATAACTTATTAAGACTATCATCTCATAAATAACATTTATAATTACACTTAACTAAATACTCCTAACTAAAAAACTGTTGGCATTTAATTTGCCAACAGTTTTTTATATTATTATTGTAATGGTATTTTAAATATATATTCTTCTTTAAGTTCATAATTGTCTAAAGTATTAGTACATAAGAAATATTTTTTCCCATTTTTAAGTTTAGGTAATTCTAATACAAATTCATTAGGTCTCTCTTCATCTTTTCTTCTATTAAACATATTATAAGCTTTCATTATTTCTCCCTTTTCGTCCTTTATTTCAAAATGGCTTGCCTGAAAATTAGGCAATTTACCTTTAGCAGTATATTTTACTAAAGTCTTATCTTTTTCATTCTTTATCTCTTTTATAATAAGGCTACCTATTTTACCTTGGCTAAGTTCTATTGGATATTTACCATCTATTGCTTTTTTAACTTCTTTAACCTCTTTGTCTGCTTTTTTAAAAGCTTTGCCATCTTCTGTAATGCCTCCTTTTATCTCTGGAGTCATATTACATGGAATTACAGTTAAATACTTTGGAATGTGTTTTAAACTTTGAAAATCAAATTTATATTCAAAATCATACTTACTAAAAAAACCTTCAGTTCTTCCTGCAGCACCTTTTTGAGAAAGTTCGTTTCCTTTATCATCAAGTACAAACCAATTATCGTAATCAAACATATTTCCTCTATATCTATCTTTATTTTTATCTTTATAATCTCCCTTAATAAATATAGATGTATTTATAGGACTAAACATAACTTTTTCTACAACTATTTTACTATTAGGAAATTGCATCTTTGTATTTGTATTAACCATTGTAGTTTTAGCCATTATTTCATCTCTTGACACTGTAAATGCAGTATTCCATTTGCCTTTTACATCAAATATTTGAGGAATGTTTAAATCTATATTGAATTTTTTAGGCATCTTTTTTCTTTCTATATCTATTTCACAAATACCAATTAAAGTATTATCATCTACATAATCCCACTGCATTCCTCCGCCAAAATGCTCTGTTTTTCCATTTATTTTAATATTATTTCCAAAAAACAAATCCCCTATTTGCTCATCTAAGCCTTTAATCTTTTTATCACTTTTAACTGTATAGCTTATTATTAATTGTGATTCATCACAAAGTACTTCATTTATGGTAAATCCTATACCACTACTGTACACAGTCTTATTTATTATCTGAGAATATTTTTGATATTCTCCTTCCATTCCATATTTGTCATTTATAGTTTGCACTATAGAACTTAATACAGGTATATCCTTTGCAAAACCTGGTGCTGCCATTGCTATACCTACAAAACAGCATAATGTAACTGTGGCTACTGTAGTAGCAATTTTAATTTTTTTAGTCTTTTTGCCTTTTATTTTTTTACTTAAACTATTTTTTAGTCTTCTTTTCTGAATTTCACTCATGTCTACAGGAATATTTTCAAATTCTTTTTCATCAAAATTCATGTTGTTAAAAGTTTCATAAATATCTTTTTCATTTATATTAGTCATTATTAAATTATTCCCTCCCTTAAAAAGTTAAGCTTTTCTTTTAAAATTTTTCTTCCTCTTGATAATCTATTATCTACAGTAGACCTATTTATTCCTAATGCTTTTGCTATATTATTTATATTCTCATCTAGAAAATATCTCTTTATAAATATTTCTTTATCTACATCTTTTAGTTCACTTATTGCTTTTAAAATCTCTTCTCTATTCTCTTCAAGTATCACTAATTTTTCAGTATCTTTCTCTTCTATTATTATCACATCATCTATACATTCTAAACTTTTTTCTTTATATAGCTTTCTTTTATAATCTATAGCCTTATATTTTGATATAGCTATAAGCCAAGACTTAAAGTTTCCCTTCTCTTCATGAAAACTTTCAACATTGTTCCATAAAGATAAAAACACATCATTTACGCACTCTTCTATTTCACCTATATAATCATTAGAATTAAATACGCTATATACAACCTTATAGACCAAATTAGCATAGGTATCTACTGCAAATCGAAGAGCTTTAGCATCCCTATTCTTAATGTGCTTTATAAAATTTTCTTCATTTATTTTCAAATTATTCCCTCCCTAAGAAGCTTCTCATATATTAGTACGATATGTTCTATGGTTTTCTATCAAAAAAATTAAAAATAATTTTAATGCTAAAAATATTATTTAAATCATATATAAATTTATAGTAAAATATATTAGTTGGAGGTAAAACTTATGGATAAAAAATATACAATTATAATTTCTTTTGATGCTATAGACAAAAAAGACTTTGAAACACTTAAAGAAATGCCAAATTTTAAATATTTAATTCAGAATGGAGCTTATTGTTCTAATGTGGAAACAATTTACCCATCTTTAACATATCCTGCTCATACTACTATAGTTACAGGAAAATATCCTAAAAATCACGGAATTATAAACAATGTTTTATTACAACCAGAAAAAGAATGTCCAGATTGGTTTTGGTATAGAAAATATATAAAAGGTTCAACACTTTATGATTTAGCCAAAGAAAAAGGATTAAAAACTGCTGCTCTTCTATGGCCTGTTACTGCAAAAGCAAATATAGATTACAATATGCCTGAAATATTTCCAAATAGACCTTGGGAAAATCAAATACTAACTTCCTTTTGTAGTGGAAGCAAACTGTTTCAATTAATTGTTAATAATAAATTTAAGCATTTAAGAAAGGGACTATTACAACCTCATTTAGATAACTTTGTTACAGAATCCGCCTTATATTTAATAAAATATAAAAAACCTAATTTAATTCTAATACATTTGACTGATGTAGATTACTTTAAACATCATTATGGATGCAATGATAATAGAGTAAAAGAAGCTTTAAAAAGACATGACCTTCGACTTGGACAAATAATTTCTTTGTTAAATGAAAATAAAATTTTAAATAAAAGTACTATAATAGTCTTAGGTGATCATAGCTTTTTAGATGCAGATTATGTAATAAAATTAAATAAATTATTTATACAAAAGGGACTAATATCACTGGATAACAAAGGTAAAATTAAAGATTGGTCTGTATTTATGAATTATTGTGATGGTTCTGCTTATATATACCTAAAAGATAGTAAAAATATAAAATTAGGTGAAAAAGTTATTCATGAACTTAAAAATTTCTCTATTAAAAATAATAATTGCATAGCTAAAATATTAACTAAAAAAGAAGCTATAAATTGTGGAGCAGATGAAAACTGTTTCCTAATGTTAGAAGCAAAAAAAGGTTATTATTTCGTAAATTCTATATATGGCAATGCTATAGAAAAAATTGATGATAAATTTCACAAAGCTACTCATGGATATTGTCCTAAAATAAAAGATTATAATACTTTATTCTTTGTTTCTGGTCCTAAAATAAAGAAAAACTTTCAAATAAAAAGCATGCATTTAGTAGATGAAGGACCAACTATAGCCAATATAATAGGAGTAGACTTAGGTAAAGTAGATGGTAATGCTATAAATGAGATTTTTATTAAAAAATAAATAAAAGCATTTACATTTCAACTGTAAATGCTTCTTTATTATTAATTATTACTTTCTATTGGTTCATCATTCTGCCATTTACCTGTATATACTTCTCCATCTGAATAAATCAGCGTTCCTTCTCCATTTCTTAAGTCATCTTTCCATTGACCTATATATTTATCTCCATTTTCCCATACATATATTCCCCAACCATCTTTTACATCATTTTTCCATTCACCAATATAACTTTCTTCATCTGGCCATGTATATATTCCATATCCATGCTTTAGGTCATTTTCCCATAAACCAATATATTTTTCCCCTGATATCCAAGTATGTATTCCTTCTCCATGCATCATGTCTTCTTTCCATTGACCTACATACTTACTTCCATCATTATATAAATATGTACCTTCTCCATGGGCTTTGCCATCTTTTTTTTCTCCAATATATTTTCCACCATGCACATGTGGAGTATGTTCTTCATGGCTATGATGCTCTTCATTATGATTATTGCAGTTATCTTCCCCATGACAGCAATTACATCCTTTTACCTTATTTAATTCTTCTTTTAAATTTTTATTGTCTTTCATAAATATTGCTCCTTAAATTAAATTTTTTTACTATATATACATATATATATTACTATTACTTTAATAATAAAGTAAACATAAATATTACTCTTCTGTTAGGTCTACTCCAATCATGTCTAATATAAATATAACTATTGGTATACCTAATAACAATCCCCAAGTTCCCATAAAATGCTCTGATACAATAAGTATTACAAATGTAAAAAATACGGGAAGATTTGTTTTATTTGCCATAAGTTTAGGATTTAACACATAGCTTTCAAAAGCATGAATTATACCTATCATAATAATCACATAGGCAACTCTAATTATTCCTCCCATTTCAAAAGCCATTAAACAAAGAGGTATAAGGGATATTATTACTCCTGCCACTGGAATTAAACTTAATATAAATATCATAAACCCTAAAGCAATTAAGTTCTTAAATCCTATAATAGAAAGTCCTACAATAGAAATACCCGTATTTACAATTGCTATAATTATTTGCGCTTGTATAACCTTTCCAAAGGAGTTTAAAAAACTTTTACCAAAATAAGATATATATTCATAAAAAGAAGCTATTTTACTATACTTAAACTTTCTTACAAAATTTATAGCATGCTCTTTTTGAAGAACAAAAAATAAACTTAAAATTAAGGCCATAAATATATTAAATACCCATCTTCCAACATGAGTAGCCCATATAACTAAATTATTAGCTGCAATTTGTGTATACTTTTCAATATCTATTTGCTCCAATATTGGATTAATAAACTTATATTCTTCAAAATTAATATTAGATGCTTGTTGAATAAGAGCTATACTTTGATTCACAGCAATAGGTATATATTTTACAATAGCGAAGGTTAATAAAATAGCTATTAATAAATATATTATAACTGTAATTAACTTAGGCTTCACTGGAATAAATTCATTTATTTTATTTAAAATAAATGTTTGTATTGTATCCACAAAATATGCAATTAAAAATGTTAATAAAAATAGATTAAACATAGACCTTAAAAAATATAACAATACTAATAAAATAATAAAATACATAATCCTTTTCGTTGACTTTTTCTCCAAAAACTGCTTAAACATATTACTAGCCTTCTTTCCTCTACTAGAGCTTAAAATACTATAAATTATGAATTTTCATTAAACATAAGCTTTACTAATAATTTATACTAAATACACAGATAAAACAAGATTTTTTTACTTTATTTTTAAAAGATAAATTGCTAAAAATTAATAGGAAGATACATTTGT
Organism: Clostridium tetanomorphum; assembly: GCF_017873215.1. Taxonomy (GTDB): domain Bacteria; phylum Bacillota; class Clostridia; order Clostridiales; family Clostridiaceae; genus Clostridium_AO; species Clostridium_AO tetanomorphum. Next base: position 40,821 of record NZ_JAGGKA010000021.1, read on the forward strand.
ATCTTCCTGAAATTACTTACAAATGTTGTTATTTTTTTATTACCATAATATTAATGAAACATATGCAACAGAGTGTTCTGAATAATTAAATTTCAATCCACAACACTTTAGCAAATCTCCTAAGTCAATACCATAGGCTTCTGCTGAAGGTAATATAATTTCTGGATGTCTACATTTCTCCCTATCTAAATATGCACATCTCTCGCAAATTTCACAATGCCCTGCACCCATTGGAAAAATATCAATCTCTTCATATTTTTCACTAAGAAATTTAGATATTTTTCTTAAAAAATCATTATGTAAATCTCTTGCTTTAGCTAATCCTTCTTTGTCTCTCATATCTCTTACTTCTGTTATAGTTTGAAATACAACACCATTTCTAAATTTCATTATTTTCTCTTTTAGTTCCTCTATAGGCCCTACTGCTGGTGGGCACATCCAGTTGGTTCCATAATGTCCACATAGATTTTCTTCACAATACCCTCTTATTTTATCTGAAAACTTTAGTTCCTTTGGCTTAAAATATTTTGCATAAGCCGCTCCTTCATTTAAAATATCACTAACAATATTTTTAAACTTTACATCACTCACTTTATATTCATCCCCTCTAAAATATCTATATACTTATTACTCAATAAATATATATAAACTAATTCTTTTTCATTTCTTTCATAGCTTTGTATTGAATTTTTCTTACTATAATTGCTAATAAATTTCTTGGTATTATTTTAGACATAAATACTAAAAATTTATTTAAACTTCCTGGTATAACAATTCTTTTATCCTTCATAAGACCTTTATAAGCTATTTCTGCAACTTTTTTAGCACTCATAGCATTCTTTAAGTCTCCTTTACCTGCATTTTGTGAAAACTCTGTACTTGTAGTCCCTGGGCAAAGTACTGTGACAGTTATATTATATGGTTTAAATTCGTTATAAATTGCTTCAGAAAAAGAAACTACATAAGCTTTTGTTGCATAATACACTGAAATTAAAGGCCCTGGTTGATACGCACCAGTAGAAGCTACATTTAATATTTTACCACTTCTTCTCTCTACCATTTCTTTTACTACAAGTTTTGTAAGCTTAGTTAATGCAATTATATTAAGCTGTATTGTGTCAACATCCTTTTTTAAATCTGTTTCATTAAAAAAGCCACAAATTCCAACGCCTGCATTATTGACAAGTATATCTATACTCAAATTCCAATTTTTAATTTGTTCAAGCACTTCCTCCACTGAATTGGATTTTATCAAATCTATTCCTATTACTTTTATCATTACATTATAATCTTTTAATAAATTTTCAGCCAACTGTTGTAATCTATCTAATCTTCTAGCTACAAGTATAAGGTTATAACCACTTTTAGCAAATACTTTGGCTAGTTCATACCCTATTCCTGATGATGCTCCTGTTATCAATACATTTTTCCCTTTATTACTCAACAATTCTCACATCCATATTCCTATATTATTACTAGTACCAACTATATATTTTCTCTTATACTTCAATTCTATTATAATACAAGAATTCATATTTTTCTTACACATATTGTAATTAGAAATTTATATTTTAAATTAAGATAAATATTAGCTGTAATACTTTATAGTATTACAGCTATAATATACTATATATAAAATTATAATTTAAACTTATTTATGTTTTCTATCATGTTATTAGTTATATTTTTAAGTTCTTCAGATGCTTGTGCAACATTGCTAGCTTGTGAATTCATTTCTTCAATTGACGCAGATATTTCCTCTGCAGAAGCAGATACCTCCTCTGCAATAGATGAAGAATTTTCTATTTTGCATAGAATATTTTCTTTCTCTTTATTTAAATGATTAGATCCATTATTTAAATCTTGAATTTTAGGTATAATAGAATTAATAGAATTTAGAATATTTTGAAAAGAGCTCATAGAGCTATTTATAATATTAACCTGTTCTCCAATTTCTCTATCTATTTCTTCTGAAGATTTAACAATTAAATTAGTTTCATTATAAACATTTTTAATTACATTTGATATACTTTCTGCCGACTCTCTACTTTGTCCAGCCAACTTTCTAATCTCATCCGCTACTACTGCAAATCCTTTTCCACTTTCCCCCACCCTTGCTGCTTCTATAGCTGCATTTAAAGCTAATAAATTAGTTTGTTCAGAAATGCTATTAATTATGGTTGTTATTTCATTTACTTTATTGATACTATTTCCTAACACTTTTACTTTCTCTGAAAAAGTTTTAAAACTGTTATCTACTTTTTCTACAGAATTGATTAAAGTATTCATGTTTGATTTACTCTCATCAGCTGTACTTTCTATTTCTCCTGAAGTAACATTTATATTTTCAATTGAATTTATCATTATATTAAGTTCTTGTGCAAAATCATTTAAAACAGATGTTATATTTACTAAATCTTGTGCTTGATCTCCTGTTCCACTTGCTACATCATTTATAGCTAAAGCTACATTTCGAGAAGAAGCTAACATATTCTGAGATATAAAATTTAAATTCAAAGAATTATCTTCTATATTTAAAGAGTTATCTTTTACTGCTAATAGCATTCTTCTTAAAGTCTCTAAAAAGCTATTGATGATATTAGAAAGTTCTCCTATTTCGTCTTTAGAGTTTATATTTATCTTTTGAGTTAAATCTCCTCCTTGTTCAGCTAAGTTATTTAATTCTTCTTTAATTTTGTTAATAGGCTTGGATATCTTTTTGTTAAGTATTATAAAAGCTAAAATTATAGTTACACCTATGATTATTATTAAAATATTAATTAGTATTAATATTAGTTGTACTTTGCTTCTAATTATTTCTGTCTGATTTTTTGCTCTATTATTCATTTTTTCTTGAAATTGTGATATAGGCTTTTTTATTTCTTCTTTATATTCATTATATTCTTTTCCAAACATAAGCTTTCTCGCTTTATCAAACTGCTTATTTTGAGCTGCTTTAAATGCTTCCTCCTCCAATTTGACCAAATTATCTGAATTCTTTTTAGCCATTTCTAATAAATCTAATTCTTCTTTTGGTGTATTTAATTCTTTTAATCTCTCTATTACTTTGTCACGGGTTTTTGTTTCCTTAACCTCTTTCCAATAATTTGTAAAATATTCTTCCTCTCCAAATTGAACATATCGTCTAGCTTGATCAGTTAAATAATCGGAAGCTGCTGCTAAATCATTTCCTAATTGCTTTAACTCTATTTGCAAGTTTACTGTTTCACTTTGTTCATTATAACTTACATTTAAATAATAAATAATTCCTATAAGTATGACAATTAACAACATAAAAACTCTACTAATAAGCTTTAATAATTTAGATATATACATAATCTCACTTCCTTTATACTTATTTATATATAGTATATATGATTTTTTCTGATTTTTCTATATATTTATACATTTTTTCATTAATTTCTATATTTTTCCCTAAATTAATACATTAATAAAATAATTGACAAAAACATATGCTAAGTATAGAATTATATAAGTTTTTAATAAAATATATAAAAAATATTTGAGAATTATAAAGGAGATAGATATGGAGAATTTATTTGATAAATTAGGATTGAATTTGCAGTTAATTGAAGGATTAAAAAAAGAAGGTATAGAAAAGCCCACACCTATTCAAATAAGGGCAATACCATTAGCATTAGAAAATAAAGACATAATAGGAAAATCAGAAACAGGAAGCGGAAAAACTCTAGCTTATTTACTACCTTTATTTCAAAAAATAAATACTGATAAAAAAGAAATGCAAGCCATTATACTAGCTCCAACTCATGAATTAGTCATGCAAATACATAATGAAATTAAACTATTATCAAAAAATTCTGGAGTGCCTGTAACATCTTGTCCTATAATCGGTGAAGTTAATATAAAAAGGCAAATTGAAAAACTTAAAGAAAAACCTCATATAATTGTAGGTTCTACAGGAAGAATATTTGAACTTATTAAACTAAAAAAAATAAGTGCTCATACAATTAAAACTATTGTTATAGATGAAGGTGACAGACTTTTAGATATGAATAATATAACAAACGTAAAAAATGTTATAAAAACTACTCTAAGAGAAAGACAATTAATGATTTTCTCTGCTACTATTAATGAAAAAACAATAAATATAGCAAAAGATTTTATGAAAAATGCGAAAATATTGCAAATTGAAGATAATGATATGTTAAATCCAAATATTAATCATATATACTTTATTTGTGAACAAAGAGATAAAATTGAAACTCTAAGGAAATTGTTTGCAGCTTTAAAACTTGAAAGAGCTATTGTATTTTTAAATAAAAAGGATGAAATAGAAATTACTACAGCTAAACTTCAATATCATCATATTAAAGCTTATGCAATATATGGCAATGCCTCAAAAGAAGACCGTAAAAAAGCCATAGAAGGATTTAGAAATGGAAAAATCAAACTATTGATAGCCTCAGATATAGCTGCTAGAGGATTAGATATAAAAGGAGTAACCCATATAATAAATTTAGACTTACCTGAAGATCCAAAAGAATATTTACATAGAGTAGGTAGAACTGGAAGAGCCGGTAAATCTGGTACAGCCGTTTCTATAGTTACTAAAAAAGAACTTTCTTTAATAAAAAAATATGAAAAAGAACTAAATATAAAAATAGAAGAAAAACTTATATATAACGGAATTATTCATAACCTATAATGAAAAGATTGTAAAGCAACTTTTCAGATTACAGAGCACAGAGTACAGATGATGAGAATTTTTCTCCATTAACATTACGAAAAATTTTAAATTAAAGCTTTTCTGTAGTAATAACAGAAGAAAATCTTCCTTATCTGTACTCTATAATCTTTGCTCTGTCCTCTAAAAAAGGTACATCTCACTTTTTTATATTATTTCTAGCTACTAAAACCTAATTTTATAATTAGTGTTTTTTCTACTCTATCATAAATCATATCAATTTTATTTTTTAGAAATAAATTATATAAATACCCTGTAATAACCACCATAACATAAGCTCCTATTACATCCATAGGATAATGATGCCCTACATACACCCTAGAAATTCCCACTAGAATTGATAACATAGTTAATATTTTGCTAAGTATGTTATTATAAGCTTTCATCCCTAAAGCAATACTCATTGTTCCAGTAACATGATCACTAGGAAAAGAAGCATTTTCAGCATGTGGATAAAGTAAATTTACCTTACTTTGAACAAATGGTCTATTTTCAAAATATATGCTTCCAATAATAAAACTTAATATAAGATTAAATATGGTAAATATAAAGGTATTAAAAGCAACTTTCCTATATTCACCCTTATTTTTAACTATTCCTAAAATAAATATTAAAACAAGTACACTCATAAATACAATAGGTACATATTTAGATAACATTATCATGAAGCTATCTAAAAAAATATTTTTATCTGCTAAATCGTTTATTATGTAAAATAATTTCATATTCATGTTTCAGTAATCCCTTCTAAATTTTATATTTGCTATTTTTCCCAATATTTATCATATCCATTATAACTTTAAAATATTAAAATTACATTAACAACTTTTTAAATATTTTTCAATTTTACGAGCACAATATATATATATATCAATTTTTTATTATAAAGGAGGATTCCAATTATGGATAATAAAAATACTGAAAGGCAAGGTTCAAATGTATTGAATTATATAGTAAGACTTATACTAACTGCCATTGTATTAGGAATAACATCCTTTTTAACTCCTGGCTTTAGTATAGTAGGGCTTTGGTCGATGTTACTTGCTGCAGTTGTTATAACTGTAATAGATATTTTAGTTGAGAGTCTTATGGGAATGGATGCTTCTCCTTTTGGAAAAGGATTTAAAGGATTTGTAATAGCAGCCATAATAATATATTTAACTCAATTTCTAGTTCCTAATATGCAAGTATCAATAATAGGTGCTATATTAGCTGCATTAGTCATTGGAATAATAGATGCCATATTGCCTGGAAGGGTTATGTAAGTTGCCAAATGAGATTTACTTTTAAAAGTAAATCTCATTTTTAAATTTATTATTGCCATTCTAAAGTTTCTTTCACACTAAGTTCTTGCTTATCAATATAAAAATTATATAATAATCCTGCTAATATAAAAAAGCTTCCTAAAATTTTACCTGTAGATACTACATTAGAAGTAAAATAATCTATAATTATTCCTGTAACAATTTGCCCTATAAAAATAAGTAAAGTTGAATATATAGTTGGAATTTTAGGTATTACTATATTAGACGCTGCCACTACTCCTACACCAATTACTCCTCCTAGATAAACCCAAGAAGGCATATTATATAATTCTTTTAGCGTCAGATTTATCCCTTTTTGTTTGGTAAAAATCACTATTATAATTCCTAGTAATCCTACAACATAATTAATTAATGTTCCTTGAAACACTCCTATTCTTTTTGCTAAATGTGAATTTATTACCATAGATAAAATAACCATACCACCAGTTACAAATGCAATAATAATATATAGCATAACTTCCTCCTTTAATATACAATCATTACAATTATCCCTATAAACACTAGTAAAAAACCCGTTATTTTTTTACTTTTAAATTTATTAACTCTCATACCCAATAATCCAAAGTGATCTATTATACCTGAAATAATAAGCTGTCCGAGTAATCCTAAAGATAGAGTAAGAGAAGCTCCTAGTTTATTAAAAGCTATATTATTAAAAAGTACTATAAAAATTCCAATAGCTCCACCACTAAAAAAATACATTGGTAGCTTTTCTTTAAACTTTAATTTTCCCTTCCTTAAAACTAATACTGTACTTATAGAAATAAGTCCTACTAAATGAATTATTAATACAGAACTATAATCGCCCACTCCTTTTGATAAAGCACCGTTCACTGTTACCATTATGGCAATTAACACACCAATAACTACTGCACTGCACTTATACATTTATCTATTCTCCTCATTATTTATTCTAAATTCATTTCATTAAAAATATTATCACTAATTATATTTATTTAATATGACATATGTCATAATTTTAATTATATGTTTATAATAAACTATGAGGTGATAATTCTTGCAAAGAATATATGATGAAAATAAACTTAGGTATTATATAAATAAATATAATATGAATAACATTTTTCTTAATGACTTAACTAAATATATGGAATTACATTCTTTTAATAAAAACGAACATATTTGTAAATATAAAGAAAAATTAAGTTACTTTTATTTTTTAGTTCATGGAAAAGCTAATGTATATCTTTTGCTAAAAAACGGAAAATCCCTTTTATTAAGATTCTATAAACCTTTAAGTTTAATTGGTGATGTTGAATTCGTTAATGACAATTATACTAGCTCAAATATTCAAGTAGTTGAAAAGACTCTGTGCATTGGCATATCAATGGAATGTTTAAGAACACTAGCCTTAGAAGATACTAATTTTCTAACTTATATAATAAATAGCTTAGGCGATAAATTGGAAAAAAACTCAAAATCTAGTTCTATTAATCTTCTTTATCCTTTAGAAAATAGATTAGCTAGCTATCTTTTAGCTATTTCCTCACCCAAAGATAAAAGTTTAGATATAAATGGAATTTCAACATATAAATTAACTGAAATGGCAGATTTACTTGGAACTAGTTATAGACATTTACTAAGAACCATAGATAAATTTTGTAAACAAAATATTATAAAGAAATATAAAAATTCAATAATAATACTAGATATTAATCAATTAGAACAACTAGCTGGAGATATATATGAATAACTTTTTAATGAAGTTCTTTTAAAATTTTGTAGGTGTGCCTATAAAACTATTAGCTTTTTCTAAAACTTGTATATAAATATCATCTAGCAAGGCTCTTGCTAATTCATAACCTGTCCACTTATACTCTGCTATTTCCTCTTCTTGTAAATGTATTTCTCCATTTTTTATTTTTGCTAAAAAAAATATTATTTCTTTTTCTATATTTTCAAAAGGAGAGTAATTTATATTCATTCTAAAATTATCACATATTTCTATATTAAGCCCTGTTTCTTCAAACACTTCTCTTTTGGCTGTTTCTTTTTCATTTTCGCCTTCTTCAACATGTCCCTTTGCAAAACCCCAATGACCTCTATTTCTACTTTTAACTATTAGAAACTCAATCTTTTTATTCACTTTTCTATAAATTACAGCTCCACAAGACTTTTCATAATTCATTGTAAAATTCTCCTTTTATGCATTATATTATATATATTTTGAATAGATATATTCTACCTTACTTAATCTTCCATGTAAATAAAAATATTATTTCCTCCTAAGATGGGTATAAGAGTTTTATCTTTTATATTAATTAAAAAGTTTTATTATTTTATGGTATCATAATATATGTGAAATCTTAAAGAATTAATGTAAATTATTAAAGTACTGCGAGGTTTTTAAATGGATAAAGCTTTATTTATTACAGAAAAGCCCTCTGTGGCTATGGAATATGTTAAACTTTTAAAAATAAAAGGAATAAAAAAGGATGGATATATAGAATCAGATACTGCTATATTTACTTGGTGTGTAGGTCACATGGTAACAATGAGTTATCCAGAAGCCTATGATCCAACTCTTAAAAAATGGTCTTTAGACACTTTACCTTTCTTACCTAAAGAATATAAGTATGAAGTTATTCCTTCAGTTTCAAAACAGTTTAATATAGTAAAAACTTTACTTAAAAGAACAGATATAAGTAAAATATATGTGTGCACAGACTCAGGAAGAGAAGGAGAATATATCTATAGACTTGTAGATAAAATGGTGGGAGTAGAGAAAAAAGAGAAAAAAAGAGTTTGGATTGACTCTCAAACAGAAGATGAGATAAAAAGAGGTATAAAAGAAGCAAGGGACCTTTCTGAATATGATTCTTTATCAGATTCAGCATATTTAAGGGCAAAAGAAGATTATCTTTTAGGAATTAATTTTTCTAGACTTTTAACTCTTAAATATAGCAAATCTGTGGCAAATGCTATTTGCGATGATAGAGTTGTAATTGCAGTAGGAAGAGTTATGAGCTGTGTTTTAGGTATGATTGTAGATAGAGAAAGAGAATTTAGAAATTTTGTAAAAACTCCTTTTTATAAAATAATAGGAAGCTTTGATGGAAATTCTCACGGTGAATTTGAAGAAGAAATGATTTATGATGGAGAGTGGAAGGCTGTAGAAGGTTCTAAATATGCTTCTTCTCCTCTACTATATAATGAGGGAGGATTTAAAAAAAGAGAAGATGCTGAAAAATTCGTAGAAATCATAGGCGAAAAAATTTTTGAAGAAGACCCAATTATTAAAAATATAAAAAAGACTGTAGAAAATAAAAATGCTCCTTTACTATTTAATCTAGCTGAACTCCAAAATGAATGTTCTAAAAAATTTAAAATAAGTCCAGAAGAAACTTTAAATAAGATTCAATCTCTATACGAGAAAAAATTATTAACTTATCCAAGAACAGATGCTAGAGTTTTATCAAAAGCTGTAGCCAAAGAAATACATAAAAATATAAATAAACTTATAAATTACAATGATGAAGAAATAAAAGATATATGCCAAACTATATTAAACAACAAATGGTACTTAAATTTAGAGAAAACTAAATATGTAAATGACAGTAAAATAACAGACCATTATGCTATTATTCCTACTGGAGAAGGACTTCAAAACTATGACAGTCTCTCAGATTTAGAACAAAAAGTGTATATCTTAGTTTTAAGAAGATTTTTATCTATATTTTATCCAGCAGCTAAATACAATAAAATATCTATTACTTCACAAGTAGGTGGCGAAAACTTTTTCACTACAAATAAAGTCTGTGTTGAAGAAGGTTATCTTAAAGTATTAAAAGACTATAAAAAAAATACAGAAGATAAAAACTTAAAATTTTTAAATAATCTAAAAAAAGGCCAAATAATAGACGTTGTAGATATGGAAATAAAGGAAGGTGAAACCTCCCCACCTAAAAGATATACTTCAGGTTCTATAATTATAGCTATGGAAAATGCAGGTAAACTTATTGAAGATGAAGAACTGAGGGAACAAATAAAAGGGGCTGGTATTGGTACATCAGCTACTAGGGCTGAAATATTAAAAAAACTAGAAAAGATAGAATACATTAGTTTAGATAAAAAAACCCAGGTTATAACTCCAACTCAAAAGGGCGAGATGATATATGAAGTTATAAAAAATTCTATACCTACATTACTTAATCCTACCCTTACTGCTAGTTGGGAAAAAGGGTTAAATATGGTTTATTCTAAAGAAATATCTCCAGATATATTTATGAAAAAATTGGAAAACTATACTGAAAGCAATGTCAAAAAAGTTATAAAAATTTCCAACTTTGAAAATATAAATAACTCTTTTAAAAAGGTTAAAGATAAAAATAAAAATGTAATTAAAAGTTCTAAAACATCTAAAAAGAATAATAATTTAAATAATAAAAAATATACTAGAGAATCTCTCGGTATGTGCCCTATATGTAAAGCAGGGGATATTGTAGAAAACAGTAAAGGTTATGGTTGTAACAATTGGCAAAGTGGATGCAAATTCTTCCTGAGTCAAATTTGTGGCAAAAAAATTCCCCTTCCTCAAATCAAAAAATTAATTAATGAAGGACAAACGGATACTATAGAAGGCTTTAAATCTAAATCTGGAAAAGAATTTAATGCCAAACTTATAATAAAGAATCAACGAATTCAATTTTCCTTTGTTTCAAAATAAAAAAAGTGCATTGCACTTTTTTTATAATTTATTTATAAAATTCATTATTCCATTTGCTATAGCTTGTGCCATTTTGTCCTGGAAACTATTGCTATTTAAGAGTTTTTCCTCATTAACATTACTTATAAATCCAGTTTCCACAAGAACAGCTGGAGCAATTGTATTTTTTAAAACATAAAAGTTTGCAGTTTTTATTCCTCTATTTGTTAAACCTGTAGCATTTATAATTGATTGTTGTATAGATTGTGCTAAACTTTTACCTGCACCACTTTCATAAGTATAATAATAAGTTTCCGCACCATTAGCAGAAGATGCACTAGCACTATTGGTATGTATTGATACAAAATAGTCTACATTAGCATTATTAGCTATATAACAGCGTTTTTGAAGATCCTGTGCTACATTAGCTGGCCAAGATACACTATCACTAGTTCTTGTATATACAATTTCTATTCCCTTTTCTTTAAGAATCTTTCCAGTTTTTAATGCTATTGCTAAAGTTATATTCTTTTCCATAACTCCTGTGGAACCTACTGCTCCAGAATCATATCCTCCATGTCCTGGATCTAAGCACACTCTTATTATTCCTCCATTTATAATTTTCTGAACTAATACATTCGATATTACCCCTGTACCACCTAATACACTTATAGTAGATATATTTTCTATATTAGATTTGATTATAGAGTCTTTTGTATTAAAAGAATTACTTACTAAAACTATAGGTGACCCTGTTTTTCCTGCTGACGCTGCTCCTGACAATGCATCTGCATAGGAGTTAGCATTAGCCAAATATGTATTATTAAAATTTATATTACTTATAAACTCATTTATAATTGATAAATTAGTCTCATATCTATCTCTGCCGCCTAACCTTTTATAATCATTAATTCCATTTATAACATTTTCGCTTACAGAAGCCTGCCCACCAACAATATAATATTTATTTCTATTATTATTATAAATAAAATTTTTAACTTTCTCTGGTAGATATTTAGAAGCTGTAAGAAGTATAGGCATATTTCTTAAAGAAGCTATAGCAGCTGCTGATACAGCATCTGGGAAGTTATCTCCTGATGCAATAAAAGCTCCATTATTTGTTCCTATAATTTCTGCTATTTTTATACTGGTTTCATATCTATCTTTTCCATATATTCTATTACATGCTATCCCTGCATCAATCAATTGTTTTTCTACTTTCTCAGATATTACACCAGGACCTCCTATTATAAATGCAGTATTAGATCCTAATCTATTTATCTCATCCATCATCTTGCTATTTATACTATCATTCTCTGTTAGTAAAATAGGTGCATTATACTTTTTTGATAATGGTGCTGCACTAAGAGCATCTGGAAAATTTTCTCCTGAAACTAAAATAAAATAATTTGACTTCTCCCAATTATTTCGAGATATACTTATTGAAGTTTCATATCTGTTGCTTCCACCAAATCTTTCAATTTCAGGTGATGCTGCTACTTTTGTTGTAAATGTAAAAATTGTGGATAAAAAGCATACAATAAATAGTACTAATTTCTTTCCCCTTGTCATCAATGTTCACTCCTTATAATCTTGTACTAATAATTCTAACATATATTTAAATAATATGTTTATGTTAATTATTGGAATTTATAGCCATATACTTTATAGTTTTCACTTAACATTTATCTTAAAAACAATACATTCAAATAAATTCTTATAATAAAACAATAGAGCATTAATTTATAAAAATCAACACTCTATTGTTTTAATTATTATTTATAAATTGAAGGTTATAATATATTCTTAAAATAAATTATCACTTACAACTCCATTGCCACCAAATATTATACAATTTTTGTATCCCTTTGAATATACATATTTACTTTGCTCAGATAAATTCATCACATTGTTAACTAATAGTATAGGTGCGTTGCTATTAGCTGCATATACACTTCCAACTAACGAATCTGGGAAACTTATTCCTGAAGCTATTGCAATAGTATCTCCCTTTATATCAAAACTTTTTAATACATTCATATTTGTTTTATATCTATCTGTTCCGCTAATTCTTACTATATTGCCATCATTTAATCCAGTAATATTACTTACAGCACTTTTAACATTTTTACTTACTACACCTTCTCCACCTATAATATAAACTTTAGATGGACTTACATTTTTTATATATTGTTCTGCATCTTTAGATAAACTATTCTTACTAGTAAGTATTATTGGATATTTATTTATTTGTGCTATACTTGCTGCGCTTAAAGCATCAGCAAATCCTTCTCCACTAGCTATTATTATGGGGGTTCCTTTTGCTAAATTTAGTTTAGCATTAGTTTTAATGTTAGTGTCATATCTATCTTTTCCTTCCATTCTCTCTATATTCTTAACTCCTAAAGATTTTATAGAGTCTACAACTGTATCCCCTACTGCGCCTTTACCTCCAACTACAAATACCTTACCTTCTTTTATCATGTGCTCTTTTATATATGATAAGGCTTCCTTATCATATTCTGGATTATTTCCTACTAAAAGAACAGGTGCCTTTAAATTGTTACCTAAAATACTTGCAGATATTTGATCTGTATAATTATATGCATTTGCAATAACTACATTAAGGGTTTCCTCACTATATAACTTTTTAGCTATAGACGCTGCTGTTTCAAATCTATTTGCCCCTGACAATCTAGTTTTATTTTCTATTTTAATCTTATTAATTTCAGAAGCTTTTCCTACTAATACATCTATAGTAATACTAAGATTTGTTCCTTTAACTTTAGCAATTATTTTTCCAGATGCATCTTTATCTTTAGTATGTAAAACACCATTCTCATCTACTGTTCCAATTTCTTGTGGAACTTGCCATAAAATATCACTGCCTTTTAATTTAACATCCCTTTCTTTATATTTACCAGATATACTTATAGCTTTATTGGAATTTTTATTAATTTTAATATTATTTATACTACTATGTATCTCATCTGGTTGAACAATTTCTACCCATGTTCTTCCCACTATCTTTCCATCATAATATACTAATATTTCAACTTGTCCAACTTTTCCATTTGATGTGAATACTCCATTTTTATCAATACTCCCAAAAGACTTATCAGAAATTGCCCAAACTACTCCCTCATAAGGTAGTGGTGCTGGCAATCCAATTTCATCCATTCCTATTGCTTTAAAATTAATAGAAGATCCTGGAGTATAACTCTTATCAAAAGGTTCAATATATGCTTGTGTAAATCCTTTATTTGATTTCACCTTTGTTACTGCTAACCATGAATTGCCAACACTTCTTTCTCTTCCATCTGAAGGTCTATTCCATACAGATATGTTATCATTGGCAGGTTTTTTAGCAACAAAAGTAGTTGATCCCCCTCCATCTAGATTTAAAGCTTGTACAGCTCCCATATCTGCCATTAAATAAGCTAAATCTTTAATTGATATTCCTGCGGAGTAAGGTTCTTGCTTTCCATCAATGGCTACAAAAAATACTGTTCCATCTGCCTTTATACCTACTGCTGTTCTTGGTTCTCTATATGCCCCTATAGGTGGTGTTTGATAAACATGTCTATCTTTCACAAGTATGGCATTACCTCCTAATGCCTCTTCCAAATTATCTTTTACCTCATTATACTTTTTACCATCACCAATTATAGGAGTTCCATCCTTTAAAATGCCAAAGAAATTCCACTCTGCTGCATGGGTTGGCTTTACTGCTCTTCCATCCTTATAAACTATACCAATTGGTTCTCCAGTTACCATATAGTAAAAATCTCCATTAACAGCTGCTATTACATGTTCTTCTTCGGATTGTTCTGCTTTCGCTTGTAAAGACACAGCTTGCATAGAATAAGCATCTCTGTTATGCGGAGTTCCAGCTTCAATACTTGCATTAGGATTTTTTGAATCCACCTCCACTACAAACATTTGTTGCTTTTTACCATCTTTGTCCCTAAAAGTATATACTTTTTGTGTTATACCTGGAACTATATTTGTTTTTTGTTCATTAATTCCTTTAGATATAAAACTAGATTTTATATCAAATTCCCCTAATGCTTGTACACTAATTGGAGTAACCATATTGGCAAGCAATGCTGTTATAATTACAGTACTCCTAATCTTTTTATTAAATTTTCCATAGTTTATCATTGTGATTTTCCTCCCATATTATTAATTGTCTATAAAAACTCTTACTTGTGCCACTAATTATTATATAACAAAATCCATATGTTTTGGATACAAATTACTAAATGTAAGATTTAAAAAATTAAACCCTATGCTATTGTTAACTTAGCATAAGGTTTAATTTTTTATTTATATTACAATTTACTTATAGTTTTAATAACATTCTCTTTTTTAAAAGGCTTTATAATAAAACCTTTCGCTCCTTCCAATATAGCTCTCTTTACCCATGTTTCTTGTCCAATAGCAGATATCATAATAACTTTAGCATTTGAATCATACTTCTTTATTTCTTTAAGAGCATCAACACCATTCATATCCGGCATAGTTATGTCCATAGTTACAATTTCAGGTTTTAAAATCATATACTTTTCTATTGCTTCTATTCCATTTGAAGCTTCCCCAACTACTTCAAATTCATTTTCTTCAAGCATTTTTCTTAAAGATACCCTCATAAACTGAGCATCATCAACAATAAGAACTTTCCTCATTAAAATTTCCCCTTTCTTTTATCTCTATATACCCATTAATTATTATATAATTCTACATTAAAAGAAAAAATCATTCTTTTTAATAAAAAAAATTACATAATTATTGCAAATATATAATTAATTATCCTATAATAAATAAAGTAAAGCTAAAAATTAATCTTTTAAGGAGGACAAATGGAGAACTATTTTATACCTATTAAATATGCATTCATAACTTTTCCATTTATAGCATTATTATTTATAGTTCCATTTGCAATATATCAATATAGAAAACATGGATATATAAATAAATTTAGAGTTTTTATCCTATATTCATTTTTATTATTTTTAATAACTTCCTATTATTTAGTAATACTACCTTTGCCTAGTACTAGGGATATCCTTAGTATACAAAAACCAGATACAAAACATTATCAATTAATGCCTTTTAATTTTATATTTGATATTTTAAAAGAAACAACAATTAACTTTAGAGATCCTTTATCATATATAAATATTTTAAAAGAAAGAGCCTTTTTACAAGCAGCTTTTAATGGAATTTTGCTTCTTCCACTGGGAATTTATTTAAGATATTATTTTAAAAAAACATTAAAACAAACTTTACTAATTACTTTTCTTTTTTCATTGTTTTTTGAATTAACTCAGCTTACAGGATTATATGGTATATATAACGCTCCTTATAGAATCTTTGATGTTGACGACTTAATTCTAAATACTTTTGGTGGATATATTGGGTATTTAATAGCACCATTATTCACTTTTTTTCTTCCAGATGCATCAAAACTTGATGAAAATATAAATTTAAAAGAATATAGAGTAAGTTATTTTAGAAGAATTATTGCTTTTTCAATAGATTGGCTCATAATGGGAATTTTTATAAATAAAAATCGTATTTTATCTGAAACAATTTGGTTATTTGTTTACTTTATTTTAATTCCTTATCTTATAAATGGAAAAACCTTGGGTAAATGGATACTAAGAATAAAGGTTTCAGGAATTGGTAAAAAATTAACCTTCAAAGAAATTTTCATAAGATATACTATATTATATTATGGAGTGTTTGGAATAAATAAAATTATGTTACAAGCAATTACATTAAATAAAATATACTCTTACAATCATTATGTAATTTATATTATAATTTTCATTCTATTTATAATTAACATTTTGCTTTTTATTCATATTGTACTTACTCTTATAAAAAGGGACAGACTATTTTATGAAAAAATAAGTAAAACAAAAGTAAGTATTATAGAATAAAAATATTAAGACTACTTTATTTTTCATTATTTTATTTACTTTAACATCATTTATATGTTATTAACAAAAGGATTTCATATAATAATAAAGACATTTCTATTATTATATGAAACCCTAATAGTTAGAATTAATTTAAAAGCAATTTATATTAACCTCTTAAATATTTACATTGAATGTTATTTTTATACCATTATCTTGCAAATATTATTTGTAAATTCTACTGGATCGTTTATTTCTAATCCTTCTATGAGTAATGCTTGATTATACAATAAATCTGTATATAATTTAAGTTTATCTTTATCTTTTTCATAAGCTTCCTTCAATGATTTGAATACAGAGTGATTTATATTTATTTCTAAAACTTTATCTGCTTTTATATTTTGATTATTAGGCATAGAATTTAATACTTTTTCCATTTCAATTGTAAGTTCACCATCATTTGATAAACATACTGGATGATTTTTTAATCTTTTTGATGCCCTAACGTCTTTAACTTTATCTGATAAAATATTCTTCATGCATTCAAATAATTCTTTATTTTCCTTGTCATCTGATTCAGCTGATTTTTCATCTTCTCCTACATCTATTCCCAAATCACCACTTGATATAGATTTAAATTCTTTTTCTTTATATTTTATCATCATTTTTATAGCAAATTCATCTACATCATCTGTAAAATATAATACTTCATATCCTTTATCTAATACAATTTCTATCTGTGGTAATTTCTCAATTCTCTCATTAGATTCTCCTGCAGCATAATAAATATACTTTTGATCTTCTGGCATTCTTGAAACATACTCATTTAAAGTTACCATTTTCTTTTCTTTTGAGGAATAAAACATCAACAAGTCCTGTAAAACTTCTTTATTTATTCCAAAATCACTATAAACACCATACTTTAACTGTCTACCAAAGGATTCATAAAACTTTTCATATTTATCCCTGTCATTTTTTAATAAATTTTCTAGTTCATTTTTAATTTTAGTTTTTATGTTCTTAGCGATAAGTTTTAATTGTCTATCATGTTGTAATATTTCTCTAGATATGTTAAGAGAAAGGTCTTCAGAATCTACTATACCTTTAACGAATCCAAAATAATCAGGTAATAAATCTCCACATTTATTCATAATCAAAACACCATTTGAATATAATTCTAAACCTTTTTCATATTCTTTGGTATAAAAATCATAAGGTGTTTTTTCTGGAATAAATAAAATTGCATTATAGCTTACCGCCCCATCAACACTAGTATGAATATACTTTACTGGTTTATCAAATCCATAATGTTTTTCAGAATAAAAGTTTTCATAATCTTCTTTAGTAAGCTCATTTTTGTTCTTTCTCCATATAGGAACCATACTATTTATAGTCTGTTCTTCTATATATTCTTCGTATTCTGTTTCACTATTCTCCTTAGGCTTTCTTGTAGTTACATCCATTTTTATTGGATATCTAATAAAGTCAGAATACTTCTTAACTATGGATTTTAATCTATATTCGTCTAAATATTCATCAAAATTTTCATCTTCTGTATTAGATTTTATCTTAAGTATAATTTCTGTACCATTAGATTCTTTATCACAAGGTTCAATAGTATATCCATCTATCCCTTTAGATTGCCATTTGTAAGCCTCATCGCTACCAAAAGCTTTACTTATAACAGTAACTTCTTCCGCCACTAAAAATGCAGAATAAAATCCTACACCAAATTGACCAATTATATCATATCCATCTTTTAATTCATTTTCTTTTTTAAATTGTAAAGATCCACTTTGTGCTATAACACCAAGATTATTATCAAGTTCTTCTTTCGTCATACCAATACCAGTATCAGAAATTTTTAATATTCTATTTTCCTTATCAGTAGTTAACTTAATATAATAATCATCTTTTTTAAAGTTTAAAGAATCATCAGTTAATGCCTTATAATAAATTTTATCTATTGCATCACTAGCATTTGAAATAAGTTCCCTTAAAAAAATTTCTTTATGCGTATAGATTGAATTAATCATAATATCTAATAATCTTTTGGACTCTGCCTTAAACTGTTTCTTTTCCACTATAACTCTCTCCCTTCAAATTAAAAAGTGCGGTAAGAATGTTTTCCTCTGTTTATACTAGAGAAAAGCTTAAATTATAAAAAATAAATAACAAACAACGAAGGCTTTTCTTGAAAGAAAAGCATTAAATCACATTTTACCTTATGCTAAAGAAATGCTTGCTCATTTATTATTTTTCAAATTGTTAGCACTCACAATAGTTAAGTGCTAACAATTTTTATATACCATACTTTTGAACCTTTGTCAATATTTCTGATAAAATTTCAGAGATTTCGCACCAAAATTCCAGTTAAAATTTTATTTTTACTGGAAATAGTAATAAGCCTTATCATCTTTTTTATATTAATAAAATACAATATAAAGATGCCCTTTTCTTAATAATTTGGAAAATATAGATTAGTTTTTAATTAGTTTTTAATCAGCTTTTAATCCTGCTCCACATAGGGGGATTATAACTTTTTCCTTAAAGTTATGATTATTTTCCTTATTGTAATTAAAGAAACCTGCAAAAGTTGCAGCAGTGGTTGGTTCTACATAAAATCCTTTCTTAGCTAGATAGTTTCTTGTTTCAACTATTTTATCTTCCGGTGCAATAATGATTTCACCCTTTGTATCTCTTATTGCTTCAAGTATTTGTTTCCCTCTCATTGGAGCTGCAATAGCAATTCCCTCAGCTACAGTGCCTAAATTAGTTGTTTCTTTAACTAAATATCTCCCCTCTTTAAAAGCAGTATAGATTGGAGAACAACCTTCAGCTTGAACAGCAATAATCCTGGGCATTTTATTAATAAGTTTAAGCTCCATTAGCTCTTTAAACCCATAATAACATCCTAAAACCAAAGTACCGTTTCCTACTGGAATTACTAACGCTTGTGGTATTTGTCCATTTAATTGCTCATAAATTTCATAGGCATAGGTTTTTGTGCCTTGATAGAAGAATGGATTATATACATGGCTAGCATAAAAACCTTCTCTTCTTTCAGCAGCCTCTAAAGCTGCCTTTGCAGTATCCTCTCTAGTGCCAGGAATAACATGAACTTTTGCACCATGAGAAGAAATCATCCTAATTTTTTTAGTAGAAGTACCTTCTGGAACATATATATCACATTCAATACCTGCTCTATTTGCATAAGCTGCTATGGAATTACCTGCATTTCCACTGCTATCTTGAATAACTTTTTTCACTCCAAGCTCCTTTGCCTTTGCTATAAGTACTGCTGCTCCTCTGTCTTTAAAGGATAACGTAGGCATCATATAGTCCATTTTTACTAACAAGTTTGGATTATCTTTGTCAATTGGAACTAGAGAAGTTAGCCCTTCCCCCATGGAAATGTCTTTCCATAAAGTAAAGTTATCATCAAAAGGAAGTGCCTTTACATATCTAAACAAACTCCATTCAGTATTTAAAATATCTTCTTTAGTAAATTTAAAATTAAATTTTTCAAGGTCTAACATGCCACCACAATCACATCTAAAAACAAGAGTTTTAGGATCATATTTTTTTCCACATTTATTACAAACATAGTTAATACTCATATAATCATCCCCTATTAAATTATTATATAATTGAATTTTTTTTAATCTCATCTAAATAACTGTAAACAGTTACCTTAGATATACCTAATTTCTCAGCTACTTTTTCAATTGCTCCCTTAATAAGAAATATTCCTTTTTTATCCATAAATTTTATTAAGTCTATCTTTTGTTTTCTTTTTAAGTTATCAATATCATTGGTACCAATAATTTTATCTATTAAGTCATCTACTATTTCTATTACATTATCAAAAGGCTCCACCTCTTCTTTAATTTTTTCTTGTTTAACATTCACAAAATCATCTAAAAACTCCTTCATATTCTTCATTATTTCTAAATCGTAATTTACACATAGCGCACCAATAACTTTTCCTTTAGAATTTCTAATAAGAGCAGTAGAGGATTTTATTTCTTTACCTTGTTCAGTAACAAACTTATAGTTTGCAGTATAATCTCCGTGAAACTCTTTTGATAGCAAAACTTGTTTAACTAAATGATCAAATGCCTGCCCAATCTTTCTTCCTGTTACATGGTTATTAACAGCATAAACTACTGAATTCTGTGGCATAGATAAATCGTGAATTACAACCTCACAATTCTTACCAAAAGTTTCTGCTATCAAATTAGCAGTAGGTATAAATCTTTCTAATTCTTTATTTAATTGAACCAATAAACTCAACTCCGATTATATAGAATTCAACTTTAAAATATGCATTTACATAAAAAATTATATATCTAACCTATACAAATATATAATTTTTTATATATTTGTTCTGTATTTATATATCATTATATAACTTTTTATATAAAATTCAATATTTTATATAAAAAATTATACATAAAAATCATTTCACCATATGAAATTTATCATCAACATTTATAGTTCCTTTATTAAAAAAACATATGAAATTCATGTAAATCTAACAATTGCCTATTGTGATATTAAATATATTTTTATTTTTTTATTATACATATTTGTGTAAAAAATTGATGTTTTATTTAATTTTTTGTAAAACCTTACGATTAATATAATAATCTTAATTAATAAATGAAAATGTGAGGGATTGCTATGGAAAATTTAAATAAAATGGTTACAACAATAAATAATCTAGATACTCTGGTTTCTATCTATGACAAAGTTAATCTAAATATTTATATAGAAACAGAAGAATATATTTATTATATTGATGCCTCACAAGACTATAAATTATATAGAATTTTTAAATATGATGGAAAAAAAGAAACCATAGTAGACTATAAAGTAGAAAATTTTGTTATAACAAAAAATAATATTTTTTATACTATAAAGCATGAAAGAAAAATTACATTGATTAAATGTGATTTAGAGGGAAAAAACACCTATATTGTATGTAAATATCTATCTTATTCTAATGCTTATTGTATTCATAATGAAATTATCTATTATTGTGAGAATCACAACTTTAGAAATTATATAAAATCTATGCCACTGAATAATGGAATTATTTCCACAATACATGAATCTGTTGGATGCGTTTGTGATTTACACTATTTTGAGGATCATATATATTATAGAAGAAAAAATTATCCTTACAAAGGCGAAGAAGTTTTAAAAAAAATTAATATAAGTAGCAAACCAAAAGATGATGTAGTAGAAACTTTCTATAATGCAGTATACTTTTATAAAAATTATATGATATACAAATGTAAAAATTCTAGCTTAGCAGTTATAAAAAATTTAGAAACTGGAAAAAAAGTTTATGAAATGAACCAGTGTAATAATACATTAGGCATATTTGATAAATATATCTTGTTTACTTATGAGGGTTTTACTGACGTAGAAGCTAAATATGTAAAAAATATGCTTTATATGCTTAATATAGAAACATTCAGTGTAAGCAAATTAACAGACTGTAATGTTTCAAAAGCTCAGATTATAGATAATTATATTTATTATAAAATAAAAGATAAGGATTCTAAAATCTACAGGCAAAATATAAATGGTGAAGATAAAAAAGTTATTAATTTATCAAATAAATACAGTAGTATGAAAGCATTAAATAAACTATTATTTATGATTAAATAATAAATTATAAATTTATCTAACTTACTATATATTCCCCTTATTATATAAATAACCTATGATCAGGATAAATAAGCCTTTTCATAGGTTATTTTGATTTTTGAGAGATTTTTAACTTCTCTTCGTATATATAATTGAAGAAACAGAAAGGAGAATCTTATGCATGGTTAATAAAGAAAATTTCATAATTAAACTAAAAGAAAATAATAAAGATGCACTTCAATATATTATTGATAATTTTACTCCTCTAATATTTACAATATGCAAAAGTATAATAGGAGAATATGGCACTTTAGAAGATGTGGAAGAATGTGTTAGTGATATATTCATTTTTCTATGGAATAACAAACATAACTATTCAGAAGAAAAGAGTAGTTTTAAAACCTGGATAAGTGTTATTGCTAAGTACAAAAGCATTGATTTTAAAAGAAAATTAATTAAAAAATTAAATTTTGAAACTAATTTTCAGGAAAGTAGTTTTATATATAAAAATGATGTAGAAGATGAACTTATGTCTAAAGAGCTAAACAATAAGATTATACTTCTTGTAAACAGCTTGAAAACTTTAGATAAACAACTATTTATAAAAAGATATTTTTTAAATCAAACAATAGAGGATATTGCAAAGGAGTTTAATCTTACAAGACAAGCAGTAGATAACAGACTATATAGAACACGAAAAATATTAAAGAAAAACTTAGTTTATGAAGTTAAGGAGGTATTATAATGAATAGTAATGATAGGATATTCCTTAATATGATAGAAAATTTTAATGAAGATGAGCTAAAATCTCTTATTAATGATTTGGATACAGATGGATCTGTTGAAATTCCTCAAGAAAGTTTAAATAAAATAAAAGAAAAAACATTAAATAAAGTGGATAACTCATCTGAAAATACTATAAAGAGCAAACTTAAAAAGCACTCTATCTCATCCAAGAAAAAACTTTATATTGCCGCAGCCATATGTTTTTTACTGCTACTTCCTTTTTCCGGCAAAGTAATTGCAGATATAAAAAAAGCTTTTAAATATGCTCCAGGGACTAATCAAATAATAGAAAATGAGCAAGATACCAATATGTATATTCTACAAGATACAATTAAAGTCTTCACTAAAAATGGATATGTAGAACTTTTATCCGTAACAATAGATGATGACAAAAAAGTTATATATTTATCTGCAAGAGGGGAAGAAAAAAATATAGGTAATATTCCAAGTTTCAATGTAGAAGATTTTAAATCAAGTGTAAAACTAAATAATGAAAAAATTATAAAATTCAATAGTGGCTCTGTAGGCTCTGGTGGTGATACTGATTCTTTTCATTGGGAATGTAACTTTTCCACTGACTCTAAAAATAATAAAGATATATCTTATAATCCTGGGCAAAAGATTGAAATTCAATTAAAAATTCCCAATGATGGTATAGTAAATATACCAGTCATCTTAAAAAAAGCAATAAATTATAAGGAGTATAGTGAGCTTGGTCCAACTTGTGAAAAAAATGGTATAAGTATTACCGCTATACCTAACTGGATGGACAATAAATTAAAAATTAACCTTTTAACTTCTAAAAGCAAAAATTTTTATATAGAAAGCTATGGTGCTAATCCAAACTATGAAAATCAAGAATGTGATTATATAGGTATTTTAAATCAACCAATAACTTTAACAGATAGCAAAGGAAAATCTTATAAAATTTCTGCTCCTGAAAACTATGCTCCTCCACTAAGTGAGTTTTACATCAATATAGATAAAAATAACAAAGCATATTATAACCTTAATATTCCTTATATCATGATAAGGCATAATGTTAATATACGTCATAGCTTTACTCTTCCTAATTTTGGTAAAAAAATCACTTTTAATAATGAGGTAATTTCTTTAAAAGATAATTATAAATTTAAAGTATTATCCTTAGAAAGATCCAAAAAGAATGAAGTTATAATTGAAGTAGATACTGATTATGATGAAAATAAATTAGATTCTATATTCAATATACATCTAGGATCAGATCATACTAAATTATTTGGTAAACCAGACTATAACAATTGGAGTTGTGACTACTTTGAAGGTACTAATAAGAAAGCTATAGGAAATTTAAAGAAGTGGACTATAGAACTTAATCACCCTAATTCATCTAAACTTAACCTATATATAGAGGGATTTTCTACCATTAAGAAAGGACCTTGGGTTATTCCCATAGATACCAATAAAGTAATTAAATAGTGTTTAGACTTAAAAATTTTATAAAATTATAGTATATTCTCTTTTAATATGCACATAATATTAGCATAGAGAGGTGATTAGCAATGGGTAAGGATTTTAAAAACAATTATTTAAGGTTAGTCCGAAAATAATTTTAAAGTCTCCATGGTTTCACTAATCTTGTTGCCAGAAAGTATTAATACTTTCTGGCTTTAATTTGTATATATACAACTTTTATTTATAAGTAAAAAACAATTTAGAAGGGAGGAAATTCAATGACGTTATCTCCAAATTTAAATGAAAATATAAATTTAGTGAAGCAGCAATTAGCAATAGACAAAAGCTTTGATATAGTAGGTAGAAATATTACCATAGGAAATGTAAATGCCTACTTAGTTTTCATTGATGGGTTTGCAAAAGATCAAATTTTACTTTTCATACTAGAAAGACTTCAAAATTTAAAAAAAGAAGAACTTTCTAGTGATGCTATAACTAAGCTTATTCAAACTGAAATTGCATATATAGAAGTAGAGATATTTGATACCTTAGACCCAATGAAAACCTCAGTACTTTCTGGTGGGGCTGCTTTATTTATAGATGGACAAAATAAAGGAATTTTACTAGATGTGAGAGAATATCCTGTAAGAAGTCCTCAAGAACCTGATTTGGAAAAGGTCACAAGAGGATCTAGAGACGGCCTTGTAGAAACTATTGTTTTTAATACAACATTAATACGAAGACGAATCAGAGATCCTAAGTTAATATTTGAACTAAAAAGCATAGGAAGTCAATCAAAAACAGATGTGGCAATTGGATATATTGACAATGTGGTAGATCATAAACTATTAGATGAACTAAAAAACAAACTAGATGAAATAGACATAAATGCACTAGTAATGGCAGAAAAAACTCTTGAAGAACTTTTAATTAAAAAGAAATGGTATAATCCCCTTCCTCAGGTTAGATTTACTGAAAGACCAGACGTTGTAGCTGCCCATCTTCTTGAGGGACACATTGCATTAATAGTAGATACTTCTCCAAGTGTAATACTTTTACCTGTAACAATATTTCATTTTACTCAACATGCAGAGGATTACTATCAAAATCCTTTAGTAGGTACATATTTAAGATGGATAAGATTTTTTGCTATGTTTTTAGCCTTTATAATTTCACCTTTATGGCTGCTTTTAGTCTATAATCAAGAGTTTTTACCCTCTTGGCTTGCATTTATAGGTCCTAAAGAAGTAGGCCATATACCTCTTTTTATACAATTTATTCTTTTAGAATTTGGTTTAGATTTTTTAAGAACTGCATCTATACATACTCCTAATACATTATCAACATCACTTGGTATTATAGGAGGTTTAATATTGAGTGAATTAGCCGTAAAAGTTGGCTGGTTTGTTCCAGAAACTATATTATATATGGCTATTGCTGGCATAGGTACATTTGCATCACCAAGCGTTGAATTCGGTATGGCAATTCGTATTTTTAGACTATTTTTAATACTATCAACAGGCTTATTTAAAACACTAGGCTTCTTTATAGGATTAACAATTGTTTTAGCAATAATCTGTACAACAAAAGCTTTTGGAAACCAATCATACCTGTGGCCATTGATACCCTTTGATAAAAAAGCATTTTTAAATATGTTTTTAAGAAGACCAATACCTGAAATCAGAAATAATAAAAAATCTTAATCTATATTTAATTTCATTATATGGTTTAGTAACATGTTTACATTGATTCGCAATTATATTAAACTGTTTACTACAATTCAATAAAGTTGTATGTGGGCAACTGGTATCCCTATTCCTTTTTTAGGTGATTGCAAAACTATTATTTAAAAAAACTAAATATTAGTCTAAGGACTAGATATTAAATTTTTTAAAAGAAACTATGACCTAAGCAACTAATGATTTTATTGAAAGTATTTTTTTCTTTTTACCAATCTTATAACTAATAAGTACAGCAATTAATTGAGCTATGCCAGCTAATAATAATTCGGATTTTAAAGAATTAGTTTTGTTAATCTTTAAGGTCGATAGACCTAGGGGATTTTTAATAATATTATTAGTTCTTTCAGTAATAGTTCTGATTTTATATAAATTGACCCATTCCATTGATTCTCTTGGGATAGGACAATTAAGTCTAAAATCTTTATTTATAGTTGGATGATATATTCTTCCACAAGGTGAAGGAGTACATGGGTTTTGGCATGATAGTATATATTCAGTTTTACTTTTATATCTAACTTTTTTAGATTTAGGGCAAAGCCATTTAACTCTCATAGAACGACCTTTTTCTCTTGTAATTCCATCAAATTTCATTGGAAGAGAAGAATCCTTTGGACATAAAGGAACTCCGTCATTAGTAAATCCGCTAGGCTGTGGTAAATCAGAAATATTACGACGATTAATGGGAATTATAGGTACTATGTTACAATTTTTAATTAGATATTTATAGTTATCATCACAATCATAAGCAGCATCACCAATAAAGTAGTTATATTTGAAATCTGGATGTATATTGAAATAACGTCTCATTATAGGAATTAAAGTTTTTGAGTCATAGTCATCTTTAGCTTGTTCACCAGTATTATGAATTTCCAAATCCATCAATTGAGTATCGTTAAAATCAATATGACGCAAGATTCCAAGCCCATTAACAAGAATAGTTGCTTTAAGTGCATAACAATAATGACCATTAATATAAGAAAGTTTAATTTCAGAGTTAGCATACGTTTGTTTAGGCATTTGGCTACAGGCAAGCTTGTGTGGAATAATATTTGGATCTTTTTTCTTAGCAGTCTTAGTAAAACGTAAGATAGATTGAAAAAACTTAGGATTATTTTCTTTAACATAAGCTTCTATACCTGTAGTATCAGCAATTATTATTTTAGATAATTCCGAATTGAGCTTCTGACAAATATGTTCAGTAAAATCAACTAAATTATTAAAGAAATCATGAAGATGTTGAAGAAAATTTGATTTAAATCTAGAAAATTGAGATTTATGAGGTACTGTATTCAAATTACAAAGAGATCTTAATTCTTTAGATAAATTTAATATATTTATAAATAATTCAGTTTCAGAGATACCAAGTATTTTTTGCACTATTAATGCGGTTAGCATTGAAGAAAGAGAGTAATCTCTAGGATGACCAGTTGAAGAATAGTAGGCATTATAAAAACTTTGAGGCATTAACATCTTCATGTTAATATGTTCTTCAAAAAGCTTAATGAATTTAGGCTTATCTTCTTCAAAACAGTCTACGACTTCTTCATAAATATTACAAAGATGAATCTGTTTTTTTAAATTGATCATAAGGGTCCCTCCTTAAATTTACATTTGGTGGTACTTATATAAATTAGATATTGAGTGGGGGAAATCCTTTTTGATAAAGCTTGAAATTCCTTGAGCCCTAACGGGCTTGAGGTTTTGCAAGCCACTAATTCCTTTTTAGTAAGGGGGTGTGAAATATCTATAGTTATTTTTGCTGTTCTATCGTTTTTGATAGCCTTTATAAATTTAATTATTGTACTTATAGATAAAATAAAAAGGTAGCCCACTGCCGCAATTGGTATGGCTACTTTTTTTATAATACTTGCTTTACCAGTTGCCTAAGCAACTAGAATTGTATACTACAGGGTGCTAAACACCCTGTTTTTTATTATACTCATTTATTAATGCTATTATAACACATAGTTTAACATAATCAACTAATAAGTTTAAAAATTTAAAATTTATAGTAGAACACTAGTGTGAAATTATAATTCTAAATTATTATGTACGAACAATTCCAGACACCTTGATTATTTGAACCATTTATTTTTATTTATGTTATATATTGACAAATGTACAATAACCATTTACTATGTAGATAATATAAGGAGGTGCATACTTTTGGATAAAAAATTTAAACCTATTAAGAAAACAAAGGCTTTAGTTTTTTCAACAGCTATATTATTAGGTGTATCTACACCTGTTTGTGCTCTAGAGAAAGTTCCAAGCGAAAATGATGCCAAAACCCAAGTGATATCTAATGATAATGCTCATATGCTGAATAATTTAAAAACAAATTCAAAAATTTTGGATACTTCAACTAGTGCTCCAGCTACTTTTCAAATTTCTAAAAATAACTGGGATGGTTCTCCCAATTATACAATATCAATGGACTTGTGGTATGGTACTAATGGTGAGCTGTGGAAGCTTTATGAAAATGGTAAATTAGTTAATGAAATTAAGCTTGTAAACAATTCACCAAATCCCCAACATGCCGAAATTAAGTTCACTGATAAAAGTAATGGAACATACAAATACACTGCTGAGCTCATAAATGCAGCTGGTGTTACAAACTCTCAAAACACTTTAGTTCATGAAGTAACTAAAAATGATAAACCTATTGAGGTTCCTTTACCTGAATCAGTTAGCGGAGAACCTGCTACAGGTTATACCGTCTTAAATGAAGATGACACTAATTTTGAGTGGGCAGTATTTGCTTCAAATCCTAATAAAGAGTATGTATGGGAAGGTAGTAGTTTTTCTTTATGGGGAATATCTTTTGAAACTGATAATGAAATAACTTCAGTTTCTAATGCAGCTTCTTTTAAACAAAATGGTAAAAATGTAACTATAAATTTAAAACAAGAGGAAAGATTTTTACCTTATGATACTACTAGAATATTTGTAGTTAAAGGTAAAAAGAATTCTTCAAAGGCACCTATAAACTTTAAATCAAACTTAATTAGAGGAGAAATTAATTATCCAAATTTTGCTTCCCTTCCTGCAAGCTTTACTAAAAATAAACCTGATTTAACTGAAAAAGATTTAATAGCTAATAAAGATGATTACTATAATCCTAAAGTTAAAGTTAATACTGGAAATAAGCTTATGTATGATAATCCAGCATCAAGTACTCAACTTATAATACCTATGCCCAAAAAAATGCCTATTCCTATAAACGGCGTAGATGGTTTAAGAATTTGGATACCTTCTAAATATTTAGCCATGGGAATTGGCACAGGAACCGAATACTTCGGATTAAATCCAAACTTTATGGTTGGCTTGTCAATAAAAGAAAATTTCACTTGTGGACTAGCTCCTTTAAAATCTGGTTATACGGAAAACATTGTTACTGTTGATGAAGAAAAATGGTCATGGCCAATTCAAAAGAAACACCCAGATGGGCCTTTCCAACAAGAAAAAGGAAACTTTAACGAAATAAAAAAACAATATCCTGATTATTTTCCAGATTCAGCGGAACATGAAAACTATGTAACTTTAAAAACTGGTGAATCTGATGATCCATCTTATGTTCATGCTGCTATGTCTTCTTATATGAGTCTCACTATGACAAGGGAACTCTTATATGCTATTCCAAACAATGATTTTAAAAGCTGCTTAGAACAGTGTAAAGATCCTTGGGCAGAATTCGTTCTAGTAGATAATGCTTATAATAGAGGAGTCTATGGCTTACTTCAGAGAAAATTATTTACAGAACATAGAAACAAACTTATTAATTCTTCTGATATAAATAAAGAATTCGATCTTTCTGGCTTTGCTAATCATATTGAAAATATCCAAAATGTAATTAAAGCAATGGATTCAGAAACAGAAAACTTCTATGATGCTGAGATAACTTGGATTGATATGGAAAACTACTTAAAAGAATTGAGATTATATTATGGAAGAAATATACCAAATGATGCTGAATGGAATGCTATGAAAGCTGATGTTAAAAATGCTTATAATATACTTTCTAAACATTGGGGTGGAAATTACGTATCTTTAAGATATGATTTCTTAACGCTTCTAAGAGTTTGTGAAAAACATCTTCCTGAAAATAAACAACCTGCTCCATCTGGTCCTTCATGGATAGAACAAATAAATTCAGCTAATAATATTGGTTAAGGTGATTTGATAATATTATTGTATAAGTTAACTAACTATGCTTACATCTAGTACACCCCTCATATCATGTTATTAAAAAAAGCTCTTAAGTACAAGAATGAACTTAAGAGCTTTAAATAATTTATCTATTTTATTTATGACTTTCAGTTACACTTACAACTAAGTCATCACTTCTAGTTATACCAACTTCATTAATAAGTTCTACATAGTAAATATATTTACCATTTTTTCTTTCGTTTATTTTAAAATTATATGTCTGGGCTTGTGGAGTATTAGAAACTAAATTTGCTTCACTAATTAAAACACCATTTTCATATAGTCTTATTTTATCTCCATTAACTCCCCACCACATATTCATAGTAATAGTATAATTTCCGTTAGTATTCCCCCAGTTATCATGACTTAATACTGGCTTTCCTGGATTTTCTTTAGCTGATGAATCCTTTTCTTTTACAATTACTTTTAAAATATTACTCTCTATTTTGCTATCTTTTCCTACTATCTCTGATTTATAAATATACTCTCCTAGTTTTTTCCCTTGGAATTCTTTAGTAAGAACTTTATTACTTATTCCATCAATATTTTCACTTAAAATTTCTACTTCATTTTCATATAATTTAAGTATACTGCCCTTGTTTCCTTCTAAAACTTCTACAGATATTTTATAATCTCCTGTATTAATTTCCTTATCTACTGAAATAATAGGAGCCTTTAAACTATTAGGATCTAATACCTCTACCATTATGCTATTACCTTTAGAGCTACCATACTTATTAATAATCTCCGCAGTATAAGTATATGTGCCTTTTTTCTTTTCTTTGAAATTTTTTATTATATCTTTTGAAGGTAATTTGCTTATATCTTCTTCTAAAATCACTTGATTATTTTCATATAATTTAACTTTATCTCCTCTACTGTCTGTTGGTATAGCTATACTAATGTCATAGTTTCCATAATTATCATCGCTTTTTAAAGATACTTCTGGTGACTTAGGTAATTTATCATCTGAAGGTATTCCTCCATCTCCAAAAAATCCTTTATAAATAATATCTGTTAAGCTACTTCCTTTTAAAGGTGCATCTCCTGCTAATTCCCAAAAAATTATTCCTCCATAATTATTATCTTTTACATACTTAACTTTTTCACCTAAAGAAATCTCATCTTCATAAGTGTACATTTCTCCTTTAGACTCACTATACAAATAAGGAACTTTTGAATAAGGATCTCTATATTTTTTAAAAGATAAATCTTTTTCTAAAGTGCCCTTTATATAATGATAGGGGTTACATCCTGCTGCACGTCCTCCATCCCATATTCCCTTTGCACCTCCAGTTGCTGTGGCAAATAACCCTGGAAGTTCCTTTATAGGGCCGTCATTTTTTACACCTTTCCATCCACGAGAATAATATGGCGATCCAACTATAAGCTTATCTTTTGGTATACCATAAGATTCAAATAACTTCATAGCTGTATTCACATTATAATACTCTTTTACTAACTCTTCATGATTATCATAAGGATTTTTGTATAAGGGTGATTGATGTCCTGTTACATTTTCCCAAGCACCATTCATATCATATGTCATAATATTTATAAAATCTAAATACTGAGAATATTTTTCAGGTTCAGTTTTCTCTATTTTATCTTTTCCACATCCAACTGCAGCAGTAAGTTCATAATATTTATTATCCTGTTTGCCCGCATCATCTAGTGCTTTTCTTAAGTCTTTTAAAAGAAGTGTAAAAGTTTGTTTTTCTTCTTCATCTGCCCAAGGTGTTCCTTGATCATTAGGATTATCTATAGTATCCCCTTCTCTTTTAAAAGCGGGATATTCCCAATCTATATCAGCTCCATCTAGATTCCACTCACGGATAAATTCTACAACACTATCAGAAAAAGTTTTTCTGTTCTCTGTAGTCTTTGCTACATTATGAAATCCAGCTGACTGGCTCCATCCACCTATAGATATAAGAACTTTTACATTTGGATATTGCTTTTTATATTTTTTTATCTGTCCAAGATTTCCATTATAAGGTGAATCCCAACCATCACCAAAATTCATCTCAGTAGCAGCCCATTTATCAAACAAAGCAATTTTATTGTTCTTTATAGTTGCAAATGCATAATTTATATGAGTAACCTTATCCCAAGGAACATCAGATATTTTATAATTATTATGTCCTCCATAAACACTCCATTCTGTGAAATAAGCTACAATTCTTTTTCTACATTGATTATTCTCAATTGCTTTAGCACTCCCTCCTTCCAAAGAAATACAGCCAAATAAAATACATAAAGATAGTATCCACCCTATATATCTTTTAAATTTATTCTTTTTACAATTTATCATAAAATTTTCCTTCCTTATAATTATTAATTATTCTATTTACTGAATTTATAATAATTGAGAAAAACTTTTCCTCCTCTAAATTACTATCTTTATTTTTATTGAGTAATTTTTTTATCTCCTATAGGCTTCATTCCATTGAATGTGATATTTCTAACATCTGAAAAACATAATCCTATCATTCCTTGAAGAGTAACAGTAGCACCAGGATTAAGATTTTGCCAGTTGCCAGATTTTATTGTAACTGTCGTAAAATCACCATTATCTTTTAAAGTATATGTGCCTCCCCAAGAAGATTTATATAATGCTGATTTTGGTAAATCAAAGGATACTTCCCAACCACCTTTAATCTCTTTTCCCGTGTAATTTTTAACTTTTATATCATAAGTATAATTTGGATGATCATAACTACCATCGAAATTTACTGATACACTTATAGGTTCTAAGGAATTATTAGAATCATCTGGTGTTTTACTACAAGGCCCCATATTGGACAATCCATTGCTTAATCTTTTAGTTAAAGTATCTCCAAATGTATATTTGCCCTTATTTATATCACTTGAACCTTTTTCATAGTTAGGATTTAATCCATAATCACCATTCATAACCCAAATCAATGCCCCTCCAAGATTTTTGCTTTTAACGTAAGCCAATCTTTCATCAATAGATTTTTCATTTTCAAAAGATAGGAAAACTCTTTCTTGATTCTGCCAAACATATGGAACCTTTTCCACATTATCCCAATACACTTTTAAATTAGTATCATTTTCCATAAGGTTTAATACATGCCATAATGGGTTGGCACCTGCCGGCTCTAGCTTTCCATCATTGTCTAAATCATCTCCCCAAATATTATACTTACCAGATGCAGGCATTCTGCTTGATCCATGAAGTCCATTTTTTCCACCTTGTACATTTTCCCATCCTCTAGTATAGTATGGTATACCCATTAATATTTTTTCAGGTGGCAAAACCCCTCTATAATATCTATAAGCCCAATCCATACAAAGTGTTGGCATAATTTGG
The DNA here is from genome assembly GCF_017873215.1 of Clostridium tetanomorphum. GTDB lineage: Bacteria > Bacillota > Clostridia > Clostridiales > Clostridiaceae > Clostridium_AO > Clostridium_AO tetanomorphum. The sequence goes on from NZ_JAGGKA010000021.1 coordinate 74,634, forward strand.
TTAACAGTTTCTCTATCTGCTGGATCAGGATATATACCTGCTAAGTTTTCAACATACTCGTTCCATCCACCATGGTAATCATAGGACATAACACTTAAGAAATCTAAATATTTAGCATAGGTATTATCCTTAACTCCACCAAGAACCCAAGGTGATGCTGTAACTGCAGCGGATAATATATAATTTTTATTATCCTTTTTGGAAGCTATGTCTATCTTTTCTCTTAGTGTTTTCATGAGTATATTATATCTGTCATTTAATTTAGCTCTTCTAGGCTCAGACAAATCAAAATCTGCTGGATTTCCTGACTGACTTGTTGAAGATGGATATTCAAAATCAATATCAACACCATCGAAATTATACTTTCTTATAAAATCAATGCAAGAGTCTGCAAATGTATTAATTCCTGCATCTGTGTCAAGCATTGTATAGAATCCTCGACTTCCAGCCCATCCCCCTACTGATATAAGTAAATTAACATCTGGATATTGTTTTTTCATAGTTTGTAATAAGTTAAAATGTCCTTTATATGGCAAATTAGCATCTAATTCTATTTTTTTACCTTTATAGGATAAATCATAATTTTTAAATTCCTCTTCTAATGCTGAATGTCTGTCACCTAATGCAATTTTATTTGTATCTGAATCCACTATTGCAAATGAATATTGAATATGAGTTAATGAATCCCATTGCAGATCAGTGACTTTAAAATATCCTTGAGCCTCACTATTATAAGCCCACTCTGGAAAATATCCAATTAACTTTCTTTCTAGATCTTTGTTAATAGTATGTTTAGTTTCATTTTTAACATTTTTGTCCTTATTAGTTTTTGCCTCTACCTTTGTTGTTAAAAGAGATAGGGAAAATGTAGCAGCAATAAACCCCGCTACTAATTTCATTAATTTGCTTTTTTTCATTCTCTATCCTCCTATTCAATTTTCATATTACAATACTATGATATTTTAACTATTTTATTTCTAGTATAAGTTTTTTCTTATAATATTTGATCTTTTATGAGGTTCTTCTGCACCTTTTCATCTTACAGTAGCTTGTTTTACACAATCGAACTAATAAAAATTATAAACAACTAACATTGTAATAAAATACATAATACTGTAAATAATATTAATTGATATATTAAAAAGCAAGGGTGATTAATTATGAATAAAGGCTTATTAGAATTTAGTATAGTCTCATATATTTTAACAAGTACCTTAGTTGGATTTATTGGAAGGTGGTGGATGCTCAGAGGAGATATTAGACAATACCCAACCTACCCCAATGGGTATCTAATACATTTAACAACCGGTTTTATAGCCTCAGCTATGGGTGCTGTAGCATTACCTGCATTACTAGATAAAAATTATGTTGCAGTTACTTTTTTAGCTCTAGCAATTCAACAATTTAGAGATATTAGAAAAATGGAAAAGGAAAGTTTAAAGTCCATGGAAAGCGAAATGTATGCTCCAAGAGGTGAAGCATATATTGATGGAATTGCTAAAACATTTGAGGCTAGAAACTATATTGTAATGGTATCTTCATTAATAACTACAGTAACATCATTTATCTTCAATAGATATATAAATAATAAACTTATTGTAATTATCATATCAGCTTTAGTAGGATTTGCAGTAATATATTTGCTTAAAAACTATACAAAAGGACACAGTTTAAAAGATATTGTCACTATTGAAGAAGCTCCATTAAAATTTGAGCAAAGTAATTTATATGTAGGTGATATTTATGTTATGAATATAGGATTATCTGCCACTAGAAAAAGGATATTAGAAAATGGTATAGGACTCATTTTAAAACCTATTGGAGATACTGAAAAAATAATTTTAAATAATGATGGTCAAAGAAAAGCCATAATTCATGAATGTTCTAGGCTTTTAGGTTTAGAAAGATATGCAGCTACACGAAAAAATTTTGATACAGGCGAATTAGCATTAATGATTGTTCCAATAGAGAAAGACAAGGAATTTTTAAAAAACATTATTGAAAATGTACCTATACTAGAAACTGTAAAGAAAGAAAAACAAGATAGTTAAAAGGAGAGTAATATGAAAAAAAGTGAAACAAGAAGTATATTAGCAATAGTTATCATAGATAAAAACTTAATATTAGATGGAGGTGTTCCAACATTTATTGCTGAAAATGAAAAAGAACAAGAAAAAATCGCTTCTGAACTTGGTAAAGTTCTTGGGGGAAATATATATGGGCTCAGTAATGGTATTATTATAATTACTCAGGAATGATAATTTTAAATATATACCTTTTCATAGCCAAAAATGTATGATTCGAATGACAATGGATACATAAATTGGTGTTTTTAAAAAATACGATGGCTATTCAACATATGTTCCGTTTATTATTAACATTGCTTATATTTACAAATAATACAATAAAATTGCACATAGCAATCTTGACATTAATAAATGTGTCTACTATAATTAACTAGTCTCTATACTAGCTTATTTATTTGATATCTTTTAGGTATTATCTTATTTTTTATATAATCTGTTATTTAATAAAAAAATTTAAACAAAGAAAATAAAAGGAATGTATTTAAAATGGCTATAAATTCAGACGACTTAAATAATTTAAAAATTGCATTAAAAAAAATAATTTGTTATTTTGAAATACCCTCTTATTATGGAGAAATAGAAAAAGAGATCTACACATATTATAATCAAGTACTAGTTAACTGTAATACTTATAACTTTACTAATATTGATACTTGTTGTAATTTTAGAAAAAAATATTTAAAAATTAATCCTGATGGTAATAGTTCAATAATTCAAACTATGAAAGAAGCAGATTTTCTTATTAAGAAAATAAAAAAAGATACAAATATGAAAAAAAACACTCTTCAAAAAAACATAATAAATACAATTACGGATGTTATGGGAACATTATTTTTTGGAATTACAGGCTTCTTAGTGAGTTGGGCTATATTTGCAACAGTTTTAGGAAATATCGTAAGAAGAACTTTATTTCTATCTGCTCTGTATTACAGAACAAATATTATAATTTTTAATGGAGCTACATTGGTTATTTGGACAATCGTATATTTTAAAATATATAAAAGATTTAAACATAGAAGAAAAAATCAAAGTAATTAAAACTATAGAGAGAATAGTTAATTTTATATAATTATCTATTCTCTTTAATTATTATATGTGTGCTTATTTCGCTAAATCATATTTCCATCTTGATATTCCCTCATTCATGTGATAAATTTTACTATAATTATTATCTATTAGTGCTTTTATTGCAATACTACTCCTTCTTCCAGTCTTACAATAAACTAAGACTTCTTTATCTTTATATTTTTTAATAAAATCTATATTTTCATTTATTTGATCATAAGGAATTAAAATTGCACTTTTTATATGACCAGAATCATATTCTTCTTTCGTTCTTACATCAAATATAACTAAGTCCTTATTTTCGTCTACAATTTTTTTTGCTTGTTCAATACTAACTTTTGTTTCTACATTAGAATTATCTAACCTTGTTTTAATCCCTTGATTTTTTGAACATGCTGTTAACGTAAAAACTAATAAAAAGCAACTTAGAAATTTTATAAAATTTTCCATAGTATATACTACTCCTTTTACACTAAAATATACCAGTACCCCGCTATGGTATATTTTTATATTATATTAATACATCATACTTGTCAAGTAGTATCCCTTGGTAAGATAAACATTGGCTACCTTGTCTTAAAAGAAACATCTTGCTAAATATAAAAAAGCCCTTCAATATAATTAACTACATTGAAAAGCTCTAATTTTCTGAACTCACATTGAAAGACACATTTATTTATATAAATAGTCTCTTGTCATAGGTAGTTCATTATTTAATCCTTTTGTAAATAAGAATTGATGTAAATCTACTACTCCATAATGAAATGAAGCAGCACAAGAATTTAAATATAGTCTCCACATTCTAATGAATTTATCATCAAATCCCATTTTTTTAACTTCCTCTAAACAATTTTCAAAGTTTTTAGCCCAACATTCTAAGGTTTTACAATAATGTAGACGTAAACTTTCCAAATCAACTAAATGTAAGTCATTTTCAGGCATATTATAAACTAACTCTCGTATAGATGGTATATATCCACCAGGAAATATGTATTTTTTAATCCATTGATTAACTTCACTTTCTATTTGAGCTGTTATACAATGAAGTAAAGAAGCTCCATTTTCTTTTAACAAATTGCTTACAGTATTCATATAAGTAGGTATATTTTTTTGACCAACATGCTCTAACATTCCTACACTAACAACTCTGTGAAACTTTTCTCCTGTCTTTAATAGTTCTCTATAATCCATCAATCTAACTTCTACTTGATTTTCAAGATTATTTTCTTTTATTCGTTCATTTACTTTATTAAATTGTTCATTACTTAAAGTTATTCCAAGTGCTTTAACGCCATACTCTTTTGCAGCGGTTATTATAAGTTCTCCCCACCCACAACCTATATCCAGTAGCTTTTGTCCTGAATGTAAATCTAATTTTTTTAAGATATGCTCAACTTTATTTAACTGAGCTTGGTATAATGAGTCATCAGATGATTTAAAATAAGAACAGGAATAGCTCATAGTTTTATCTAACCATAACTTATAGAAATCATTACCTAAATCATAGTGATATTGTATATCTTCTTTACTATTTTTTATAGAGTGTGGAGTAATTTTATATAACTTTTCAAATAAGGAAGCTTTGTGTAAAAAGCTATCTTTATTTTTATATATAGACTCTATAATTTCTTGAATATTGCCTTCAAAGTCTATAGTATTATTCATATACGCTTCACCAAAAGTTAAAAATGGGTCTTTTAAGATATCACTTTTAGATAGATGTTCATTTATTAGTATTTTAAATTTTATATCTCCTTGTCCAAATTTTTCCGTACTTCCATCCCAGAATTGTACTTCAAAGGTGTCTGAGAATATACTTTTTAAAAACTTCTTTAAAAATAATTTTTCCATTGTTACATATCTCCTTAAGTACTTTTTGTAGAGTTAATCTCTATATTTAATTGAGAAAATTTCATAATTTTCAAGCTTCATATCCACATTGAAATTTAGTTTTTAATTATGTAATTTCCTTAACTATATACTTATAGTAAATATTATAAAACACATGGTCAATTTCCATTTTAGGCATAATAGAGAAGATTTTTAAAGTAAATAGAAGAAAACATTATTGAATCGTTGGTCGTACCAATATAATAATAAAAATCTCTTTATTTATCACTAAATTGTCATCTATAATTATCTAGCCTTTAAATATTATTGGTAACTCTACTTTTTCATATACTCCATCTATCTATTTTTCACATATATCTATAAATTGCTTATAAATTTCTTCTTCATGCAAAGCCTTTTTCTTTTCATACCCAAAACTTATATTATTAAAATCCGCATGGTAATATTTTTACCATCTTCATCAATGAATTGTTCACTTTTATATTGTGACAATATTACAATTTCACTTTTTATATCTATTTATTTTAATAACTGTAATTATTATACATCAATTGATACTAATTATCAATATCTTTTATCATTATTTATTTTAAAAAATGGAGCTGTCGCATTAGCATAAAAAATTTGCTAACGCGACAGCGTTTTTTGGGTATTTCATAGCAACTTTAAAGATGCTTTAAATCCAAATGAG
>NZ_JAGGKA010000022.1 GCF_017873215.1 Clostridium tetanomorphum
GGCGAGATTTTCATACGTGCCTTAAGGCACAATGCTGGTAAAGTGCCCTTATAGGGCTTAAGAAAAACCACCAGCTTAGCTGGTGGATATTTATTTCTTTTTATTTTATCTTATTCTCCATTTAAATAGTATTAGGGATAAATTATTTATAACTTGTTAATAATATTATAGTACTTTGTTTTTAATTTATATTTATTATAGTTTTGGATGGAGGTTACATTATGGGATTTATTAGATGGTTAAGTGCCTTTATTCTCCTATTTTGTCTAATAGGATTAATATTTAGAATAGGAGGTAAGCTAATAAACTTCCTATTATTAATATCTGTTATAATATTTGTAGTAGACTCCTTATTCCTTAGAAAGAAAAGTATTTAGTTTACTTCTCCATAATAATTAAAGCAGTGCCTTCTAAGCACTGCTTATTTAAAATTTAACTTTTCCCAACATCAGATAATAATAAATCTTTATTATGTTCTAAAGCCCAGCTTATAGCCCAATCACTTTGGAATAGCAATAATGTCCTATCTTTTAAGTCTTTTACTGTCTTTGTATCACTAGTTATATTTAATTTTTCTGGATCTCCATTATAACTTTCTATCCATCTTACATATCTAAATGGTAATCTTTCCATTTTAATATCTACATTATATTCATTTCTCATTCTATATTCCAGTACTTCAAATTGTAACACTCCAACTACACCAACTACAATTTCTTCTATACCAATATTTATTTCTTTAAATACTTGTATAGCTCCCTCTTGTGATATTTCAGTAATACCTTTTATAAATTGTTTCCTTTTCATAGTATCTACTGTTCTTACCCTTGCAAAATGCTCTGGTGCAAAAATCGGTATGCCATTAAATTTAAATTTATTATTACTTTTACATAAAGTATCACCTATTCTAAATATGCCTGGATCGAATACTCCTATTATATCTCCTGCATAAGCTTCTTCTACTATTTCCCTGTCCTGTGCTAAAAATTGTTGTGGTTGAGCAAGTTTTACTTTACTGCCTCCTTGCATGTGGAATACTTCCATACCCTTTTTAAATTTTCCTGAACATATTCTCATAAATGCTATTCTATCTCTGTGAGCTGGATTCATATTAGCTTGTATCTTGAATATAAAAGCAGAAAAGTCTTCTGAAAATGGTTCTATTTCACCTGAATCTGATTCTCTTCCAAGAGGTGCTGTAGTTAATTTTAAAAATGCTTCTAGAAATGGTTCTACACCAAAATTAGTTAACGCACTTCCAAAAAATACAGGAGTTAATTCACCTTTTCTAACCTTCTCAATGTCAAATTCATCTCCTGCTATATTTAACAACTCTATGTCTTCTACTAATTTGTCGTGTAAAGATGTTCCAAGTAAATCTTTAAATACCGGATCATCTACACTTCCCTCTACAGATTCAACAGTGCTTTGTCCGTGATTTCCGCCATTAAATACTTCTATTAAATTCTTATTTCTGTCATATACTCCCGTAAAATCTGCTCCTGACCCTATAGGCCAGTTTACAGGATAAGATCTTATTCCAAGAACATTTTCTATTTCTTCCATAAGTTCAAATGGATCTCTACTTTCTCTGTCCATCTTATTGACAAATGTAAATACAGGAATTCCTCTTAAACTACACACATGAAATAATTTTTTTGTTTGTTCTTCTACACCTTTAGCTCCATCTATTACCATTACTGCACTATCTGCAGCCATCAATGTTCTATATGTATCTTCACTAAAATCTTGGTGCCCAGGAGTATCCAATATGTTTATACAATATCCATTATAATTAAACTGCATAACAGATGATGTTACAGATATTCCCCTCTGCTTTTCTATTTCCATCCAGTCAGAAACTGCATGTTTTGAAGCTTTTCTTGCTTTTACTGATCCTGCAAGTCTTATAGCTCCTCCATATAGTAAAAGTTTTTCGGTTAAGGTAGTCTTACCAGCATCTGGGTGTGATATTATTGCAAAAGTTCTTCTTCTCTCTATTTCCTTTATTAAATCCTCCACCATACTCTCTCCTCTTTTATATTTATGTACATCAATGATTTTATCTTTTATATAATTAACTGTCAATTAAATTGCCCTAATTATATAGGAATAATATAATACACTATATTATTTTTAACATGTTATATAATAAATATTAATACTTTATATTTTTTTATTAATATAACTCTATATATGTATTATCTAGTGTTATAATAAAGTGTAATTATTTTATTAGATTGGAGAAATGTATATGTATAAATTAATTGCTTTAGACATGGATGGAACATTGTTAAATTCTAATAAAAATATATCTAAGGAAAATTTAACTGCTATAAAAAATGCAAAAAAATTAGGAGTAAAAATTGTTTTGTCTACTGGTAGACCTTTAGAAGGTATAAAAAAATATTTGAACAAACTAAATCTTATAAATGATGAAGATTATTCTGTAGTGTATAATGGCGCCATAGTACAGAATAATAAAACCGGAAAACTTCTTTGTAAAAAATTATTATCTATAGATGATGTAGCATATTTATACGATTTAAGTAAAAAATTAAATATCCATATCCATACCCTTACTCCTGAGTTATGTATCACACCAAAATCAGGCAAATATACTGAGTTAGAATGTGAATTAAACAACATCCCTCTAAAAGTTATGGATTTTCATGCTTTAAATAAAGAATTAGAAATAGTAAAAATAGTCTTTGCAGATGAACCTTCACTTATATCAAAAATTATGAACAAAATACCTGATGAAGCATTATCTAAGTATACAGTAGTAAGAAGTGCACCTTTCTTTTTAGAATTTTTAAATAAAAAAGCTAATAAAGGTAGTGGAGTAGAAGTAATAACAGAAAGTCTAAATATAGATAAAAATCATGTTATTTGTGTTGGTGATGCTGGCAATGATATGCATATGATAGAACTTGCAGGTCTTGGAGTAGCTATGGAAAATGCATTTCCTGAAGTAAAAAAAATAGCGGATTACATAACTTTAACTAATGACAATCATGGAGTCGCCCATGTAATTAACAAATTTATTTTATCTCATAAATAAATTTATAAAAATTACACACAGTGTATTTAAAAGTTTTCAACAATCTGTGTGTAATTTTTATATGATTTTGTATATTCTATTATTTAGTTTTTCCTACAAATCCTATCTTTCTCTGCATTTTAGCAAGTACTTTACCAGCTACATAATTTGCTTTTTCTGCACCCTTTTTATATATTGCTTCTAAGTAATCCTTGTTTTCTAATAATTCTTTTACTTTATTTTGTACTGGTTCAATTTCAGCTATTATAGCTTCAGCTACATCACTCTTAAACTTAGCATAACCTACTTTCTCATATTCTTTAACTATTTCTTCAGGAGTCTTTCCTGTAGCAGCACTTAAAATATTTATCAAATTTTTAACTCCTGGTTGTTCATCACTATAATTTACTACTCCTATGCTATCTGTAACAGCTCTGTTTAATTTCTTTCTAATTATATCTGGTGTATCCATAATCAATATATAACTATTAGAATTATCTGCAGACTTAGACATCTTTTTAGATGGATTTTGTAAATCCATTATTCTAGCTCCTTCTTTAGGTATATATGGTTCAGGAATTTTAAATGTTGGGCTATATATGTTATTAAACCTTTCAGCAATATCTCTAGTTAATTCTAAGTGTTGTTTTTGATCATTCCCTACAGGTACTAAATCAGCGTTGTATAATAATATATCTGCTGCCATCAATACTGGATAATCTAATAATCCTGCGCTTACTGATTCACCATATCTTTGAGATTTATCTTTAAACTGCGTCATTCTTCCTAATTCACCAAGATAAGTATAACAATTTAATAACCATGCAGCTTCACTATGTGCTGATACATGTGATTGAATAAATAAAGTATTTTTTTCTGGATCAATTCCTGAAGCTATATATGTTGCAAGTACTTCTAAAGTTCTTCTTCTTAGCTCCTTTGGTTCCTGTCTTACTGTTATAGCATGTAAATCTACTACACAGTAGTAACAATCATATTCATCCTGTAATTTAACCCAGTTCTTTATAGCCCCAAAATAATTGCCTATAGTTAAGTTTCCAGAAGGTTGTATGCCACTAAATATCACCTTTCTATTATTTTCCATTTTTATTCCTCCTATTCTTATATTTATCTACCTCTACCATTGCTACTCCTAGTTATTAAATAAGAGATAACCACTATTAGCAATGTGGATATTTTCATATAAACTCTATTGAATATTTATATAAACTTCAAATAAAAAAACCTATAGTAAATTTATTACTATAGGGCGTATTAGCGCGGTACCACCTAAATTTAAGAAGATATTAAGTCTTCTCCTTATCTAGATACAAATATTATATCCTGTCTCTATAACGCGAGACTTCCGTCTAAACTACTTATATTTCATCTTGAATCTCCAGGACCCATTCAGTTTAATCATAATTATTGTAATTCCACCATCTACAACTCTCTTTAAACCTGCTTTTAAACTTACTTACTTCCTATCATAGAATATTGTATTTATTTATTAATTATAATATTATATATTTTTTTGTCAATAGCATTACTTTTTCCACAAGCCATGCAAATTACAATATTCTCTAGCGGCAATAACTTCTTCATCTAATTTAAACTCAGCTTGTGGTTTTTCTCCTGGTTTTAAATATTTTCTATATACTTTATTTTCTGTATGCACTTCAATCCACTCAATATAATGCTCCTCAATCATTGGATGTTCTACTTCTCCAACTTTAACTAATACTCCACCTTCTATTTTTTCTATAATAGGAACATGTTTTTCTTTTGCCCCATCTGTGGTGTTTTCTTTTTTTAGCACCATAGGTTTCCCACAACATACTAAAGTTCCAGCACCTGAATGAACAACCTCTACTATATTTCCGCATATTTCACATTTGTATATTTGTTTTACTTCCGTCATTAAAATCCCCTCCTAATTTATATATTTTTATTCAGATATTTATATAATAAATATTCTATAATAATACTTATTTTCCTTTTTTATTACCAATTTTTTATTTATTCTCTATATAGAATATAATGAATAGTATTTACTATCTATCAAATACTAAACATAAATAATATATTTTAATGTATAAGGAGGACTAAAAATGAGTAAAGATGAACCTTATCTTCCTAGTGAAAGAGATTATTTAGAAGTAAACCAAAAAATAGTTAAATCATATTCAAAAGATAAAAGAGATTATACAAAATTACCTGATAACGTAAGAGATCCTATAGTATCTAATAACATAGCTACTTGGGAATTTGATAATACCTCTAAAGATATGGAAGAGAATGATATATTCTCGTAACATTTTTTATAGTTTAATAAAAAATAGCTATCACTTCTTATCTGTGATAGCTATTTTTTTATATGAAATGTATATTTAAAATTTCAATATAAACCATTTAGTTGTTACTTTTAATGATTTATAGCTACCTCAACAAAATGTTCTCCTTCAGTTAAAAATGGTATTAAATCATTATCAAGCCTTTTTCCATCTAAATTTATATATTCTTCATTATCTCTTTTTACATCAATTTTATATACACATTTCCCTCTTTTATAAGTCATTTTAAATTCATTCCAACCCTTAGGTATATTTGGTTTTAATCTAAAACCTCTATTCTCATCTAATTTTAATCCTAATATACCTGTAACTGCTGTGGTATACATCCAGCCAGCTGCACCAGTATACCAACTCCAGCCACCTCTTCCTATATGAGGTTCAACAGCATATACATCTGCAGTAACTACATAAGGTTCTACTTTAAATCTCTCACAATCTAAATAAGCTAAGGTATGATTAATAGGATTAATCATATTAAATATATTATGAGCTTTATCATTAAATCCTATCATGGTTAAAGCTAAAATATACCATATAGCAGCATGGGTATACTGTCCTCCATTTTCCCTTACTCCTGGAACATATCCTTTTATATATCCCGGCTCTAAAGAAGATTTATCAAAGGCTGGAGTCAATAACATTACCAGTCCTTTGTCATATTTTACAAGATATCTTTCCACAGATAGCATAGCTTCTTTGGCTCTACTTTCCCTGGCACCTCCAGATATAACAGCCCAAGATTGAGATAATGAATCAATTTGTGCCTCATCATTTTCCGAAGAACCTAAAGGTGTTCCGTCATCAAAATAAGCCCTTCTGTACCAGTTTCCATCCCAAGCATTAGCTTCTATATTATCTATAATAAAACTTGACATCTCTTTATATTTTTCTTCTTTTACTTTATCATCTTTCCAATTACATATATTTATAAAGTCTTTTAATATAGTATATAAAAACCATCCAAGCCATACACTTTCGCCTTTTCCCTTATTTCCCACAGTACTCATTCCATCATTCCAATCGCCTGATCCCATGAGAGGAATATTATGTTCTCCAAATTTAAGAGCTCTATCTATAGCATTTATACAATGTTCATATATACTTCCATCTTTATTAGATTGACGTGCTATATTATATCTCTCATCTTCACCTTCCTTTAAAGGTTCATCTTCTAGATATGGAACAATTTCATCTAATATACCATAGTCTCCAGTGTTCTCAATGTACTGTGCAGTCACATAAGGAAGCCATAAAAGGTCATCTGAAAATCTTGTTCGTATACCACTATCAACAACAGGATGCCACCAATGTTGCACATCTCCTTCTATAAACTGTCTTGAAGCACTATATAATATCTGTTTTCTTGTGTAATCAGGTTCTATATATGATATTGCTAGAGAATCCTGTAATTGATCTCTAAATCCATAAGCTCCTCCTGATTGATAAAAAGCTGTTCTTGCCCAGTATCTACACGCTATAGCTTGATACATAAGCCATCCATTTACCATAATATCCATAGTTTTATCTGGCGTTTCTATTTGTATCCTGCCCAACATATCCTTCCAATAATTTTTAACATTCTCTAGTTCTTCTAAAACAACATTTATTGATCTGTATTTTTCTATACATTCATCTACCTTATATATATTTTCGTCCTCACCTAAAAGTATTAAAACATATTTTTCTTCATTAGGCTTTAAGGTTATTTTACTATTTACTGCCATACAAGGATCTAAACCAGAACCTACAGTATTTGAAAATCTTTCTTTTTTAAGTGCTTCTGGGTTTTCTATAAATCCTTCTTTTCCAATAAATTCACTTCTACTTCCTGTATAGGATTCATCTTCTCCTCCAGCTATTTTAAGATAGGCTATTAAATTTCCAAAATTATTACTGTAAGGATTCTTTGCATACATATACTCTTTGTTACTATTTATATAAGTAGAAATATATTGTGCTGTTTGTTGTGGTACGACACCAAGTACAAGTTGTGCATAATAAGTAACAGATAACTTTCTTTCTACATCTGTATCATTCTTTAACTTTACAATGGATAATTTTATACTATTGTTCATAGGAGAAAACATGGTAACTTCTCCACCTATTCCAAACACCTTGTGTTTAAATGTAGAATATCCAAAGCCATGCTCTATAATATATCTTCCTTCATCTCTTATAGGCTTAGGTGATATACTCCATAACTTGCCAAAAACCTCATCTCTTATATAAAGAGCTTCTGATTCACTATCTTTAACAGGATCATTAGACCAAGTAGTTATTTTATTTTCCCTACTATTTTTATACCATGTATAGGCAATCCCACTTTCTGAAACATGAAATCCGAAATTACCGTTACTTATTACATTTATCCAAGGTGCTGGAGTATTTTTATAATCTTCTAATACAATAACATATTTATCTCCAGTATCAGTAAATCCACCTAAACTATTAAAATAATTTAATTTTGGTATTTCTATCTCCTGCCCTTTATCATTAAAACTGATTTCATTATGCTTTAATAATTTTATATCGTAATTTAAATTCTCATTTTTTCTTATGTGAGCAGTAATACCTCCCTTTTCTCCATCAATAATAAGTCTGCATATAGACATTATAAACTTAATATATTCTTCTGCCATAGTGGATTTATTGTATAGAAATACTCCTCCTAATCTATTTTGTATATCTCTTGCATGACTAGAGTTAATTATATCCAAAATGGATTCTTGTAATGCTTGAATATACGAAGTATCTTCTAAATTTAAAATAACTAAATCTATTTTTAATCCTTTTAAATTTAAATATTCATGTGCCTTAAGCATTTGTCTGACTAAATCTAAGTCCTGTTCTTTCCTAATTAGTAACACTACTATAGGCAAATCCCCTGATATTCCGTAAGGCCATAAATCTGACTGACCTTTATTTATAGATTTTATATAGTTCTCTCTTTCTCTAAAAGTATTGTTTAAAAATATAATCTTAGATGCTAATGATTGATATACATTAGCAATAGATGAATTTATTCCTAAATATCTAGTTTCTACTTGACTTTGTGTCCATGCCAATTCAAATATTCTATTAATATTACTCCATTGCCTATACTTTCTTCCTAATTTTATAGCTTCCTCTCTACTATCAGCTACAGCTGTAGTATATGCTATATGGCAAGTTTCTCCTGGTGGTATTTGAACTCTTACTCTTATACTTAATATAGGATCTAATACTGCTCCTACAGTATTACTTAATGGTGAATCATTTTCCATAACTTCTGGTTTACTTAGATTTCTGTTTCTTCCTATAAAATTAGGTCTACTGGTTTCATATTGTACTTTTCCAATAATCTTATCATCAGTTAATACAGTCTGTATTGCCCAAGGTTCTTTTCCTTCTTTTTGTCTTTTTCTTCTATAAGCTAATAAACACAAAGGATCCTCTATATATTCTGTTTTTATAAAAAGATTACTGAAAGTCGGATGAACCAAATCTGCACTATAATTAGTTAAAGTTACTTCACAATAACTGGTTATTTCTACTGTACGACTACTATTACTATTATTAGTTATAAATAATTTTCTTACCTCACCGTTATCTTCATTTAAAACAGCTATTTGAGTAGTTGTTTTTATATTGCCATCAACTCTATTAAATTCCGCCTTATCAAGTGAAAAATTCACTTCATAGCTATCTCCTTCATTTTTACAAGGTTGATAAAAATTACTCCAATACTCATTAGAATTCAAATTTTTTACATAGAAAAACATCCCTGTATTATCTTCTGTTATATCTTCTTTCCATCTATAAACCATCATATTATCTTTTTTACTATAACCACTTCCACTATTTGTGATCATAATAGAATAGTCTCCATTAGATAGTAGATGCGTCTCCGGATAAGTAGTCCTCGCTGTTAAATACTTTCTAACTATAGTAATATTTCTATCTTTTATAAATATCTTCTCATTATATTTTTCTTCTCTATCATACACTACCATATTAGGCATTTTTTCTTGTAATAACAATTCTGCTGCTCTAACTTTTGGATCTCTATGAAATCTGCTTTGCAATATATTTTTTCTCAATATATTATCTAAAGCCATAAGACTCATTCCTTCATGATGTACCATATAAGATTTTATTATAGCAAACTCTTTTCCTTTTGGTAATCGTTCTTTAGTATAGTCTATTGCTTCATATAATCCATATCGCCCTTCAAATCCTTTTTCTATCATTTTCTTTATATTTAAAAAGGAATCTTTTCTATTCACCTGTAATGCCATTATACTAGAATATGGAGATATAACCAATTCATTAGAAAGTCCTCTTTTAAGACCTACTCCTGGTACTCCAAAAGCTTTATATTGATAATTTAAATTTACATCAAAAGCATAAAAACTTGATTCAGATATTCCCCAAGGTACCTCTCTTAAATTCCCATAAAATTTTTGACTATCTACAACAAAGTTATAGGTATTATCTAGTAAAGTATCTGGATAACTTTTCATTATAAGTAGCGGCATTAAATATTCAAACATAGTTCCGCTCCAGGAAACCAATCCTTTATTTTTATTTACAGAAGTTAAAGCTCTTCCTAACTTAAACCAATGTGTTTGATTTACATCTCCTTTAGCTATAGATATAAAACTTGCTTGCCTTGCTTCTGAAGCGAGTAAATCATAGTAGCAATTATCAATCTTTCCTTTTTCTACATCATAACCAATAGAAAACAGCTGCTTAGACTCATTAAACAAAATACTAAAATTCATTTCACTAGCAATCTTATCTATAATCAATTTTAGTTTATTTATTTCTTTATAAAGATTATTTATCTCCTTTTTTCCATTAATTATAGCCACATATATTTTGTTTAAATTCTTATATGAATAAATATCTAATCTTTCTATTTTGTCTTCAATATGTTGTAGTTTAACAATAGCCTCCTTTACTCCTTCAAACTTGATAATATCTATTAATTTATCTAATATATTTCTTTCATCTTCATGAAAGAAATTGTTATTATTTCTACTCTCACATATATAATAATCTTCTAACAATTGAACCCATGGAAATAATTTATATATATTATTAATATAAGTGTTTACCGTATATAGTAATTTTTTATTCCAATATAATTTATCATCTTTTTCATATTTTTTTATTAAATTTGTTGCAATTTCTTTTAGGCTCTTTAATATCTTCATCAATTCAATAGTATCTTCATTCCAATTAATTAAAGCTTCCATATTTTCTCTATAGTCTATTTTTTCTTCATTCTCTAACTCATCTTCACATATTCTCAATAAGTCTATTAACCCTTCCGTCATATTAATATTTAATATAGGTGTATCTAAAAATTCTTCTATAGATATATTCAGCAACCATAAATATCCTAATAAATTTCCGCTATCTACAGTAGATATATACTTTGGATAAAGAGGTTCCTTTGTATTTGTGTCATACCAATTATAAAAATGCCCTTCATATTTATCTAGTGAGTCCATACTATTTAAAATTTCATTTAGCCTATATATGCATTGACATAAGTCTATATACCCTAAATCAAAAGCAACAATATTAGATGTAATACCCATTCCCATATTAGTAGGAGATGTTCTATGAGCTAATCCATTCTCAGGATACTCTTGATAATTATCCGGAGCTAACCAGTTATTTTTGTTATTATTAAAATCTTCAAAGTATGACCATATTTTCCTACTAAGTCTTCTAAATAAAATTATTTCCTCTTCACTAAGCTCTTTAATTTTCTCTTTTCTTTCCTTACTTATAAAATAAGCAATATAAGGACTTAAAAACCATATTATACAAGACGGCAATAAAATAAATCCCATATTGATAGATTTATAAAAAGCCAATACAGCTATAACAACTGCAATAGCACTTCCTTGCCACATAGAGTGTACGAAGTGTTTTAATTCTCTACCAGAACTAGCCTCTGCATCAGCTGCTGTTTGCCATTCTAAAAGATTTTTTTTACTTATATAAACTCTATATAAAGTTCTTATTATTGCATCTAACATTAAATACGCTTGATACGGTAAAAAAGAAAAAATTAAAAAAAACTGCTCTATACCTATCTTCCAATTATAAATTTTACCTGATAAACTGATTCCTTTTATAGGCATTATAACAGATTCAGATACATCAAATAGCATTGGTGCTAAAAGACCAATAAGAGCTACTATTAACCATTTATCTGGCAAACTAAATAATACTAATGATAATAAAATTAATATTATTATAGATGGAGCTAATAAACTTCTTCTTAAATTGTCAAATATTTTCCATTTCGATAATTTATTTAAAGATGTTTTCTTTGCAAGCCATGGAACTAACTGCCAGTCACCTCTAACCCATCTATGTAATCTTTTGGAACTAGAATTATAATAAGCAGGATATCCATCTATTAATTCTACATCAGTTAGAAGAGCTGCTCTTACATAAGATCCTTCTAATAGATCATGACTTAATACTGAATTTTCTGGCATCTCATTCCTTAGCATATAATTAAATGTATCTACATCATATATACCTTTTCCAGTAAATATACCTTCATCAAATAAGTCCTGATATACATCAGATATTGCTGTAGTATATAAATCTATCCCTGTCTCTCCTGAGAAAATTTTTGAGAATAAAGTTTTGTTTGCGCTAACAGTGGAAACATTTATACGAGGTTGCATTAATCCATGTCCTCTTAATACAGCTTTTTTTTCTTTATCTATATAAGGTTTATTTAGTAAATGAGCCATAGCTCCTATTAGTTTTTTAGCGCTATCCATTGGAAGTTGAGTATCTGCGTCCAATGTTATAATATATTTCGCTTTATATAATTCATTCAAATTTCCACTTATAACATTATAGCTAGTATTTTTATCTCCTCTTATTAGAGCATTAAACTCCATTAATTTTCCTCTTTTTCTCTCCCAACCTAGCCATGTTCCTTCCTTTTCATTAAATTGTCTATATCTATTAAAAAAATAGAATATATCCTTTTCTTTTGATGCATATTTTTGGTTAAGCTGCTTAACTCCATTTAATCCACTTTGTATTATTTCCTCATCTTTTTCTTCATGTTCTTCCTGGCTATCTTTAAAATCTCCTAATATAGCATAATAAATATTTTCACTTTTGTTGGCTAAATAATATATCTCCAAATCTTCAATAAGTTCTTTTACTCTTTTTTTATTATTCAATAAGGTTGGAATTACTACTATAGTGCTATATTCTTCTGGTATGCTATCTTTAAACTCTACTTTGGGTATAAAACTTGGCTTTAATAAATGATTTATACTCCAATTTGCTATAGAAGTAACTATTTCGCTTACAGGAATAAGAATAATTAAAAATCCTATAATATACTTCCAAATAGCAATATCATAATATGGATATAAGTTTAAATAAAGAAGTATAAAAGATAAAAGAATAGTTGTTATCACAATAAAATTTATATAATAATTAACCTTTTTATTTTTATTGCTATTTTTCAATCTTTCTATTCCTTTATCCTTAAATCCTATTTTATTTTTCAAACATTCTATTCCGTCATCAATAATATAATATCCAACATGTTTTAAGTAAGCTTTATCTTCTATATATTCATTCTCTAGTGCACATTCAATAGCTTTTTTAGCTACAAAAGTTTCACCTAATTTCATATATCTAGCTAGCTTTTCTATATTTCTTCTATAATAATCTCTAGATGAAAAATCCATTTTGTCATACAGCTTTGCTGGGTCCTCTCTTAAAGTTTGTTCTAAGTAACTTAACTTCTCAAAACACTGTTTCCAATTTAATGAAGAAATTTCTCTCATTCCTGTAATACTATTTCCTATAATCATTCTAAAAAATGCTTGTTTTTTATGCTCTAATATAATTGTTCTTTTCGTGTCTGTTTCCTTTTTAGCTAACTGATCATCAATCCATTTGTATACATTTGCATTATCTAATCCACTATCCCTTAATACCTTCAATAATCTTTCTGTAAAGTAAGGTGTAAAACTAAATTGTTGGTTAAATATACTTACTAAGTTTTCTTCATCATTAGTGTATTTAATTAATTTTTCTCCTAATTCTTCTCCCTTATTCTTTTCTTTTTGTGAAAAAACTATATTGTTTGTCACTTTGCTTATGTTTTGTATAATAGCTATTTTTAACATCACTGGTAAAGCCCATAACTCACTGCTGGTTAATAGAGTATGACTTTGATATTCCTTTATTAGATTTTCTATAATTTCTTCATCTATTTTTCCATCTGTAATGTGTACTATCTTTTTTGCAATATAGTATATTCTAGGGTAACCTTCCATTACACCTTTACATATAATTGGTAAACTATCACAATAATTTATACACATATTATTCTTTAGTTGCTTATATTCTTTTTGAATTAAATATAGATTATCCAACAACCATTCCCCTGCAGATACTATATCTTTTTTGCTTTTCGCCTCATTATTTATATAATCATAACCTTCTAAAATATTTCTATAACTTTTATCTAAACTTTTTACAATCTTCCTTTTTGCTCTAATACTTTCACTCTTCTTATTATATGGACATTCTTCTATTTCTCCCCTATGAATTTCGTTATTATTATAAATAAAATCTACATCATGTTCATAATTATTTACATCTTTAAAATATTTATAAAGGACAACTACAACTAATATTCCTAGTATTAAAACAGCACTAATTCCGTAGTAGAACATAATAATCCATCCTTTCCATTCTAGTAAATGAATCGCTTAAATTATTATTTCCAACAACTAAAAAAAATATTAGGAAGAATTACTTAGTAATTCTTCCTAATATTATCTATAAAGAAATCTCATTCTTTAACATATCTTCATAACTCTCTCTTTTACAAATTAATTTAGATGATTTATCTTTTACCAAAACTACTGCAGCTTTGGGAATTTTATTATAATTACTGCACATTGAATATCCATATGCTCCAGTAGAAAGAACCGCTAAAACATCTCCACTTTCACATTCTGATATATTTGTGTTCTCTATTAATATATCCCCAGATTCGCAACATTTCCCACTTATAGTTACACACTGTGTATCTTTGCTTTCTACCTTATTTGCTACCATACAATCATATTCAGCGTTATAAAGAGCTGGTCTAATATTATCTGTCATTCCTCCATCTACAGATACATATTTTCGTATCTCTGGAATCTCTTTCATAGCACCTATAGAATAAAGCGTTGTTCCTGCATTACCTATTATGGACCTTCCTGGTTCTATAACTAAACAAGGAAATTTGACATTTAATTCTTTAGCTTTAGAAACTGCTTTATTTAAAATATAGTCGCAGTATTCTTTTGTAGATTTAGGTGTATCTCCTTCTTTGTAGTATATACCAAATCCTCCCCCTAAATCCAACTCTTGTAATTCATAATTTAACTTATCCTTTATATCCTTAATTATATTAAACATTATATCTACAGCATCTTCATAAGGAGTTGTTTCAAATATCTGTGAACCTATATGACAATGAATACCTAATAAATCTATATTAGGTGATTTTATACACTGCTCCACCGCTCTAAAAACTTCATCTTCCAATAAAGTGAACCCAAATTTTGAATCTATCTGTCCTGTCTTTATATACTCATGAGTATGTGCTTCTATACCTGGAGTTATCCTTAATATTACCTTTTGAACTATTCCATTATTTTTTGCTATTTCATTTATTCTTTTTATTTCATAAAAATTATCTACTACAAATCTTCCTACTCCTAAACTTACGCCCATTTCAATTTCATCAGTTGTCTTATTATTTCCATGAAAATATATTTTTTCCATAGGAAAAGACGCTTTCATAGCTGTATACAATTCCCCACCTGAAACTACATCTAAGCATAAACCTTCTTCTTTTATTATTTCACACATGGCTAAAGTTAAAAATGCTTTGCCTGCATATGCTACCCTATTACCTAACTCTTTTACCCTAAAGCTTTCATAATAATCTCTACAATTTCTTCTTATAAGCTCTTCATCAAAGACATATAATGGTGACCCATATTCTTTTACTAAATTTAAACAACTAATCCCACCAATATATAAGTTATTATCTTTAACCTCCATAGTACCAAATAATTTCATTTTAATCCTCTCCTTCTAAATCAAGGTTACCATCTGGGTAAATTTAGGTAAAAATAAATGCAGCTAGGTACACCTATAGCTGCATTAAAGACAACTTCTGTGACCTCTGTAGCTCTCCACCATAAACAGTGACAACTTTACATATGTTATATATAAAGCCAGAAAACAACTTGCCACATTGCTTTCTTCGGCTATAATCCCTTTCCTCTTTTTTCATAGCTTGGCTGCTCAAAATGAGTACTATTAATTACAGCACCTCTACCCCAGGTAAACTTTAATATATTAAATTATTGAAAATATATTATCATAATACGTCAATTATTTCAATAGTATATTAAATAAAATTTTTCTAAAATATTATAAGTTATAAAATTGCTTAAAAGATTCAGTTACATAAAATTGATCTTCTACTCCACCTAACTCTCTTATAGAATGCATTCCAAGTATAGGAGTTCCAATATCTACAGATGGTATATTTATGTGTGTTGATGATATAGGTCCTATAGTAGATCCACCTCTTTCATCTGAGCGATTTACAAATCGTTGCACAGGTACATCTGCTTTTTTACATACTTCTTCATAAACTGCTGAAGAAAAACTATCAGAAGTATAACTTTGTCTTGCACTTATTTTAATTACAGGTCCCTTATTAATCATAGGTCTATTCACTGGATCAGCTTTTTCTGGTGAATTAGGATGTACTGCATGGGCCAAATCTGATGATATAATAAATGATTTTGATAATGCCCTAAAATAAGCTTCTTTTCCCTGTTCTTCTTTTTCTACTATTCTTTCTAAAACGCTTGACAACATTATAGAATCTGCCCCCTGCTTAGTAGAGCTTCCTACTTCTTCATTATCAAAGCAAACTAATACATTTGTCCCTTTTGAATGTTTTGATTCCAACAATGCTTTTAATCCAGCATGTACCATAGCTAAATCATCTAATCTTGGTGAAGATATAAACTCATTTCTCATTCCCATAATACAACCTTTTTCATACTCATATAAAAATAGATCAAAGTCAATTATTTCATCTTTACTAACTTTCAATTCTTCCTGTAATATATCTAATAAATAATTTTCTTTTTCCATAGCATCATTTACTATGCTCATTAATGGAAGTGTATGTTTTTGTGCATTTAATTCTATTCCTTTATTTACTTCTCTATTCATATGTATAGCTAAATTAGGTATAATCAATAAAGGTTTTTTTATATTTACCAATTCTTCTTTTGGTTCCATTACATTTTCACTTCTTAGTACAACCCTTCCAGCTATAGCTAAAGGTCTATCCATCCATGTGCTTAATATTGGACCTCCATAAACTTCTGTATTCAACTTTAAATATCCGCCTTCGCATATCATATGTGGATTTGGTTTTATTCTAAAGGTTGGTGAATCTGTATGAGCCCCTATTATCTTAAATCCATTCTCTACTACACTACTAGTCCCAACTATAAAAGCTGTAATAGCCGAATTATTCTTCTTTGTATAATATTTGCCATCTTGAACTAAATTCCATTTATCACTTTCCTTCAATTCTTGGAATCCACCATTTAACAGTTCATTTTCTACACATTCAACAGCATGAAAAGCTGTTGGACTATCATATATAAAATCTATAAGTTCTTTGGATAATTCTATCTTATTCTCCATTATATTCACTACCTCTCATTTTAATTATTTTTCATTATAAGGATATCATACTTATATAGGGCTTTCAAATATATATGGAATAATTTTCTATAAAACCTTTGCATTAAATCATTTTATTTATATTTGTTATAATATGCTATAATAATTAAATGTATTTATATTTTCATAAGAGGTGTTTAATATGATTTCTAAATTTTTAGTTACTCGTTTTATTAAAAATTATGAGGAAATAGAAAATGAAAAGGTTAGAAATAGCTATGGATTTTTAGGAAGTACAGTAGGAATAATAATTAATACAATTTTATTCATAGTTAAATTAATAGTTGGAATTATAACTAGCAGTATTTCTGTTACAGCAGATGCTTTCAATAATCTTTCCGATGCCACTTCCTCATTGATTACAATGATTGGCTTTAAACTAGCTTCAAAACCTGCTGATAGAGAACATCCATTTGGACACGGAAGAATAGAATATATATCTGGATTGGCTGTATCCTTTATGGTAATGTTAGTAGGCTTTGAATTTATTAAATCTTCCTATTCCCGAATAACTAATCCTATTCAAGTTAATTTTCAAATAATTCCTTTTATACTAATACTTTTATCAATACTTACAAAGGTATGGATTAGTAGATTTAACAAATATATTGGTAAAAAAATTAATTCTTCTGCACTTCAAGCCTCTTCCTTTGATGCATTAAGTGATGTAATCACTTCAAGTTGCGTTGCTTTATCACTAGTATTATCAAAATGGACTACTTTTCCATTAGATGGTTATATAGGTATTCTAGTCTCTGCTTTTATAATATACTCTGGATTTTCTCTTATTAAAGAGACTCTAAATCCACTTTTAGGAGAAGCACCAGACGAAGAGCTAGTAGATAAAATCATAAACGGAGTATTAAGTTATAGATATATTAGCGGTGTTCATGACTTAGTTATACATAATTATGGCCCTAATAAATTTATGGCTAGTATCCATGCAGAAGTACCACAGGACATATCCATAGTAAAAATTCATGAAATAATAGATAGAGCTGAAAAAGAATTATCTAATGAATTGAACATAATACTAGTAATTCATATGGATCCTATAAATACTAATGATAAAGAAGTAAACTTTGCACGAAAAGAATTAGAAAAAATAATTAAAAATTATAGTGTAATAAAATCAATCCATGATTTTAGAATTGTAGGTGAGGGAGAAAAAAAGAACTTAATATTCGATATAGTTATAGATTATAATCAGTCCCTTACAGAAGAATTTCAAACTAAAATAGTAGAAGACTTAAGCAAAGATATAAAAAAAATTCATCCTCTCTATGATGCAGTAATTACTATAGATAGAGATTTTACATAATATATTTTTGTTAACATATTATACACCCCAGCATAATATATACTGATTCTTTTATTATGGAGTGTGAATTTATATGGTAAAAAAAGAAAGACATTTATTCCCTGGTAGTAATACCTCTGAAGGCTTTTATCCCTTTTTTCAATATATAATAAATACAAATGAAGCTAAAAGAATATTTTATATAAAAGGTGGCCCTGGCACTGGTAAATCGTCACTTATGAAAAAAATAGGTAATATTTTTTTAGATAAAGGTTATACTGTTGAGTTTTTTCACTGTTCTTCAGATAATGAATCTTTGGACGCTATCAATATAAATAATTTAGGAGTAGCATTAATTGATGGAACTGCTCCACATATTAATGATCCTAACTTTCCTGGTGCTATAGATGAGATTTTAAATTTAGGAATTTGCCTAGATGAAAAAAAATTAGAACTAGAAAAAGATAATATTGTAGAAATTTCAAATAAAATAAAGGATAATTTTAACAGAGCTTATACTTATATAAAAAGTGCTAGAATAATACATGATAACTGGAGTTACCATAATAAAAAAGCCCTTGATATTAAATCTTTAAATTCCCTTTGCGAAAAATTAAAGAATGAGATTTTAAAAGATTCTAAAAATACCTTAGGAAAAGAAAGGCATTTATTTGCTACAGCCTTTACTCCTAATGGAATAGTATCTTATGTAGATACTATATATAAAGATTGTAATAATATATATATCCTAAATGGGGAACCTGGTACTGGTAAAACCACTTTATTAAATTTTATTAAGGATGAGGCTTTAAGAAAAGGCTATTTTGTAGAAGTATTTCATGATCCATTAATTCCATCTAGAATAGAGCATATAATAATTCCTGATTTAGAAACTGCAATTCTAAGTTCTAATGAAATAAATAACAGTAGTTTTCAAGGAATAGAATTTAATATGAATGATTTATTAAATAAAAGCTACATTAATACAATAAAAGATGACATAAAAGAAAATAAAGACAACTTCTATAAATTATTAAATATAGGTTTAAATAATATTTCTAACTGTAAAAAATTACATGATGAATTAGAAAAATACTATGTTCAAAATATAAATTTCAAAGAAATTGATGCTATGTGTGAAAAACTAATAAATAGATTATTAGAATATGAGAAGAAAATTCTATAATCATAGTTTAAAATAAGGAAGCTAAAAATTTAGCTTCCTTATTAATTTAAATTAAAAACAAATAATTCATGCAGAGCCCTTGTCGCCATAACATACATCATCTTATTATAATTAATATTAGTACTATTATCATCAATTATTATTACTGCATCAAATTCTAATCCTTTTGCAAAATAAGATGGTATAATAATTTCTCCAGAGTTATATATAACATTTTCTTTATCCATAACTTTAATATACATCTTTTGCTTGATTAAGCTACTTATATATTCTGTTCTACTTATATCCTTACATATAACCGCTACACTTTCATAACCTTTTTCCTTTAATTGCTTTAATATGGCTACTAACTTTTCTGTTAGTTCAGATTCATTGTGTACATTACTAACTCTAACTTCTTCACCATTTCTGACAAGAGGTACTATTTCATCCTTATTTAAATATTTATTTGAAAACTTCATAATTTCTTGAGTGGATCTATAACTTTTTTGAAGCTTAAAATTACTTATTTCTTCAAACTCTAAATATTCATTTAAAGTATTCATAGGAATTTCATTATTTATAGGTATAAGCCTTTGATTACTATCTCCAACTATAGTTAATGATTGACATTTAGTTAAATGCTTAATAACTATGAATTGAAGAGCACTATAATCCTGTGCTTCATCTATAACTACATGCTTTATTTCCTCTGGATAACTTAAACCTTCTAACTTTATTTTTAAATAAAGAATAGGAGCCAAGTCATCTTGTGTAAGTTCTTTCTCTTTATTAAATTTTACATACATATCTAGTATATTTGGATTTTTAATCCACTGTAAATTATTCTTTATTCTTATAACTTCAGAAATTATATTTCTTATTTCTAATCTTCTTTTAAATTCCAAGTCATTTCCATATAAATTTATTTCTTCAGCTGTTAATTTAGACAATTGTTCCTTATAGTTTTTCTCTATTTCTCTTACTTTTTCATTCCTTGTATCCTTTATTTTAGAATATATAATTCTTTTAATTCTTTTACTTCTCCTAAATAAAGGCATTGAAGAAAAATATTCATTAAACATCTTTTCTATTTCTTCTTTAGATACAATAATATTACCTAAAAATTCTATATCCATTATTTCAAAGTAACTTTCATTTAGCTTTGTCACTAAATTATCTAACTCTTGTATATACTCTTTTGAAGTTTTATATAGTATTTTATTTATAAAATCACTATTTTCACTTATTATATTCTCCATATAATCCTGAAAACTCATAATATTATCTACACCTATCAATTCAGAAGCAAAGTCCTTAAAAACCATTTGTCTAACTCCAACCTCACCAAGACTTGGCAAGACTGTAGATATATATTCCATAAATATGTTATTAGGTCCTAATATAAGTACTTTATCCTGAAGGCTTTTTCTATAATTATATAGTAAATATGCCACTCTATGCAGGGCTACTGTAGTCTTTCCACTACCAGCTACTCCATCTACTACAATTGTTCTATTCTTGGGTTGCCTTATTAAGTTATCCTGTTCTTGTTGTATTGTCATAATTATGTCTTTTAACTTATCACTGGAATTGCTGCTTAAGACCATTTGTAATATTTCATCTTTTACATCTACTGCTGAATGAAATATACCTAACAATTTACCTTTTTTAATTATTAATTGTGTCTTACCTAAAATGTTTGCTTTAATCTCTCCAACTGGTGCAGTATAAGTTACTTCTCCTAATTTCCCTGCATAAAACAAGGCAGCTACAGGTGATCTCCAATCTATTATTAATGGCTCATAAGCACCTTTAGGAGTAACTCCAAATCTTCCTATATAAATGCATTCTTCATCTAAATATTCTTCATCAATAAAGCAAACCTTTCCGAAATAAGGTGATGAGGTTAATATAGTTAATTCCTTTAACTTTTTATCTATAAATTTAAACTGTTCTTCTGCGATAAATCTTTCATGGTCAAAGAATTCTGCTACTTTATCTTCATCATCTTTATATTCGTCTAGTACCTGTTTTCTATATTCCATTATATTTTCGACCATATGTTTTCTTGTATGAATTAAGTTTACTATTTCTTTATTTATAATAGCTATACTTTCTTCCAATTTTTCATTTTCAAGATTTAATTCTATTTCTCTTTGTATTTCCTCTTCTAAATGAAAATTATTCATTTTACGTCACCAACCCAATTTTATTCTAAGGATTCATCACTGTTATTTATTAAATCATTATCATTATTGTCCACATCTTTATCTATTATACTTTCACCTTTTACTAATGACATAAATTCTTCACCCATAATAGTTTCCTTTTCAAGTAATCTCTCTGCTATCTTAGTTAAAAGACTTCTATTATCTTTTAATATACTTATGGCTCTATTATGCGCTTCTTTTATTATTCTTAAAGTTTCTTCATCTATTTGTGATTCTGTTTCAGCACTACAATTTCTAATAGGTCTTCCATCAAGATATCTATTGGATATAGATTCTAATCCCATCATATCAAACTTTTCAGTCATACCATATATAGTAACCATACTTCTAGCTGTTGATGTGGCTTTCTCTATATCATTGGATGCTCCAGTAGATATTGTATTAAATTCAACTTCCTCTGCAGCTCTTCCTCCTAGCATTACACAAATTTGATCTAACATTTCTTCTTTTGTACTTAAATACTTTTCTTCAGAAGGTAATTGCATTGTATAACCTAAAGCTCCCATAGTTCTTGGTACTATAGTAATTTTATGAACAGGATCTGTATGAGTTAAAAGAGCTGCTACTAAAGCATGACCTACCTCATGGAAAGCTACTGATCTTTTTTCTTGAGGAGATAATATTCTATCTTTCTTTTCCTTTCCTGCTATTATAACCTCAACTGCTTCTTGTAAATCCTCTTGTATAACTTCTTTCCTGCCATTTTTTACTGCCCTTAGAGCTGCTTCATTTATTATATTAGCTAAATCTGCACCTACTGCTCCAGGAGTTGATTTTGCAATATCTTGTAGACTTACATCTGGAGACATTTTCACGCCTTTTGAATGAACTTTAAGTATTTCTTCTCTTCCCTTAAGGTCTGGTCTATCAACTATTACTCTTCTATCAAATCTTCCAGGTCTTAGAAGAGCTTTATCTAATACCTCTGGTCTATTAGTTGCTGCTAAAATTACAACTCCCTTTGATGAATCAAATCCATCCATTTCAGAAAGTAATTGATTCAATGTCTGCTCTCTTTCATCATTACCTGTTACATTTCCTTCTCTGCTCTTTCCTATAGCATCTATTTCATCAATAAATATTATGCATGGTGCTTTCTGTTGAGCTTGCTCGAATAAATCTCTTACTCTAGCAGCTCCCATTCCTACAAACATCTCCACAAAACTAGAGCCAGATAAAGAAAAAAATGGCACTTTGGCTTCTCCAGCTACAGCCTTAGCTATTAATGTTTTACCTGTTCCCGGTGGTCCTACTAGAAGTGCTCCCTTTGGCAATCTAGCTCCTATTTCAGAATACTTCTGAGAATTATGTAGAAAATCTACTATTTCTACTAGAGATTCTTTAGCTTCTTCCTGTCCTGCAACATCTTGAAAAGTAACCCCAGTCTCATTTTCTGCATAAATTTTAGCAGTATTTTTGCCAAAAGACATAACACCGCTTCCCATCTTTTTATCCAATATACTAAAAATATATCTTCCAAGCATCATAAATATTATAAATGGTAATACCCAAGTAAATATAAAATTCTTTATAGGTCCATCTTGTTTAGGTATAATACCATCATATGGTATATTCGCTTTATTTAATTTTCCTAATAACTCTTTATCATCTTCTAACTTTGCAGTATAAAGTAGCTTGTCACCATATTCTGAATCTTCTTTTGGATAAACAATTACTTTATCCTTTGAAAATTGTACTTCCTTAATTTGATTTTGACTAATCATATTAAGGAAATTAGTATACTTTATATGTTGCGTTTCTGAATTAACTACAAAGTCATTAATCAAATAAACTACTATAGTTACTGCAATAGCGTAGTAAATAATGTACTTAAATTTATTATTATCAAATCTACTACCATCCGATTTTTTCTTATTGTTAGCCATATTTCCCCTCCATTTTTAATAATAAAGCTACATTTTAATTATACTAAATATTTTTAGCTTTAAAAACAGTATTTACAATACTTTAAAATAGTTTTGAATTTGTACATATTTTTATCTAATAGCTATATTATAATACATATTAAGTATTTTTAAAGCACATTACAAAAAACCAACACATATTTATATTAATACATAATAAATAATACATGTGTTGGCTTAAACTATTATAAATTTGCTACTTTTTCTTCTTCCATATTTTGTTCCAAATTACCTTCCCACAAATACTTTTTGGTTTCACTTACAACTACACCGCTTAATGCTATTAAAGATATAAGATTTGGTATTGCCATAAGCCCATTAGCTAAGTCAGCAAAATTCCAAACAAAATCTAATGAAAATATAGCTCCTATATAAACCATAATAACCCATAGTATTTTGTAAGGTAATATTGCTTTTTTCCCTAGAAGATACTCTATAGATTTTTCCCCATAATAGGACCAACCTAATATAGTAGAAAATGCAAAAGTCATTAATCCTATTGTTAAAACTACAGGACCTACAACAGGTATAGATGCAAATGCCTCTTTAGTTAATTGTCCTCCTTGAAGACCTTGTGTCCATACTCCAGTATTGGTTAAAACAAGACCAGTAATAGCACATACTATAACTGTATCCCAAAATGTTCCTGTAGATGCAACAAGAGCTTGTCTTACCGGATTTCTAGTTTGGGCTGCTGCTGATACTATTGGAGCACTTCCTAATCCTGATTCATTAGAAAAAAGTCCTCTAGACACTCCAAATCTCATTGCCATAATTACAGAAGATCCTGCAAATCCACCAATAGCTGCTCTTCCTGTAAAAGCAGAAGAAATTATAGTATGTAATGAATTAGGTATATTTTTATAATTCATTGCCAATATTATAAAACAACCTAAAATATAAAACCCTGCCATAAATGGAACTAAAACTTGACACACCTTAGCTATATTCTTTATTCCTCCTAATATAACTACTGCAGTAAGTACTGCTACTACTATTGCTATTATTTTAGTAGGAACTTTAAAAGTATCGTTTACCATCATTGAGATGGCATTTGCTTGTACCATGCCACCAGTTCCTATTGCAGCTATACTAGTAAATAAAGCAAATAATACTCCTAACCACTTCTTCTTCATGCCATATTCTAGTACATACATAGGGCCTCCTGCCATAGTGCCATCTTCAGTTTTCATTCTATATTTAGTGGAAAGTAAACTCTCTGCATATTTAGTAGATATACCAAATACACCAGTTAGCCATGTCCAAAATACTGCTCCAGGTCCTCCTAAAGATATAGCTGTGGCTACTCCTACTATATTTCCTGTTCCAATAGTACCTGCTAAGGCCGTTGTTAATGCACTAAATTGGCTAACATCTCCTTTTGCATCTTCATCCTTTGCTACAGAAAGTTTTATAGCTTTTCCCAAATGTCTTTGAATGAATTTTAATCTGAAAGTTAAAAATATATGAGTTCCCAATAATAAAATAAGTAATGGCCAATTCCATAAAAAACTGTCTATTTTAGCTATAATATCGTTCAAACTTCCCATTAGTTTGCATCCCTCCCCACTAAAGAAAAATAGCTTTACTATTGAAGTAAAGCATAAATTTTATTCATTATAATTCATAAAAGTAATTATTTTTTCATTATATTACACAATAATTTATTTTTCAATTATAAATTTAATCCAAATATACTTTATTTAATTAAGTATTATATCATAAATATTAATTTTTCCAAATACATTCTCCAATTTTATTTATATATCTAACTTTACCATCATCTATTACTTTTGCAATACCATTTACAAATTTAGATGCCTCTTGAAAAATTGGTTCTATAATAAATTTACATTCTCTATTTACATATCCCCATTTTCCATTTACCTCTACACATATTAATCCCTCACTAATGCTATCAATGTTATCAAATTCTACTGGAATAATCTCATTTCCTTCTTTGTCCAAAAGTCCATATTTATCCCCAATAGAAACTACAGCTAACCCGTTATAAAAATTATCTGCCCAATCATATTTAAAAGGTATTGCTGTCTCTCCTTTTAAATCTATAAATCCATATTTATTTTTGAATTCAACTGCCGCTAGTCCTTCATTAAAATCATTGGCCATAGTGTATTTAGCTTCTATAATATTACTTCCTAATTTATCTATAAATCCATATTTATTTTCTACTTCTACTACTGCTAATCCCTCTGAAAATGCATATGCATAATTATACTTGGGATTTATAACCATATGTCCATTTTTATCAATATATCCTAGCTTTCCTCCTGATTGTACTAAGGCTAATCCTTCACTGAAATCAAAAGCATCTAAAAATTCAGATTTAATTATTACTTCTCCTTTTTTATTTATATATCCCCATTTATATCCAACCTTTACTGCCGCTAGACCTTCTGAAAAACCATTAGTTTCATCAAACTGAGGCTTAATGACCATATTACCTTCTGTATTCACATATCCCTTCTTTCCCTCTAGCTCAACTGCCGCTAATCCTTCTGTAAAATCATAAACATCATCATACTCCACTTTAACTACTGTATTACCACTTTTGTCCATAAACCCAAAACTATCATTTATACTTATTATGGCAAAATCGCCATTAAATTCTTCAGCATAATCAAAATTAGGCTCTACAAAAACTTCTCCTGAATTATCTATATAACCATACTTATTTTTTAATTTTATTGGATATAGCATTTTTTCTTTCTCCATTTATAACATCCCCTTTTTTATTTGTCAAATAGTCCTCCAGTTTTCTTACTTATATTAGCTTTTCTAGCTCCACCTATACTCTTGTCAGCTTTTAAAAAATTTCCTTTCTTATTTGCTTTTTGCTTTTTAGCTTCTATTAATTTTTTCATCATTTCAATGTTTTTATCTGACATATTTTATTCTCCTTTGATTATAATAGCACTCTTTCTTTGTATTATACCATTTTCTTTATGTTGTTTTAATTATTTTTTATTAATTATATACTTTTTATATTTCATATATAAAAAAGAGCACCTTAACTAGATGCTCTTTAAATTGTAATTTATGATACTATTTTTTAAATCTCATTACCCTCATTGAATTTAATATAGCAATTACAGATACTCCTACATCTGCAAAAACTGCTTCCCACATTGTAGCTATTCCAAATGCTCCTAATATTAATACTAAAGCTTTAACACCTAGTGCAAATACAATATTTTGAATAACTATAGTTCTAGTTCTTTTTGATATTTTTATTGCTGTAGCTATTTTAGATGGTTCATCTGTCATAATAACTACATCTGCTGCTTCAATAGCTGCATCAGATCCTAAACCTCCCATAGCAACTCCTACGTCTGCTCTTGCAAGAACTGGAGCATCATTTATTCCATCTCCTACAAATATAATGTTTTTTCCAGGTGTCTTTTTACTATCAATACTTTCGAGTTTTTCTACTTTTTCCTGTGGAAGCAATTCAGCATAAATCTCATCTACCTGTAGCTGATTTCCTACTTTATTTGCTACTTTTTTATTATCTCCTGTTAGCATAATGGTATTTTTAACTTCGCTGTCCTTTAGTTCTTTAATAGCCTTTATAGCATCTTCTTTTATAGTATCCTCAATCACTATACTTCCTGCATAAACTCTATCTACTGCTATATATACCACTGTTCCTACTGAATCAACTTCTTGAAACTCTACCTTTTCATCATTCATAAGTTTATAATTACCTGCTGCAACTCTTTTACCATTAACTTGTACAATTATTCCATGTCCTGGTATTTCTTCATAGTTACTTATTTCTTGATTATTTATTTCACTCTTATATGCTTTAACAATTGAAGTTGCAATAGGATGATTAGAATAATTCTCTGCATAAGCTGCATATTTTAAAACTTCATCTTTATTAAATCCATTTATTGAATTTATTTGTGTTACATTAAATATACCTTGAGTAAGAGTTCCTGTTTTATCAAATACTACTGTTTCTACATCATTAAGTGCTTCTAAATAGTTACTTCCTTTAATTAAAATACCATATTTCGAAGCTGCTCCTATTCCTCCGAAGAATCCTAATGGAATAGATATTACAAGAGCACATGGACAAGAAATAACTAAAAATATTGATGCTCTATATACCCATTGTGCAAAAGTTGCACCATTTATAAAAATTGGAGGTAATATAGCTAGGGCTGCTGCTACTATTACTACTGCTGGAGTATAGTATCTTGCAAACTTTGTAATAAAGTTTTCTGCTTTAGCTTTACGACTGCTTGCATTTTGCACAAGATCTAATATCTTAGAAACTGTAGATTCTCCAAATTCTTTACTTACTTTTACAGTAATTACTCCACTTTGATTTATAAATCCACTTAAAATCTCATCGCCTTCTTCTACATTACGTGGAATTGACTCTCCTGTAAGAGCTGAAGTATCTAACATGGATTTCCCTTCAATAATTACTCCATCTAATGGAATTTTTTCTCCTGGCTTTACAACTATAATATCATCTACTGATACTTCTTCTGGTGATACTTTAACTAATTCTTCATCTATCTTTAAATTTGCAAAGTCTGGTCTAATATCCATTAATGAAGTTATAGATTTTCTTGATTTATTTACTGCTATGTCTTGGAACAGTTCTCCTACTTGATAAAATAGCATAACAGCTACACCTTCTGGAAATTCTCCAGTAGCAAATGCTCCAACTGTTGCAATAGTCATTAAAAAGTTTTCATCAAAGATTTGTCCACGTGTGATATTTTTTAAAGCTCTAAGAACAATTTCTCCTCCTACTATAATGTAGGCACTTAAGAATATTATTAATTCTATATTAGTTTTAAATTTACCAATTATACCAATAGCAAATATTAAACCACCTAGTGCAAGCTTTAATACAGCTTTCTTATTATTATCTTCTCCATGATTATGTGCATGATCGTGTTCATCATGTTCTTCCTCATAAACACTACAACACTTGTCATTTTTATTATGATGATTATGCTCATGTTCATGGTGGTGCTTATGACTATAATTATGATCATGATCATAATCATGTCCACTACAGCATGTCGTTGCTCTTTTTAAATTACCTATAGTTTTTTTACTTGTTTTCTTCTTTAATACCACATCTGGTTCTAATTTTTTAACTATATTATTTATTTCCTGTTCAACTTCACTTAAACTTCCTTCTTTGTTAAGTTTAAAAGTTAAAGTTTTGGTCATAAAATTTACTGTTGCTTCTTCTATATCTTCTATTTCCTTAATCCTATTTTCTATTTTTGAAACACAGTTAGCACAATCTAAATTTTCCAATATATATTCTTTTTTCAATTTACGGTTATTTTTCTTAATTTTTTCTTTTACAATTACATCTGGTTCAAATTTATTTACTATACTTTTAATTTCTTCTTTTATTTTATCTATATTCTCTCCATTATAAGTTTCAAATGTAAGAGTTTTAGAAATAAAGTTTAATGTTGCTTCCTTTATAGTTTCAATATCTTTCACATTATTCTCTATTTTTGAAGCACAGTTGGCACAATCGAGATTTTCTAATATTAATTCTACTTTATTCATTCCAGTCCCCCCTCATAATATGAATAAATGAACAATCATTCATACTTTAAGCAAAATTATATTCATGTCTTTCCTTCATATTATTATAAATAATACTATTGCAAGTTAAAGTTATTATTTATAATTAAGTTTCAGAAACACATGAACAACTATTCATATGTTATAATATAATTATATGTTTTCCAAATATAAATGTCAATACTTTTTATATGAAAACATGCTCATATATTTAAAAATTTATTATAACATCTAAATATTATAAATCCTTTTCTATTTTCTTTCATTTATATGTAATAATCCCTGATCAAATATTCGCTTAATGTGATCATCATCAAGTGAATAATAAACTACTTTTCCTTCTTTTCTGTACTTTACAAGTCTTGCTTGCTTTAAAACACGCAATTGATGTGATATAGCTGATTGTGTCATATTGAGTAAAATAGCTATGTCACATACGCACATTTCTGATGAAAATAAAGCACATATAATCTTTATTCTTGTGCTATCTCCAAAAACTTTAAAGAACTCTGCTAAATCATTTAGTTTCTCTTCACAAGTCATTTCTTCTTTGACTTTATTTACAATCTCTTCATGAATAACATTGCAATCACATCTCTCAAAATCTACTTGTTTTTCATCCATATAAAATTCCTCCTGTAAATTTAAGCATATAAATATCTATATAATTTTTTCACCATAAATTAACATAAATAATTAGTAGTAATATATGAAAATCCATTCATATATTACTACTAATTATATGTTTTCTTTCAATATATGTCAATGTTATTATACTCTAATTCTATATCCAACGCCCCACACCGTTTCAATATACTGTGGTTCTGACGGATTGGATTCAATTTTTTCTCGTATTCTTCTAATATGTACTGTAACTGTAGCATTATCTCCTAATGACTCAAGCCCCCAAATTCTCTCAAATAACTCATCTTTTCCAAATACTCTGTTTGGGTTTTGCATCATATATAATAATAATTCAAATTCTTTTTGTGCTAAATTAACTTCTTTTCCATTGATGAATACTTGTCTTGAGTCTTTATTTATTTGTAATCCTCTTATAGTAATGTTATTATCATCTGATTTATTTCCAAACTTATTTTTTAATCTCTCATAATTTTGAAGATGAGATTTAACCCTTGCCACCAATTCTCCTGGACTAAAAGGCTTTGTTATATAATCATCCGCTCCAAGACTTAAACCCTTTATTTTATCAATTTCTTCTTTTTTCGCAGAAACCAATAAAACCGGTACATCCTTATTTTCATTTATAATCCTTAATATATCAAACCCATCAATTTTAGGAAGCATAACATCAAGTATTATTAAATCATATTTGTTCTCCTTTATTTCATTTAAACCTGATACCCCATCAGTACAAATTTTAACTTCAAATCCTGAAATCTCTAAATAGTCTTTTTGAAGTTCTGCAATACTTAAGTCATCCTCAACTACTAATATTTTTTTCATACTGTAAAAGCCTCCTAAATATTAATATTCTTATTATATATTTAATGTTACCTTTCCAAGAGATATCATTATACTAGTCCCTTCGTTTCCGTGACTGACTGCCCATATTCTTCCTTTATGTCCTTCTACAATTTGCTTTGCAATTGAAAGTCCTAATCCACTTCCTTTTGCTCCACTTCTTGCATAATCCCCTCTATAAAATCTATCAAATATTTTATTTATATTATCATTACTAATTCCAGCACCATTATCCCTTATCTCTACAATAATACTTGATTTTGTCTCTCTTAAATTTACAATTATTTTTCCTTGCTCTTTATCCATATATTTACGAGAGTTTTCTATAATATTTAATATAACTCTTTTCATTCTTTCCCTATCCATTATAACAAACCTAGAAGTCTTCAAATCATTCCTTAACTCTATTGTTATATTATCTTTTTTAAGCTCCAGTTCACTTTCACATATACAATAATCAAAGTATTCAACAATATCTATTTTCTCAAAATTGAAAGGAATTTGCTTTAGGTCAAGTTTTGAATATAAAAGTAGATCATCAATCATATGGTCAATATGTTCAGCCTTTGAATAAATGGTCTTTAAATAGTTATCTCTTTTCTCTGGAGTATTAGCTACTCCATCTAAAATTCCTTCAACATAACCTTTGATTGATGTTATTGGTGTCTTTAAATCATGAGAAATACTAGACACAAGAACTTTACGATTATCATCATACTTCATTTTCATAATTATAGAATCTTTAAGTTGTATTCTCATAGTTTCAAATCCATGACATAATTCTTTTATTTCTTGGTCTCCTTCTTCAATAATCTCACAATTTAAATTCCCATTACTAATTTCATCTGTAGCCTTTTTCAAACGTTTAATAGGGTTTATTATCTTTTCTGATAAAACATATGACATAATTATATTAATTATTATAAAAGATATAATAAAAACAAAAATACCAGTAATAATAAGTTTATTGAATATATTTATTTCTTTTCCTACAGGTGCCAATAGTATTAAGCTTGTAGCCATTTTATCTTTTAAATTTAAGTCTATAATTTCCATCATATAAGAAATACCACTAATTCCAATCCTTTTATCTACAGTATTTCCTTTTGCTACTTCCATACATTTTTCTATATCTATTTTATTAATATCTTTAGGATTTGCTATAATTTTATTTTCTTTAACAATTATAAATTTACCATTTAAGCTAGAAAGTTGTTGTAGTAAATCATTCTGAAATTTGGAGTCTTCAACATTGTCAATATTTTGTTTTAATATATGATTTCTAATAGTTACTAACTCAGATCTTACAATTATATGTTTTTTAACACCATCATAATTTATATCCCTTCTAAAAAACTTTGAAGAAATAAATAAAAATCCAAACATAGTTGTAATTGTAATGATGATTGGTACTATAACTATTATAATATTAGATATTATAAATCGTTTTTTTACATCCATCTTTTCACCTTAAAAATCTTTTTTATCAAATAAGTAATAACCCCATGTAAAAAGTAATATTCCGTAACTGCACATCATCATAAACTGACGAAGAATCTTAAGAAAAGGAAAGCTGCTCATCATCCATAAATTATACCAGCTAAACATTGACGTAAAAAATATCCCTGAATATTGTGAGAAAACAATCTCTAAAACTTTAAAAATAATTAAAACAAGAATAGATAAGAAAAATACTCCTATTCCACTCCTTATCATATTGGTAAAAGTCACAATTAATAATACTAAAATCATCATAGGTATCATTGTAACTATATAACATAAAACTATTCTCATCAATCCTTGTAAAGTAAATGAGTTTGAATTAAAAATAATTCCTGCTATAATTGAAAAAATCATTACAAATAAAAGATTAGCCAATATAAAAAGCATTATAGAGACTATTTTTGCAGTAAAAAATTTTAATCTTGTAATTGGCCTTGTAATTGCAATCTTCATAGTGTTTTGAGAAAATTCTCCTGAAAAACTATCTATAGTTACAAGTGCAGTAAATAGCGGTAAAATTGTGTTCACTACTACAGAAAGTACCAGTATGGGAAACTGCATACTAGAAGCCCCTCTTAATCCAAATCCACTTCTTACTCCAACAACAGTAAGTTGTCCTATTACAATGAAAATAAGTGACACTATTACTGCTACTAAAATCTTTTTCTTCTTATATAACTTTTCAACTTCATTAATTACAGCAGCCTTAAATTCTACCATTTCTCTCCACCTCACTTATAAAATAATTTTCTAGTGAAGCATAATCATTTAATATGTTTTTAGTAGTATCAACATTAAGAATTCTTCCATTATATAGAACTCCTATCTTATTGCAAGTAAGCTCCACGTCATGAATAAGATGACTTGATATAAAAAAAGTAGTTTTCTCTTTCTCTGCAAGATTTTTTATAAGATTTCTTATATCAATCATTCCTTCAACATCTAAGCCATTTAAAGGTTCGTCTAAAATAACAATTTCAGGTCTAGATATAATTGCAGCTGAAATTCCAAGTCTCTGCTTCATCCCCAGGGAAAATTTTCTAGTTTTTTCGTTTTTAAACTTACTAATACCTGTAAGTTCTAGCACTTCTTCAATTCTATCATCATCAACATTTTTATAATATCTTGAAAATTGTTTAAGATTTTCATAAGCAGTTAAATAAGAATATGATTCCGCAGTTTCGATAATACATCCTACCTTTGACATAGCTTTTTCAAAATCTTCTAATACACTATATCCTAAAAGCTTAACATCACCACTATCTGGTTTTATTAATCCAGTCATAATTTTCATAGCAGTAGTTTTCCCAGCTCCATTTGGTCCTAAAAATCCGAATATCTCACCCCTATTTATCTCAAGATTAATGTTTGTTATACCCCTACCATTTTTATATACCTTACTCAAGTTATTTATCTCAATAACTTTATCCAATCGAAACCCTCCCAAAAAGTGCACCGCACTTTTTTAAAGTACAGAGCAAGATAACAGAATACAGATATAGATAATTTTTCATTATTACCACAAATTTCTAATTTAAATTTTCTTTAGTATAACAGAAGAAAAATGTCCTTATCTGTATTCTGTTATCTGTAATCTACACTCTAAAAAAATTGGTTACATTTCTTATTTTATATATTATTAATCAAATACTCTATTAAACTCATCATCACAATTAGCTCCACCTCTTGATGAATGTGGCATAAAGAAATATACTTTTACACTGTTTCTATCAATACTTATATTACCCTTATCTGAGTAACCTTCAATATCAAATCTTGCATTGTACTTATCTTTATCATATTTTGCATCAAATTTTAAACCTGATGCTTTTGTTTTATAACTTTCATATCCTTTTCTATACTGTTCATCATATGTTCCAACAATAGATTCATTATCAGAATGAGTTATATTTAATATTCTCTCCCCAATTTTTTGGAATTTTCCATCTTTTTCTATAATTATATTACTTTTATACTTACCAACATACTTTTCAGGATTTACAAATTCATCATTGTTTCTTTGTATATGCTTTTCTACTTTCTTTCCTGAAAGGCTTGGTTTATTAACAACAGTAGAATTCACATTAGTTACTTTACCAAGTATTTCAATAGTTAATTCATGCTCCTTGCCTTGTTTATCTTTTCCTGAAAGTATTCCTGTACCAAGAATACTTTTTATTAATCCATTCTTATCTACAATCATCTTACCTTTAACTTCTTTAATATATACATCCTTAGTAATTCTAGGCATAACATTGTCTTCTTCAGGACCTCTATTAATTGAAGTTTCATTCTTTAATGCATAGGATGTAACTGCATTAATAAGTGCAGGTATTTGAGCTTCTTTTATGGAACCAGATAATTCTTTACTTCCATCAGCCTTTTCGTCTACTATAACATAATCTTTTAAATTACCTACAGCAGCATCCACTATCTTTTCAATATCCCCTGCTTCTTTTTCTTTAAATGGATTTTTAAAATCTCTTCCTTCATCCGGAGTTTCAAATTCAGTTACATAATAAATGTTTTCATCAACTCTTTCATTAGTATTAACCATTCCATTTTTATCTCTATAGTAATAGCTTTTTCCCTTTTTATTTCCTCTAACGGTTGTGTTAACATTCTCACAAGCACTTTTAGTTATATCATACTTATTTAATGTATTCTCAGAGATAATAATCTTACCATTATCTTTCATTGTCATAGACATATCAAGAGTATAATTAGAAACTTTACTAGTCAAACTATCTGCTGAATACTTTATTGCATCTTTTGCTTGCTCATATCCACTCTTAGATATTACTTCTGCCATGGCAGTTGTTGCAAACATTAAAGTACCTACAGCAACACTCATAATCATTGCTGTTTTCTTTTTAATCTTCAATTCATAACATCTCCCTTTTATTTTATACTTACCAGGAAAGCTTTCCTTATTTTTATTTTAACTGACGCATCTATAGTTTTTCTAAAGTAATTATAAACAAATTCTAAACTTTTAGAAAGAGGTTATAGCATACATTATATATACTATAACCTCTCATATGAAATAATCCAAGAATAAGTTGTTAAAAATATATGCGTTTGTTAAAAATTATTTCTTAATTCCTGTATAAACAAAGATAGCATCTCTTAGAAATTCTGCCATTCCGGGTTGTTTCTTATTATAATATACTTTAAATCTTTCATCATCAACATACATTTGTGCAATACCAGCATGAGTTTCTTTGCTGTAACTATCCCAATAAAAGCTTATCCATTGTCGATGTAAATCTGCAACCTTTTGGGCTAACTCACCAGATGGATTAGAAGTTTTGAAAGCTAATTGAAGATTTTCCATAATTTCATCTTCAAGTTTAGTAATTTTTTTATATTCTTCTTTGGTCATATTTTTTAGCTTTTTATTTGATCTATTAATAGCTTCATTACCATATTTTTTTCGTATTTCTTCTCCATACTTTTTCTCGTTATTTTCGATAAGCCTTTGTTTAAAGCCTTCAAACTTTTCTTTATCACTCATTATAATTCTCCCTTCCATCGTTGTAATTGTTTTATCAACATTTTCAATTAATAAATCCAATTGTAATCTTTTTTCAAGAAGCTTATGACGATGTTCTTTCAGTGCTTTTGCTCTATCAAAATAAGGTGATGTTACAATCTGTTTAATACTTTCTAAATTTACACCTAATTCTTTATAGAAAAGTATTTGTTGCAATTTATTAACCTCATTTTCACCATAAATGCGATATCCTGATGAATTGATCCTTGCCGGCTTAAGGATTCCAATTTCATCATAATATCTAAGTGTCCTTGTACTAACTCCTGCTATGCGAGCTAGCTTCTGCACTGTATATTCCATATCCTCACCTCCTGATAATATAACTATAAACTTTTACGTAGCGTTAATGTCAATATATATTCCTAAAGGTTATTTTTCTGCCACTACACATATTGTTTTACTTTCTTTTGAAAGCCTCTCCCCTGCTACATCATTATAAAAATCACATTTTTCAAAGCCGGCTTTTACAATTTCATTGTTCAAACTTTCTTTAGTAAAACAATGGTTCCATAGATAATAAGCTGAAACTTTTTCTTTTGTAATAACTACTATGTGATCTAGCATAGTATCATTTTCATATTTATAGAAACCATTGAAGCATATATGCTTTTCATTATTCCAAAATCCGGGCTCTTCATATACTTCCCAAGAAGTTTCTTCATTACGATGGGTGAAATTATATGGAGTAAATGCATCTATAATCAGTTTACCTCCTTTTTTCAATGCTTTATATGCTTTTCTTAAAAGCGTCATTCTATCAATATCAGATAGAACTCCAAAATCACAATAAATTAAAATAATAATGTCAAACTGATTTTCATATGTAATTGAAAGGTAATTCTGATAAATATAATCTATCTGAGTTGCTGTTTTATTAGCAATATTTTTTGCATAATTAATTGACCTTTTAGAATAATCAATTCCTGTGACTTTATATTCTTTCTCTGCTAATCGTTGTGTATATAGTCCAGGTCCACATCCTAAATCAAGAAGATTTCTGTATTGCTCTGGAGGAGCAATTTTGTAAATCCATTGAACTGATTTCTCTATAAATTTATGTTTCCGACTAGCTCCCTCAAAATCCGGATTTAAATGGGCTGCTAACATTTGTTTTGATATATATTCATCATCCCAAAACTTCGTGCTGCTTGGTGCATAGCTTGGGGGTTTCTTCAAATATTCATATAATTTATAAAACATTTCTTCTACTCCTTCTTTCTAATGATTAAAAATATATAATTAATTCTATTCTTAATTGTAATTTATGTAAACTATCAAACAATTTATTTAATAGACCAACCTCTTTAGTAGTGTTAGTATAATACTGTAGACACATACAACTCTAGCCTTTAAAATATAAGATAGAACTTACTATAGATAGTTTTTTCAAAATATATTAATTGAGGTGCTAATATGAATAAAATAGATATGAAACCTGTTAAAAGTAAAAAAGCATATTTTCAAATAATTGAAACTTTTATTCATTTAATAATGGATAACCAACTTGAATATGGAGACAGATTATATAATGAAGCAGAATTAATGGAAATTCTAAATGTGAGCCGTCCAACTTTGCGTGAAGCCTTGCGAGTTATGGAATTTTTAGGAATAGTCAATGTATCTCCACGAAAGGGCATT
This sequence comes from Clostridium tetanomorphum, assembly GCF_017873215.1. Lineage (GTDB taxonomy): Bacteria > Bacillota > Clostridia > Clostridiales > Clostridiaceae > Clostridium_AO > Clostridium_AO tetanomorphum. Next base: position 37,628 of record NZ_JAGGKA010000022.1, read on the forward strand.
GTTATTAGTGACCCTAAAAATAATAACTATTATTTACCACTAACCTATATTTTAGCTTTTGAAAAAACAAGTAATACAGATCTTTTTGAACTTAGAATGTCCATAGAGTTAGAGATGGTTGGCCTTGCTGCATCTAGAGCAACAGAACAAGATTTTGCTGAGTTAAAAAGAGTATCTGATGAGCTTGTTAATCTACCTAGAGGAGATATAAAAAACTTTACTAGATTAGATCAATTATTTCATATTACGATTTTAAACTGTGCCAAAAATGAATTATGTTCTAAATTAATGAATACTCTTAATACATTAATTTATGATCAATTAGAACAAATACATAGGGCTTTAACAAACAATGACAGAAATAATACCATAGAAAAACATCGTGCTATATATGAGGCGCTTATAAGTAGAAATGAACAAATGGCAAGAAAGGCAATGAGAGATCATTTAGAACATGCTTATGGTGTTACTAAACAACTTCCAAGCATTTTTTATAATACCTTTGAATCAAAATAAACAGAATTCTTAGGAGTTTTACTCCTTAGAAGTCGTTATCCTTTAGGGGAATTCGTTATCCAAGGACTTAGCCGCTCTCTACTCCCACTTTAAAGAAGATGGCATTATTAGAGCGGGTAGCCATCGGATAAATCATTTATACTATTCTCTAAAGCAAATTCAATAACACATAATTTAAATCACCCCATAAAAAGGTAGGAACATATTAAAATATATTGTCCCACCTTTTTATTTTGATATGTTTCATTAACTTTTCATTGAAGAAGTATTTTATATATAGGGATTATAAATAGACTTAATATAGTAGTTACAGTAATCATAATAGCTGCATATTGATAATCTGCATCATAAGCTTTAGATACTATAGCAGTATTAGTCATTACTGGCATAGCTGCTTGAATAATAAATACCTTTTTCATAAGTTCAGGTAAAGGAAAAAGCTTACATAATAATAATACTAATAAAGGTGATATTACGAATCTTCCTAATAAAATGCCTAAATTATCTTTATCAAATCCTATTCCTTTTAAATCTATATAGTACATTGTATTACCTATAAATAGCATAGACAATGGTGTAGTTAAATTACCTAAATACTTACAAGTATCCATTATAAACTTAGGTACAGGAATGACTAAAAGTATTAATATTATAGCTACTATAAATCCCATCAACGGAGGTGAAAATATTCTCTTTATAGTATTTACTGATAGAAATCCCTGAGTTTCACCTTTTCCATCTTTACTTATTTCAAAAACCCCTATAGTCCAAAAGAAAGTAGTATTAGCTATATAATATAGCAAAACATAAGGAATACTTTCTGAGCCAAATAGCGCTAAATTAACTGGCAATCCAATAAATATAGTATTGGATACGAAGAACATAGATAAAAAAGAGCCTCGTCTCTTTGGAGTAATATTAAAAACTTTTATAAATATTTTACCTAATAAATAAGTACAAGCTATAGATAAAAAGGGAACTATAAGTCCTCTTCCCAAACTTAAAAGCTTTGCCCTATCAAAATCTGACATAAGGTTATTAATCATCAACGCTGGTAGTGACACATTTATAACAATTTTTGAGAACAACTTAGCTCCAGACTTATCTATCCATCCTTTTTCAGTCAGAATATATCCAATAGCTATCATTATAATAATACTAAATATACTACCAAAAGCATGAAGAAGTTCCACGAAACATCCTCCTTTCAATAATAGAGAAGTGTATTACTATTATGAAAAAGTATTATGCATTCCTTTAAATTAACAGAAGATAATTAATTCTTAAATTCTACTAACCCTAAAAGTTACTTGCTTTCTTATTCACAAACTTTGTAGCAATAATATGTGAATCAAGTCCCAGAATATTTTTAACAATTACTTGATTGATTTTTACAGGTGCATTAATTTCTAACTTTTTAATTTGTTCCATAACATCGAATATCTTTTCCTTTGGAATAGCCTTTGTTGTTCTTACACTAACCAATGGTATCTCACCATTATTTACTTTAACTAAAGATGCAATAGTTCTTTTAGGATTTTGTATTTCTTGTGTCACATATTCTTCTCCTCTTTTACACAAAGCCCCACTTATGTTTTTTATACTCTTTTCTTCCCATTCTACAGATAATTCGCATCCATTAGGGCAAATTATACATGTAATCTGTTTATTCATTGAGCAACCACCACCTTAATATTTTCTTTACTAATAAGTTCTTGCTTTTTTAATATTATGTGTATCATTTCTGCTGGATTTAATTTTTTTAATTTCTCTACTTTAATAACTTCTTGACCTTGCTTAATTTCTATTACTCCGTCTCTTGAAGGTCTACTTACCCTTAAATATATCTCTACATCTTTTTCTCCACTTATCTTTTGTGGGACTACATTATTAATAGTCTTATCTGTTGTTATCAAAATTTTATTTTCATTTTGTTTTTCTTCTTTTATATATTTTGCTGCTGACTCTGCAAGTTTTTCTCCTTCGTTGGATACAAAATCTACTAAATCATGTACATGAAGAACATTTCCTGCAGCATAAATTCCTTCAACAGTTGTCTGTAAATTTTCGTCTACAATTGGGCCCTTTGTTCTTTCATCTAATTTTACTCCAGCTTTAAGTGATAATTCATTTTCAGGAATAAGTCCAACAGATAGTATCAAGGTATCACATTTATATTCCTTTTCTGTTCCCTTGATCGGTTGTCCATTTTCATCTACTTCACTTACAGTTACTGCCTCTAATCTTCCTTTTCCTTTGATATTTGTTACAGTATGACTTAAAAATAAAGGAATGTCATAGTCATTTAAACACTGTTGTATATTTCTAGGTAGTCCACTAGGATACGGCAACTTTTCTATTACTGCAAGTACCTCTGCTCCCTCAAGTGTCATTCTTCTTGCCATTATAAGTCCTATATCTCCAGAGCCTAGTACAACTACTTTTTTTCCTACCATAATATTTTTTAAATTCATATAGCTTTGAGCTACACCTGCTGTAAATACGCCTGCTGGTCTAGTACCAGGTATACTAATAGCGCCTCTTGTTCTTTCCCTACATCCCATTGTTAGCACTACTACTTTGGCTTGATATTTCCTTAGTCCTTCTTTTGTAGCTATTGTAATTTCCTTATTGTTTGTAAGGTTTATTACAGTAGCATTTGTTTGTATTTCAATATTTTCTTTCACTACCTTTTCTATAAATCTATTTGCATATTCTGGCCCGCTCAGTGCCTCATTAAATCTTACTAATCCAAATCCATCATGGATGCATTGTCTTAATATTCCACCGGGTTTCTTTTCTCTTTCCAATATTAAAATGTCGTCTATTCCTTTTTCTTTTAGTTTTAAAGCTGCTGCAAGTCCAGCTGGACCTGCTCCAATAATAACCGCATCTTTTAATATTGCTTCCATTATCTCACCCTCCCTAAAAACATTTTTCCATTCTTTCTTAAGTAGGTTATTTCGTCCACTTTTTTATTTTTTTCTTTCATAATCATTTCTGTAATTCTAGTCTGACAATATCCTCCCTGACATCTTCCCATCATAGATCTTGTCCTGTACTTAATTCCAGTCACTGTGTCTACTCCTAATGGATTATTTATTGCCTCCATAATTTCTGCTTTTGTAACTGTCTCACATCTACAAATAATTTCTCCATAATCAGGATTTTCTTTTATAAGTTCAGCTTGCTTTTCCTCAGATTGCTCCGAAAATTTTAATATGCCTTTTCTTATAGGATTGAAATCTTTATTTTCTTTTAAATCTTCCTTATTTTTAATCTTATATAATACATATCTTGCAATTGGAACTGCTGAAGTTAATCCTGGAGATTCGATTCCAATTAAATTAATCATATTTGATGCTTCTTCTCTTTCTTCAATTGCAAAATCTGCATATCCACCTTTTTCTTTACTCACTAGTTTAGGTCTAATACCTGAGAAATTTCTAATAAAATGCTCCCTTTTTATTTGAGGTAATATTTTTCTTCCTTCTTTTACAAGCATGTCCATAACTTCTTCAGTAGCTGAATAGTTATCGTTTTCATCAATATATTGAGCACTTGGTCCAATAAATATATTCCCATAAATAGAAGGGGTAAGATGTATTCCAAGTCCTCCCTCTTTTTTATTTGGAACTGGATATGCTGGAATTTCAAGAAATTCCCCCGCCTTTTTATCTAAAATAAAATATTCTCCCCTACATGGATATATGGTATAGTCTGCAATACCAACCATTCTTGCTATTTTATCAGAATTTAATCCTGCACTATTAATTAGCCACCTAGTACGATAAGTTTCTTTATTTTTTGTAGTTACTTCGTAATATCCTTCTTTTCTTTGGATACCAGTTACTTCTCTACCAAAATAAAAATCCACGCCATTTTCACAAGCATTTTCTGCTAAAGCTATTGTATATATAAATGGATCTAATATTCCTGTCATAGGTGAATATAATGCTGCTTTTCCTTCTACATTAGGTGCTAATTCTTTAATTCTTTCTCTAGATACAATTTCTAGTCCTGGAACACCATTTTTGTCTCCCTGTTCCTTTAATGCTTTAAGTCCTTCTATATCCTCATCTGTAAATCCAGTTACTAGTTTCCCTAGCCTTTTAAAAGGAATATGGAGTTCTTCTGCTACTTTGTCAAAGCCTAAATTACCTTCTACACAAAACTTTGCCATAAGTGTTCCTGGTTTATTATTAAAACCTGCATGAAGAACTCCACTATTCCTACCACTAGTCTCACATACCACATCTAATTCTTTTTCTAATACACCTATTTTTAATTCATACCTTGAAATCTCTCTTGCAATTGCACTACCAACTACCCCTGAGCCAATAACCATTATGTCATATAATTTTTGCATTTTCTTCACCTCTTCTTATATTCTTAAAATTTTTATACCATAGCCAACATCAGCCACACTCTCTACCTTCAAAATGAAAGATATATAAGCTGTTAATCTTTAGCAACTTAAATTCCTATGCTATTAAGTTAATTTAGTATACTCAATTAACTTAATATTATTTTAACTTCTTAGGAATATTTTGTCAATATAATTTTCTAAATATTTAAATAATTGCAAATATCTTTTTACCTTTAATTGATCAATGCATTTAAACATCTTATAGATAAATAAAAAAATAGGTTATGGCATGTACTTACACCATAATCTATTCATTATTATTCATAAATATTAAAATTTTCATTCTTAAATTAAACATTATCTTATGATATTATAGCTATGCTCCTCTTTTCTTAGTAAAGCCCATAAGATCCATTTGTAGCATGAAAATATCTCTTGCAGTAAGATTATTTAGCGAACCATTCATAAAGTATTTCTCTCAAGCTACCTTAACATCATCTCTTCTAACGTCTTCTCCCCATATTATAGTTGGAACTCCATCTCCAGTATGATCTCTTGCTTCACATGGAGTTGAGTGGTCAGCTGTAAAACTTACATAGCATTTTGATTTATCTATATTGTCTAATATATATTCAACCATCTTATCTATCTTTTCTATAACCTCAACTTTCTTTAGAGGTAGGTTATCATGTCCTGCAAGGTCTGTTGCCTTAATATGAATAATAACCCAATCATATCCTTTATTTATATACTCTACTGCCTTTCTACCTTTTTTATCCATTCTCGTATCAAAGTTTGCAGTAAAATCTTCTTCAGTATACTTTTCCATTCCTGCTAAATTTGCAATTCCATATACTGTTTTATCCCCAGCTATACATACTACTTTAATTCCAAATTTTTCCGTTATCTTCGGCATAAATTTCTTTTGTCCAACACCTCTAGTTAAAATTACATTTGCAGGTTTTTCTCCATCTTCAATTCTCTTTAGATTAATTGGATGATCTTTTAATATTTTATTGGATTTCACTGTAAATTCAAGAAGATTTTTTGCTGTTTTCTTGATTCTACTATCATTTTCATTTATTGCTACTGGTCTTACTAATTCTTCCCCTTCGCATGCCGTCCCTGGATCAGTACAAATCATTTCTTTTCCTAATCCTTCTCCTCTTAATACAACAGCTACTCTATGATCAGTTAATTCCTTAACTAAAACTTCTGTTCCATCTTCTAATATCATTCCATTTAATGACTTTGCTAATAAATCTGTATCTTTTCTAATACGACCTGCTCTTCTATCAATAACAATATTATTATCATCTATGGTTCCGAAGTTGCCTCTAAAAGCAACATCTCCATCTTTAATCTCTATTCCAGCACTCATGGCTTCAAGAGGTCCTCTGCCTGGATAAACTTCATCGCTATCATATCCAAATATCTCAAGGTGACCTACATCAGTACCAACTCTTATGCCTGGTAATTTTGGATATACATTGCCACACATACCATCAGCAGCTAACCTATTTAAATTTGGAGTATTTGCTTTTTCAAGTGGAGTTAATCCATTTAACTCTTTGTTCGGTCTGTCTCCTAGACCATCTGATATTATTAATATACCTTGTCTTTTTCTCAAATTAATTCACCCTCTTAATATCTTATTAGTTTTTTAAACTTATTTTCTTTAATTTTTCTTCTTTAGCCTTTTGTAATAAATCTTTATTCTTAATCATAAATAATGTTGAAATTACAATTGCCAATAACCAAACTATATAATTAAAATTTTTATTTTTGTCATACACATTAATTGAAAATTTTATTTCATCTCCACTTTTAATTTTCCCAAAAACATAACTTCCAAATGTTTCTCCATCTTTTTCAAAAATCCTATATTTCTTTTCAGGATCGAATTCAACTACATTTAAAAGTTCATATCCCTTAGGAGCTGCTAGGCTAACTGTGTAATTTTCAATATTTAAAGGTGAAGCATTCCTTCCTTTAAAGTCAATTAACTTTACATTTTGTGGAAATGTATTCCCTATCTTAGCTTTTTTTTCTATATAAGTTTCTTCTTGTGTAATTTCAAGAAAAAGCTTAACTTCTTTATTCTTTTCTTTGAAGTTTAATGAATTATATTCTATGTCACCATTTTTTATAAGATTAATATTCCCATTTTGTGTTCCCTCTTCTACGGTAATTTTATTTATTGTGCCATTTTTATGAGATGGAAAATATATATTACCTCTAGAGTCTGTTATAGCTTTTATACTTTCTTTTATATTGGCGTTTTTTCCATCTTTAGTTATTACATCATCTATAGATACTAATTTGGCTTCTTTATCTGCTGCAAAAGCTGACCCTAATGATAGAAATATTAAAGTTAATGCTAATAATATAGTCATTAATTTCTTCATATAATTTTACCTCCTAAACTATTCCTAATACTTTAAACCAAGTAAATGAAGCAACCATTAAAATTCCCCATTTTACTACTAATACAAGCAATCCATAAATTAATTCTTGTAGTACTGTAAAGTATCCAGTGTTGTAATATATAAGATTGACCTTACTACTTGGTGGTAAAGTAATTGTATCTGCAATAGTTAATGCTGCTGGCAATGCAAGAGCAACTGGATTATATCCTGCTGTTTTTGCTATCGTTATTATTGTTGGTATAAGTATTATTGTTCTTACTGTTTTTGATGTGAATACTAAGTGACTAAAACTTGAAATAAACATTATTACTGCAAATAATACATAAAAGCTTAAATTCTCAATTCCTAATGAAGTAAATATACTATTAAGTACCCATGATGCAACCCCTGTATCATTTAATGCAACTCCACCTGCATATGCTCCACATGCAAATATTAATAAGTTCCATGATATCTTAGCTTCTTTCCACTTTAATATTCCTATATAAGGCATGAAAAACAATGCTGTTGATAATATTGCAACCATAACTAAACTTAATCTAAACCCAAATACTTTAAGTTGTCCCTTATCTAATGCCCACATAGCAACTGTGATAGTAAATATAATAAGTGCTTTTTTCTCCATTATTGACATTTTTCCAAGATTATTATATTGATCTTTAAGTTTTTTCATATCTTCTTCAGTAGCTTTTTTATTTTGTACTTTAAATAATGATTCACCTATAAAAAATGAAGCTATTAATGTAAGTATAGTTATTGGAGCTGATGCCATAAACCATTCACCCCATGAAATCTCATGACCTGAAAGGTCTCTTATAAAGCTAACCGCAAGTATTTGTGATGATGTGGCTGTTAATATAGCAGCTGTCGATAAGTTATTTGACTGAATTCCTTGTAATGCTAATAGTCTACCAAAGTTATTTTTAGGATCATCTAAATTAACATGAAAGGCTTCTATTACTAACATTACTATTGGAAACATCATAGCTGCACGAGCTGTTGTTGATGGAACAACAAAAGCTATTAGAAAGTTTGTTACCATAAGTAATGCTAATATATTATTAGTGCTCTTTCCAAATTTATTAATAAGAAATAGTGCTAATCTTTTAGCAAGTCCACTTTTCTCCATGCCAGACGCTATTATAAAAGCCGCAAAAGTTAACCAAATAACTTCATATCCTAAAACCCCCATAACATGAGTTTCATCCCAAGCACCTGTTAAAGGTAATAAAACTATCGTAAGTAATGCTGTTACATAATTAGGTATACTATTTGTTATCCATAATGTTAATGCAAATAAAAATACCCCCATTGCCATTTTTCCTGAATAAGAAAGACCATTTGGCGTTGGCATTGTAAAAATTATTGCAAATAATACTAATGCGATTGTTAAGCCAAAAAACTGCATTCTTATTTCAAAAGCACTTTTTTGCTTTTTTATACTTACCTCTTTTTCTGAAATTCTTTTCATCTGAAGATTTAACTTGTGAAACTATTGACGAAGACCCTATAGTATTATTCGTAGGTAAGAATCATCCTTGGGCAAAAAGAAAAGCCATAAAAATAAGTGCTTTAAAGAATACTAATTTTTTAATATCCAATCCAAAAACTTCAATAATTAACTATATTGAATCATTAGGATCTTTTAAATTTAATCCAGAAAAAATTTATACAATTGGTAATATAGAGGCTATAAAACAAGCAGTTATTTCACGTATAGGAGTATCTATTTTATCTTATCACTCTATTAGAAATGAACTTAATTATGGACTAATTAAAACTGTTCCATTTAAAGAAAATATAAAAATGACTAGAAAAATTTATCTTATAAAAAATAAAGAACATAAATATTCTCTAGCTGAAGAAGTATTTGTTAGTTTTTTAAAAAATTCTTTAAACCAATAGAAAATCTATAATTTAATACTTATTTTATGTACGATTATATCTTTATTTTATTGGTTTCACACTACCTAAAGTGTATACAACAGTAATAAATTCCAGTAATGCTAAAACTATTACTGGAATTTTCATTCTAAATCTTCGATATAATATTATATTACTTGATTAATATAATATTATATTTTACACTATGCTATATTAATTAAATTATCAGGGGGTATGATTTTGAAAAATAATTTATTCTTATTTAGTATAATAGTTTTATTTAGTGGATTTCTTCTTATGGGAATTAGTAATGCATCATATAGATGGAGAGCTTTTAGAAATAAACCAGCATGGAATGGAAGTACACTACCTCTACTAATCATAGGTCTTCTGCTTTCTATAATCGGATTAATATTAGTATACATATTTTATCCATTCAAATAATGATTGGACATACAGTGTCTGGCACCGTATGTCCACTGTTCACTATACACGTTTTTTTCTAGTTTGTTTATCATTGTACATTCTTTCATCTGCAATTTTTATTAAATCTTCAAGGGTTTTGCCATCATCAGGAAATAATGAATATCCTAAACTTATTCCTGTGTTTTTTCCTGGAAAAATTTCATGAACTGATTGTTTTATTTCAATTACAGTTTCCTCAACTTTTTCTATATCTTCATATTCTAAAATTATAACGAACTCATCTCCACCTATTCTTCCAATATACCCCTTTTCACCTATTGCATCCACAATAATTTTAGCAGTACTTGTAATATACTTATCTCCCTGTAGATGGCCATATTTATCATTAATCTTTTTCATTTCATCAAGATCACAAATAACAACATAAAATGGACTATTTCCCTTAGAAATCGTATTGTATATCTTTTCCATACCTTTTCTGTTAAGTAAGCTTGTCATAGAATCCTTTAGAGCTAGTTCTTCAAATTTCTCTATTACTTCTTTTGTATAATTACTCCACAAAATTACACCTATTATGTAAAAAATCGCTCCCAATGTAAAGCATGCTCTCATAAGTATATATGTAAATTTAGTACTAATTACAGGGGAGATCATATCTAAAAATGTAGCAGTTGTAATCAATAATAATCCCATAAATAATATTCTAAATGTATAAGTTTTTAATTGCCATTTTTGTCTTGTAAAAAGTGATAATCTTATCATATAAAAAAGAAATATTACAACAAACAAAAATACAATTATTTTTTCAATATCCCACATAAAAATCCCCCCACATATTTAAATATTCATTCAATTATTATGGCTTATACGGATTTATATATTCTTCAAAATTCTAAATTTTCCTTCTCATTTCACGTTTATATTACAATATGTATCTATATTCATCATAATTATATAAAAACTAACATTGATTTTATTATATATATTAAATGTTAAAATATCATATTATGTTTTGTAAATGAATTTCTGGCTCCAACATAGCCTAACTTATATATTGTTTATTAAATTAAAATATATATTTAATATTCCTAATAAAATTAATATATTTAATTATTTAATTTATTTTGTTAAGTAAATATATAGTTATACTTTTTATAATGCATGTACACTGAAAATTATCAATGTTAAACTTAAATGGTTAATAACAATAATTTAATAAATGTGGTAAAAACCACTTTTTATATTATAATAAGGAGAGGAATATAATAATGAAGAATATTATTATTATCTTTACTGGCGGAACAATATCCATGAAACAAAATGAAATTACTCATGCAGCTGTACCTACTATGTCAGGAAATGACATTATAAAACTTACACCTGGAATTGAAAAAGTTGCAAATATAGATTTTGTGAACTTTGGTATGCTTCCAGGACCTCATATGACTCCTAAGAAAATGTTTGAACTATCACAAATAATAAATAATAAAGTTACCTATGAAGGCTACGATGGAGTTGTAGTTACCCATGGAACAGACTCACTAGAAGAAACTGCTTATCTAGTTGATCTTACATATAAATACACTAAACCTGTAGTTTTCGTAGGCTCCATGAAAAACAGCTCTGAATTCGGTTGGGATGGCCCTAGGAACCTCATTGATGCAGTAAATACTGCAGCAGCAGATGAGTCATATGATAGAGGTGTTATGGTAGTTATGAATAATGAAATACATGCTGCATCACAAGTTACCAAGACTAACACACATACTCTGGATACTTTTAAAAGCGTAGATTTTGGTCCTATTGGTTTTGTTGACAATGACAAAGTATATTTCTATTATAGCTATACTAAAAGACAGTATATTCCGGCTAAAAACACCAGCAGTCAAGTAGATATAATAAATTGTGGATGTGGCATGGATGACCGTCTTATAAGGTTTTGTGTAGATTCAGGTACCAAAGGTCTGGTTATTGAAGGAATGGGTAGAGGAAATATTCCACCCAAAATGGTTAGTGGTGTAGAATATGCTTTAAGCAAAAACATTCCAATAATTCTAGTTTCAAGATGTCTTATGGGAAAAGTTCTTGATGATTATGGCTATGAAGGTGCTGGAAGAGAACTCACTGAAAAAGGAGTTATTTTAGGAGATAACCTTAATTCACATAAAGCAAGAATCAAACTTATTGTTGCACTTGGATATACAAATAAAATATATGAAATAAAAGATATCTTCGAAAAAAATTATTATTGATAACAAGGAGGTATATATATGGATTCTACCGATCACAAAATTATAGAAGTACTTTTAGAAGATGGAAGAATATCTATGAAGGAGCTTGCTAAAAAAGTATCCCTTTCGGCTCCTGCAGCTGCCGAAAGGGTAAGAAGGCTTGAGGAAGCAGGTATCATAAAGGGATATAAGGCTATTATTGATTATGAAAAGATAGGGCAAACTATCAATGTACTTATAAATGTAGACATGAAAATTCAAGAAAATGAAAAATTTATGGAATTCATTAAAACTGAACATTCCATTATAGAATGTCATCATGTCACCGGACCCTATTGTAAAATTCTTAAAGCCAGACTTACCGATATGCCAAGTCTGGAAAAGCTGATCGGTAAAATTCAAGTATTTGGTAATACTGAAACATTTATAATTCTGTCTTCTACTATAAAAGATATTATCATCATTGCTCCAAAAAGTGTACTATAAAGGGTAGAGATTAAAAATACTTCTACCCTAATGTTATCTTCTTAAAACCTCCAAAAGTCTTACACATCTCTGAATAAAGCTGTTTTCCTAAAAGAAATTTATATATTTCATCTGCTTTTTTCTCTGGTTCTATGTCTTTAAATTTTTCTGGATATAAAACTTTACCAATATAATAAGCATCTGCTATAGCAGTATCTATATTAGTAGAATAATAGTTATATGGAAGTTGAGAATATACCTGTCCATTTTTAAAAGCAGAAATTGAATTATAAAATTGTGTATTCTTTCTATAATCCTCTTTAATAATATTAAGACCACCTAAATCAATAAAAATTTTATCTGGATTCCACTGAAGCAGTTTTTCCTTATCTATCATTACAGAACCTGTCTTGCCTGTTTCATCAGCTACATTCTTAGCATGAACCACATTAAAAAGAGAATAATTTCCTTGAGTACTCTCAATACCATGAGTCCCCTTCATTCCCAATCCTCCTACATATGTAGTACATTTTTCTTCCTGTAGTATATCCTTTGTCCTTGTATCTAAATCTTTTTTGCAGTTTTCCATATAATTAACTACTTCATTAGCACGCTTTTCTTTATTTATCACCTTTCCAATAAGTTTTATGGAGTTATATAAATTAGGATCAAAAGTAGCTACTTTACCATAACTAAGCGCTACTACTGGTATCCCTGTTTTATTTTGTAGTTCATCTACTAAACTCTTATCAATAATATATGTGGTAAAAATAACATCTGGTTTAACTGCTAAAATCTTTTCTGCATCTGGAGCATTGTTAGGGCCACCTTGTCCAATTGTTGGAAGAGACTTAATAGATTCATTAGCTAAAATATATGGTTTCCCATTTGAATTGCTTTTTTCCATATTTTCAATTCCTGCAATTTTATCACTGCTACCTACATAAAAATAAAGTCTTAATGCCCCTGGACCTATAGCTACCACTTTTTTAACAGATGAATTTAACGAAACCTCTCTTCCAATCATGTCTTTTATAGTAATAGTAGCCTTATTTTTAGTTTCTACTACCTTAGAGGAACATCCTGATAATAAAAACATTATTATCAATAAATTAATACTAAAAAACTTTAAAATTTTCTTATTCATAATTCAATACTCCTTTATATACTCTTATTATTTAAAAGTATTCTAAAATTATTTCTTTTAATAGTTTTAAATTACTATAAAGGTATAACTACTAGTGTATCTTTAAACTTTTCAACTTTAACAGACACTGAATATACACTCTCTATATTCTTAGAAGTCATTACTTCTATTCCTCCTACAGCAAATATCTCACCATTTTTAAGAAACATAAATTTATCTGCAAATCGAAGAGCTAAATTCAAGTCATGCATGGTGACTAACGCCATCATCCCCTTAGTTCTTACTATCCTCTTAATTATCCTTATAACTTCTAATTGATTTTTCAAGTCTAGGCTACTTGTGGGTTCATCAAGCATAAGTATTTTAGGTTCTTGTGCTAACGCTCTTGCAATAATTACCTTCTGAAGTTCTCCTCCACTTAATTCATCTATATATTTTAAAGAATACTTTTCTAAATTTAACATATTGATAATATTGTCTACAATCTCTAAATCTTTTTTTGAAATATCCCACTTAATATAAGGCTTTCTTCCTAGCATAATTGTGTCAAAAACAGTATTTCTTGAAGAATGATTACTTTGAGCCACATATGCTATTCTTTTTGCTAGATCTGTAGAACTAAAAGTATTAATGTCTTCATTTCCAATTAAAGCCACCCCTTTTTGTGGTTTCAATATTCTATTAACGCACTTCAACAATGTAGATTTACCTGCACCATTTATACCCAATATCGCTAAACATTCACCTGTTTCTAATGAAAAATTTATATTCTTTAGCACAGAGTGACTAGAATACTTAAAGCTTATTCCTTCTACTGATAAAATCATCTTTTTTTACTCCCCCTAATTAACAAGTAAAGAAACATTGGAGCTCCAAGAAAAGATGTTATTGCCCCTACTGGAAGTACTACTGGTGAAATAATAGTTCTAGCTAAAGTATCAGAAAGTAAAATCAAATTTGCTCCCATTAATGCAGCTGCTGGAATGAGATGACGATGATCTCCACCTATAATTCTCCTCATTATTTGAGGCCCTATAAGTCCTACGAATCCAATTATACCTAAAAAAGACACACATACAGCAGTAATTAAAGATGAAATAAACATACTTTCAAATCGCACTCTCTCTACATTCACACCAAGACTTTTAGCTGATTCTTCGCCACTATCTAATGCATTGTAATCCCATCTTCTAATCATAAAATAAATTAATGATACACCAATAACAAAACTCAAAATTATGAGCTCACTCCAAGATACTCTACCTAAATCACCAAAACTCCAAAAAACTGCTGCTGCTATTTGAACATCTTGAGCAAAATATTGAATTATTGTAGTGGCTGCTGAAAATAATGATCCTAAGGCTACCCCTGCTAAAACTATTGCTTCTGGCAAAAAATTACGAAATTTAGCTAAAACTAAAATAATTATAGTAGCTACTATAGAACATATGAACGCAGATGCAGTCACCATATATGGATTATTTATATTAACCGCATCAGCACTTGTACTATGAATACTTCCACCACCTAATAATACTATAGCTATATTTGCTCCAAAAGCTGCTGCATTAGATATTCCTAAAGTTGATGGTGAGGCTAATGGATTTCTTAAGTTATTTTGCATTACACATCCAGCTACAGATAAACCAATTCCAGAAACTATTCCTGCTAAAATTCTTGGTAAACGGATACGCCAAATTACAATACTAGAAATATTACCTTCTTTGCCTAAAATAGCACTAAGAACTTCATATGGAGTTAAAGCTGTGGAACCTGCATTAATTGCTATAATAGATAAAATTAAAATTGTAAAAATTAGCATAACTATTATAAATATTTTTTTCCTAGTATATTGTTTATATATATTTATTCCTTGAAAGTTTTCCTTTAAAGTTATAGGCTCTATCATCTTTTACCACCCTCTTGAATATTCTTCAAAGCAATCCATGCAAAGTTTTAAACCATTACTAATTCGTATCTTATGTTCTGGCGCACCTTCTCCACACTTTTCACAAAGAATAGTATTAAATTTTCTTGCTTTTATGGGTATTGAATAGTGAGGTTTTTTAATATAAAACACCTGTTGTTCTGAAGCTTCTAATATATATTTAAGTCTATCTTCTCTACTCATTTCTCCTTGAAACTTTCTTAATACTACTCTAATACTTTTACCATTTTTTCTATTAAAAAATGAAAATGCCATTTTTCCAGTACCTCTATATATAAGGTTTCCTTTTCCTAAGGTACATCCTGTTACAACTTGTACCGCATCAACACTACAGGCATCATTTTCTGTTATGCAAACCACTTCTTCGTCTTCTGAAAACTTTAATCCCATCTTTTCCATTGCTATTTGGCTTGCCCTAAATCCAATAGCAAGTCCTGGACATTCATGCCCATGAAATTCAACACATTTTTCCCACAAAGTTTTATTCAACATAATTCCCTCCTATAACTTAATTAAAATAAAAACCCACAAAAGACCTGTTTTCACAGCGCCCTTCGTGGGTTATTTACCAATAATTTTATAAAAAGTTAATAAACTAAAATTTAAAGAGTCTTCGTGACTTATTGTTAAATATAACATATTAGTAAAATAAAGTCAATTAAGTGATAAAATTATATCCACAAATATATAAAGATTTTTTACAAATTACGATTTAGCACATAAAAATTTTTTATGTGCTAAATCTCTACTATCGGATACAAGATGTGCAATTTCCCTAGCTGAGCATTCAGGTGAAAATTCAAACCACCATTTAATAATTACTAAAAATGAAGATGAAAATATTCTTATAAACAACTTATCTTTTTTGTCTAATTGTCCTGTATTTAATTTAATCCAATTTTCCATCTTAATCTCTAAAATTTGTTGCATTTTTGATCTAACACAATCTTCCATATTTTCGTCCCATAATATCATAATTATTTCTTCTTTTCTTTTAAAATATAACATTAATTTTTCTAATTCATCTATATTTAAATCAATGCTATCCTTAATATAATTTAAACTAAATTCATTTTTATAGTTTGTTAAAAAACTATTAATTACTTTATCTTTTAAATCATATTTGTCCAAATAATATTTATAAAATGTTGATCTATTTATTTTTGCCTTCTCTGTCAAATCCTTTATAGTAATTTTACTAAACTTTTTTTCCTTTATTAATTGTAAAAAACTATTCATAATATTATCTAGGGTTTTTACAACTCTTAAATCCTGTGTTTCAATCAATATACTCACCCCTAATATAAATCAACATTCTTATTGTCCATTTTTTAAACTTATATCCCTTTTATAATAACATTTGAAATAATTTCATTCAATGTTAACTTCCTATGTTAGTTTAAATAAATACTATTTATTTTTGCATTTTATCTCCAAACCACAATCACTACATCCGCAATTACAAAATTCACCTTTTTTAATATTATTCATTCTTTTATATATGACATAACTTGCATATAAACTGATGATTCCTATAAATATAATTCCTACCATATTATCTATCTCCTTTACATAATAAACATTCCTATTTGATAAACTAATAAAGATACTAACCATGCTATAATTAACTGAAATAAAATTGAAAAACCTGTCCACTTCCAAGAATTAGTTTCTTTTTTTATTGTTCCAATAGTGGCAACACATGGTGTATATAGCAAACAAAATACCATTAACGCATAGGCATTTATAGAAGTAAATCCTACACTTGTAAGTATTGACATCATACTATTCATTCCAAATTGTGAATTTATGTTATTAACACCATAAAGTACACTAAAGCTCGATATAACAACCTCTTTTGCTGCAATACCTGAAATAAGCGCAACAACAATTTGCCAGTATCCAAGTCCAATTGGCTTTAATATAGGAACTAATCCTTTACCAATTGATGCTCCGAAACTCTCTGACATATTAGATGCCATTCCATTATGTCCAAAGTTCAATATAAACCACATAATAATAGATGCAACAAATATTGTTGTTCCAGCTTTTGATAAATACTCTTTTACTTTTTCCCATACATATATTGCTATAGTTCTTCCATTGGGTGTCTTATATTCTGGAAGTTCAATAAGTAAAGCATTAATTTCCTTTTTATCCCCTATTTTATTCATAGCTAAAGCTACAATAATTGCAACGATTAAGCCAATAACATACATAGAATATGCAACAATCATAGCATTGTTTTTGAAAAACATTTGGGAAAATAACACATAAATTGGTAACCTAGCACTACATGACATAAACGGAGTAATAATAATTGTTTTAAATCGATCTTTTGAATCTTCTAATGCTCTCGATGCCATAATTGCAGGCACTGTACATCCAAAACCTAATAGCATAGGAATAAATGCTCTTCCTGAAAGTCCAATCTTACCCATTACTCCATCCATTACATATGCAACTCTAGACATATATCCACTATCTTCTAGCAAAGCAAGGGCTAAAAATAAAATAAATATATTTGGTAGAAATGTTAATATGCTTCCCACACCAGCAATAATACCATCTACAATAAGTGAAGTTGCAATATCACCTGCATTAATGCTAGTCAAAATATTAGTAGCTCCTTTACTAAAAACATCAAGTCCTAATTCAAATACACCCTTCAACATATCACCTATAGTAAATGTTAAGAAAAATACTAAAGCCATAATCCCCAAAAATATTGGAATTCCTAAATAGCTATTAGTTAATACAGCATCAATTTTATCTGTTACCTCAGCTTTTCTGCTTTTGTTAACAAGTACTTTTTTTATAATTTCTTCTATTAAATCATATTTTTCATTAATAATGTCTGTTTCATAACTTTTATCAATGATCTCTGGCAAATTCACTGCATATTTTTCTGTTATTTCAAAATCTTGTTCTAAAAGTTTTATTGCATACCATCGTTTATTTTCAAGTTCACCATACTTTTTTACAAGTTCTCTTGAAATTATGTCAATCTTATCCTCAATCTTATCACTATAAGTAACTGTATACTTTTTATTTTTAATATGCTTATTCTTATTACTTATCACAGTAGATATAAGACTATCTAATCCTACCTTTTTCCTTGCTGATACAGGAACTACCGGAATCTTAAGCATGTCTTCTAATTTATGTATATTTATTTTCATTCCACGTTCTTCTACTATATCCATCATATTAAGTACTAAAATAACTGGCTTACCAAGTTCAATTAGCTGAAGTGTCAAAAAAAGATTTCTTTCAAGACAAGATGCATCAGCAATATCAATAACAATATCTACATCATCTTCCATTATATATTTTCTTGAAAGTTTTTCTTCCATCGTATATGAAGTTAAACTATAAATCCCTGGTAAATCTACAAGCTTAAACTCACGATTCTGGCATTTCATTGAACCTTCTTTTTTTTCAACAGTAACGCCTGGCCAGTTAGCAACCTTGAGTCTTGCTCCTGTATATGCATTAAATAATGTGGTCTTACCACAATTAGGATTTCCTATAAAACCTATATGTAGTTCTTCAGTCATAATGTAATATTCTCCTTTCTGTTTAATGAAGATGAGCTTATGTCTTCTACTTCAATACCAAATGCTATCTTTTTTCCAACAGCTAGCCTTGTACCTCTCACTTTAAATATAATAGAACCATTCTTTTTATTATTTAGTATTTGTATTTTGGTTCCATTTGTTAATCCTAGAGCTTCAAGCCTTCTTTTAATACTTTTATTAATATTAGTTCTAACAATAATATAGTTCCCTCTAATATTTCCATCTAATAATGTCATACTTTCACCTCGCATCCAATTGATAATAATTATCATTTACATGTATATTCTATTTTATTCAATATGGTTTTTCAATCAATAATTTACTTCATATAATCGCATATGCAACATTATATTGTGGATTGTTGCTTATGCAACATTAGCATATTAGTTAATGATTTTTTTTGAAAAAATATAATAATATAATTTTTTATATCTACAATTTTATTTATTACTTAACACTAAATTTTAGGGAGGCATACTATGGAAAAAGAATTAGAATTTTATAAACGTATTTTTCAAATTAATAATATTAGACTTACACCTAGTCGAATTGCTATTTTGGAAATTTTCTTTAATAATAGAAATGTTCATTTAACAACAAATGAAATTTATTATTTGGTTAAAGCTAATTGTCCATCACTTGGTTTAGCTACTGTTTATAGAACTATTCAAATATTATTAAGACTAGACTTATTAGATCATTTATCTCTTGATGACAGGATTAGTCGTTATAAACTATTTTTAAATAATAGAACAAACATTGACGTTCATGTTAATCATCATCCTCATCTCATTTGTTTTAACTGTAAAAAAATTATAGATTGTGATTTTAATCTTATAAACATTATTAAAAATGTTATTAATGAGAAATTTTCATTTACAATCACTAATTGGGAAATGAAGTTCTATGGTTATTGTGATGAATGTTATAATAAAAAACTTAGCTCATCTGATACTTTTTCATAGGTCATACCATGTGAGATACTTCATGATTTACAGAGTTATCTATTTAATATTTAATTGTTTTTTAAATTAAAAGTTGAGAAAGGACTAAGAGATTTCTCTCATAGTCCTTTCTCAACTTTTAATATGAATATATTACTTTTTATATTAATCAATGTCCATTTTATTTCTTAAAATATTCCTGACCTAATAAATCTGCTGTTAATAGTGCATCATTTAACTGATCTGCTGTCACATCTCCAGCCATGTTATGTATTGTTTCACCTGGAATACATGCCTTTTCAGCTGCAATACGTACCCTTGTTACATCCTCTACTCCTACTTCTTTTAATGTAACTGGAAGTCCTACGCTATAACAAAAATCCATTACTTCCTTTATTTCTTCCTTTGGAGCGTTTTCTATAATTAACTGAGCAATAGTACCAAATGCAACTAAAGAGCCGTGCATAGTTGCTTCACATTCTGGTAATGCAGTAAATCCATTGTATACAGAATGAGCCGCTGCTAGTCCACCATTATCAGCACCTACACCACTTAAATATGTTGTAGTTTCTACAATTGATTCAAAAGCTGGAGTTACTAAATGATTTTCACAAGCTAATTTTGCTTGATATCCACATTTAATTAATGTTTTATAGCATAATTCGCAAAGAGCCATTGCAGATAATGCAATACCACCATTTTCTAGACTTGGAGAATCAGTTCTCACACAAGCTCTTGCTTCAAAATAAGTTCCAAGTGCATCACCCATACCTGCTACTAAAAACTTCACTGGCGCATTTGCAATAACCTGTGAATCAACAATAACTGCTTCCGGATTTCTTGGATAAAATATATAGGTATCGAATGTACCATCGTCATTGTAAATAACTGAAAGTCCAGTACATGGTGCATCAGTTGCACATACAGTAGGTATAATTACTACTGGACATTTTTCGTAATATGCAGTGGCCTTAGCAGTGTCAATTGCAGAACCACCGCCAACCGCTACAACAACTTCAATTTTATCTTCTCTTACGATCTTTCTCATCTTTTCAATTTCGCCATTGGAACTAATTCCACCAAAAACTTCGAAACGTAATTTACAATCTGTTCCTTCAAAACTCTTCTTTAGCTTTTCATTACAGTTTTTATAACCACTATTACTGCAAATAAATAAAAAAGACTTTCCTAAATCCTTTGTTTCATCATAAAACTTCAATAATGCGCCTTTACCTTGAACATATTTTAACGGAGCACGTAACAATTTTAATACTGCCATAATGATCCCTTCCTCTCAGAAATATTGTTAATTTATTGACAAACCCATTGTAGCATTTATATAATGAAATCACAATTACACAAATGCCCTATTAATATAGGGTATTTGCTCCAGAGGTGATAACATGGATATTTTAGATAAAGAAGATTACCAAAAATTATTAGATTTTTCAAAAGTATTAAATCCTATGGATATTAATTTTCAAGAAAAAACTATTCAATCAATGTTAGAATACTTTGATTTCTCCGGCGCTGCATTTCCAATAGTAGATGACAACGGATATTATCATAGACTTGCTTATGCAAATTTTAATCAATTATCTATGGTCATCTATAATAATTATTGCTATGAACAAGACTTTTTTGCCCCAGCTAATTACAACAGAGATTTTAAGAAAACCGTTTTGATGGTGGATGATTTTATGACTTTTGACCAATATGAATCCTCTGCTTTATACAATGATGTATTGTCTCGTAATAATTTTTATTATGAGGCATTAGTACTTTTGCGAGGAGAACATAATGAATATATTGGCGCTGTGGCCGTTTATCGTGAAAAAAATTCTTTAGGATTTACTAAAATGGAACAACTTCTCTTAGAGCAAATTGGTAATATAATTGAAAACCAATTTAATCTTTATCTTCATCTTCATGATAAAAATATAAGCACTACCACAGTTCACAATCTATTATTTCGTTTACCTATTGGCATGATTTTGTGTGATGGTAATTTTCAAATTCTTCAAATTAACCAGGAAGCTATGAGAATCTTAGAATTGTTAACAGATGATGCTTCCGTTGATTCGGCTGAAAAATTAATTAAAGATGAGATTCTTCCAATACACCTTCAATCCGGTGTAAATCAATATTATCTACAAAATAAAATTAATTTAGAAGTTTCTATAGAACATTTAATTACTAGAACTCACGAAACAAATCAATATGTAACTAATTACGCTATTTTCTTTCAGTATATTAGCAAAAAAAAAGACACTGAATGGCTTAATTTAATGAAAAGTAAAGGAATCACAAAACGAGAATGTGAAATAGCTAATTTCCTCCGCATTGGTTATACTACTAAAAAGATTGCAAAAAATCTTCGTATCAGCGAAAACACAGTTAAGCGTCATAAAGAAAGCATATATAAAAAATTGAAAATTAGTCGTGTAAATCAGTTGAATTTATTATATGAAAAAATATAGCATAATTTCATAATTGAGGTAATTTAATATATATTACAAACTACTAAAACATATCCTCTCATATTGAGAAGATATGTTTTTTTATTTAGAATTTACTTTATTCTATATATTAAATTTACATATCTCTAATATTACTATTTAACTAATTAATCTTTCTATAGGATAACCATATATATCTTTTAAAAACATCTGGTAAAATTTCAATTATCGAATTTCTAATTTTTTGTATATTTGTTTTATATAAATAATTTTGCTATAATCTAAATAATAATAAATTTATAAACTTAATTAGTATCATATCTAAAAATGAGGGTAAGTATTATAAAAATGCTAAAAAATTCAAAAACAGCAAAGCTATTAATATGTTTGTTCATTAGTTTATGTGTTATTTCCCACCCAATTATTAGTTTCGCTCAAGCACCTACAACTAGTTCAAACAATGAAATAAACAAGCCTAATGATATTGACTTTGGTATATCAAATCTAAACTATAATAGAGATAATATTTTGGCTGTAAATGGTGATACCATAGAAAATTTTGTTCCAAAAGAAGGTTTAAAATCAGGAGGAAAATTTGTAGTAGTTGAACGTAAGAAAAAGTCACTTACAACATCACCAGTAGATATCTCAATTATTGATTCTGTAACTGATCGTACATTTCCAGGAGCATTACAACTTGCAAATGATGATTTTGTTCAAAATCGACCTAATATATTAATGTGTAAGAGAAAGCCTTTAAATATTAGTATAGATTTACCAGGTATGAAAAAAGAAAATACCATAACAGTTGAAAATCCAACATATGGTAGTGTATCTGGAGCAATAGATGAATTAATATCTACTTGGAATGAAAAATATTCATCAACACATACTTTACCTGCAAGAACACAGTACTCAGAATCTATGGTCTATAGTAAATCTCAAATAGGAAGTACTCTTAATGTTAATTCTAAAGTTCTTGATAGTTCACTTGGAATTGACTTTAATGCTATATCAAATGGAGAAAAAAAGGTAATGGTTGCGGCATATAAGCAAATATTCTACACCGTAAGCTCAGAATTACCTAACAATCCATCCGAACTTTTTGATGATAGCGTTACTTTTGAGGAATTGACCCGTAAAGGAGTAAGTAATGAAGCACCACCTATTATGGTATCAAATGTGGCTTATGGTAGAACAATTTATGTAAAATTAGAAACTTCATCTAACAGCAAAGATGTACAAGCTGCATTCAAAGCATTACTTAATAATACTAATGTAGAAACTAATTCACAATACAAAGATATCTTTGAAGAAAGTTCATTTACTGCTGTAGTATTAGGTGGGGACTCAAAGGAACATAATAAAATTATCACAAAAGATTTTAACGAAATACGAAATGTAATTAAAGGAAATGCGGAATTTAGTCTTAAAAATCCAGCATATCCAATTTCATATACAAGTGTTTTCTTAAAGGATAATTCAGTTGCTGCTGTTCATAACAAAACAGATTATATTGAAACTACATCTACAGAATATTCTAAAGGTAAAATACTTATTGACCATCGTGGTGCATATGTTGCTCAATTTCAAATATCATGGGATGAATTTTCATATGATAAGAATGGAAATGAAGTGCTAACTCATAAGACATGGGATGGAAACTATCAAGATAAAACTGCTCATTATTCTACAGTAATACCACTTCCACCTAATTCAAAAAATATAAGAATTCTAGCAAGAGAATGTACAGGCCTTGCATGGGAATGGTGGAGAACAATTATTGATGAGCATAATGTTCCATTAACAAATGAAATAAGAGTTTCAATTAGAGGGACTACATTGTATCCAAAAGCTAATATTAGCTATTAACAGATAAAAACTTATATTTTCTATTGTAACCGCTATAGTGATAGAATTAGCTTTTTTAATCATAAAAACATAAAAGGTGCTGTCACATAGAAGTATTCCTATTGTGAGACAGCACTATTTTTAATGAAATCTCAATGAAAATTTATAATTACTTTGTAATATTAGCTTGTTGTCTACCATTATTTATTAATGAATATAATCTTTCTATCGGAAGCAATGATATAATCAATAAACATATAACTCCGTCTGGTCCTACTGTGCTTGCATTTACGCCCAGTGAATATAATAATGGTGATTTACCTTCTGGCGCATATGCGCCAAAAAATATAAATCCAGATATTACATGGCATATATATATCATAAATATGGCTATACCTCATCCTAATAATTTATTATTCCTAAAATATCCTGCAACACCTAAAACTAAAAAAGGTAATGGGTAATCAAATATCACCTGTGTAGGATGTACTATATAGGAATCCATAATTAGAGTAATTATTCCATATAATCCACCAGTTAAAAATCCTACTTCAGGCCCATAAAAAAGTGCCATTAGAAGAATAGGAGCCATACTTCCTATAGTTGCACTTCCTCCCTGTGGAAAATGATATATCCTACATATTTTAAGTACAGTAGCTAAAGCTAGCATTATACCTATTTGGCATATAATTCTAGTATTCAATTTAACTCTTTTTATCTTAATCACTGCCAGTATAATTAAAATTAAACCTATTATTGCTAATATAGATGTAGGTTTAGAAAAAATCTCCTTCATATTTTTAACAAGATTAATAGATTCAAAGTTGTTAATAATGTTTGTTAAATTTTTCATAATAATAACCTCCTCATTTTTATTAAGGACGCTAATATTGATCTAAAAAATAATCATACTCCAAATTGCAATATGATTTAATAACCAATAGAAGCTTTCCTACGCTGGCATTACCCAGTTCAGGTACAAGGGTTATAAATAATAATTTAATATTATTATTTAGCTCTCAGCCTAAAGGCACCCCTAGCATATATTAAATTTAACAATATGTCCACAAATAAATTCTATACCCAAAACTACAATCATTCAAGTAAGCATATAGAGGTTTTACTAATATTACAATAATTGTTGCTAAATAAACCAGTTATACTATAATTTATTTTTAGTAATATGCTATAATTAATTCACAATAATAGAAAATGATAAAGCAGATATTGAAACACATATAGATAAAGGGGGAAGAGAAATGCTTTGCGATTGCACTCATACAATTAGTAGAATGGATTCAAGCCATGCAAAGTCTGAATGTATCTATTCTTTGTATGGCTACTTTAAAAAATGAATATATAATATTTCAGACTTTGCTTCTTTAGCTTATTAGTGGAAAGGAGCAAGTATTATGAAATATATTAACGCAGAAGAAATTCTGCCTATAGATTTATTAGAAAAAATTCAAACTTATATAGATGGCAAGTATCTTTATATTCCAACCCGTGGCAAGAGAAAATCTTGGGGTGAAAATTCAGGTATAAAAGGTGAACTAAAAAAAAGAAATATGGCTATAAAAGATAAATATCATCAAGGATATTCTATAGCTAAATTAGCTATAGAATATTATCTATCTGAATCCAGTATTCGAAAAATTATAAGTAAATCATAAACGCTATATTATTTGAAAAAATAATACAGAAGCATTTTTTCAAATCTGTTGTATGTTTAAACATGCTATAATGCTTATAATGGTAGCAAATGTTTTATAATATATTTTTTATTAAAATACTGTGGTTTAAAGGAGAATTTACAATGAAAGAAAACAAATATGATGATATAAATTTTTTTAATCAATATAAGCAAATGGCTCGTTCAGTCATCGGATTAAACGCCGCTGGAGAATGGCATGAACTTCAAAAGATATTACCCAATTTTAACGGCAAGCGTGTTTTGGATTTAGGATGTGGCTTTGGTTGGCATTGCAGATATGCAATTGAGCAAGGAGCAAAATCTGTAACTGGTATTGATATATCGGAGAAAATGCTAAAAAAAGCCCAAGAAATGACTACATCTTCATTAATCGAATACATCAAAAGTCCTATTGAGGATATAAACTATTCTCCAAATACTTTTGATGTTGTAATCAGTTCTTTAGCTTTTCATTATATTGAGTCTTTTGATGACATTTGTCAAAAAGTAAATACCTGTCTTTCAACTGATGGAGAATTTGTGTTTTCAGTTGAACATCCAGTATTTACAGCATATGGATCACAAGACTGGCATTATGATGAGCAAGGCAATCGCTTACACTGGCCTGTAGATCAATATTTTACAGAAGGTATACGTAAAGCCAATTTCTTAGGTGAAGAAGTTATAAAATATCATAAAACACTAACAACTTATATAAACAGCCTAATTATGTCTGGTTTTGAAATAACAAATCTTATAGAACCTAAACCAGAAGAATCTATGCTAAAAGATAATCCTGAGATGCAAGATGAGTTACGTAGACCAATGATGTTACTTATTTCCGCTAAAAAGAAATAATTTTTCCACATAGATAGAGTGTCTAATAAGAACATCGTAACTGTTAAAAAATAATAATATATAAAAATAGAGAATGGTCATTTGATACTCCCAGAACTAGGGAGGAAATAGAGCCATTCTCATAATAATGTCTTTATTTTATTATTAAAATTATATTTGCAATATACTCCATATCAGAAATAATATGAGTAGATAATTTAACAATCTTCTCCTTATTACCACCACAATCTGCAAGTAAAAATACTAAGATTAAACATAAAATCAAACTACTTATCTGTTTCTCTGATTTTCTCATCCTTTCTTCGCCCCGATTTTTTCTTTAGAAATGATTCCCTATCATTTTGTTGGCATTATCTAGAAACTGTTTTATTATCTTAGCTTTCTCATCATTTAAACCGTCTATAAAATCAAAAAATAGTTTATTATAGGTATCGTGATATTTCTTATGTTCCATATATGCCACCTTCCCCTTTTCTGTTAAATAAAGCTTTTTTTCTTTTTATCAACATCATCAATTTCATCAAAAATAATATCTCTATTTTGTAATTTAATCAATGTTTTATGGATTACAGCCCTTGTAACCCATAACTTTCTTGCAATTTCAGAACTGAAAGTCTCGGAATTATCACCTATGATTTTTATTATGTGAATTTCTCCACGGAAAAAAGTCATGTCTTCACTTCCAAAACATAAAACATTCATTTTGCCATTAGCTATTTTTTCTATCATACATATAAATGATTCTACAATGTTTTCTTTTTCATTCATATTTTTATTATTTAAATTTCCTTTAACCTTTTTGTTTTTCTTTAGCCAAGTTAGTCACACATTCCATATGCATTGTAACAGTAATAATAATATCTTATGAAGCCGCTAGTACCTTGGTGGCATGATATATCACAATTCAACTTCTTTAAGTTTCCAGTTGTCCAACACAAAATGGAAATTTTAAAAGTTTAGCGGAACCGTAACAGAGAAACAACACCAAAGTCTCGGGCCACCAGATTATTCAGCAGTCAAGTACTTATTTGCTTTGTCTCAGCTATTGCTTTGCGCTTCCTTGTTGTTTTTACTAATCAGACCGGTTAGATCTCCGGTATGCGTAAGCGTTAATCGATGCATTGCCCGGGTGCAGGCAATATACAGTAAACTACGTTCAAAATCCGTATGGTAGTTTTCTTTATTGGATGCGGGAATCAACACCTCGTCAAATTCTAGCCCTTTTGACATGCCAATAGAGGTAATAGATATACCGTTTGTAAATCTATCGCTATCCGCAGTAAGCAGTTTGACATCATATTCCTTGCTTAAAACCTCGTAAAGGGATTGTGCCTGGCAACTCGTTTTCAAAATAATACCTAAAGTCATATACTTGCTTTGGAGGAAGCAGGCTACTTTTTCTCTGATTTTTGCAAGTTCATCCTCTGAATCACTGCATCCGATTATTTCAGGAACATCTCCATGTCGCTCAATGGCTTCAATCGTCAAAACATCCTGAATACTTTTTGCAAATGTGATGATTTCAAAGGTGGAGCGATAGCTTTTGTTCAACTCCAAAATCTCGGCATCAGGATATATTGTTCGAAAATCATTAAGAGAGTTCATATGATTAGGGTTTATAATTTGACCAAAGTCCCCGAGAATTGTTTTATTACACTGAAAGAGCTTATTTATCACAACATATTGCGCCGGAGTATAATCCTGCATTTCATCGATAATAAGGTGCCGGATAAGCCGGTTCTTCTTCAAACCTTCAAATGCGGCATGAAAATACATAAATGGATAAACATCTGGCCACTCCAATGTTTTTTTCCCAAACAACACTAATTTATCAGGTATTTTCATTGCCTTAAAAAAGTCCTTGTAAAGTGCTAGAGTATTCTTAAATCGGAGCATTGAAACCAGTTTTTTGTAAATCACTTTCTGATTAGGCAACTCCTCATCACGGATATTCTCAGTTTTAAATCGTTCAAAAATATCCAGAGACACTTCATATAGCCGCCTTTTTATGGGATATCTTTTGTAAGCGTTAAATCGCGTTAAAATCCAATCATGCTTGGCTTTGAAGCGGCCAAATTCATAGTCAGTTGGGACAAAACACTTCTTTACAGCATATTCCAAATAGCTGTCCATCATCATAACAAAATCCAGTGTAGATTTAAACTTAGCTCTTTCGTTCCATTCCGGATCGTTTGTTTCCATAGGATCGCGGTTTGGTTCATAATTTATAATTTTCTCCAGTTGAATATCCGCAATATCGGTAAAGCTCATTTCGTAAATCGGTTCTTCTCCCAATTCTGGCATAACATCGGAAATATAATCTGCAAACACCTTGTTGGGAGAGAGGATAACTACATTATTTGCTGATAAGGTATCCTTGCACCTATACAGTAAATATGCCACCCGGTGCAAAGCAATAGAGGTTTTTCCAGATCCTGCGACGCCTTGAATAATCAAGGTTTCAGCCTTCTCGTTTCTGATAATCTGGTTTTGTTCCTGTTGAATGGTAGCAATAATAGTTTTCATCTTTTCGTCGGATGTATGACTCAGCTCCCGTTGCAATACATCGTCTTGAATGTTAATAGCACTCTCTAAAACATACTCCATCAAGCCTCGCGATATTTTGAACTGTCGCTTTCGGGTCAGTTCGCCGCTAATCCTTCCGACTGGCGCTTCGTACCCAGCCTGTCCCAGTTCGCAATCATAAAACATGCTGGAAACAGGGGCTCGCCAGTCAAAAATAAAGATTTTTGATTCATCAGAGAAAGAAAACCGTCCAATATAATAAACAGAAACATCTTCGTCACCATTGCCCTGAAAATCAATACGTGCAAAATAAGGGGAATCCGCCAACTTCGCAAGCTTTTCTCGTATTTGTACCGCAAATATTCCGGTGTTTTCAATTTGTTTCATTAAAAGTTCATTCTGAAAAATCTCCTTTGGGTCTATCTCATGGCGATAGTGGGCCAAATAACGTTTGGATTCCATATACTCCCTGTCATATCGGTTAATCGTTTCTTCTGAGTGTTTCAAAGCATTGTCTATCTTTATTTTAATATTTTCAAGGTTCTCGATTTCTTCAGGAAATTTGGAAAACACGTTTTCTTCGTTTTTCCTCATATGGTCATGGCGGAAAAACAGCCTATCCTGTGTTTGCTTGCCCTTTTGCATTAATTCATTCATCATCTGTACACTCCTGCGTTTCTTTAGTCAATATCATTTTTTGTGTTGGGTAACCAAATTCAGTTAGTAACTCCGCCTCGGCAAAACCAAACTCCTTTAGTGCCTTTCGATACCCAGTATCCGCCTTATCACCTTCCCGGAATGTGGTTATGCTGATTTGATTATTTTTCAGGAGCTCACAAATGGCCTTATCCAGAAATAATCGAGCAAGTCTCTGCTTTCGGTAAAGAGGGTGAATTCCTAAAAAGTCAATGCTTCCTGTATTGTAAGAAATCATCATAATCCCGATGACTATGGAACCTTCTTTCATAATTAACGCACGATTTTCCTTGATGTAATGTTTTAGCACCTTGACATGCTTGTCTTCTTTAAGATTTGGAAATCCGTCAATTACAAGTCGCACCAAATTCATGCATAGATGAATATCCACCTCCGTAGCAAACAGAATTTCACGCTTTGCGTTCGGTTTCTCTTTTTCCAGCAAATCAGGATGATTACCAAATTCGTATTCAAGTTGCAATGGATAAAACACCTCTTTCTTCCTAAATTGATGTGGAGATTGCTTGTACATTATCTTAAAAATATTGGAAAAAGCCTGTTGACTTGCATATCCTGCCTCCAAGGCAATATCCATTATTGTTTTTTCAGAAAAAACTAGCAATTTCGCTGCTTCGGTCAGTTGCCGTCTCTGCACATAATCGTGTATTGTTAAGCCCACTGTATCCGAAAACATGCGATGCAGATGATATTTTGAATAGTGAACGGCGTTCGCAATTATATCTAAATCTAGTTTTTCTGATAGATGTGTTTCAATATAATCAATTGCTTCCATAACAATTTTAACACCGTTTTCCACACCATCCCCTCCTTTCTTCACAACGATTATATCAGAATAAAATATACTCGTTTTAATATTTCTTGCTCTAATTGTTTGATATAGTATGTCTTTTTAGTAACTAAGAACATAACATAGAAGTCAATGATAAAATACATATAAAAAGAATAGACTTATAAGTGCTACTAAAACTTTAAAAGAACCGGCAACTTTCGAGAAATCAAAGTTGCTGGTTCTATATGTAAGTTCATAAAAATATGGTTGCTGTACTACGGTTTTTTTATTTTTGTCGTCGTACAGCAACTGTATATTACTTATTTTTGATAAGACAGATTTAACGTCATGTTTAGATAAGACGCGGAAATACTATTAAAGCCAAAATGCCTATTAGGTAAAGTCCGTTCAAAGCGAGAGAGATTTTGGTATATATATCTCTTAATTGCTTTTTGGCAAACAGAAAAAACGTATAACAGAAACTAAGAGCAATAAAGATACAATAACCAATTACAATAGCGGTTGCATTAGGGTTTGTAGGCTTCCATACGAAAAGTATGGTAATTGGAACAAATATGGTAATAAAGGAAATGATGCTTAAAATTTTATCTTTCATAATGATATACCTCTTTTTTATTTAATTTCCAGTTGAATAGAACCGGTAAAGTTGTTGCCATCCACGATAATGTAGTTGCTAGCAGACGGCAGTTCAATCGTTTTAGAGTAATCACCTGTACTTTCAGTCAGGGTTTGAAGACCATCTGTTCCGGATTGTAAAACTAACTTTCCAGTACCATTAGTGATGTTCAGTTTACAAATGATCTCAATCTCATTTCCGTCACCACGTTCAAGAGCAGTTCCTCCAAACAAAGTCTCCGTTCCTGTAAAATCTTCATAATCAGCGAAATAGCTCCCAACATAGCTGTCTTCCCCAAAGGTGCGCTGCCCTTGTAATTTACTGTCTTTGGCAAGGTTATTATCCCCGACCTTCTGCAAGACTTGATTATAGTGATCTAAAATTTCATCTTTCGTGCAGGCTGTAAACGCAAAAATGGAACAGAATGCTATTAAGAAAAAAAGTACAAATTTCTTCACTTTTGATATCTCCTATTTGTTTTGTTTATTACGGCCACTTTGCTTTTTTGAAGAAGCTACCGCCACTGTTTCTTTCCTTGGAACTTTTATTATAATTCCAGCCAATATTATCATGGCGAAAATAACGCAAATACCAACGAAAGAGTTTTGAGTTAATGAATAGTTGCCGACAGTGTCAGACACAAATCCCTCGCCCCCAAACTGTACGATACTAAGACCCGCTGAAAACGGATATACGTTGCGGATCATGGGATTCTTAAAATAAATGGTGATATATCCAAGTAAGAATGCAACCACGGCTCCACCCTTGAAAGCATCCCTCTTGCGACTACATAAGGCAATTAAAGGGAATTCCGCAATACAGGTAAAAAGTGACATCCCTATAATCTGATAGCTCCCCGACAAAACAACTGCTAAAGACATATTTTCCGAACAACAAATTAAGCCTACAAGAAGCGTTACTAACGCATTATAGACACCAAGAAAAAGTGTAATGATACTGAGTGCAATCAATTTGGTAACCATGAGCCGTGGAAGACTGATAGGAACGGTTAGCATATTCTTTAGCGTGTTGTCTGTGTATTCCCGGTTGATCATGTACCCGCCAATTAGAGCGAATATCATCGGAAAAAAGATCGTTATATTGTTCCAGATAGTGCTATTCAGCAGGTCAGGAAATGTATAGTTCAAAACGGTTTTGGCATCATCCGACATCATGTTCTGCATCACGATTGAAATGATCGGAGAGCAGGTCACACCAATGATGCCAACAAGAATAATGCTATACCGTTTCAGTTTTTGAAATTCTACAAGAATCGAATTCATCGTCATACCTCCTCCTTATATCTCACGTTTGTTGTAAATCCGTATCATCAGTATAATGCATATAGCAGCTAGAATTCCAAGAATGCCAAGACAAACAGGTGTTGATACAAAATAAGGACGCATAGTCTCATAAAATTTCGCTGACTCACCGCTTCCTGGACTGTAAAACTGAAAAATCCATTTTTGAATCAAAGGGATGGGCAGTATTGTACCTATATTAAGTCCCACAGAGGTCTTCATTCCCACATCGGTAAGATGAAACACATAGTTTACAATGGTGTAAAACAGAGTAACAACAACGGAAATCAGATTGCTTTTGTTAAACCACACCACCAAAACCACACAAGGCAGAGCCGCGGCCAACATCATAAATCCCAGCAAAACGCTGAGAATAAATTTCTGCCCCATGCTCATCAGCGCCATACCGAGCAGCTTCGCACAAACCGCGCTGGCCAGGAATCCCACAAGAGAATAAGTCACAGAGATAACCGCCATGACGCTGATTTTCGACAGGACGAGCCTGTCCCTTGAAACTGGGATTGTCATCAGATTTTTCAGCGTATCACTGTCTTGTTCCGAAAAAAACAGCGACGTTGAAATAACAACCAAAGTCGGCAGCAAAAGAAGAAAATCGCCCGGATCTACAACGCCTGAAAACAGGTTGTCGTAATCCTGTCCCCCCGGGGTATTCCAGTAGAGCAGTGTCGTCAGAACAGGAAAAATGACTGCCGCCAGTGTTGCCAGCAGAAAAAGGGGACGCCGTTTGAATTTCTGAAATTCGCAGTAAATCAGATTATGCAATACCCTCACCCCCGGTCACACGCTTGAAGTAATCCTCTAAGGTATCTTCACAGGTATGAACTTCCGCTACCTCCAATCCATTTTCGATGAAAGCGCGGGTTAGTGCCGTAATCGGCAGTGTAACATCGTACAAGCGCAGGCTGTGGTTATTTTCCACTGTAAAGTCTTTTGCTCCAAAGTTACGCTCCATAATTCTGGCCGCCTGCGCCGTATCAGAAACGATGAAATGAACATATTTGCTGTTCTTTTCCTCTAACTCGGTAAGGCTTTCTTCCTCCAGTAATACGCCATGGTCAATGATACCAATATCATCCGCCAACAGAGAAATTTCCGAAAGAATGTGGCTGGAAATCAAAATCGTTTTTCCTCTTGCGTCGCACAATTCCCGAATAAACAAACGGACTTCAGCAATGCCAATAGGGTCAAGCCCGTTGATTGGCTCGTCCAAAATCAGCAGTTCAGGATCATGCATGATGGCAAGGGCAATGGCCAACCGCTGTTTCATGCCAAGCGAGTATTGAGAAAACAGTTTTTTATCACCATATGGCAATCCTACAACCTCTAATGCGCTTTGAACAGCGTTACGCTTGGAAACACCTCTCAGCCGGGCAAAAAGTTTCAGATTTTCCGTACCCGTCAAATTAGGATAAAATCCCGGCGCCTCAATCAGGTTACCGATACGTGGCAGGATTTTCTTTTCATTTCCCTGAATGTTTTTGCCAAAAATCTTTATCTCCCCCGAAGTGGGTTGCGTCAGACCAAGAAGCATTTTCATGGTGGTGGTTTTCCCGGCTCCATTTCGACCAAGCAGACCATAGATACGTCCCTTTTTCACATGGATATTCAGATTGGCAACACTTTTCTGTGTCCCATATTGTTTTGTAAGATTTTTTGTTTCAATTATAAAATCACTCAAACTCAGGACCTCCTTTTCTTCTTAGAATCAGTCTATCACTTCAAGCTTGCATTAACCTTGCATTAACTTTGCCTTAACCTTGCATTTTCTAAAAAAGAAATCCCTGCCCGTGAACGAGGCCACTGAAAAAGCTATGCTTTTTCTCTTGATATCGAATTAAGCAGATAAATGAGCACGAAGTATTCTATAATTTCTAAGAATACTTCGTG
>NZ_JAGGKA010000023.1 GCF_017873215.1 Clostridium tetanomorphum
AACCTTAAAGAAATATAATTTATTGATTCAAAAAAGTAAAACCGCCATCACTTTCGTGATGACGATTCAATATTCTTAGTTTTTCAGTGGCCTCGGAATTAACCAGGGTTTTTCTATTTTATAATTTAAAGGAGATGAAATATATGTTAACACCTTAATAATTTGCCCAAAAGTGTGGATTATCTTATCCATGCTAAAAACTTAGCAAATGTAATGTGCAATAGTTGGAGGTTTTATAGGCTTCTTTTTTTATGCAATTCAACATAATATATTTAATATAGAGGGATTTATTATGGGTATAGCAATTGATTGTAGATATACATTAACAGGACAAGATACTGGAACAGATGGCAGTAGAGAATTGATATAAAGGAGATGATGAAATCATGGAGTTTAATGATTTTGTTACATTAGAGTATTTAGGCACTTACATGGGCACTGTAGTAGTTACTATGTTAACAGTACAGTTTACTAAGGAGCTTCCAGTAGTAAAAAAAATGCCAACAAGGTATTATACTTTTTTGGTGGCTTTTTTTAATATAGTAGTTTGCAGTATATTAAATAATACATTTACTATAGCTAAGGTGTACTTAATGCTTATAAATGCTATGTTAGTTACATTTACTGCAACTGGCGGATATGATTTTAGTATCAAGAAAGTAATAGTGGATGAACCAGAGAAAATAGAATCAACCAATATAAATAATGGTATGAAATAAATTATTTTACCCGGAGCTCAGGCTCGGGGATTTTATTTTTTATACATAATCATTGTAATAAATATTTAATTCAATAAAAGATAGAAATAATTATGGAGATACAAGTTATATTTGATATAATTATACTTAATTGGAATATACAATATTATAAGTTTCTTAATGTAAATATATGGAGGGATTAAATGGAGAAAATTTTGATTGTAGAAGATGACAAAGACATTAGAGATATATTAAAAATCTATTTAGAAGCTGAATCTTTCCAAATATGGGAAGCCGAAAATGGGAAGAATGCTTTTGAAATTCTTGAAAATAAAGAGCCAGATTTAATTATTTTAGACTTAATGTTGCCAGATATAGGTGGGCTAAATATTTGCAAAAATATACGTACTAAGCACAATTATCCTATAATAATGCTAACTGCAAAAACGGCGGATCAAGATAAAATAATAGGTCTTGCTTATGGTGCAGATGATTATATTACTAAACCATTTAATCCATTAGAAGTTTCAGCAAGGGTTAAAGCTCAGCTTAGGAGGTATAAGGAATATGGGGAAGGAATAAAGGAAGATAATACTATTTATTATAAAGGCTTAATCTTAGATAGAAAGAGTAGACATGTTAATTTAAATAACAAGGAGCTTAAACTAACACCTACAGAATTTAATCTTCTAGAAGTATTATTATTAAACAAGGGACAGGTCTTAAGTGGAGAAAAATTGCTTCATTTATTGTGGGAGGATGAGTATTATTCAAAATCTACAAATACAATAACAGTACATATTCGAAACTTAAGAGAAAAAATGGAGGATTCTTTTGAACATCCCGAATATATTAAAACTGTCTGGGGGGTGGGTTATATAATTGAAGCGTAAAAAATTTAAATGGAACTATTATATTTTATCATTTTTAATATTTGTAGTATTAATGTTATTTATTGATTTCAAATTGGAAGGAGTTGTGGCAGAATACTTTGAAAGAACAATATTATTTGATAGAGAAAAGGTGACACCTTATGGAAATGTAGAATTTACTAGGGGCACATTTTATTGGCTACGACTTAGGGATATATTAACTCATATAGCTGTTGGAGTTTTCGTTCTTTTAGAAATTGTTGTTTACTTTACATCAAGATATTCACAAACTAAGGCACGAGAAAGGATAATAAATCAGTTAGAGCAAAGAATATCTTTATTAGCCAAAGGAGAGATACCTGAAAAAGTTCAGGATTTAAAATTAATTGATTCTCAGATAAATGAGATTATACATGAAAATGAACTCGTGAAACAGGACGTATTAATGGAGATGAGCAAGAAAAATGATCTTGTAACCTATTTAGCACATGATTTAAAGACCCCGCTAACAAGTATCATTGGCTATCTTACAATTTTGCAGGAATCTGAAGTACCACAGAATATGCGTCAGGACTATATTAAAAAACTTTTGGAAAAATCCTATCGATTGGAGGACTTAACCAATCAGTTTTTTGATATTACCCGCTTTAGTCTTCAGGAAATTCCTTTAAATAAAAGCTCATTAGATGCAAAGTTTTTCTTAGAACAGTTAACTGAAGAACTATATCCTTTACTTAAGAAGAAAAACTTAAAATTTGATATAAATCTGCCTCATAATATTAAGATTTACGCCGACGGATTACTATTTGCTAGAGTGTTAAATAATCTATTAAAGAATGCTATAGCATATAGTCATAAGGATTCTATAATAAAAATAAACGGAAAAGTTGAAGAACATGTGATAAAATTGTTCGTTGAAAATGATGGTGACGTAATAAGCCAGCAGGAATTAAAACTTATATTTCAAAAGTTTTATCGAAGAGATCAGTCAAGAAGTCAATCAGCCGGGTCAGGGCTTGGTTTGGCCATTGCAAGAGAAATTGTACAAAAACATCAGGGTTCTTTGAAAGCAGAAAGTAAGGATGGACATACTGTATTTATTATTACTTTACCTAATTCTTAATAAAATCTTTATAAACATTAAATAATTTATGAATAAACCTTTTTTTTATCTTAGTTATACTGAGAGTAAAAGAAAGGTTTTTTTATTACTTTAATTAAGGAGGAAAAACATATGAAATTATTTGTTGATAATATTTCTAAGAAGTTTAAAGATTTAAATGCTGTTGATGATGTGAATCTTGAATTTATACCAGGAATTTGGGGTCTTTTAGGACCAAATGGCGCAGGAAAAACCACGTTAATGAGAATGATGGTTAGGAATATAAAGCCAAGCAAGGGAAAAATAATGTTGGACGGTGTAAATATTGTTGAATTGAGGGAGACGTATTTGGATAAGGTAGGGTACTTACCTCAGCAATTTGGATATGATAAAAATCAATCAGTTGAGGATTTTCTTCATTATATTGGAGCATTAAAAGGAATTAATAAAGAATTGAGAAGTGAACGAATCAGTGAATTATTAAGTCAATTTAATTTATTGGAAGTTAGAAAGAAAAAGGTTGATAAACTTTCAGGGGGAATGAAACGTAGAGTTGGAATATGTCAAGCTATGTTAAATAATCCTGAGATTTTAATTGTAGATGAACCTACGGCCGGTTTAGATATTGAAGAGAGGAGAAAATTCCGTCAATATTTAACTACAATAAGCAAAGAAAAAATAGTTATTTTGTCTACACATATTGTTTCAGATATTGAGTTCATTGCTAATTATCTTGTACTTATGGAAAAAGGTAAATTAATTGCAGCAGGAGAAAGTAATTCTTTAATTCAAACACTTGAAGGTAATGTATTTGAAACAGTTGTTTCTGAAAATGAGATGGCAAGGGTGGAAAAGGAATATAAAATCATGAATTTTCGTAATGAAGGTAGGGGACAGGTCACAATTCGTTATGTTGCAGATACTCCATTAGCAAATAGTAAATTAGTTTCACCTTCTCTTAATGACTTTTACCTTTCGAAAGTGAAGGAGGTATAAAAATGGATGTATTTTTTCAAGAGTTAAAAAGACAGCTTAGCTTTAAAAGGCTAACCACATATGTTTTAATTGCAATTACGTTGGCAGTACTATGGACATGTTTTATCGTAGGGGGAGCTACTGAAGACTTTATGCAGATAGGATGTTACAAAGATTATAAAGGTAAAGCAGCAATAGAAGCAGCAGCTAAGGATAGAAATGTTACTGCAGGAGAAATGACTGAAGATAAATTTCAAAAAGGTTGTGATGTGTTTCTCAACTCATTAAAGGGTAACGATGATAAAGATATTGTTATGAACAAAGACTTATTGAAATATGCTGTCTATGCTGACACATTAGTTATGCAGGAGTTTGGATTAAGAAAGATGAGGGGAGAATCTACAGAAAATCTTTTGCATATTCCTAAGGATTCAGGAAGGCATTTTTATGAAAATGAAGACTTATATTATCACAATTATATTGATAAAAAATCACATAATGAAAGTGAAAAGACATTAGCTCTATCAATGTGGGATAAGGTTAAAAAACCTTATACTTATTACAGCGGATTCTCCATCTGGGATGATGGAATTGCACATATAATATTTTTCTCATTTGTGCTTCAAGTTATGGTAGGGATTTTTGCAGGTTCTATGATAGCTAAGGACAAAGAAAGTGGAGTTGATGAAATTATCACCGCTACAGTGAAAGGTAGGAGAAGCCTCGCCATAGCAAAAATTGTTATACCTTGGATTATGGCATTTATTACCTATCTTTGTGGAGCCGGTGTTTATGTTGTGCTGCTGAAGCAGTTATTACCTGCTGATGCTTTAAATACATCAATACAGGTTTTTAGCAAAAGTTTTCTTCCCTACACCCAAGGGGAATTACTTAGAAAAGTATTTGTTTTTGGAGCGGTAGGAATTTTAACCATAGCAAGTTTTTCTACTTGGATTTCGTCTATAGTTAAAAAATCCTCAAAAGCAATGGGCCTTTCCATATTAACAATACTAGGAGCTTTTATGTTGGCTTTTTTTATAGATATGGATTCTTCTATTCTCAATATAATTAGGATATTATCACCGGGGGGAATAGTGTTTTTATATCCTCAATCTATAGCACTTCCACAGTTTCCAATAACAACATTTTTGGGAAAAGCTTTCTGGATACCATCGATTTTACTTGTAGCAAGCGGAATTATATTTTTACTTAGTACAGTATTTACGGCCTTAAACTATGGAAGAAGGTGAACACAACTAATGATATATCAAGAATTAAAGCGTCGGCTTTTTACAAGATTTGTGATCTTATCAATAATAGGGATACTTTTCTTGACAGCTGGATTAAATACAATACTGATAGGAGGGGAGAAAAATCTACCTGAAGTGCTAAAAGAAGAAGCCATATATTCCGGTGAAATGACCGAAGATAAGTTATGGCTAGCGCTTAGCAAGGTAAGAGATGAAAAATCAGACCAAATAAGATACACATCACTTGTATCTTTTATATATGGTTTAGTCGCTAGTTATCCCGGAGTACTTTATACTGAAATCAGAATTAAAGATTTTCCTGATGCCTATGCTAAAGATTTTTATCAATGTTGGAGAAAAAAATCTATGGCCCTTATAGAAAAAATTCCTCAAAAGTATCAGGCAAAAGCATTGACAGAACTGAATAAAGTAAAAACACCTTTTATTAAATATCCAGGAAGTTATTATTGGAGCATAGCACTTGATAATCTGCAGGTTATTTATGTAGTAATTCTCTTTATGGTTACATTTTTTGCCGCAGCTACCTATTCTGATAGCATGGAAGATGGCAGCATGGAAATTATTTATGCAACAAAGCTGGGAAAAAAGATGATGGGCGTTCGCCTTCTACCAGTTATAATATATAGTTTATTACTGACTTTAGTAGCAACACTTGGCACAATGCTAATACTAGGTTCAGCTACGGGATTTCAGGCTTTAAAGAGCAGTTTGAAAGTAATTGCATTATTTTCTATAGGAAATTTTACATTAAGAGATGGAATAATTCTAATGTTTGTAAGTGAAATTTTAGGAGTGTTGGCCCTAACAACCATTATGGGGTGGATATCCTACAAGGCGGAGAAGACAACCTTGGCTACATCAATAGGAATTGCAATGAATATTTTCTACATTATTATGGCTTTCTTTATCAAAATACCATGGAAATTCTTCCGATTTATCTTAAATGCCCTTCCAATGGCATCATCACAAATAATATATGAGATACCTGGATTTCGTTTTGGTATGTGGATTTGGAGACCATACGCAGTTATGATAAATATGATTCTGATGTTTATTGTATTTGGCATATTGCTCAGTCATGCAATTTGCAGAAAGAAAATATTATAATTGTAGTATAGAGCAAAATATTTATTTTACAATAAAATGAAAAATAAATATGATAGCAATAAAGATGAAATTAATAAATATATATTGAAAGGGTAGGAACGAATAAGGGGTGAATATATAAAATTATAAAATTTTTAAAGAAGATGTAGTTCATTATTGTTATTTCTGTAGTTAGTTCAGTATTTGTAGGTGTGGGAGATTGCTAAAAATAATCACTTTAATTTAATAACTGTTAATTCTGTTTTAGTAAGATTTTTATTCACCTCTTTATCAATTATATTAGGCTTTTTCAATGAAAAAATAGTACAGTTATTTGAAAAAGCAGATTGATGATGAGATAGAACATATATTTAAATAAAATAATTTCATTAAGCTTATGATAGCTTATTAGCTATCATTTTTTTTATTGCACTCCATTAAATTATAAAATAATTTCTAAATCTTTAATAAATATGCTATATAAAGTGGTGGAAAATAAGGTATAAATTTCAAGATTACCTTGATTTAGATTTCCTAATATACTAAAATTTTATATAGTCACATTAATTGAATTTAAATTATATTTAGGCAAACTTTAGTTAAAACTATTATATAGATTTTCAAGGAGGGGAAACATATGGAAAAATTGACTTTGGATTTAAGTAATACAAAACCTTATTTAAAAGATGAGGAAATATTTTATTTTCAACCATTTATTAAAGAGGCACATAATATGCTTCATAATGCTACTGGGGCAGGAAAGGATTTTTTGGGTTGGGTAGATTTACCTTGTGATTATGATAAACAAGAATTTGAGAGAATACAATTAGCCTCAAAAAAAATTCAATCAAATTCAGATATTTTAATTGTCATAGGAATAGGTGGCTCTTATCTTGGAGCTAGAGCAGCTATAGAAATGTTAAGCCATACTTTTTATAATAATATAAATAAAGATAAAAGAAAAACTCCAGCTATTTTTTATGTAGGAAATAATATAAGTTCTACTTATATGGCAGATTTATTAGAGTTACTAGAGGAAAAGGATTTTTCAATTAATGTAATATCTAAATCTGGAACTA
This sequence comes from Clostridium tetanomorphum, assembly GCF_017873215.1. GTDB lineage: Bacteria > Bacillota > Clostridia > Clostridiales > Clostridiaceae > Clostridium_AO > Clostridium_AO tetanomorphum. The sequence continues at coordinate 7,084 of NZ_JAGGKA010000023.1, forward strand.
CTACTGAACCAGCTATTGCTTTTAGAATATTTAAGGAATTAGTAGAAAATAAATATGGAAAAGAAGAAGCTAAAAATAGAATATTTGTAACTACAGATAAAGAGAAGGGAGCTTTAAAATCTTTAGCAGATCAAGAAGGGTTTGAAACTTTTGTAATTCCTGATGATGTAGGAGGAAGATATTCTGTTTTAACTCCAGTAGGACTTTTACCTATAGCTGTAGCAGGAATAGACATAGAAGAAATGATGAAAGGTGCAGCGAATGCTAGAGAGGATTTTATGGAAATAGATTTAGATAAAAATCCTTGTTATAGATATGCAGCTGTAAGAAATGCTTTATATAGAAAAGGAAAATATATAGAAATTGTAGCTAATTTTGAGCCTTGCTTACATTACTTTGGAGAGTGGTGGAAGCAACTTTATGGGGAAAGTGAAGGAAAGGATAATAAAGGAATATTCCCAGCAGCAGTGGATTTTTCAACAGACCTTCATTCTATGGGACAATATATACAGGATGGATTAAGAATAATATTTGAAACTTTTATAAACGTGGAGAAGCCAAGAAAGGAAATAGTTATAAAAGAAGATAAAGAAAATGTAGATGGACTTAATTTTTTATCTGGAAAGACTATGGATTTTGTAAATAAACAGGCTTTCAGAGGGACAATATTGGCTCACAATGACGGAAATGTTCCAGGGGTAGTTGTAAATATACCAGAACTTAATCCTTATAATTTTGGATATGCAGTTTACTTCTTTGAAAAGGCTTGTGGTATGAGTGGATATCTTTTAGGAGTTAATCCATTTAATCAACCTGGAGTTGAAGATTATAAAAAGAATATGTTTGCTCTTTTAGGAAAACCAGGTTATGAAGAAATGAAGAAGGATTTAGAGGAAAGATTAAAATAATAGTTTAACGTTAGGAGAAAGTATGCGTATATTGGTAGATGCAGATGCATGTCCAGGAAGAGATTTAATAGAAAAGGCAGCTATGGAATGTGAAATAGAAGTAATAATGTATTGTGATATGAATCATATTATAAAAAGTCATTATAGTGAAGTAAAGTACGTGGAAAGTGGATTCCAAAGTGTAGATATAGTACTAACTAATGCAACAAAAAAAGATGATATAGTGGTAACTCAGGATTATGGAGTTGCAGCTATGGTTCTTGGTAAAAAGGCTTATGCTATAAATCCTAAAGGGTATATTTATGATGATAAAAATATAGATAGATTATTGTTTGAAAGGCATATAAGTTCTAAAGTAAGAAGAAGTGGTGGAAAAACTTCTAATCCTAAAAAAAGAAGTAAAGAAGATGATGAAAGACTATATAAAAATATACTATTATTAATAAAAAAAGGCCAAGAAGATAATAAATAACGCAATAAAGATAACTAGTATTTTTTCACTATGTTACAAAAAGATCTAAATAATAAATGATAATTTATGAATAGTGAATAAGGATAATTTTCATCTGTTGATAATTATGAAAAACATTTATAATCTTATAATTTAAAATTTTCCGTAGCAACAGTATAGAAAAATTATCCTTACTTTTTTGTTAATCATTAGAATATAATATAGTCATGCTAATTGGTTCTACTTGTATTCTAGAAGAAATAAATGTTTGTATAGGAGTAGAACTTATATAGTTTCTTGTAGCTATCAAGTTCCAAGTTTTATTAGGTATTTTTAAAAATTCACTATTTTTGTTTGGATTATAAACTACTAAAATGTTTTTCCAAATATCTTTAGGATAATTTTTTAAAATAAAAGCTACTACATTTTTGGGTAAATTATCTAAAAATAAAAGATGTTTTTCTATATCTTCTTTTTTATACATTCTAAAAGAAGCATGGGATTTTCTTAAATTTATTAACTCTTTATAGTATTTAAATACATCTAGAAACATAAATTTTCGGCTCCAATCTATCCAATTTATATCGTCACCAGATTTAAAGCTATTCTCTATAAAATGTTTTGTTCTACAAAATTCCACTCCACAGTGTAAAAAGGGTATACCTTGACTTGTTAATATAATAGCATTACAAAGCTTATGCATATATTTTTTATTATCGAAGCTCTCATTTTCACAACTTAAATTTATTTTATCCCATAAAGTATGATTATCATGACAAGAAGCATAATTTATAGTTTCATAGGGCATATTGAAAATACCAGTGGAGTTTTTTTCTAGTTTAAGAGAAGCTGAAATACAATTTTTTATAATTTCTTCTAATTCATTTTTTCCAGTAACATATCCAATGTCTTTATGTATAAAAATACTTCCTTTTAGACAATCTCTAAATATATCATTAAAATGGCCTATGCCAGGCATTTTGATACTATTTTCTTTACATGCTTTTTTATGATTAGGTAGGGCAGTTTTTAGGCTCCATCCCTCACCATATAGCATTATTGAAGAGTCTATCTTATCCAATTCTTTTCTTATAAAATTCATAGTATTTATATCATGTAATCCCATTAAATCAAACCTAAAACCATCAATATGATATTCTTTTACCCAGAATTTAATGGAATCTAACATAAATTTTCTCATCATTGGATTTTCAGAAGCTGTATCATTATCGCAACCACTTCCGTTTGATATAGATCCGTCATTATAATATCTAAAATAATACCCGGGAAATATTTTTTGAAAGTTATTGTCAATGGTATGCCACAAATGATTAAAAACTACGTCTAAATTTACACAAAAACCATTTTTATGCAGAATCATAATCATTTTTTTTAGCTCCTGTATTCTACAATATGGATCAAAAGGATTAGTAGAATATATTCCTTCAGGAACATTATAGTTTTGAGGGTCATATCCCCAATTGTAGGTAGCTATATTTTTTTCATCTACACTTTTGTAAGAAAAATCAAATACGGGCATAAGTTGAATATGGGTTATTCCTAATTCTTTTAAGTGAGATAATCCAGTAGACATATTTTCATTAGAGTATGTGTTTTCTTCACAAAGACCTAAATATTTACCCTTATTAAAAATTCCACTAATAGGATGTATAGATATATCTCTTACATTTGTTTCATAGATTATAGCATCTGTAAAATGATTAGGTCTTGGAGATATGTCATTATGCCAGTGTTCAGGATTTGATTTACTTAAGTCTATAATAGCACCCCTTAGTCCATTTATTCCTATAGCTATAGCATAAGGATCTACAGCTTCATAAATGTTATTGTAAACATTTATTTCATAGGTGTAATAGCAACCATTAAAGTCGCCATTAAGCTTATAATACCATAAACCATGTTTTAATGATTTCATCTGAATTTTTTTAGGAGTTTCTTCAATTGAATCATCTCCATTTTTATAAATTAGAAGAAAAATGTTTGACGCAGCAGGAGACCAGATTCTAAATGAAGTATAATCTTTAGTATATTTATATCCAAGTTCTGAGTTGCAATAATATTTATCATTAAATTCTTTTGTAATAAATAATCTGTGATAACTTCCTCTAATTTTTAAATTTTCATATATAAGAAAACATTCTTTCTTTATATTTATTTCAGATTTTAAATTAAATATAAATGTATTATTTTCTATTTTGTAATTATCAACTGCTATTACATCTTCATCATTTTTAAATATAAGATCTTTTACATTAAAATTTACAATATTATCTACATTGAATTTTATTTTCGTAAAACTTGTTATAATAAGGTTATATATATTCATAAATATATTCCTCCTTAGATACGACTAATATCATAATATTAGATAAATAGAAAAAAGTAAATAAAAACCTATTACAAAATATGGAATCATAGTATAATATATGATAGGAATATGGTGTACAGGAGATGAGGTATATGAATGAACTTGTCATTGATTTTAATTTAGATAGCCCACAGGAGAAAGGAAAAGAAATAAATATATTAGCTAGCAATACTTTAGAGGAAAGATTTTTATATAAATTTTTCTTAGGATGTAATGGAGTTTGGGACACATTACAGGACTTCAATGAAAATAACACTTTTAAGTGGATACCAAAAGATGATGGTAAGTATACTATAATGGTACAAGCCAAACCACAAAATAGTAATAAAATGTTTGAATATGTTTCCAGAAGAGATTTTATAATTGGAAAGATAGAAGAAAAATTTATCTCATCAATAAATATAGATAAAAGCATAGTAAAGGTTGGAGAAAAAATCAATATAACAGTTAGTTCAGAAAAAATTCCTCTTATGTATAGATATTGGATTAGAGAAGATTTTAATTGGAATATGATAAAAGATTATTCTTCAGAAAATATCTTAACTCTAACTGCAAAAAACCCTGGAAAAAATGAAATATTAGTAGAATGTAAAGATATATATTCAAAAAATAATTATGATGATTTTAATAGAATTGAATTTGAAGTTTTACCTTTAGAAAAGATAGAGATAACAGATTTTAAATGTTTATCTTCACAATTATTATGTGGTGTAGAACTTATTTTTGAAGTAAATGTTAATAATAAGGACAATAGAACGGTGCTCTATAAATTTATAAAAATACATGAAGATGGCACATCTTCATGTGTACAGGATTATTCCACAAAGAAAATAGTTAGTTATATAGAAGAGATTAGCGGAAATTATAAACTTTTATGTTATATAAGAGATATGTATTCGCAAAAAGAGTACGATGATAGAGCAATAATTAATTATAATGTAAAAAGATATAAAGAAATAGAAATAAAAAGCTTTACCACAGATAAAATGTCACCACAAATATGTGAAACTGATATATTACTTAAGGCAGTGGTGTATGGAGGTAAGAATTTATTATATAGATATATAATAGATGGAAATTATGGTGAGGATTCTGGATATATAAAAAACGATAATTATTTGTGGAAAACAAAGATGCCAGGAGAGTATAAGATAACTTTGTTTGTAAAGGATTCTTCCTTTGAAGGAAGTTTTGAGAGGAAAAAAGAATTAAATTTTATAATAGATGAAAAAAGTAAGGAACCTGTAAATATTGACAAGGTTACTTTTGATAAAGGAAATAAAATATTAAAGGATGAAGAATTAACTATAATGGTTCAAGCATCAGGAGGGTTAAATTTAAGATATAGTTTTATAATAAAAAAAGATGGAAAAAAACAAGTTATAGATTATGGAATTTCTAATTGGACAAAATTTATTCCCAAAGAAGTTGGTAAATATGAATTAGAGGTTAGAGTCAAAGATAAATTTTCAAGAAGACAATATGATAGCCATTCAATATTATATATAGATGTATATGATTTTTTTCCTGCAACAATTGATTATGTATTATATCCTGTAAAAGAGCATTTCTTATGTGGAGACGATATTTTAGTTCAAGTTATAACAAGCAATACAAAAGATGTATTAATAAAATATGCATTAAAAATTAATGGACATAAAGTAGAAGAAAGCGATTTTGCTTCCAGCAAGGAATATGTATTTACGCCAAAATGTAGCGGTATATATGGGATTCAAATTTATGGGAAAAATAAGAAAAGTCAGGAATTATTCGATTGCAAAAAGGATATAAGAGTAGTTGTTAATGATACATTACCTATAGTAAACACTAAAATTAAAAGTGATAAATCAAAAATTAAGGAGAATGAACCAGCTATATTTTCTGTAGAAAGTAATGGAGGAAAGGATAATTTATATGAGTTTTATCTAATGGAAAAGGATGAATGGATAAAGGTTCAAGCGTATAGTAAAAAAAATTATTATAGTTTTATTCCATTTTCCAAAGGAAAATATAAATTGCTGTGTTTGTGCAAAAGTAGTTATAAAAAGTGTGCTTATGAAGATTATGATATCAGTGAATTCTATGTAGAATAGAATATATTTGCATAAATGTATTAAAGTAAAATAAATTAACGACGATAAAGATATAAAATATGTTTTAGAATTTTGGTGGTGAAGTAATGAAAATAGATGATAATAAAAAAGTAGAGAGTTTTCTTCAAATGCAGTTGTTTACTCAAGCACTTAAAAGTACTTTAGGGGAGGATTCCATAGCTTTTTCAGCCATATTAGAAAGTCTAAGTAATTCTATTATAGATAAAAATGGTATAAACAATGGTAGTTTTGGAGAAATAGATCTAAAAAATTTAGGGTATGGTGGAGGACAGAAGTTAGTATCTGAATTAAAATCCACATTTAATAATGTAAAAAGTGATAGTAAAGAATTAAATAAATTAATAGAACAAGTATCAAAGAAATTTTGTATAGATAAAGATTTAGTTATGGCAGTTATAAAACAAGAATCAGATTTTGATTCTAATAGTACATCCACAGCTGGAGCTATGGGACTTATGCAGCTTATGCCTGAAACTGCAAGTTATTTAGGAGTTAAGAATCCATATAATATAGAGGATAATGTTAATGGTGGAACAAAATATCTAAAAGGATTGTTAGATATGTATGGGAACTGTAAAGAATTAGCTTTAGCAGCATATAATGCAGGCCCAGGAACATTGCAAAGAAGAGGCGTGAAAAATGTATCTGATATTAATAAATTACCATATGAAACAAGAGATTATGTGAAAAAAGTAATGAAGTATTATGGAAAATAGAAGAAAAATAAAAAACAGTCAGAGGACTGTTTTTTATTTTTTATAGTAGATTTGGGAAGTATATAAATGATATATTATGAATATAAACAAAAGTATATGGAGGTAATAATTTGTGGAAAGATTAGATAAAGTATTGGCCAATTTAGGATATGGCACAAGAAAAGAAGTTAAGGCACTTGTAAAAAGTGGTGCTGTAGAAGTTGATGAAATTGTTGTAAAAGATTCTGGTATGAATATAGATCCAGAAAAGTGCAAAATAAAAGTTGATGGAGAAGAAATTAATTATAGAAAATTTATATATTTAATAATGAATAAACCATCAGGAGTGGTATCAGCTACTTTTGATAATTATGATGAAACTGTTATAGATTTATTAGAACCAGAATATCAAGTATTTAAACCATTTCCTGTAGGAAGATTGGATAAAGATACAGTAGGATTATTACTTATAACTAATGATGGAGAACTTAATCACAGACTTATATCACCAAAATGGCATGTAGACAAGGTATATTATGCTGAAATTAATAAGCAGGTAGATGAAAAAGATATAAATGCTTTTGAAAAAGGTATAATTTTAGATGATGGATATAAGTGTTTGCCAGGAAAGCTTGAAATAAAAAAAGCTGATGAAAATGGTTCAGAGGTATATGTAACAATACAGGAAGGAAAGTATCACCAAGTTAAAAGAATGTTTGAAGCTTTAAATAAGAAAGTAATATATCTTAAAAGAATTAAATTTGGTAGTTTAGACTTAGATGAGAATTTAGAAGAGGGAAAATACAGAGAGCTAACTGAAGATGAATTAAATAAATTAAAAAGTATATAATGAATGAACTTGAAGGACAATATGAACAAAAGATGAATGATTTCAAGCATTTTAATAAAAACTTTACAATTTATTTTGCATATAACCCTTGAATTTTCTAATTATATCTTATATAATTATATTGCAAGAATAAATAAAAGAATGAATAGCCCCCTTTTATTTATTGAACAACCCACGCCCCAATGGGTTGTTTTACTTTTTTGAGGAAATTTTCATAAAAAATTATACTTTTCATATAGATTAATCTCCTTAATAATGTTAGAATTTATATAGTAATTGTTTATTAAGAATTATTTGAAAAAGGAGATGAGGTACATGGGGGATTACAGATCTAAAGTTGAAAGTGAAGATATGGATTTTTTATGTAAAGCTATTTTATCATTAGAAACAATAGAAGAGTGCTATAGATTTTTTGATGATATTTGTACTATAAATGAGATTCAGGCATTGGCACAAAGAATGCAAGTAGCAAATATGCTTAAGAAAAAGAAAACATATCAAGATATATCTAGTAGTACTGGAGCAAGCACAGCCACTATAAGTAGAGTAAATAGATGCTTAAATTATGGTAGTGATGGTTATAATATAGTTCTTAGAAGATTAGAAGATAGCAATGAGGAAGAAAAAATATAAGTAATGTTGCAATAATATATAATTTAATAAGTAAACGTTTAATAATTTCAAGAGTTGATAGTAAATATCAACTCTTTTTTATAGTGTTTATTTAGACTTATAGAAAATTTTACTGTAATAATATTGTTTAAAATAATGAATAAAAAATTACATAAAGTTTCAATTATTTAAATTTTATTAATATTTATATAAATTTTGTAAATAAAGAAGGGGTTTAACCATATTTGAAGAAGTATATTAAAAACGTTATATAAGGTTAAGGATGTGATATAATATGGAGTCTATCTATGAAAATATTAGTGAATTTATTAATTTATTAGAAAGTGAGCTTATATGTTTAAGGAGGGATTTTCATAAATATGCTGAATTTGCATGGACAGAATTTCGTACAGCTTCAAAAATTGCGGAATATCTAGAGAACATTGGAGTAGAAATAAAATTAGGAGATGAAATATTTCATAAAGAATCTATGATGGGATTGCCCTCTGAAGAAGAATTAAAAGAACATATGAATAGAGCTTTGAAACAAGGTGGAATTAAGAAATATATTGAAAAAATGCATGGAGGATATACTGGAGTAATTGGAATATTAAATACAAATGTTCCAGGGCCAACTACAGCGTTTAGATTTGATATAGATGCTAATGAAGGTATAGAAAATAATTTTGTAAATCATAGACCAGTACAGGAGGGGTTTGTATCTATAAATAAAGGAGCTATGCATACTTGTGGGCATGATGGACATGCATCTATAGGGCTTATATTAGCAAAAGTATTAAAGAGATTACAAAGTAAATTAAAGGGAAAGATAATATTTATTTTTCAGCCAGCAGAAGAAGGGGTAAGGGGAGCTTATTCCATGGTAAATAGAGGAATACTAGAAGGAGTGGATTATTTTTTTAGTGGTCATATAGGTTTTGCATCAAAGAAATTAGGGGAAATAGTATGTAATACTAGTGGTTTTATGGCTACAACAAAATTTGATGTGATTTTTAAAGGAAAGAGTTCACATGCTGGTGCTTCTCCTCAAAATGGGAAAAATGCTTTATTAGGTGCAACAGTAGCTACTTTAAATTTGCATAATTTATGTCAACATGAGGACGGAATTGCAAGAATTAATGTAGGAGTATTAAAAGCTGGTACAGGAAGAAATGTAATACCAGAGAATGCTGAAATAAAATTAGAAACTAGGGGAGAGAGTAATAACATTAATGAATATATAACAAATAGAGCTATGCAAATTATAAAAGGGGCTGCAATTATGTATGACCTTGATTATGAAGTAAAGGTAGTAGGAAAAGCACAGAAAGGTAAAAGTGATATAGAGCTGTCAAAAATAGTTGAGAATGAAGCTAATAAAATAGAAGAAATTACTGATATAATCCAGTATGGAAAACTTAGTGGTTCGGAGGATGTTACTTATATGATGAATAAGGTTCAAGAGAATGGAGGAAAAGCAGTGTATCTTATCTTTGGAACAAAACGAACTGCAGATCATCATAATAGTTCTTTTGATTTTGATGAAAGAGTTTTAAAAATTGCTGAAAAGGTATACGCTTTCTCTGCCATAAATATAAATGGAAGGAGTGAAATGTAAATACTTTTGCTGAACCTTTATTTATAAAATAATTTACTCATAGAGCTAGATATTGTTTTTAATCATTGCTATGGTATAAATTTATTTTTAATTGGGGGGTTAAAATGAATACTGAAAAAAGGGTTATCCAAAATAAAAAAGTTGGGGGATTTTTAGGCTGGGTAGAAAGGATAGGAAATAAAATTCCTCATCCATTTATATTATTCTTGTGGTTAATAGTTATAGTGTGGATTGCTTCATTAGTGTGTTCCTTTATAGGAGTTAGTGTTAAAAATCCAGTAGATGAAAAGATAATAGTGGTAAAAAATTTATTATCTGCTTCAGGAATAAGATATATGCTAGAAAGCATGATTAAAAACTTTACTGGATTTGCACCATTAGGTTTGGTTCTTACTATGACATTAGGAATAGGACTTGCTGAACATGTTGGATTTATATCTGCATTTATGAGAGATACTATACTAGGGGCATCTCCAAAAGTAGTTACTTTTACAGTAATGCTCATAGGTATCTGTGGAAATATAGCTTCAGATGCAGCAATTGTTGTAGTGCCAGCTATTGCTGCGGTAATATTCGCATCTATGGGCAGGCATCCTAAAACTTATTCTTTAGTACCATCTCCTTTTTTAAATTCAATAATTCCTCTTTTATTAATATTATTTATAATTGTATCTTATATATATGGTAAAGAGGTAGGGAAAATAACAAGTATGATTGATTTACCTAAATATATGACTATAGCTATGAAAGATATGTCATCTTATATAGTATTAGTATTTGTAATTGGACAATTTATAGCGTATTTTAATTGGAGTAATTTAGGATATATAATTGCAGTAAATGGAGCCAACGCATTAAAAGCTGCTAATTTTAAAGGAATACCATTATTTGTAATGTTTATATTATTAACTGCTTTTATAAATTTATTTATAGGAAGTGGTTCGGCGAAATGGGCATTACTTGCTCCAATATTTGTACCTATGTTTTATATGTTAGACTATAGTCCAGCAATAACTCAAATGCTATATAGAATAGGAGACTCAACTACTAATATAATCTCTCCATTATTTCCTTATTTCCCCATAATAATAGGATTGGCAAATGAATATGAGGAGGAAGCAGGTGTAGGAACTATTTTGTCTTTGATGATACCTTATAGTTTAATAATGTTAGCAGTTTGGATTGTATTGGGTATGACTTGGTTTGCCGTTGGATTACCATTAGGTCCAGCATAAGAAATAAAAATGAGGCTGTCGCATTAAGAAATTTACATACAATATATTGCTTTGCAAATCAATATCAAACACAATATGTTGAGAGATTTATTCTTAGTACGACAGCCCCAAAATTTCAAAGAGGGGGATTTTATATGGTTAACGAAAAAGTTGAAGAACTTATAAAAAAAGAATTAGATTTAATAATTAGGGTAAGAAGAGATATACATACTCATCCAGAACTAGGAATGAAAGAGCATAGAACTGCAAAAGTTATTTATGATAATTTAAAGAACATGGGACTTGAAATAGAAGGAGAAGTTGGGAAAACAGGAGTAGTAGCTTTATTAAAAGGTAAGGAAACAGGAAAAACTCTATTATTAAGAGCTGATATGGATGCCTTACCTATAGACGAATTAACAGATTTACCATTTAAGTCACAAAATAAGGGAATTATGCATGCTTGTGGACATGATATGCATACTTCTATACTATTAGGAACAGCAAGAGTATTATCTCAAATGAAAGGATATATAAATGGAAATGTTAAGTTTGTATTTCAGCCAGCAGAGGAATGTAATCCTACAGGGGGAGCGAATTACATGATTGAAGATGGAGTACTAGAAAGTCCTAGAGTAGATGGAGCTGTGGCATTACATGTATGGGACTTACCTTTAGGGAAAATAGCATTAAAAAAAGGAGTTATGATGGCACAGTCTGATAGAATATTTATCAAAATAAAAGGGAAGAGTGCTCATGGCTCAGCACCACATCAAGGAATAGATGCTATTTTAGGAGCTGCATATGTAATTACTGCATTGCAAACAATAGTAAGTAGAAACATAAATCCTTTAGAGAGTGCAGTAATAACTTTAGGAATCATAAATGGAGGATATAGATATAATGTTGTAGCAGATGAAGTTAATTTAGAAGGAACTGTAAGAACTTTTAATTCTAATGTAGCAGAGTACGTGCCAAAAAGAATTGAGGAAGTAATAAAAAATACTTGTTATGCATTAGGGTGTGATTATGAATTTAAATATGTAAATGGATATCCTCTTACAGAAAATGATGATAAATTGACTGAAATTGTTATAAAAGCATTAAAACAATCTATAGGAGATGAAAATGTAATTATTACAAATAAACCGGCTACAGGAGCTGAAGATTTTTCATTTTTCAATAAGCATGTCCCGTGTACTTTTATGTGGTTAGGTTGTAGGTCAAAAATAAATGAAAATCGTTGCATACTTCATAATCCTAACTTTATATGTGATGAAGGAGCCATTCCTATTGGAATTAAAGCTTTATGTGATGTTGTTTTTCAATTTTTAAAATGATATTCATATTACAAAGATAATTAACAGAATATTAATAATTAATTTAAAATTATATAAAGGGATTGATTTAATATAAATCAATCTTTTTAACTGTTATAAAAATAAAATTTAAAGATGATTAAAGGGTAGGGAAAATGTTATAATATTAAACAGATTAACTAATATTAAAAAGGCCATTAGAAAAAACAGGGAGTGAAAGTATATGGATTTAAAGAAATTATTAAATAAAGAACAGTATGAAGCTGTTACTACTGTTGAAGGCCCTTTACTCATACTAGCAGGTGCAGGCTCTGGAAAGACTAGAGTTCTCACTTATAGAATAGCAAATTTAATAAATAACTTAAATATTTATCCTTCTCAAATATTAGCAATTACTTTTACCAATAAGGCAGCCAGTGAGATGAAGGAAAGAGTAAGAAATATAGTGGGAAATGAAGCAGATAATATGTGGATAACTACTTTTCATTCAAGTTGTGTTAGAATACTAAGAAGAGAAGGAGAAAAACTTGGATATAATAAGAACTTTGCTATATATGATAGTTACGATCAAAAAATTTTAATGAAAGAGTGTTTAAAGGAGCTTAATATTAATGATAAGGATTTTGATGATAGAGTTGTGCTTAATAAAATAGGACAATTAAAAGATAATCTTATTTCACCAGAAGGATTTAAAAGGAATAATGAAAAAGACTATAAATTAAATAAAATAGCAGATTTATATATGCTATATCAAAAAAAATTAAAAAGTAGTAATGCTTTGGATTTTGATGATTTAATATACAAAACTGTAGAATTATTTAAAAAGAATCCAGAAGTTTTAGAGTTTTATCAAAGAAAGTTTAAGTATATAATGGTAGATGAATATCAAGACACAAACAAATCACAATATGAGCTTACTAGATTACTATCAGCATCTCATAGAAATATTTGTGTAGTTGGTGATGACGACCAGTGTATATATGAGTGGAGAGGTGCAGATATAAGAAATATATTGGACTTTGAAAAAGACTATCCAGAAGTGAAGATTATAAAATTAGAAGAAAACTATAGATCAAAGGCCAATATATTAAATGCAGCTAATGCAGTTATTAAAAATAATTATAATAGAAAAAATAAAGTACTTAGGACTAGTAATGGTAATGGAGAAAAAATAAAAATATACAGGGCATGTTCTGACATAGAAGAATCTCAGTTTATAGCATCTGAAATAAAGAAGATTATGGAAGATGAAAATAAGAGCTATAAAGATTTTGCAATACTTTATAGAACTAATGCTCAATCACGTATTTTTGAAGAAGCATTTATGAGAAATAATATTCCGTATAAGATAGTTGGAGGGTTAAAATTCTATGATAGAAAAGAAATAAAGGATGTAATGAGCTATTTAAAACTTATTAATAATCCACTTGATGACATAAGTTTAAAAAGAATAATAAATGTACCTAAGAGAGGTATAGGGGATGCTACCATAGAGAAAATACAGGAATTTGCTTCTTCTATGGAAGAATGTGCATATAGCGTATTGTTGGATGCAGATAGTATAGGATTGTCTACAAGAGCAACTTCTTCTATTAATAAGTTTATAAGTTTAATGAATAGTTTTATTAGAAAAAAGGATGAAGTGCATGTATCTAAGCTTATACAAGAGATTTTGGAATCTACAGGATATATGGCTGAATTACAAAAATCAAGTAATATAGAAGATTTAAGTAGAATAGAGAATTTAAAGGAATTAGTTTCAGCAGCAGTAGATTTTGAAAACTATTCCGAAGATAAAAGTTTATCTGCTTTCTTAGAGCAAGTAGCATTAGTTTCAGATATAGATAATTTTGATGAAGAAGTAGAAGCTGTTGTGCTTATGACTGTACATAGTGCTAAAGGATTAGAGTTTCCAGTAGTGTTCATGGCTGGAATGGAAAATGGAATTTTTCCTGGAGCTAAATCTTTAGATGATCCAGATGAAATGGAAGAGTCAAGGAGACTTTGTTACGTTGGTATTACTAGAGCAAAAGAAAAATTATATATGACTTCTGCGGAAAGAAGAATGATGTTTGGAAGAACTGTAGCTTATTCACAATCAGATTTTATAGAAGAAATATCTTTAGATTTAAAGGATTTTATAAAAGAAGGAAGAAATAATTTAAGTGGGAATAATTTTTATAAAAGAGAAAGTATATATTCAAACAATAATAGAATGGTTAAGGAAATATCTGTAGATAGTGCTAAATTAAAGAAAGATAATGAAGATGGTAAGTTATCTTTAGAACAAGCTAGGCCAGGGAAAAAAGTGAAACATAGTAAATTTGGAATAGGAACTATAGTAAGTGCTGTAAAAAATGGTGATGATATAAAATTAACAGTAGCGTTTGATAGAATGGGTGTTAAAATACTTATGCTTAGTGTTGCCCCTTTAGAAGCGGTTTAGGGAGGTATAAATTTGTCTATTCAACAGGATAAGAAAGATAGAATAAATACATTAATAGAAGAATTAAATAAGTTTGCATATGAATATTATTTTTTAGATAATCCCTCTATTTCCGATAAAGAGTATGATAAAAAATATGATGAATTGGTAAATTTAGAAAGGGAAACAGAATATATATTACCTTATTCTCCTACTCAAAGAGTAGGAGATAAGGTCTTGTCCGAATTTAAAAAATATACACATAAGGGAAGACTTTGGAGTTTAGATAAGGCACAAAATATCCAGGAATTAAAGGAATGGCATCAAAGAAATGAAAAGGCTGTAGAGCAATATAATCAAACTCATGAAGACAAACTTCCTAAATTAAACTATGTTATAACAAAAAAATTTGATGGACTTACAATAAATTGTACTTATGATAATAATGGCATATTAACAAAGAGTGCTACCAGAGGTACTGGAATAATAGGGGAAGATATAACTGAGCAAGCTAAAACTATAAAAACCTTGCCACTTAAAATAAATAATTATAGTTTAATAGAAATTCATGGGGAAGCTATAATGACAAAAAAGGCTTTTGAAGTTTATAATAATACTGCAGAAATACCTTTGAAAAATTTAAGAAATGGTGCAGCTGGCGCTTTAAGAAATCTTAATATAAAAGAAACTGCTAGAAGAAATCTTTCAGCTTTTTTTTATGATGTAGGATATAATGAAGGGAAACCTTTTGAAAGTTACATAGATATGCTTAATTTTATAAAAGAAATGGGGTTACCTGTAGATAATTATATAAAATGTTGTAGTAATATTGAGGAAATAGAAAGAGAAATTGAATATATTAGAAGTATAAGAAATGATTTAGACTATGATATAGATGGTATAGTTATAGCTATAGATAATGTGAAAACTAGAGAAATGTTAGGATATACTATTAAATTTCCTAAGTGGGCAATAGCATTCAAATTTGAAGCAGAAGAAACGACTACTAAACTTTTAGATGTAGAATGGAATGTAGGTAGAAGTGGAAGAGTGACTCCAACGGCTATTTTGGAACCTGTAGAATTAGCTGGAGTTACAGTAAAAAGAGCTACTTTGAATAATATAGATGATATAAGAAGAAAAGGTGTAAAACTAGGATGTAAAGTTTTTATAAGGCGTTCAAATGATGTAATACCTGAAATAACAGGAGTTGTAGAAGAGAAATTAGAAGATGTAAAGGATATAGATTCGCCTAAATATTGTCCATATTGTAACAGTAAGCTAATACAAGAAGGAGTTCATTATTTTTGTGAAAATACTTTATCTTGTAAACCTCAAATGGTAAAAAGTATAGTGCATTTTGCCAATAGAGAAGGAATGAATATAGAAGGCTTTAGCGAAAAAACCGCAGAACAGTTTTTTGAAAAATTGGGTATAAAGTCTATAGCAGATTTGTATAGAATTAAAAAAGAAGAACTTCTTACTTTGGAAAAGTTTGGAGAAAAGAAAGCAAGCAATATAATTAATGCTATAGAAAATAGTAAAACCCCAGAATTATCTTCTTTTATCTATTCATTAGGAATACCTAATGTGGGTAAGAAAACAGCTAAAGACTTAGTTAAAAATTTTAAAACTTTAGATAAAATTCAAAATGCAACTTTTGAAGAATTGGTATCTATAAAAGATGTTGGAGAAATAGTAGCAAAAAGTATAATAGAATTTTTTAAACAGGAAAAAATAATAAAGAGTTTAAATGAACTGTTAGAACTTGGAATTAGACCTATTACAGATGACTTGGAAATAAAAGAAGAAAGTATTTTTAAAGATAAAACTGTTGTAGTAACTGGATCATTAAATAATTATAGTAGAACAGAAATAAAAGAAAAGTTAGAATCCTTAGGAGCGAAAGTTTCTAGTAGCATAAGTAAAAAGACAGATTTTGTATTGGTAGGAAAAGAACCGGGCTCAAAATTTGATAAAGCTAAGGAGCTAGGTGTAAAAACTATAAATGAAGAGGAATTTGAAGAGTTTATTAAGAAATAAATTCCAATGAAAAGGTAGAATTGGAGGAGTTTACAATGCGAAAAGCCATAGGTGTATTAGGATGGTGTACAGTCTTTTTTACTACTATATCATTAATATTAACTATATTAACTACTTGTCAATTTATTTATGTTAAATATTTTAATAGTTATTTTACATTGCAGTGGTGTATTTTCTTTACTATGGTTGTATGGTCTATAAAGCTAATAGATTTAAAAGGTAATATAAAAGGTAAAATATTATATCCAGCATTATGTTTAATTTTTGCAGTAGGTACTATGTTTTTTATATTTATGAAAGTATATTAAAAGTAGAAGATATCAATGATTCTAAGGGAACGTTGATATCTTTTTAATTAGCAAATTTTAATAATTGCATACATGATTTTAAGTATATAAAACATATTTTTTATGATACAATATAATTGTTATTCACAAAATAGTATAATTTTATTAATAATTGAAGTTTAAAATTATCGTATTAGTTAATATTTACTAATATATTATTTATTTTATAAAGAAAGTGAGGGTGAAACAATGTCAGTTTCAAAGAAAGATGTGGAGTATGTAGCAGAGTTAGCTAGAATAGAGCTAAAGGAAGATGAAAAAGAGTTAATGATTAACGATTTAAATAAGGTTTTAGCATATATGGAAAAACTTAATGAACTTAATACAGATGATGTAGATATAATAGTTAATCCATTTTATATTGAAAATAAGTTTAGAGAAGATGAAGTTGAGGAATCAATGGATTTGAAGGATGTAAAGGGAAATGCCCCAGAAAGTCTTGAAGATTACATATTGGTACCAAAAATTATAGAAGATTAAGATAAAGCAATAAAAAAGGAGGTATTTATACATAATGGAATTATATAACCTTAAAGCCCATGAGCTAAAAGATATGATAAGTAAAAAAGAAGTAAAGGTTGAAGAGGTTGTAAATAGTCATTTGAATAGAATAGAAGCTTTAGATTCAAAATTAGGAGCATTCCTATATGATGGAAAAGAAGAAGCTTTAGATATGGCTAAGAACATAGATAATAAAATAGCTAAAGGTGAAAAATTAAAAGGGCTAAGTGGCATACCTGTATCAATAAAAGATAACATTAGTGTAAAAGGTATGCAAAATACTTGTGCTTCCAAGATGTTGGAAGGATATGTAGCAACTTATGATGCTCATGTAATAGAAAGAATAAAAGAAGAAGATGGAGTTATTTTGGGTAAGTTGAATATGGATGAATTTGCTATGGGGTCTTCAACTGAAAATAGTGCATACAAGTCAACAAGAAATCCTTGGGATATAGAAAGAGTTCCGGGAGGATCTTCTGGTGGATCTGCTGTAGCGGTAGCAGCTATGGAAACGCCATTATCTCTTGGAACAGATACAGGAGGATCTGTAAGACAACCAGCAGCACTTTGTGGAGTTGTAGGACTTAAACCAACTTATGGAAGAATATCCAGATATGGAGCGGTGGCTTTTGGTTCTACTCTGGATCAGATAGGTATATTAGGAAGAGATGTAGAAGACTGTTCTCTTCTTACACAAAATATAGCTGGTATAGATAATAAGGATTTTACTACAGCAAATATACCAGTACCAGATTACAGCAAGTTCTTAACTAAAGATATAAAAGGGAAGAAGATAGGAATTCCAAAAGAATTCTTTGGAGAAGGTTTGGACAAAGATGTTCGTAAAGCTATAGAAGAAGCTATAAAAGTTTTGGAAGACAATGGCGCGGAAGTTAAGTTTTGTTCTTTACCATTAACTGATTATGCATTAGCGGCTTATTATATTATATCTAGTGCTGAAGCTTCATCCAATTTAGCTAGATTTGATGGAATAAGATATGGACACAGAACAGAAAATTACAGTGATGCTATTGACATATATTTTAAATCAAGAGATGAGGGTTTTGGAAAAGAAGTTAAGAGAAGAATAATGCTTGGAACTTATGTATTATCTGCAGGATATTATGATGCATATTATAAAAAAGCATTGAAAGTTAGAAATTTAATAAAAGAGGATTATGGACGTATATTTAAAGAGTTTGACGCAATAATATCACCAACTTCTCCAACAACAGCTTTTAAAATTGGAGAAAAAGTAGATGATGTATTGTCAATGTATTTGTCTGATGTATATACTGTGCCAGTTAGTGTTGCAGGATTACCAGCTATATCAGTACCTTGTGGAATGGTAAACGGACTTCCTGTTGGATTACAAATAATAGGAAATTACTATAAGGAAGATACTCTCTTTAATTTAGCTTATAGTTTTGAGCAGTCTACAGATTGGCATAATATGAAGCCACAGTTATAATTTTTACTTGGTGAGAAAAGGAGTGGAAAAGATAGATGGAATTTGAAGCGGTAATAGGTCTTGAAGTTCATGCTGAACTTTCTACAAAGACTAAAATATATTGCGGATGTACTACAGAGTTTGGAGGTAAGCCTAATACACATGTATGTCCTATATGTTTAGGACTTCCAGGCTCTCTGCCACAGTTGAATAAAAAGGTAGTAGAATATGCAATGAAAGCTGGATTGGCTTTAAATTGTAATATAAACAAGGTAAGTAGGATGGATAGAAAAAATTATTTTTATCCAGATTGTCCTAAAAATTATCAGATTACTCAGGATGAAATTCCAATTTGTTCTGATGGATATATAGAAATAGAGTTATCAAATGGAGAAAAGAAAAAAATAGGAATAGAAAGAATACATATGGAGGAAGATGCGGGAAAACTATTACATACTAAGGCAGGAGCTTTAGTAGATTATAATAGAGCAGGAGTTCCGCTTATAGAAATAGTTTCAAGACCTGATATTAGAACACCAGAAGAAGCTACACTGTATTTACAGAAGCTTAGAAGTATTTTATCTTCTATAGAGGTTTCAGACTGCAAAATGGAAGAAGGCTCTTTAAGATGTGATGGTAATATTTCCGTAAGGCCTAGTGGCAGTAAGGAATTTGGAGTTAGATCAGAAATAAAAAATATGAATTCTTTTAAGGCATTAGAAAAAGCCCTTTCTTATGAATATGATAGGCATGTAGAATCTATTAATAAAGGTGAAAAGTTAGAACAAGAAACTAGAAGATGGGATGAATCTAACAATGTTACAGTGCTTATGAGAAGTAAAGAAAAAGCAAATGATTATAGATATTTCCCAGAAGGTGATTTAGTTACAATAAACATATCCGATGAATGGATTGAGGAAGTTAGAAAAACTATACCAGAGCTTCCACATGAAAAAGCAGAAAGATTTGTAAAGGAATATGGTATCCCAAAATATGATGCATCTGTATTAACATTAACAATGGCGATGGCTAATTTCTTTGAAGAAACTGCTAAATTAAGTGGAGATTTTAAGGCTGCATCAAATTGGTTGATGGGAGATATATCTAGATTACTTAACGAAAATGCTATGAATGTAGAAGAGTTAAAATTTATTCCTAAACAGTTATCAGATTTAATTAAATTAATTTCTTCTGGAACTATTTCAAACAATATAGGTAAAAAAGTTGTTGAAGAAATGTTTAAAACAGGAAAAGACCCAAAAACTATAGTAGAAGAAAAGGGATTAGTTCAGAATAATGATGAAGGTGCTATATTAGAAGTTGTAAAGAAAGTCATAGCGGAAAATCCAAAGTCAATTGAAGATTATAAAAATGGGAAAAAGAGAGCTATTGGTTTCTTAGTAGGACTTGTAATGAAAGAAACAAAAGGAAAAGCAAACCCACAGATAGTAAATAAACTTGTGGGAGAAGAAGTTAATAAACTTTAGTATAGAGATAATGGAAAACATTTTTAATTAAATAAGTTTTATATTAAATAAAAAAATGTATAGAAAATGGCTATTTCAAAATGTATTAAAATATGTTTTTATTTTGAAGTAGCCATTTTTTTATTACTTAAAATTATTTTTAATAATTACAATAATCATTAATTATCATCAGATTTAGATATGTTTTCATGATAAGATATTTCAGAGCTGTTTTCCACAACCACGTCTTCTTTTCTTAATTTTATATTTTTTGATAAATTATAAATATGTAAGTTTAGTTTTTCTAATAAATAATTTTTGTACTTTAATTGATTAAAAATTTGTTTTAAAGTTATGAAGCTCCATATTGCTACTGCAGTTAAAGTACACATAGCTATTATGGCAATTATTTCTATAGTTAGGATCATATAAAATTCCCTCCACATTGTCAAGATTTCTAATAATTACACCATAACTTTAGTATATAACACAGTGATTTATAAGTAAATGCTATAGCAATAAAAAAATTCTAATACATATAATGTAATATACTTAGTAGTTTGGAGGAGTGTATGAAGGGTATATATAATAAGATATATTTTAAATTAAGAAAGAAGGAAGTGGAAAGAGGCAAAATTATATTAAAAAGAATTGATTTAGAAGATGTTAATAAGAGAATATCTAAAATATGTTGGAATAATGGAATAGAATATAGTATTATATTAAAAAAATCAGATATATTATTATTATCATTAAAAGGTAGTAAAGAGTTAGTAGTATTGAAGTTTACAAAGAAAGATATGACATTTGCAGAGGAATTTGATAGCTTTTTAGACTTTTTTTATAAATATGATGCTAATAGAGGCATTTATATAACTACTGGAGTATTTGAAGAAAAAATTAGATATAAATGCAATTATATACCTATGTATAAAAAGATAAGGTTGGTAGATAAATACAGCTTTATTAAAGAGCAATTAGGAATTGGAGGCAAAGCTTTAGAGGAATTAAAAGAGAATAAACTGAAACTATATAGATATTTACCAGACTAATATGATTATATTTGGAATATAAGGAAATAATTAATAGTGTTAAAAATATTAGTATGGGAGTAATTGCATGAAAAAATTGATAAGTCTTTTACTTGTTCCAGTGTTTTTATTTAGCGGATGTATAGAAAGAAAAGTAAGTGTTGATCTTAAAAATAAAGAATATGCTGTATATAGTATAACAAAATTTCCAGAAGACTTGATTTTATTAAATAAATTAAACATGAGAAATAGCGACATACTAATATCATTGTTTGAAGGATTAGTAAAAAAGGATTCAGAAGGAAATATATTACCGGCATTAGCTGAAAGTTGGAAAATAAATAAAGAAAAAACTATATATACTTTTAAAATAAGAAAAAATGCAATTTGGAGTGATGGGAGTAAGATAACTTCTAAAGATTTTGTAGACTTTTTCTCTTCTATATTAAATGTTAATACTAATAATATATATGATTATCAATTATTTTCTATTTTCGGAGCAAAAGATTATAGAAAAGGTAAAATAGAATTTGATAAAACTGCTATAAAAAGTATTGATGATGATTTGTTAGAGATAAGGTTAAATACTCCTTGTAATTATTTGTTAGATATATTGTCTAATCCTATATATAGCTTGAGAAAAATAGATGATAATTTGAAGTACTGGAAAGATAATTATAATAAATTAGTTTTTTCAGGACCATACATTATTAAAAATATTGAATATAATGAAGTAAAGATTGAGAAAAATATGTATTATTGGGATAAAGAAAATGTTACTAACAAAACAATGAATATAATTGATGATGAAAGCAATGAAGGTAAATTAGCAGCTTTTCAAGCATTTAAAGCAGATTTTTTTACAGACCCACCTTTAAGTGAAATAGATACATTAAAGAGTAAAGATGAAATTATTGAGTTTAAGTCTAATAGAAGTAAGGTATTAGCTTTTAATTTTAAAAGTGAAAAAATTAAGGATAAAGAATTTAGAAGAAAAATAAATAATTCTATAGAAAGAGAAAAGATATGTAATAATATATTAAAGAGTACTGGCGAAGTATGGAAGTTTAATTTAGTAGATAATAAAAATATAAATACTAAACATAGCAACAAAGAAACAAAATTTGAAAGTTTAAATCTTATATATGAGAATACTATAGAGAACAAAAAAGTTGTGGAAGAAATAGAAAAGAACTTAAAAGAAAAGCTGAATTTAGATATAGAATCTACATCTTATGACGAAGAGGTCTTCATAAATAAGCTTAGAGGAAAGGAATACGATATAGCCCTTGTAACTTTTACAAAAGAATATAAGAATCCTATATCATATTTTGAAAAGTTTCTAAAAGATAGTAATTATAATTTTTTTCAATATAACAACTATAATTATGATAGTCTAGTCTATAAAGCAAAGGTAGAGATAAATGAGAGTAAGCAAAAAGAGTTATTAAATAAAGCGGAAAAAATTTTAATTACCGATTTGCCTATAGTTCCATTATATAATTGCAAAAACGTAATATGTAAGAAAGAATATATATATGATATACAAGTAAATTATAATGGAAACATATTATTGAACAAGATAATTTTCAATAGAACATAAAAAGTTTCCCAATTAAAAAAATTGGGAAACTTTTTTAGTATTTGGTTCTTTTTTTACAAAGTAAGCACATTCATGTTTCAAATTAGCATTATTTACAAAGTTTGAAATATTGTCTAAAGTACATATGCCATTCGTACAATATATACAGTTTTCGGAGCAAGTTATGTTCATCATAATTTTTACCTCCTTATGATAGGAATATATTTGATGAATTATAAAATGCTTGTACTTACTACATTAATATTATATGCATATATTATTTAAATATTTTACTAAATTATTTACTTTATAGGTAACAATTATTGTAAAGATATATTGTGAAGAAAAAAATAGGTATATTTCTATTACTATAAAAAGATGTTTTACCTTGTTTAAATACATGTTTTTTTTCATTAAAGTTAATATTTTTTATAAAAATAGGGGCTAATTCTATGTTTTCAGGAGAAGGAATTGATGGTAATTTAAAATTTTTTTCTTCTAATAAATCTTCAGAACTTAATGAGAAATTTTTATATCTCTCTATGTCATCTAAAGTAGGAGCATCAGGCCAACTTAATATTATACCTGAATTGACTAATTGCTTTTTAAATATGCTTGTTAACATAGGCAAAGAGCTGTCATCATTATGAAGCATAAGGCTTAGTACATATAAGCATATTTCAGAGGAAGAAAATTTATAAGGATCTTTCTCACCAACTTTTACAAATATCCCTAATTCGTCATTATAAAATTTCAATAATTCTACATGCAATTTATCTGCTGTCTCTTTATATATAATAAAGCCTGTGTTTTTATATAAAAGAAAACAGTTTATATAATATAGACATAAATTCTCTAATTTTATTCCAGTTGAAATTTCTATATTACTGAAATAATTTTCTCCTATTAGTTCAAATAAATCTATTAGTAATAAATTAGTATCTTCCTTATTAGAAAATTTATAAAAAATATTTAGACCTAATGAAAGCTTTAATAACTCTTCAAAAGAAAGAGAATAGAGATCCTGTTTGAATTCTATAAACATATTCATTATGTCAAAAGAAAAATTTCTATAATTTATACCATCTTTTGAGTCATCTAATAAGTAACATTTATAAAAGGCTGCCATTAATAGAGCTTGATCGGAAAATTTAAACTTATTATTTTTTATTTCTAATTTAAATTCATTCAATGAAGAATCGGTAGTATCTATTTTATCTATAAATACTCCTTCCTCATTTCTTAGATAAGAAGCATAAAATTGCAGCTGTTTTTTGGCTAATTCTTTATAAATTATACTTAGTGCATATTTTGAATCATCTTTATCCTTAAAAATATTGTAGTAATCAGCAAGTTCTAATAAAGCCAAGGTCATAAAAGCATTTGTAGGTATGTTAATTTCTTTTTTTATTTTTTCTCCATTCCAATAAAATTTATCATTTATATTTTTTAATTTTGGATTAGATTTTTTATATACACATAATATAGGATAAGAAGATTTTAGTATATTTGTATTTAAATCTGTAAATCTTTTGTTTTTTAATTCTTTAGTATTGATTTCTATTCCACATTTAGAGTTAAATATTATGTTCTTCATTGATTCTTTAGATAAATGAAATAATTGATTTTTTATGTTTTCTTTATTTAAGCTATTTAGTCTTAAAAATGGACCTATATATTTCAATAATAACACCTACTATAAAATTAATCCTTATATAAATAATATGATGGATATATTGAAATAGTGCTAATTTTTTTAAATACAATTATAATTGTAAATTGATAACAGAATAATAAGTTAATTTGAAATTTTGAAATAATAATAAATTATTGTATAATTAACTTATAATATAAATTTAAAGTTATTTTTTATTGTATAATTGTGTTGGAATATAATATTGTAGAAATGGGATGGTAGAAAATATGAAGAAATTAATTTTAGCTAGTAATAATGAAAATAAGGTTAGAGAAATTAAAGAAATATTAAAGGAGTTAAATATTCAAGTGATTTCACTTAAGGAAGCTGGTATAAATATTGATATAGAGGAAGATGGAAAGACCTTCATGGAAAATGCATATAAGAAAGCAACAGGTATATTTGATTTAGTAAAAGATAAAGAATATATGGTACTAGCAGATGATTCAGGACTTTCTGTAGAAGCTTTATCAGGAGCACCAGGTGTTTATTCAGCCAGATTTGCAGGTGAACATGGGGATACTAAAAAAAATAATTGCAAATTATTAAAAGAAATGCAAAATGTAGAAAATAGAAATGCTAAATTTATATGTACCATGGTTTTAATTATTGATACTAAAAATGTTATAGAAGCTGAAGGAGAATTAGAAGGAACAATTATAGAAGAAGAAAGAGGAACTAATGGATTTGGATATGACCCTTTATTTTATGTTCCTAAATATAATATGACTTTTGCAGAAATGGATTCGAAATTGAAAAATTCTATAAGTCATAGAAAGAAAGCATTAATAAATTTAGAAGAAAAACTTGTGGCATATTTACAGGGGGAATAGAAAGTGTTAATAGGAGTTGTAAGTGACACACATAGGCATACATGGATAATAGAAAGGGTCATGGATAAGCTAGAAAATGTGGATTTATTAATACATTTAGGAGATAACATACAGGATGTAAAAGATTTTAGTAAATTGTATAAAGGTAGAATTATTAGCGTTAAGGGGAATTGTGATTACTCTAGTAGCGTACCTTATGATATATTAGAAGAGATAGAAGGAGAAAAGTTTTTTATAACCCACGGACATCATTATGATGTAAAGCATAGTCTTTCAAGATTAAAATATAAGGCATTAGAAATAGGAGCCAATGTGGTTTTATTTGGACATACTCATGTGTCACAAATAATTTATGAAGAAGGAATATGGTTTATAAACCCAGGAAGTCCTGTAGTATCAAGAGATGGTTTTAATAGTGTTGCTATTATAAATTTATCTGAAGGTAAGGTAAATGCTAGTATAAAAGCTATAAAATAGAGGCTAATTATTGTATTAACATAAAAAAATAAAAAAAATTTAAATTAACTATTGACGGATTTAAAAATATCGTGTAGAATAATCTATGTCGTCGGGAGTTAACAACAAATTCCTGACGAAAAGAATCGGGGTGTGGCGCAGATGGGAGCGCGCGTGGTTTGGGACCATGAGGTCGCAGGTTCAATCCCTGTCACCCCGACCACAAAAAAATATATTTATATGCGGGTGTAACTCAATGGTAGAGTGCTAGCCTTCCAAGCTAGTTACGAGGGTTCGATTCCCTTCACCCGCTCCAGTACATGCGTCTTTAGCTCAGTTGGATAGAGCAACGGCCTTCTAAGCCGTGGGCCAGGAGTTCGAATCTCTTAAGACGCACCAAAAAGTGTGGTGGATGTAGTTCAGTTGGTAGAGCGCCAGATTGTGGTTCTGGTTGTCGAGGGTTCGAGTCCCTTCATCCACCCCATGTATTGGGATGTCGCCAAGTGGTAAGGCACGGGACTTTGACTCCCGCATTCGTAGGTTCGAATCCTGCCATCCCAGCCATTATGGTTCACTAGCTCAGTCGGTAGAGCACATGACTTTTAATCATGGTGTCCGGGGTTCGATTCCCCGGTGAGCCACCAACACTTATTTATAAGTGTGCACATAATAAAAATGCAGGCGTGGCGGAATTGGCAGACGCACTAGACTTAGGATCTAGCGCCAATGGCATGGGGGTTCAAGTCCCTTCGCCTGCACCATTATTGTCTTATGATAATTAAATGGGACAAAACTAATTTATTAATTTATATATGCGGGAGTGGCTCAGTGGTAGAGCGTCACCTTGCCAAGGTGAACGTCGCGAGTTCGAATCTCGTCTTCCGCTCCAATGTGCGGGTGTAACTCAATGGTAGAGTGCTAGCCTTCCAAGCTAGTTACGAGGGTTCGATTCCCTTCACCCGCTCCAATATATGCGTCTTTAGCTCAGTTGGATAGAGCAACGGCCTTCTAAGCCGTGGGCCAGGAGTTCGAATCTCTTAAGACGCACCAGTTTGTGCCATTAGCTCAGTTGGTAGAGCACCTGACTCTTAATCAGGGTGCCCAGGGTTCGAGTCCCTGATGGCGCACCATGAAATGTTTAAATATCGGGGTGTGGCGCAGATGGGAGCGCGCGTGGTTTGGGACCATGAGGTCGCAGGTTCAATCCCTGTCACCCCGACCACAAAAAATATATTTATATGCGGGTGTAACTCAATGGTAGAGTGCTAGCCTTCCAAGCTAGTTACGAGGGTTCGATTCCCTTCACCCGCTCCATTATGCGTCTTTAGCTCAGTTGGATAGAGCAACGGCCTTCTAAGCCGTGGGCCAGGAGTTCGAATCTCTTAAGACGCACCAGTTTGTGCCATTAGCTCAGTTGGTAGAGCACCTGACTCTTAATCAGGGTGCCCAGGGTTCGAGTCCCTGATGGCGCACCATATATGGTGGATGTAGTTCAGTTGGTAGAGCGCCAGATTGTGGTTCTGGTTGTCGAGGGTTCGAGTCCCTTCATCCACCCCATACATATTATGGTTCACTAGCTCAGTCGGTAGAGCACATGACTTTTAATCATGGTGTCCGGGGTTCGATTCCCCGGTGAGCCACCAACACTTATTTATAAGTGTGCACATAATAAAAATGCAGGCGTGGCGGAATTGGCAGACGCACTAGACTTAGGATCTAGCGCCAATGGCATGGGGGTTCAAGTCCCTTCGCCTGCACCATATTAATTTATTATGATAAGTTAGATTAAATTTATTAATTTATATATGCGGGAGTGGCTCAGTGGTAGAGCGTCACCTTGCCAAGGTGAACGTCGCGAGTTCGAATCTCGTCTTCCGCTCCAATGTGCGGGTGTAACTCAATGGTAGAGTGCTAGCCTTCCAAGCTAGTTACGAGGGTTCGATTCCCTTCACCCGCTCCAAATTTACATATAAGTTATTTAGGCGGGCTTTAAGCGCCCATAGCTCAGCTGGATAGAGTGACGGACTTCGAATCCGGAGGTCGCAGGTTCGACTCCTGTTGGGCGCACCAAAAATTATATAGGCATTACGCAAAAGGGTTGATATACCAAGGCTTTGTAAGGATTTAATAGTTTCTTACAAAGCTTTTTTGTTTTCTGCTTTACCAGGTATAGTTACTCTATTATAAGGAATTCCAAGTAATATAGGAGATAGAAAATAAAACATGTCTCTATAATATGTTAATCTGATAAAGTAAAAGTTTTTAAAAGATAGTAACTTTTTAAGTGCTTGATCATACTATATAATAGGACAAGCTAACTTATCCATTCCATGAGGAGGAATTGCTATGCTTGATGAAAATTTTGGTTGCGAAAGAGAAGATTTTGAAAGTTCTCAAACTCATGTACACGAATATTTAGGTAGTACTACAATTTTTGAAGCAATACCACACAACCATCGTTTTGCTGGAGTTACTAGCCAGGCTATACCAAGAGGCAATAGCCATGTTCATCAGTTATTAGGAAATTCGGATTTTTCCGAAGCCCATCTTCATGAGGTTGGGGCTGTAACTGGACCAGCTATACCAGTTGGCGATGGTAGACATGTACACTTTGTTTATGGTACAACTACTCTTAACAGAGGTCATGTGCATGAATTTATTTTTACTACACTAATTGAAGATCCTATAGGTTAGATAATTTTGTTGAGTCGTCTTAATTGACGGCTCTTATTTATTAAAAGCAATAATTGATATAAGGTATGAACAATATTAGTTTTATGAATGATGGGGAATTTAAAATTTCATTGAATAATCAGAAAATTATAAACAGTAATTTGGATATAATTAATATTTGCAATTCCGATATTAGTTTGTTATTATATACATTGGTAAATGAAACTTTAACAAAAAATAAATTCAGGAGTGTGAGTTTAATTGCAAAAGAAAAAAACTTCTATAACTACAAAAATTCTTTTTGCGCTAATAATAGGTATTATATTTGGATTAGTAGCTAATATAACTTTTCCACAAGAGGTTAATTCTAATTTAAGTAAGTTTGTATTAGAACCTGTGGGCAATATTTTCCTAAGAGGAATAAAGATGCTGGTAGTACCATTAGTATTATTCTCTTTAATTTGTGGAGCTGCTAGTGTAGGAGATATTAAAAAACTTGGCAGAGTCGGAGGAAAAATATTTACATATTATATGTTTACTACAGCATTTGCCATTACAATAGCTTTATTTTTGGCCAACTTGCTTAAACCTGGTGTAGGGATTCAACTTCCAGCTGCAACTGCAGTTAAGGCTGCTAAAGCGCCTTTTATAATGGACATATTTGTAAACATGGTACCTACAAATCCTATTGAAGCTATGGTAAAAGGGGACATGCTTCAAATTATAGTTTTTGCTATTTTATTTGGAGTAGCTATGACTTTAATTGGAGATCCAGTAAAACCATTATTGAATATTATGAATCAAGCAAATTCAGTGCTCTTAAGAATGATTGGAATAATAATGGTTATAGCTCCTTATGGTGTATTTGCTCTTATTTCTAATGTAGTTATGAGTCAGGGGTTAAAGGTTCTTATACCTTTATTAAAATATTTCTTTGTATGTTTATTTGTAATGGTATTACATGTATTATTTGTATATGGAGGAGCACTAAAAGTAATAGGAAAATTAAATCCTATAACTTTCTTTAAAAAATTCTGGCCAGTAATGGTTGTAGCGTTAAGTACATCAAGCAGTAATGCTACAATTCCTGTTAATTTAGAAACTTGTGAAAGTAAACTTGGAGTATCAAAGACTGTATCAAGTTTTACTATTCCATTAGGAGCTACAATAAATATGGATGGTACTGCAATTATGCAGGGGGTAGCAGCTATATTTATTTCTCAGATATATGGAGTTAATCTTTCTTTACAGCAGCAAATAATGATTATTTTAATTTCAACTTTAGCTTCTATAGGAACAGCAGGAGTTCCAAGTGCAGGAGTTGTAATGCTATCAATGGTGTTACAACAAGTTGGATTACCACTTGAAGGTGTGGCTTTAGTATTAAGTATAGATAGATTAGTTGATATGGCGAGAACTACTGTAAATATTACAGGTGATGCAATAGGAACGCTGATAGTAGCTAATTCTGAAGGTGAATTAAACTTAGATTTATATAATAATGAAACAGTAAATGCAAAGGTAGCATAAAAAACCCTCATATGAGGGTTTTTGTTTTGTTAAGAAAAAGATGTTTTTTATAGTAGTTTTTTTATGTTGTCAATGTTCTATAATTTGTAGTTTTTATTCTTTACTATAAATAATATATTGATTAATATTAAATAGAATGTTATTTTAATTTGTATACAAATTTATTTATAAAGGATGGTGATTATGTAGTTTATGAAAACTATAAAAAAATTTATTAGTTATTATAAGCCGTATAAAAGAATGTTCTTTATAGACATGCTATGTGCGCTTGTCTTATCTGCTATAGATTTAATCTTTCCTATAATAGTAAGATACCTTTTATATGATGTGTATAATAAAAGTAGAGAGCAAATAATAAAATATATAATTTTAATTGGTTCAGCGCTTCTTTTAATGTATGTGATTAGATATTTATGTCAGTATTATATAACTGCTTGGGGGCATATTATGGGTGCAAGAATGGAAGCTGATATGAGAAGGGATATATTCAACCATTTACAGAAATTATCTTTTTCATATTATGATAATACCAATACAGGAAAATTGATGTCTAGAATAGTTACAGATCTTTTTGATATTTCTGAGCTTGCTCATCACGGTCCTGAGGATGTTTTTATATCACTGCTCAAAATAATAGGTTCATTTATAATACTAATGAACATTAATGTTAATATAACAGTTGTTTTAATATTTATAACTCTATTTATTATATATTTCTCATATTTCTATAATAAAAAAATGAAATTAATATTTAAAAGAAATAGAGAAAAAATAGCTGATGTAAATGCTCAGATTCAGGATAGTCTTTCAGGAATAAGAGTTGTAAAATCTTTTTCAAATGAGCATATAGAAAAGAGAAAATTTCAAATGGGAAATAATGAATTCTTAGAAACTAAAGAAATAGGATATGGAATTATGGGAAGATTCTTCAGTATGAATGGATTTTTTCAAGGGATTTTATATTTATCAGCTATTCTTTTGGGAGGAATATTTATAGGTAATGGAAAGTTACAGACTTATGACTTAGTGGTTTACATTTTATATATAAATATTTTTCTAAATCCAATAGAAAAATTAATAAATTTTACTGAGCAATATCAAAAGGGAATAACAGGCTTTGAGAGATTTTTAGAGATTATAAGCACTAATCCAGATATTACTGAGAATAAGGATGCGGTAGAATTTAAAAATCCTAAAGGGAACATCCAATTTAATAATGTATCATTTAGTTATGATAATAAAAATAGTGTTCTTAATAATATAAATGTAGATATTGAAGCTGGAAAGACTGTGGCTATAGTAGGACCATCTGGTAGTGGAAAAACTACTTTTTGCAATGTTATACCAAGATTTTATGAAGTAGATGAAGGTTCTATTTTATTAGATGGAATTGATATTAGAAATATAAAACTAAAATCGTTAAGAAATAATATAGGTATTGTACAACAAGATGTTTACATGTTCTCAGGAACAATAAAGGAAAATATAGCTTATGGAAATCCAGAAGCTACAGAAGAAGAAATAATTGAAGCAGCTAAGAGAGCAAATGCCCATGAATTTATAATGAATCTAGATGATGAATATAATACTTATGTAGGGGAAAGAGGAGTTAGGCTTTCAGGAGGACAGAAACAAAGAATATGTATAGCTAGAGTATTTTTGAAAAATCCTCCTATACTTATATTAGACGAGGCTACATCAGCATTAGATAATGAAAGTGAAAAATTAATTCAAAAATCCTTGGAAATTCTTTCAAAGAATCGCACAACTATCGTTATTGCACATAGATTAAGTACTATTAAAAATGCAGACGAAATAATACTGCTTACTGATGAGGGGATAAAAGAAAGAGGAAGCCATAATGATTTAATAAACAAAAAAGGAATGTATATGAATCTTTATAACATGCAATTTCAATAAATTTAATAATAAGAATCAGGATTTTTGCAAATAGGTGTTGCTTTTTATATAAAAGTAATATATTATATTAATAACATACAAAATAACGAATAATAAAAAGATAAAATAAACAAATATTCGCACTCATATAAGCCTAATGATAGGGATTAGGCGTTTCTACCAGACAACCGTAAATTGTCAGGCTATGGGTTTTTAGGTAGATTTATTACATTTAATATGATTAGTCTATTTAAACTCCCTTTTTAATTTAAAAAGGGAGTTTATTTTTTTCATAAGGAATTAAAAGAAAGGGAAGAATAACATGGAAATTTTAAAGAACAGAATATGTAAAGATGGAAAAGTGATTGAAGATAGAATTTTAAAAGTAGATAGTTTTTTAAACCATCAATTAGATGTAGAACTTTTTAATGAAATAGGTAAAGAATTTAAAAATAGATTTAAAAATAAAAAAATATCTAAAATACTCACTGTAGAAACTTCTGGTATAGGAATAGCTTGTATAGTGGCTCAACATCTTGGAAATGTTCCAGTAGTTTTTGCAAAAAAACATTCAGGTATAAATATGGATACAAATAACTATGAAGCTAAGGTATATTCTTTTACTAAGGAAAAGGAATATATTATAAAAGTTTCAAAAAAATTTATAAATAAAAATGATAATATACTAATAATTGACGACTTTTTAGCTAGTGGAAGTGCTATGATTGGTCTTATGAGTATATGTGAACAATCAGGGGCAAACATTCAAGGTGTAGGAGTTGTAATAGAGAAGGGTTTTCAAGGAGGAAGAGAGTTAATAGAAAATAAAGGAATTCAATTAGAATCTCTTGCAATAGTTGAAGACATGAGAGATGGGCAAGTAATATTTAGAGAATAAAAAATTTAAAATATATATTTAAGAAAGGGGTAAGAGTAATGAAAAAAACAAAATTATTTAGTATTGTACTTATTTTTACTTTTTTAATTTCAGCATTATTTGTAGGTTGTGGAGATAAAAAGGATGCTTCACAGAAAAAAGCAGGAGATAAAAGTGAAATAAAAGTGGGCTTTTTATATGTTGGACCAATAGGAGATGGTGGTTGGAGCTATTCACATGATCAGGGAAGACTACACTTAGAAAAGGAATTAAAAGTTTCAACTATTTATAAAGAATCTGTAAAGGAAGATACTGCAGAAGTTCAAAAGGTAACTGAAGATATGATAAACCAAGGATGTAATGTAATTGTAGGTACAAGTTTTGGATTTATGGATGGATTAGAAAAAGAGGCTAAAAAACATCCGGAAGTTAAGTTCTTACATTGTTCAGGTTATAAAACAGCAGAAAATATGTCCAATTATTTTGGAAGAATATATCAAGCAAGATATCTTTCAGGTATTGTTGCCGGAATGAAGACCAAAGCTAATGAAATAGGGTATGTAGCAGCTTTCCCAATCCCAGAAGTAATAAGAGGAATTAATGCTTTTACTTTAGGGGTTCAGTCTGTAAATCCTAAGTCTAAAGTAATTGTAAAATGGACCAATACTTGGTATGATCCAGCTAAAGAAAAGGAAGCTGGAAAGGCTTTACTTTCAGAAGGAGTAGATGTAATTACTCAGCATCAAGATACAGCTGGTCCACAACAAGCTGCAGAAGAAAAAGGAGCTTTTTCTATAGGATATAATACAGATATGAAAGATAAAGCACCTAAAGCATATATGACAGCACCTGTATGGAACTGGGGACCATACTATGTTAATCAAATAAAGGCAATTCAAAATGGAACATGGAAATCAGAAAGCTATTGGAAGGGTCTAGAAGACGGTATAGTAGCTCTTGCAGACTTAACAAAAAATGCTCCAGCTGGTGCAAAAGAAGCAGTAGAAAAAGCTAAGCAGGATATAATATCAGGAAAGAATAAAATATTTGAAGGACCAATAAAAGATCAAAAAGGTAATGTTAAAGTTGAAGCTGGAAAAGTTATGAGCGATGAAGAATTACTTAAATTTGACTGGTTTGTTCAAGGAGTAGAAGGACAAATTCAAAATAAATAATTTAAATAGGTGATAAGATGAAAGAAATTGTACCTTATATTCAAGTAGAAAATATTGTGAAAACTTTTGGAAAAGTAATAGCTAATAAAAAAGTTAATTTAACTGTATATGGTGGAGAGATACATTCACTTTTAGGGGAAAATGGAGCGGGAAAAAGTACTTTAATGAATATGCTATCTGGAGTATATACTCCAGATAGCGGTTCTATTTATATACATGGAGAAAAAGTTAATTTTTCTTCTCCAAAAGATGCTATAAATTCAGGAATAGGAATGATATATCAACATTTTAAATTAGTAGATAATATGACAGGAGAAGAAAATATAACTATAGGACAAAAAAATACATTGTTTATAAATAAGAAAAAGATAAGAGATAAAATTTATGACATATGTAATAGGTATGAAATAGACGTAGATTTAAAGAAGAAAGTATTTAATATGTCTGTAGGTGAAAAACAAATAGTGGAGATGATTAAGGTTCTCTATAGGGGAGCAGATATATTAATATTAGATGAACCTACAACAGTGTTTACACCACAAGAAGCTGAAAAATTATTTAATATAATGTTTAAAATGAGAGAAAATGGTTGCGCTATAATATTTATATCTCATAAAATGGATGAAGTTATGAAAGTATCTGATAAAATAACAATTTTAAGAAAAGGTGAAACTATAAAAACTCTAAATAAAGATGAAACAAATCCAGAAAAATTAGCAGAACTTATGGTGGGTCAGCAAGTAGATTTATCTATAAGAAAAAGCACAGTAAAAAAAGGTGAAGAAATATTAAGAGTAAATGATCTAACTGTAAAAAATGAGGAATCAGTAGAAGTACTAAAGAAAATAAATTTTAATATACACAGAGGAGAAGTTCTAGGAATTGCAGGAATAGCTGGTAGTGGACAAAAAGAAATATGTGAAGCTATTACCGGTATACAAGCTGTTGAAGAAGGAGAAATAATTCTTCAAGGAGAAAATATTGTAGGCAAAACTCCAAGAGAAATAATAAAAAAAGGAGTTAGTATGAGCTTTGTACCAGAAGATAGATTAGGCATGGGATTAGTAGGTGCTATGGATATGGTAGATAATTTATTGTTAAAATCTTACCATAATATGAAAGGTATTATATTAAATAAAAAACCTATTGCAAAAAGAGCTAAAGAGATTAAAGAAGATTTATCTATAGTAACTCCAGATATAAATTATCCAATTAAGAATCTATCAGGAGGTAATATTCAAAAAATATTATTGGGAAGAGAGCTTGATTCTAATCCTAATTTACTTATAATGGCCTATCCTGTAAGAGGATTAGATATAAATACTTGCTATACCATATATAACTTGATAGATGAGCAAAAGCAAAAAGGAGTAGCAGTTTTATATATAGGAGAAGACTTGGATGTTTTAATGCAACTTAGTGATAGAATATTAGTAATTTGTGATGGTAAAATAACTGGAGAATTAAATTCTTCTGAGGCTACTAAAGAGAAAATAGGGTTACTTATGGGAGGAAAGAGTTTAGAAAGAGAGGAATCAAAAGTTGTATAAAATAATAAAAAGAAGTGAAGTAACTACAAAAAAGAGTATAATGATTAGAACCTCTTCTATAGTTTTTGCTCTTGTATTAGTAGCAATTTTTATAGCTTTGTTAGGATTAAATCCCATAGATGTATATTTTTCCATGATAAAAGGTGCATTTGGTTCAATATATAGTGTAAAAGAAACCATAGTTAAAGCTATACCGCTTATTATAACTGCATTAGGAATTTCTGTAGCGTTTAAAATGCAGTTTTGGAATATAGGTGGAGAAGGACAGATAATAATGGGAGCATTTTTATCTTCTTATTTCGCATTAAAGTTTCCAGAACTTAATTCATTTTTATTATTAATAATTATGGTTCTAGCTGGAATAATTGGGGGGGCTATATGGGCATATATTCCTGCATTTTTTAAATGTAAATGGGGAACAAATGAGACCATAGTAACATTGATGATGAACTATATAGCCTTAAAATTTATAACCTATCTTCAATATGGACCATGGAAAGATCCTAATGCACAAGGTTTTCCTAAGATACCCAACTTTTCTGAAAATGCTATTTTGCCAGATATATTTGGAGTGCACATTGGATGGATTATAGCATTTATATTAGTCATATTTATATATATATTTATGAACTATACAAAAAAAGGATATGAAATAACTGTATTAGGAGAAAGTGAAAAAACAGCTCTTTATGCTGGAATAAATATTAAAAGTACAATAGTTGTTGCTATGATTTTAAGTGGGGGATTATGCGGACTTGCAGGTATGATTCAAGCTTCAGCGGTAAGTAATACATTATCAGTACAAGTATCAGGTGGTATAGGATATACTGCAATAATAGTAGCATGGCTTTCTAATTTAAGCGCTCCTTTAATTTTAATGGTATCTATATTATTTGCAGCTCTTTTAGAAGGAGGCTCATTTATACAAACAGCCTTTGGTATTCCAGAGTCTGCAGCACTAATACTTCAATCTACAATATTGTTTTTTATATTAGGAAGTGAATTTTTTATAAGATACAAATTCACTAAAAGAAGTAGTTTGCCATCAAAGGAGGTAGCATAAATGGAAACAATGATTTCATTTTTTGAGGCAGCTATAGTAGCAGGAACACCTCTTTTATTTGCCACTCTTGGAGAATTAATATGTGAAAAGGTTGGAAATTTAAACTTAGGTGTGGAAGGCATGATGCTTATGGGAGCAGTAATAGGATTTATGGTTGGTTTAAGTACACATAGTCCTATATTAGCTATGATTGCAGCTATGATTGCAGGTGCTTTTGGAGGTCTAATATATGCTTTTTTAACTGTAAGTTTAAGAGCTAATCAAGTAGTATCAGGATTAACCTTAACTATATTTGGTACTGGATTTTCAAGTTTTATTGGTAAAAATCTAGTAGGACAAGTTGCACCAGACACTATAAAAGATTTTTTTAAGCCCATATTTCTACCAGTATTAGGTCATATACCAGTGCTAGGACAAATATTTTTTAGACAGGATATATTTGTATATATAGGATATTTAACTGCTGTCTTATTAGGAATTTATATGTATAAAACTTCTAAAGGAATAAACTTAAAAGCAATAGGAGAGAATCCTAAGTGTGCAGATGCAGCAGGAATTAATATAACTTTATATAAGTATATTCATGTATTGTTAGGAGGAGCCTTATGTGGATTAGGAGGAGCGTATCTTTCTCTTGTATATGTACCAGCATGGCAGGAAAATGTTACAGCAGGTAGAGGATGGATAGCAGTTGCATTAGTTATATTTGTATCATGGAATCCATATAAAGCATTGATAGGTTCATATTTGTTTGGAGGACTTGATATTATAGGATTTAGGCTTCAGGGAGGAAGTATACACATATCGCAGTATTTAATAGATATGCTTCCTTATATAATAACAATAATAGTTATGGTAATAGTATCAATGAAAAAATCCCCCAAAAATGCACCGCCAAAAAGCTTAAGTGTACCATATTTTAGAGAAGAAAGATAATAATTTAATATTGACTTATTCAATAAAAAGTGATATTCTAATCAAGAAAGTTAATAGTTACCTTTAATGAAGGTCCTGTGAGACCTAAAAGGAAAGTATAGAGCAATCTATTAAAAATTATATGATATTATATGATTTGTTTATTGCTTGTCATAGTGATATCTATGCCTTCCTTTAAAAAGGAAGGCTTTTTTATTACCTTTTAATTTAGTACGGAGATACTAAAAAGGAGGAGAGATTATGTTAAAAGGAAGAAATTTAATTGACCCAATGGATTTTACTGTAGAAGAAATTGAAGAAATACTTAATCTAGCAGAAAACATATCTAAAAAAAGAGAGGATTTTACACATCTTTGTGAAGGTAAAATCTTAGCTACTCTATTCTATGAGCCAAGTACAAGAACTAGACTTAGTTTTGAAGCTGCAATGTTAAGACTAGGAGGAAAAGTTTTAGGCTTTTCAGAACCAAATTCAACCTCTGTAGCAAAGGGAGAAACTATAGCTGATACTGTGAGAGTTGTTGGATGTTATGCAGATATAATAGCAATGAGACATCCTAAAGAAGGCGCTCCAATAGTTGCTGCAGATTATTCAAGTATACCAATTATAAATGCTGGTGATGGAGGACATCAACATCCTACCCAGACTTTAACAGATTTATTAACTATACGATCTATAAAAGGAAAATTGTCTGATCTTACTATAGGCTTTTGTGGAGATTTGAAGTTCGGAAGAACAGTACATTCACTTATAAAAGCATTATCACGATATAAAGATAATAAATTTATTCTTATCTCACCAAAGGAATTAAAGGTTTCCCAATATATAAAAAATGAAATTTTACAAAAGAATAATATAGAATTTTTAGAAACAGAAAACATGGAAGAGGCTTTAAGTAAGGTAGATATACTTTATATGACAAGAGTTCAAAAAGAACGATTTTCAGATGAAGAAGAATATATAAGACTTAAGGATAGATATATTTTAGACAAAGAAAAGATGAATATAGCATCACAAGACATGATAGTTTTACATCCACTACCAAGAGTTAATGAAATTGCTTATGAAGTAGATGAAGATAAAAGAGCATGTTATTTTAAACAAGCTCAGTATGGAATGTATGTAAGAATGGCTTTAATTTCTAAGCTGTTGGGGGTGATTTAATGTTAATGATAAATGTTGTTGATGAAAAATTTGAAAAAAAAGATCTAAAAAAAGATTTACCAGATAAATTAGAAAATATAATAAAGTGTAAAAATCCTAGATGTATAACTTCAGTAGAAACCTATGTATCGCACATATTTTATGCTATAGATAAAGAAAAGGGTGAATATAAGTGCAGGTATTGTGATGAAATATATAGGGTTATGGAGGAATAAGCTATGGATGTTTTGATTAAAGGAGCTAGAATAGTAGATTGGTCTGGAGATTTTTTAGGAGATATTTATATAAATAATGGAATAATAACAGAGATAGGTGAAAATTTACAAAAAGATTGTGAAACTATAAATGCACAAGGAAAAGTAGTAATGCCTTCATTTATAGATTTACATGTTCATTTTAGAGATCCAGGATTTACTTATAAAGAAGATATATTAACTGGAAGTAAAGCAGCAGTTAAAGGTGGGTACACCGCAGTAAATCTTATGGCAAATACAAATCCTATATGTAGTAGTATGGAAACTGTAAAATATGTGTTGGAGAAAGCAGCGGAAATTGGTCTGGTAGATGTTCACCAAGTAGTATCTATAACTAAAAATTTTGATGGAAAAACTATATCTCACTTAGACAATTTAGATTCAACTGTAAAGATAATATCTGAAGATGGAAAAGATGTAATGAATAGTAATGTTATGTTAAATGCCATGGTAAAGGCAAAAGATAAAAAGTTAATTGTTATGTGTCACTCAGAGAATGGGGAGCTTTCATCAACAGATATGAGGCTTGCAGAAGATACAATGACCTGGAGAAATATAACTCTTGCTAAATATACAGGTTGCAGTATTCACATAGCTCATGTAAGTACAGGGGAATCCATGAAATATATAATTGATGCAAAAAAAGAAGGCTACAATGTAACTTGTGAAGTAGCACCTCATCATGTAGCTTTAACGGATGATACAGATTATAGAGTTAATCCACCTATTAGAAAAAAAGAAGACATGGAATTTATTATAAAAG
Source organism: Clostridium tetanomorphum (assembly GCF_017873215.1). Classification (GTDB taxonomy): domain Bacteria; phylum Bacillota; class Clostridia; order Clostridiales; family Clostridiaceae; genus Clostridium_AO; species Clostridium_AO tetanomorphum. The sequence continues at coordinate 46,968 of NZ_JAGGKA010000023.1, forward strand.
CCATAAAGGAAGGATGGGTGGATGCAATAGCAACAGATCATGCACCTCATACTATAGAGGATAAAATAAATGGGGCTCCAGGAATATCAGGAATAGAGACGGCTTTTTCAATATGCTATACCAAACTTGTAAAAGAGGAGAAAGTTGGTTTAAATAGGCTTTCAGAAATAATGTCTAAAAAACCAGCAGAAATAATGAAATTAAATAAAGGACAAGTAAAGATAGGATTCGATGGAGACTTAGTCATAATAGATTTAGATACATGCTATGAAATAGATAGCGATTGTTTTTTATCAAAGGGAAAAAACACTCCTTTTCAAGGAATGAAAGTTTATGGGCGAATAGAAAAGACAATAAAAAAAGGAGAAATAGTATATAATTTGGAAAGTGAGGGTTAATAGATGATAATAGATAGTTTGTATGAAAGTGTAAAAAATAAAGGGCATGTGTGTGTAGGGTTAGATACTAGTATTGATTATATACCAGAAGGGTTTAAAAATAAATTTGTATCAGAGGAAGATTCGTTAGTTAATTTTAATAAAGAAATAGTAGATGCTACAGTAGATATAGCAGCATGTTATAAAGTACAGATTGCATATTATGAAGCGTTAGGATTAGCAGGACTTAGAGCTTATAAGAGAACTCTAGATTATATAAAAGAAAAAAGTGGAATAATTATATCAGATATAAAAAGAGGAGATATTGCAAAAACAGCAGAAATGTATGCAAAAGCTCACTTTGAAGGAGATTTAGAAACAGATTTTATAACTTTAAGTCCTTATATGGGATTAGATAGCGTAGAACCATATCTACCATATCTAAAAAGTAATGATAAGGGATTGTTTGTATTAATAAGAACTTCAAATCAGGGAGCTAAAGATATAGAATTTATAGATACTAAAGACAATAAAAAAGTATATGAAGTAGTTGGAGAAAAAATACATGATTTAGGAAAAGATTTTATAGGAAATTGCGGATATAGTTCCATAGGTGGAGTAGTAGGCTGTACTCATGTAAATGAAGCTATAGAATTAAGAAACAAGTTAAATACAATGTTTTTCTTAATACCTGGATATGGAGCACAAGGTGGAAAAGCAGAAGATGTAGCATTGTATTTAAAAAATGGAAATGGTGGAGTTGTAAATTCTTCTAGAGGAATTTTATTAGCATACAAAAAGGCAGAAGATGAAATAAATTTTGCAGAACATGCAAGGAAAGAAGCTATACGAATGCGACAAGATATATTAGCGGTTGTAAAAAGTATATAGAATGGAGAGTTGGTATGGAATATAGAATTGAATATGTTAAGGATAACAAAAAAGTATGCCAAGGTATATATAAATTATCTATAGAAGGTAAGTTTGAAGGAAAGCCTGGTCAATTTTATATGTTAAGAGCTTGGGATAAAGAACCACTTTTAAGTAGACCTATAAGTATACACTCTATTGAAGGAAATACCATAGAGTTTTTATATGCGGTAGTTGGAGAAGGAACAAAAATATTAAGCAGTCTTAAAAAAGGGGATAGTATAAAATTAACAGGACCATTAGGAAATTATTTCCCGGTAAATAATATAAAAGGAAAAGTTGCTCTAATATCAGGAGGTATAGGTATAGCACCAATGTATGAAGTAGCAAAAAATCTAAAAAACTGTCAGATAGATTTTTATTGTGGATTTAGAGATGAGGTTTATAGTGTAAATGAATTTGAGCCTTTTGTAAATAAAATTAACACAAGTACGGAAAGTGGAGCAAAAGGTTATAAGGGATATGTAACAGATATATTAAAACCGGAAAATTATGATATTGTTTTATGTTGTGGACCAGAAGTTATGATGAAGAAGGTTATAAATATGTGTAAAGAAAAAAATGTACCAAGTTATGTATCTATGGAGAAACATATGGCTTGTGGAGTAGGTGCCTGCCTTGTATGCACATGTAAAACAAAAAGTGGAAATAAAAGAACTTGTAAAGATGGGCCAGTATTTCTAGGAGAAGAATTGGAGGAATAAATATGAAAGTAAATATTTGCGGTATAGAATTCAAAAATCCAGTTATAACTGCCTCAGGAACTTTTGGATTTGGACAAGAATACAATGAGTTTTATGATGTGTCAAAATTAGGAGGAATTTGTACTAAAGGGTTAACTATAAATCCTAAAGAGGGAAATGATGGAATAAGGGTTTTTGAAACAAGAGCAGGAATGTTAAATAGTGTAGGACTTCAAAATCCAGGAATAGATTATTTTATAGAAAATGAGCTACCACAAATGAAAAAATTTAATACTGTTATTTTAGCTAATGTTGGGGGTGGAGATATAGATAGCTATCTTGCAGCAGTTGAGAAAATAAATGATACAGATGTTGAAATGATAGAGCTTAATATATCTTGCCCTAATGTAAAACATGGCGGAATGGCTTTTGGTATAAAATCGAAAGTAGCTTATGAAGTTGTAAAAGAAGTTAAAAGTATATGTAAAAAACCTTTAATTGTAAAACTATCACCAAATGCAGAAGATATTGTAGACATGGCTTATAAATGTTGTGATGCAGGAGCAGATGGATTATCTCTAGTAAATACTTTTAAGGCTATGGCAGTGGATATAAAAAGTAAAAAAATAATATTTAATAATGTAACAGCAGGACTATCTGGACCTGCAATAAAGCCAATAGCTTTAAGAATGGTGTATGAAGTATGTAGAGTAGTAAATGTTCCAGTAATAGGGCTTGGAGGAATATTTACCTGGGAAGATGCTATAGAGTTTATTATGGCAGGAGCAAAGGCTATACAGGTTGGTACAGCTAATTTTATAAATCCATATGCAGCGGTAGAAATTACAAATGGAATTGAAGAATATATGAAAAAGGAAGGAATAAAAAATTTAAGCGAAATTACAGGTATTATATAAAGTGACAAAATTTAAATTAAATATTAGTTTGGAGGAGAAAATATGGAAAATACAAATAAAATTATTATAGATACATTAAAGGAATGTAATGCTCTTTTAGAAGGACATTTCTTATTATCATCAGGTAGACATAGTGATAGATATTGTCAATGTGCAAAGCTTTTACAATATCCAGATAAAGCTGAAAAAGTTTTAAAGTTTGTAGTAGAAAAATTAAAAGGTATAGAGTTTGATACAGTAGTTGGACCTGCTATGGGAGGAATAGTAGTTTCATATGAACTAGCTAGGCAGCTTGGAAAACCAGGAATATTTGCTGAGAGACAAGATGGAGTTATGACTTTAAGAAGAGGATTTGAAGTAAAAAAAGGTGAAAAAGTAATAATCTCAGAAGATGTAATAACTACAGGGAAATCTTCTCTAGAAGTTGCAAAACTACTAGAAGAAATGGGAGCAGAAGTTGTTGGATTATGCTGTATTGTAGATAGAAGAGGGGAAGGCGTAGATATACCTTATCCTATATATAGTGCAATAAAATTAGAAATTAAATCTTTCGATAAGGAAGAATGCCCATTATGTAAAAAAGGTATAGAATATATAAAACCAGGCAGTAGAAATATAAAATAATATAAGAACTTCATACCTCAAAGAATGAAAGCTTTGAGGTGTTTTGTTTCATAAGGAAGAATTATAAAGTTTTATGAAATAAATAGCAAAAGTTTAACTACAAATTCTCCGTTGTGAATTATATAATGCATTATTTACAAAAATTTATTATTAATTATTTCGCATTTGAGTTATAATAGATAATGACCAATTATTGATATTGGATTGGCACCATAATTATACCCAATATTAGTAATGTACAAAAATTCAAAATAGGAGGAATTATTGTGGGTAAGCCAAGTATTTTTAGCAGAGATTATGAGAGAAAAATGAAAAAAAGAAGAAGAATGATATTTTTAGCAATAGGTGTAGTTATTCTTTTATTCTCAGTTGCTTGGTTATTTGGGAAAGGAAAATCTATTCAATTTGACAAAATAAGTAGTTTTTTTGATAATAAAAAACAGGAAAAAAGTCATAATGATATGGATAATAAGAAAAGTGTTATAGAAAATAAAAAAGACGAAGATAAAGATGAAAATAAAGAAGAAAATAAAGAAAAAGAAACTAAGAATAGCAATGGATATGAAATAAAACTAAGTGATGGGAAAAAAATAAAATTAATGTATGAAGAGGAAAATGGAGATAAAAAATTTAAATACATATATCCTGTAGAAAGTAAGGTAAAATATGATATAAGTCCTTCTACCAATAAAAGAGCTATTATCTATGATGAAAAAGCTCAGAAAATTATTCTTGTAGATATAAATGGTAACGTATCTGATTTAACTAATTTAAAATATATATCTACAAATGGAAGTGTGGCTATAAGCCATGATGAAAAAATACAGGCTACACCAGACTATATTTGGTGTAATGATCCTAAATTTATAGATGAAGATAATATAGCTTATGTTAGTCAATTGCCATGGTTAAATAAAAGTACAAAATATATATGGATGGTAAATGTCACCAATAAAACTCATACATATGTTCAAAATATTTCAGGAGAAGAATTAATCATGGATAAGATTAGTGATAAGGGATTAAAGATATTAGTTGATGGTAATGAACTATTTTTAAAGAGTAATGGAGATGTAGTTCAATAGATGAGAGATGTTAGTAATAGAAAGTGTATGAGAATAGGACTTTCTTCTGCAAGCTTTTATCCTAATATCAAAACTGAAGAAAGTATTTCACTTATGAATAAATTAGGATTTGATATAGGAGAAATTTTTTTAAATAGCCCTAGTGAATATAGTGAAGATTTTGCATACATTTTGAAGGAAGAAACAAATAAGTATGATTTTCATATAAATTCTGTGCATAGTTTTTCATCTTCTTTTGAACCTTATCTTTTTGATAATTATAAACGAAGAAGAGATGATATGTTTTCTTATTTTAAGAAGGTATGTAAGTTAGCTAGAATAGTTGGGGCAAATTGTTATACTTTTCATGGTATGAGACTTACTAGTTTTAAAGATATAGATAAAAATTTAGTTGTTGACATATATAATAAACTGTGTTATACAGCATTAGAAGAAGGAATAAAATTAGCTCAGGAAAATGTGTCTTGGTGTATGTCGTCTAATTTAAACTTTTTAGAGTTTCTTCTAGAAAAATGCAGTAGTCATATATATTTTACTTTTGATATTAAACAAGGATATAGAGCTAATAAAAAACCGAAAGAGTATCTAAATATAATGAGAGAAAGAATGATTAATTTTCATATTAATGATAAAGATGAAAATAATCAGTGTTTGATTCCAGGCAGGGGAAAAGTTGATTACAAACAAATATATAAAAACCTATGTGAAATCCAGTATAAGGGACCAGGTATAATAGAAATATATAGTGAAAATTACAATAATGTCATAGAAATAGTAAATAGTAAGGAATTTCTAAAAAAAATATTTGTTTAAAGAAAATTTATTTGTAAATTCTATGGTATTTGTATATAATTATTAAGGGTAACTTTATATTTTAAGTATAAAATATGAAAATATGTTTTTAAGCATGTATTAATAATAAAAAATATATGTTATAATATTGTGGTTAATACAAGCATATCAGGTGATTAGGAGGAATAATATAATGAAGGCTAGTATGGAGAAAATAGAAAAGAATGTTGTAAAGTTAGAGATAACTGTTGAAGCTGAAAAATTTAATGAAGCTATGAAAAAAGCATATGCAAAAAATGCTAAGAGATTTAATGTACCAGGATTTAGAAAAGGTAAAGCGCCAATGAACATAATAAAGAGACATTATGGTGAAGGAGTATTTTATGAAGATGCTATAAACTTCTGTTGTGATGATACATATCCAGAAGCATTAAAAGAATATGACATAAAACCTGTAGATTATCCTTCAATTGATATAGTACAAATTGGAGAAGGAAAAGAATTTATATATACAGCAAATGTAACAGTAGTTCCAGAAGTAGAACTAGGAGAATATAAGGGATTAGAAGTTAAGAAAAATACATATGAAATAAAAGAAGAAGAAATAGAAAATAAATTAAAATCAATGCAGGAAAGAAATGCTAGAGTAGAAACTAAAGATGAAAACGGAGTAGTAGAAAAAGGAGATATAGCTGTTGTTGATTTTAAAGGTTTTGTAGATGATAAAGCTTTTGAAGGTGGAGAAGGCTATGATTATTCTTTAGAAATAGGTTCTGGTACTTTCATTGATAACTTTGAAGATCAATTAATAGGTCTTAAGAAAGATGAAGAAAAGGATGTAAATGTAAAATTCCCAGAAGAATACGGTAGAGAAGATTTAAATGGAAAAGCTGCAACTTTTAAAGTAAAAGTTAAAGAGATTAAGGTTAAAGAGTTACCTGCAATAGATGATGAATTTGCAAAAGAAGTGTCAGAATTTGATACTATTGATGAATTAAAGGCTGATATGAACAAAAAGATGGAAGAAGAAAATGAATTAAGAATTAAAAGAGAGTATGAAGAAGCGGTTATAGATGCAGCTTGTGAAAATGCCAAGGTTGATATTCCAGAAGTAATGATAGATAAAGAAGTTAACAATATGTTAAGAGATTTAGAAATGAGATTAAAATATCAAGGATTAGATCTTAACACTTATTACCAATATACAAATAGTAGTGAAGAAAAGGTTAGAGAATATATGAAGGATACAGGAGCTAAGAGAGTAAAAACAGAATTAGTTCTTGCAGAAATAGCTAAAGCTGAAAATATAGATGCAACAGAAGAAGAACTTATGGAAAGAGCTAAAGAAATGGCAAAACAATATGGTGATAAAGAAATAGAAAAAACAGCTAAGTTAATAATGGATTCTCAGAAATCATTCTTAAAAGCAGATGTTGTAAATGAAAAAGTAATTAAATTATTAGTTGACAGTTCTAAAGATATAGCATAATATAATTTAAAGATTAATTGCCAGGAATATTTCTGGCAATTAATTTTAATTATATTCAATTAATTTAATATTTTTAAGATATGAATTATAAGTCATAGTATTGGGTTAAATATAATTATATAACCTATACTTGAGTTATTGTTGTAAAAGGAGGAGAGTTTTTATGAGTTTAGTTCCAGTTGTTGTTGAGCAGACAAATAGAGGAGAGAGGTCTTATGATATTTATTCTAGACTTTTAAAAGATAGAATAATATTATTAAGTGAAGAAGTAAATGATGTAACAGCAAGCTTAGTAGTAGCACAGTTATTGTTTCTTGAAGCTGAGGATCCAGATAAAGACATAAATTTATATATAAATAGTCCAGGTGGTTCTATAACAGCAGGCATGGCAATATATGATACTATGCAACATATAAAGCCAGATGTATCAACCATATGTATCGGAATGGCAGCTTCAATGGGAGCTTTTTTATTAGCTGCAGGTGCAAAGGGTAAAAGGTATTCACTTCCTAATAGTGAGATTATGATACATCAACCTTTAGGAGGATTCCAGGGTCAGGCTACAGATATTGGTATCCACGCCAATAGAATACTTAAAATTAAGAAAAAATTAAATAGTATTTTAAGTGAAAGAACAGGTCAACCGCTAGAAGTAATTGAAAGAGATACTGAAAGAGATAATTTTATGGATGCTGAAGAAGCTAAAGAGTATGGATTAATTGATGAAGTGATGATTAGGAAAAAATAACCCTTATTGTTGTGAGGTGAAGATATGGCCAAAATTGATGATAAAAAACAGTTAAAATGTTCGTTTTGTGGTAAAACTCAAGATCAGGTAAGAAGACTTATAGCAGGTCCAGGAGTATATATTTGTGATGAATGTATCGAACTTTGTTCTGAAATAATAAGTGACGAGTTTGAAGAAGATGTTCATGTAGAAATGGGCTCACTACCTAAGCCAGTTGAAATTAAAAGTTATTTAGATCAATATGTAATAGGTCAAGATGATGCTAAAAAGTCTTTATCAGTAGCAGTTTATAACCATTATAAAAGAATAAATTCTAATAATTTGAATGATGATGTAGAACTTCAAAAAAGTAATATACTTTTATTAGGTCCTACAGGTTCAGGAAAAACTTTACTTGCTCAGACCTTAGCAAAGTTCTTAAATGTTCCTTTTGCTATTGCAGATGCAACTACTTTAACAGAGGCAGGATATGTAGGAGAAGATGTTGAAAATATTCTTTTAAAGCTTATACAAAATGCAGATTATGATATAGAGAAAGCAGAAAAAGGCATTATTTATATAGATGAAATAGATAAAATAGCTAGAAAATCAGAGAATCCTTCTATAACAAGAGATGTATCTGGTGAAGGAGTTCAGCAAGCACTTCTTAAAATATTAGAAGGTACTATAGCATCAGTACCGCCACAGGGTGGAAGAAAGCATCCTCATCAAGAATTTATACAGATAAATACTAGTAACATATTGTTTATTTGTGGTGGAGCTTTTGATGGAATTGATAAAATTATAGAAAGAAGAACAACTAATAGTTCCCTAGGCTTTGGAGCAGATGTTAAATCTAAAAAAGAACAGGACTTAGGAAAATTATTAAAGGACATAATGCCAGGAGATCTTTTAAAATTTGGATTAATTCCAGAGTTTATTGGAAGACTTCCTATAATAGTTACTTTATCAGCATTAGATAGAAGTGCATTAGTTAATATTTTAAGTCAGCCTAAAAATGCTCTTGTAAAACAGTATAAAAAACTGTTTGAAATGGATAATGTAGAGCTTGAATTTAAGTATGAGGCTTTAGAAGCTATTGCCGAGGAAGCTATTAAGAGAAATACTGGAGCAAGGGGATTAAGAGCTATAATTGAAGATATAATGAAAGACATAATGTTTGACATACCATCAGAAGAAAGTATAACTAAAGTTATAATAAATAAGGATACTTTGGTAAATAAAGAACCTGAAATGATTAAATTAGAAGAAGGTGTAAGATCACCTTTGAAAGTAAAAAAATCAAGAGCAAAAAAAGGACCTGAAACAGCATAAAAAGTAAAATATAATTATTTAATGGAATAGAAACTAATAGTTTCTATTCTTTTTTTTATTAAAGAATATAGAAAAGGAAAATTGTACATAATAGAAAATGAGTTTAATTATAAAAATGGGAGGATAGGTTATATGACCAATATGCTTGTTTTAGTCCAGTTTATTTTTACCATAATTATGGGATTATATTTTTTCAATGCATTAAAAGGGCAACAGACAAATAAAATAGTAATTGATAAAGAAAGTAGAAAAGAAATGGATAATTTAAAAAAGTTAAGAAATATAAAGCTTTCTGAACCATTAACTGAAAGAAGTAGACCAACTTCTTTTGATGAGGTAATAGGGCAAGAAAAAGGAATTAAGGCATTACAGGCAGCCTTGTGTGGTCCTAATCCACAGCATGTAATAATCTATGGGCCACCAGGGGTTGGGAAAACAGCTGCAGCTAGATTAGTATTACAGGATGCTAAAATTAAAGAATACTCTCCTTTTAAAAAAGCTGCTAAATTTGTAGAAATAGATGCAACTACTATAAGATTTGATGATAGGGGCATAGCAGATCCACTAATAGGATCAGTACATGATCCTATTTATCAAGGAGCAGGACCTTTAGGAATAGCTGGCATTCCACAACCTAAACCTGGAGCTGTAACTAAAGCTCATGGAGGTGTTTTGTTTATTGATGAAATAGGAGAATTACATCCCATTGAAATGAATAAGCTATTAAAGGTTTTAGAAGATAGAAAAGTATTTTTAGATAGTGCGTACTATAATTCATCAGATCCTAATATGCCAACTTATATAAGAGACATATTTGAAAATGGATTACCAGCAGATTTTAGATTAGTAGGAGCAACTACAAGGAATCCAGAAGAAATTGCTCCAGCATTACGTTCTAGGTGTGTAGAAGTATTTTTTAGGTCTCTTTTACCAGAGGAAATAGAAAGTATAGCTAAAAATGCTGCTAATAAAATTGGATTTAAATTAGAAGAAAAAGCATGTAAAACTATAGGTAAATATTCTAACAATGGTAGAGATGCTGTTAATCTTGTCCAGTTAGCATCAGGAATTGCACTAAATGATAAAAGAGACGAAATAAATGTGTGTGATGTGGAATGGATAATTGAAAATGGTCATTATTCACCAAGACCAGAGATAAAAATTTATAATACGCCTAGAATTGGATATGTTAATGGTTTAGCAGTTTATGGAGCTAATATGGGAACAGTTATGGAAATAGAAGTTACAGCAATAAAAAGTAGCTCAAGAAAAGGAAGCATAAATGTAACAGGAATTGTAGAGGAAGAGCAAATAAGCTCTTATGATAGGAAAGTAAGGAGAAAGAGTACTGCTAAATGTTCTGTAGAAAATGTAACAACTGCTCTTCAAAATGTATTTAATCTAAATTTAGACGAATATCATATACATGTAAATTTTCCAGGTGGAGTTCCAGTAGATGGACCATCAGCTGGAATTAGTATAGCTACTGCTATATATAGTGCAGTAAAAGAAGTTTTTGTAGATAATGAAGTAGCTATGACTGGCGAAATATCTTTATATGGAGAAGTAAAGCCAGTAGGAGGAATAAATAGCAAGATACAAGCAGCTATAAAAGCTGGTGCTAAAAAAGTACTAATACCTTATGATAATTGGCAGGAAAATTTTTCCGATATAACAGAAGCAAAGATAATAGCAGTAAAAAATGTAAAAGAAGTTATAAAAGAGGCTTTAGTGCAAGAAAAAAATATTTCAAAGCACAATTCTATGCAAATAAGTACAGACATATTATCGGCAGATTCATTAAATAATCCAGGAAATTCTGTTAGTGGATAATCTATATCTCCTTTCACAAGAAAGGAGATATACTATTTATCCAACTAAGTAAACTTTATTTTAAGTTAAGAATCAATTTATGAAATTATAATTTATGTAATTATTGTTATTTTAGAATTGAAAAAAATTTCTTTTATGGTTATAATATATTAGTCTAACTATACAAAAAAAACAAAATTTCAATATGTTATATAGTTAATCCAAATATAAAGTGAGGGGAGAAATATGGAAAATAAATTAAAAGTTCTTCCTCTAATTCCTCTTAGGGGTATTACTATATTTCCTTATATGGTTATGCATTTTGATGTAGGAAGGGAAAAGTCTATTTTGGCATTAGAAGAAGCTATGCTTAATGGACAGGAAATTTTTTTAGCTACTCAAAAAGAAGCAAAAGTAGAAGAACCAGAAGAAAATGATATATTTAAAATGGGAACTATTTGTAATATAAAGCAAATATTAAAGTTACCAGGAGATACAGTAAGAGTTTTAGTAGAAGGGGAAAGTAGAGCAAGTATTGAAGAAGTATTGCAAAAAGAACCGTATTTTAAAGTTCAGATAGAGGAACTAAGAGATATAGAATGTGTACAAAATAATAAATGCGAAGCTCTATTACGTTCAGTAAGGAAAGCATTTGACGAATACATAAAATTATCTGGTAATATTCCTACAGAAACATTACTTAACTTAGATGATATAGAAAATCCAGGAAGATTCTCAGATATAGTAAGTTCTTATTTAATATTAAAACAAGATAAAAAACAAGAGCTTTTAGAAGCATATGATGTATCTGAAAGATTAGAAAAACTACTAATTATTTTAAATAATGAGCTAGATGTATTAAAGATTGAACGAAAAATAGGAATAAAGGTTAAAAATAAGATAGATAAAGTACAAAAAGAATATTATTTAAGGGAGCAATTGAAAGCAATACAGGAAGAGTTAGGAGAAGAGGATGAGGATAAGAAAGAAATAAATAGATATAAAAATAAGATAAATAAGGCAAAGTTTCCTAAGTCTGTAAAAGATAAAGCTCTTTATGAATTAGACAGATTAAAAAATAGTGGTTCATATTCTGCAGAAGGTGGAGTTATAAGAACTTACTTAGATTGGATTTTAGATTTACCTTGGAATGGTAAAACAGAAGACAATTTAGACATAAAAAGAGCAAGAGAAATATTAAAAAAAGAGCATTATGGATTAGAAGATGTAAAAAATAGGATAATTGAATTCTTGGCTGTAAAGAAAATGAGCAATTCATTGAGAGGTCCTATATTATGTCTTGTAGGTCCACCAGGGGTTGGAAAAACTTCTATTGCTAAATCTATTGCTCATGCACTAAATAGAAATTTTGTTAGAATGTCTTTAGGTGGAGTGAGAGATGAAGCTGAAATAAGAGGACATAGGAAGACATATGTAGGAGCTATTCCAGGTAGAATAATATATGGATTGAAGCAAGCAAAATCTAAAAATCCATTGTTTCTATTAGATGAAATAGATAAAATGAGTAATGATTTTAGAGGAGATCCTGCAGATGCCTTATTAGAGGTTTTAGATAGTGAACAAAATAGTACTTTTAGGGATCATTATTTAGAATTAGATTTTGATTTATCAGATGTACTATTTATAACAACTGCAAATACTTTACATACTATTCCAAGACCTTTAATGGATAGAATGGAAGTTATAGAAGTATCAGGATATACAACAGAAGAAAAATTTCACATAGCTAAAGAACATCTTATACCTAAAAAATTGACTGAACACAATGTGGAACATGGAGTGATAGATATTTCAGATTCTGCAATACATTTTATTATAGATAGTTATACTAGAGAATCTGGAGTTAGAAATTTAGAAAGAAAAATAGCATCTCTTATAAGAAAAGCTATTGCGGAAATGGTAGAAAAGGATAAGAAGAAGCTAAATATAACAGTAAATAATATAAAAAAATATTTGGGACCAGTTATATATACTTATGATAAGGCCAATACTGTAGATCAAGTTGGAGTAGTTATGGGAATGGCTTGGACCGGATATGGTGGTGATACTCTTCCAATAGAAGTAACTGTTATGGCTGGTTCAGGGAAATTAGAATTAACAGGTCAATTGGGAGATGTAATGAAAGAATCAGCTAAAACTGGTTATAGTTATGTTAGAGCTAATGCTAATAAATATGATATTAGTCCTGAGTTCTATAAGAATAAAGATGTACATATACATGTTCCAGAAGGTGCAGTGCCAAAAGATGGACCTTCAGCGGGAATAACAATGACCACAGCTATGGTATCTGCATTAAGTGGAAAAAAAGTGAAACATAATGTAGCAATGACAGGGGAAATAACATTAACAGGAAGAGTACTTCCAATAGGAGGACTAAAAGAGAAAACATTAGCTGCATTTAGGGCAGGAATAGATACAGTTATTATTCCAAAAGACAATGAAAAAGATTTAACAAAGATACCAAAATCAATAAAGAACAAAATGAGATTTATAATTGTTCAAAATATAGATGAAGTATTGGATACTGCTTTGATAACAAATAAATAAGTTGGAGAGATAAAAATGGAGATAAAACAAGCTGAATTTGTAAAGTCTGCTGTAACTCCAGATCAATATCCTGAAAGTGATTTAATAGAGATAGCTTTTGTAGGAAGATCTAATGTAGGTAAATCTTCTTTAATAAATAATTTGACCAATAGAAGAAAATTAGTTAAAGTTAGTTCTACTCCAGGTAAAACAAAATTAATTAATTTTTTTCTTATTAATAATAGCTTTTGTTTTGTTGATTTACCTGGATATGGTTATGCAAAGGTATCAAAACAGGAAAAGTTAAGTTGGAGTAAGACGATAGAAAATTACCTTTTAAATAGACCTCAATTAAAAAAAATAATATTACTTGTAGATTGTAGACATAAACCTACTGAAGATGATATTACCATGTACAATTGGATAAAACATTATGGATATGATTCAGTAGTGGTAGCTACTAAAAGTGATAAGTTAAATAGAAGTGAGCTATTTAAGAGTGAAAAACTTATAAGAGAAACTTTAGGTATGGATAAGGAAGAAAAGCTAATATTTTATTCCACTTTGAAAAAGAGAGGAAAAGAAGAACTTTTGGATAATATTTCTGGTTATTTACAAAAAACTGAAGAATAGTATATATATAAAATTAAAGGCATGTAGTACTTTTATACGCACTACATGCCATATATTTTATATATGGACTTTATAAATTATAATATATATGGGGTGGTTATTGAATATGAAGATTAATTTAATAAAAGATTTTATAGTATATATATTAATATATTTCTTACCATTATTAGTATTTTGGAAGTTATCTTTGAATAAAAGCAGAAAAAAAATAACCTTATTAGTAATAAGTATTTTATATATTGCATTTAGTATATTTACACAAAATCTATTGCCATTTATATTAATTTTAATTTGTATTAGATATTTGAAATATGATATTGAGCTCTATGATGATTACTATAAATACAATTTTGGATTTAAAGATTTAAACTTTATAAAGGCTTTAAAGTATTCTATATTTTCATATATGCTTACGTTAATTATAGCTACTTTAGCATTAAGTTTTTTTTCAGTTTTTAAAGTGCCTTTAAAGGAACAAGAAATAGTTACTATTATGGCAAAGTTGCCCTTGAAAAAGTTCATTATAATGATGCCTGTAACAATTATATTTGCACCAGTAGTAGAGGAATTTATTTTTAGATGGTTACTTTTTGAGAAAGTATTCAAAGATAAAGTAGGTATATATTTATCAGCTTTTATAACTAGTTTAATATTTAGTATAGTTCATTTTAATATAAAATCATTTCCAGCTATATTTTGGATAGGATTATTTAATTGTTTTTTAATTAATAAAAAGGGATATTGGTATGCTGTGATTAATCATAGTATATTTAACTCCATATCAACTTTTGTATTGCTTTTTGGAAAGTTAGGAATTATAAATATTTAAATATATTATAGATAAAAATAAATGATTAAGAAAGTCAATTATTTTTATCTTTTTTTATGTGTCAAAATAAAAAAATAAGAATAGTATATATTAGAAACACAAAAGAAATAAGTGAATCTTCTGAAAGGAGGAAGTAAAGTGGATTTCAACAGCCTGGTGAATGGATTTTTATCCGGAGATAACACTACATCTTTAAAAACTTCAACAACTCCATTTAGCAATCTAGGCATATGGGTCATATTGTTGCTTATAATATTAGGCTGTGGATGTGGCGGATATGGCTATGGCTATGGAGGCGGTTATGGTGATTGTTGTTGTTGTGAGAGAAAACATCGAAAACATCATAAAAAATACTGTGGCTGTGGCTGTGGTTACGGTGGATATGGAGGATATGGAGGATATGGCGGCTACGGATGTGGGTGCTTTGATGACTGCTTCATATTTATCATAGTAATCGCAATATTGGTATTATGCTCATGCAAAGGAACAAAAGGATGCTGTGATAACAGCATAATTAGCTTAGATAATGATAATTTAAGAACAGTGGAAGAGGAGTAGGTTACAAATAAAACCATTGCCCAGAAGAAAGGGGGGTTTAGCATGTCAAGAAGATATTGTCCAACAAGAGGAAGCGGAAATGGTCTGTTAATATTAATATTAATAGTTCTACAATTTAACTGCTTTAATAATAGATGTAATGATCATTCACACGACAATAAGTGTATAATAGATAATAGTTTATTGTTTATTATAGCATTATACTTCTTATGCTGTTGTGGAAACTTCAACTTATGTTGTGGCGGATATGATTATGGCAGATGTAGATACTAGAAACAATGAGGAGGGCATATGCCCTCCTTGCTAATAAATATCCATAACTAAGAAGGAGGGATATGATGTCTAAAAAAAGAAAACATAGAAAACATAGGAACATAGATGATAATAACAATAACAATATGAATAACAATATGAATAATGATTTAATGGAAATGATAAATAATATAGATAAAGAACAATTATCTTCATTATTGGCTAATTTTAATTTAGGAAATAACAATGAAGGAAATAATATAGAAAGTAATCTAAATAATAATCTAAACAATAATTTAAATAATTCAGACAAGACTCTACAGCTTTTATATGCTTTAAAACCTATGGTTAATGCGGAAAGAGGCGCTATGATAGATAGATTAATTCAACTTTATTCTATAGGAAGAATACTAACAAAATAATTTATATAAATAGAAAGACTTAAGTCTTTCTATTATTTTAGCATAAATTATTCCAATTCATATATTTCTTCAGAGCTTACAATACTGCATCGTCCTTCAAAAACTCCCCCATCTTTAATAATTATATTTTTGATATTTATATCTCCTGTTATTTTTCCATAGTTTTCAATAGTTAAAATTCCTTCACAAGATATATTCCCTTCTACCTTACCGCTTACATAAGCATTTTTACAAGATATATCACCTTTACAATATCCAGTAGAACCCAATATAATATCATCTTTCCATATTATATTACCTTCTAAATACCCATCAATTTTTAAAAGATTTTCACCTTTTAAAGATCCTATTATGCTGCATCCATCGCCAATCAAAGTTTCTATGTTGTTTATATTTTTATCCTTTTCTTTGTCAGAAGAATTGAACATATAATAAACCTCCCTTTATATGTATCTTAAGATAAATATATTTATGGATGTAAACATTTAGTACTAAAAAATGTTTATATTTATTAAAAGGAATGATAAAATCTAAATTTTAAATTTATATAAAATTTTACTAAAATTTATATAAAAAAACACGATAAAAGTAAAGATAGATACTTAGGAGGTATAAATAATATGTCAAAAGTAGCACATTTAATAGAAATGTTAATAACATTACAATATAAAAAATTGACCACAGCATCTGAATTAGCAGATGTTTTACAAGTGGACAAAAAAACTATATATAGATATATAAATAACTTAAATTTAGCTAATATACCTGTACATACGAAAAAGGGAAGATATGGAGGATTTTATATAGATGAATCTTTCTATATGAAGCCTCCTAAATTAAGCTTTGAGGAGTTACAATCGCTGATAGCTGTAGAAAAAAATTTAGAAGATAGTAGCTTTCCTTTTAAAAAAGATTTGAGAAATGCAGTATCTAAAATAAAAAGTATATGTGTAAATGATGATAAAGAGTTAGCTGAAAAAATAGATAAAACTAGTTTTAAAATCTATAATATAGCTAATGAGTTAAAGTTAGAAGAAAAGATTGATAAAATAAATTATTCTATGGAGAAAGGAAGGTCTCTAAGTATAGAATATTTTTCACATAATAAAAATATTTCAACTGAACAGACAATTGCTCCATATAATCTTATTTTTAGAAATGGTGATTGGTACATAGTAGCATATTCTCATATTGAAGATAAGGTAAGAGGATATAAATTATCAAGAATAAAAAGTGTTGATGTTGTAAACGATATATACATAAAGCCTAGAGATTTCTCACTTGGAGAGTATTTATCAAATTTTTGGGGAGATTTCAATGGAGAAGAGGAATTAATAAAAATCAAATTTAGTAAAAATGTATCTGAGTTCATTTTAAAGAATAAATGGAGTAATAATCAACAAATAGAAAAATTGGATGATGGCAGTGTACTACTTAAAATTTATGTAGAGAATTTAGAAGATATAAAAACTTGGATATTAGGTTTTGGAGGAGAGGCAGAGGTAATAGAACCTATTTCTTTAAAAAATCAGGTAAAATCAGAGATTAAAAAATTAGTAGATATATATCAATAAAATTATAATAAAATGAATAAAAAGATTTAAAGTGGATAACATAATAAATGTAATTGGAGATATATATCTCCAAAGCACTAAATGGAGTTATATAACTTTATTTAATGTGCTAGAACCCCCCATCCCCCTTGGGACCGTAAAACGGTCCCTTTTTATTATATAAAAAGAAGTATTATAAAAAATTTGGGACAGTAGATAGATTTATGTAAAAATAAATCTATCTACTCTCTCAAAGAGTTAAATTTCTTTTATTGAATATATTTTAAACTTATTTAAGTTATCCTTACTTTTTCTCAATTTTAATTCTATTGAACAGTTATTTGATACATTATTGTTAAAAGAAATTCCTTTAAAATCTATAACCCATGTAGTTTCTATGTTATCTTTTGATATATTTTTTGCCATAAAATTAGAATTATTATATATATACATATCAAATTCATCTAATATTTTATTTATATTTTCAATGCTTTTTCCACTTATATTTTCATGACATAATTTTCTGAAATTATTTTTTTTAATAGAAGATATACTTTCCATTATTTTAATAAATTCTGTTATAGCTTTTTTTCCAATGAAATCCTCCTTGGGATAATAGCTTAATTCATTTAATTTATTTTCTAATAGTACATATGATTTAAAATAAAATTCATTTTCAAATTTACCTGTTATGAACTTTGGTAAAGTTTTATTTAAATTTATAAAGCCTAATACATTATTTGAACTACAAAAAATATCTTTAAATCCACTATCAGTAAATAAGAACACATGTTGGATAGGTTCTTTACCATAAAAGGATTGAGTAAATATCTCTAATTTATTATCATTGTTTAAATCATTAAAATATATTTGTATAGGATTACTTTGTGCTTTTCCTAAAGATTTAACTGATTTTTCTGGTTGTAGAGAAAAGTTATGATTGTTTACGCTAGCTTGAATATAATAATTATCATTATGAACTTTTATGTAAAGAATGTCATTTTTTTTATCACCATTTAAATCAATTCTTTTTAGGGTATTATAGGAGATTTTGCTAAAAGTATTTTCAGAAGACTGAGAGTATAAATAAAGAGTAAAGGAGATAATAAAAATAAATAAAAACATATAAAAAAATAATTTTTTCCTTTTATTTAAAAACTTATAAAACATTTATATCACCTCAGATTAATTATATGAATGGTAAGTAAAAGTAATTATATATTTAATTTAATTTGTACAAAATAAAATAAATATTAATATATTTAGGGGTGATAATTATGACTAGGATGAAATATAAGAAATATATTACTTTTATTATAATATTAATAATTATGTTTAACCTTACAGCTTGTAATAAAAAAGATGAAGCTTCAAATAAAGAGAAAAAATTAAGCATATATGTAGACATAAAGGATACACATTCATTAAATATAATAAAATTTATTATGGATGAATATAAAAAAGAAAATCCTAAAACTAATATAATAATTAATAATGCTATGGGTTCAAATACACTAGAAGATATTTCAAAAGGAAATGCAGGAGATATAATATTTACTTCCAGAAATAAAATGATAGAATTGCAGAAAAAAGGTTTATTAAGTGATTTAGCTTCCTATTATGATAAGAATAAACTTAATGATAGATATTACAATGTAATAAATTCTTATGGGAGATATTCTGATAAATTCTATGGAATTGGATTAATTCCATATACCATAGAAATTGCATATAATAAGGAAATGATAAACAAACTAAATATTAAAGAACCAACTAATATAAAATATATCGAAGATGTATTAAAAAGTATAAATAAAAATTCAGTAAAAGTACCAGTGGTTTTAACAGACGATATAGATATAAATAATGCTATATCTGCACTTATAATGAGCAATAAGAAGAATATATATAACATTGATAATATGTATAATGGTTCTAAGGAGGCCTATAAGGGAAAAAAAGAATTTCAAAGTATATTTGATAGTATACAAAGTTTGTATAAAAAAGGAATAATAAGCAAAAATACTTTTGAAATAGGAAATGAAAATACGATAAAAAAATTTGTTAACGGAGATATACCTATCATAGTAACTATATCATATTATTACAAGGAATTAAATGAAAAGCACATAGGTCTAGTAGAAGACTATAATTCAATAGCATCATTTAAAGGGAATGTACCTGTAATAGTAAATACATTATTATGTGTACCAATTAATAGTGAAAGAGGAGAAGAAGTAAATGACTTTATAAAATTCACTTTTGATGATAAAACTCAAAAAAAATTATTAGAAAAAGGATTTATAACAGGAAGTAAAAAGGTTAATGATAAATTAAAAGGAATAGGGAAAATTATATCTAAGCATTTAAGTGAAAGTAATGAAAATAGTATTTTATTTATGTATAATATTCCAGAAAAATTTTATATTGCAATGTCATCTAAAATACAAAACATATTATCTGGAAGTTATAATGGTAAGGAATGGCATAATATAGTGGAAGAGGTTTTCAAATATAAATAATTAATAAAAATACAGCAGTTTTTAAACTGCTGTATTTTTATTAATTATTTTTTTTGCATTCTTTGCATATTCCATAGAAATATACTTGGTTTGTAAGAACTTCATAGTCAGTGTGAGAAGATATTTTTTTATTTAAGTCTTCGAAACAGATATCTTCTACATCGTCTACTCTTCCGCATTGAAGACACTGAATATGTGAATGTGGACAAATATTTCCGTCATATCTAAAATTACCTTCGCCTACATTTATTTCCTGAATAAGATTTACTTCAACTAAAGTTTTTAAAGCTTTATAAACTGTAGCTAAACTCATTGTAGGATATTCAGGTTGTAGTGCTTTGTAAATTACTTCGGCAGAAGGGTGTTCCTTCGTTGATTTAAGATATCTATATACTGCAATACGTTGAGGTGTAAGCTTTAATTTTTTCTCTTTAAATATAGCAGTAATATTATTCATATACACCATCCTTTTTTTATATAATCACATATATTATATAAGAAAAACTATTAAACGTCAATTCTTTTTAAATAAAAGTAATTATTTAATTTTCTTATATATTAATAAGGATAAAAGAATTATAACAGAAGTAATTGCTATAGTTCCTCCAGGAGCACAATCTATGTAAAAAGAAATTAGTAATCCTAAAATTATATCTATAAATCCAAACAAAATTGAATAAAAAAAAGTAGCTTTAAACCCTTTATTAAGTTGAAGTGCTGTAGCTACAGGAACAGCTATCATAGATGATATTACTAGTATGCCCATTATTCTAATAGATAAAGATACAGTTGCACCAACTAATAGTGCAAAAATATAATTTATCAAATTTATATTTATACCTACCACATGGGCACCACATTCATCAAATGTTACATAAAGTAATTTATTAAAAAGTATATATATTAGTATTATAGATATTATGCTTAAGATTAGCATTACATATAAGTCAGTCTTTGAAACTGTTAATATACTTCCGAATAAGTATGAATTTACATTTGATTTAGTTTTACCTGTACTTATTAAAGTTATAGCCACACCTACACTTAAAGTCATAACTATTACTAAAATTATCTCAGAGAATCTTTTATAATAATTTCGTAAATATTCAATAAGTAGTGCACATAGGGATGTAAATATAAAAGCACATATTATAGGATTTACATCTAAAATTAATCCTAGCGCTACTCCAGCGAAGGAAGCATGAGATAGAGCGTCACCCATCATTGAATATCTTTTTAGTACGAGAAAAGTACCTACAGAAGGACAAAGTATAGAAATAAATACTGCAGCTATAAGTGCATTTTGAATAAAGGTATATGTAAACATATTTCCCTCCTTAAATATATATTGTAAAAAAGCAGAATGTTCTTGAATATAAATGTATCAACTGAATTTTTTAGGTTGTTGCAGCAATACTTTCTTTAAAATTATTTATAGAACATAATAAAGCTTTACCATCTTTCATTTTTATAATCTGAGAAGAGTTTTTAATAGCTGCTTCTATATTATGCTCAACAGATATGACAGTAAGTCCCTTATTTTTATTTAAATTTTTTATAAAAGAATATATTTCTTTCTGGCTTTTAATATCTACTCCAGTAGAAGGTTCGTCTAAAATTAATAAATCAGGATTTCCTAACAATGCTCTACCTATAAAAATTTTTTGTTGTTGACCGCCAGATAGATTTCCAATAAGGCTATGTTTAAAATCTAACATACCTAGATTTTGTAAACTTTCGTTTACTATGTTATTGTCTTTAATTTTTAATATGCGCATATGACATTTTAAAATTTCATTAACAGTTATAGGAAATTGAGAATTAAAGCTATCCATTCTTTGAGGAACATATCCTATTTTATTAGTATTTAAATATATATTACCTTTGTAAGGCTTTAATAAATTCAACATTAGTTTTATCAAAGTGCTTTTACAACTTCCATTTTCACCAATTATTGAAGTATAAGATCCTTTTTCTATATTTAAGTTAATATCATCTATAATATAAGGTTCATCCCCTGTATAAGAAAAACTTAAATTTTTAATTTTTATCATTACTTTATAAACCTCCAATTAACATCATTACCTAAACATTATATACCTACTTGCAAATTATTTGCAACATTATTATCAAAGTCTCTTGACTTTGATAATAATTAATAATATTATAAATGGAGATGCAAATGATTTGCAATAAATACTGAGGGGAAGTGAATATATGAAAAAAGTATATATTATGTACTTATTATTACTAATGAGTTTTTTTACTTTTTCAGGATGTGCTAATAATAAAAAGATTTTAAATAACAAATCCAATGATTCAAAATTAAATGTAGTAGTTAGTTTTAATCCTTTAAGAGAATTTGTAGAGTATATAGGTAAAGATAAAGTTGATGTTAAAGTTATAATACCAGAAGGTACTGAACCACATGATTTCGAACCAAAGGCTAAAGATCTTTTGGTTTTGAATAATTCAGATATTTTCATTTATAATGGATTTGGTATGGAAAATTGGATTGATAAAACTGTAGAAAATATAGATAATAAAAATTTAGTTCTTGTAGAGGCTTCCAAAGGCTGTCAGGGAATAAAAACTACTAAAGATGAAGAACATAATTATAGTGAATATGACCCCCACACATGGCTTGGCTTGAGTACAGCTATAGTTCAAGGAAACAATATAAAAGAAGCTTTAATTAAGGCTGATCCAACCAATAAAGAAGTATATGAAAATAACTATAAAGAATTTAAGAATAAGTTGAGTACATTATTACAGGAATATAAAAATAAGTTTTCTTCTTTAAATAATAAAAGTTTTGTAACAGGACATGCAGCTTTTGCATATTTCTGTAGAGATTTTGGATTAAAGCAAAACAGTGTAGAGGGAGTTTTTGCAGAAGGAGAACCTACCCCTAAAAAGATGAAAGAGTTAGTTGAATATTGTAAAAGAAATAATGTGAAAACAATTTTTGTAGAGGAAATGGCAAGTCCTAAAGTTTCTGAAACTTTAGCCAAAGAAGTAAATGCTAAAGTAAAAACAATATATACTATGGAATCAAAAGAAGAAAATAAAAATTATATTCAGAGCATGGAAGAAAATATAAAGGCTGTATATGAAAGTTTAAAGTAAACTATGTGTATAAAAGATTAAAAACAAGAATTAATAAGGTGTAATTACATATAAATATTTTAAGTAGTAAAAAAAGGATTTTAGAATTTTTATAAAAAGTAGTATAATTAAAATATAGTATACTGATATAAACTGATATAAAAGGAGTGAATTTATTGGCTAAATGTGAAGTATGTGGCAAGGAAGCTGAAATACATCATGTAGTTAATAGATGGCAGGGAGGAATTGACTTTCCTTTAAATTATAAATATTTATGTGAAGAGCACCATAGGGGAAATAATGGACCGCATAAAGATTGTAAATTAGATATTGAATATAAGCTTCAAATGCAGGAAAATTTAGAAAGAATTCTTTTTAAAGATTTTTATACATTAAAGGAATTAGAAGAATTACTTCATATAAATAAAAGTAAAATGAAAAAAATAATTAGAAGTCATAAAGTTTATAAAGAAGGATATAAAAAGGAAGAGATAATTTTTAAGCTAATGGGAAATAAAAGGTACGAATATTATATGCTTGAAAGTTATGATGATGATTTTATACCTTTATTTGTTGGATAAAAGACAGGAATTTATTCCTGTCTTTTTTAATTAGAAAGTTACAATTATACATAATTATAACTTTTTAATTAAAAAATTTTAAAAAACTATTGCAAAACAATAATAATTATTATATAATAGTTATTGTCAGATGAAGTTAAATAATTTAAAAATAAATAAATGATTTGGAAATGGGAGGAATTTAAAAATGAAAAAATTTGTATGTACAGTATGTGGATATGTTT
>NZ_JAGGKA010000024.1 GCF_017873215.1 Clostridium tetanomorphum
CATATCTATTCTATCAAAGTGAGGTGTTTTTTTTCAACGCTTAAGCTTTTCTGAACACACCTGCATAGCAGGTGGTTTTATTTATAGACAATAATAGATAAAAGGATTTTTGCTATGCAAAAATCCTTTTATCACTTTTTTCTACTTTACTGGTATTTCTATTATATTCGAAAGTGGCATCATATTATCTAAACTATCCCATACAAAAGCTTTTACTGTATACTTTCCTTCTTTAGGAAGTTTTATCATTCCATTTAACTCTATAATTTTACCTGATTCTATACTTTGCTTTGCAGCAACATAGTTTAAAAGTTTTTCATTTTCATCAAACAATCCTACTATTAAAGATACATTTTTATTCTCTTTTGTATTATTTATTGCTTGTACAGTTATTTTTCCATCAGTGCCCAATTTAAATTCTTTTGTATTAGTTAAATTATTAATTTGAAAATTATTATTATCACTTGGTTTTTCATCATTTGGCTTTTGTGGATTTGATGCTTTAAACATAGATTCTTCATTATATATATCTATCAAAGCTGCAAATGCTTTACCAGTGGCTTCATCTGTATATTCTTCATATCCTGATTTTACACTATTGTATATAAAATGATCTCCTTTTTTATATGTCATTAAACAATCTAATGGAGTTTTTCCATTTTTACTCCATGCTGGTGATAATACATCTTCTCCTGCTGCTACTAATGCCTGTATTGCTTCTGCAGTATCTTTACAGCATTTTTCATCTTTACTATCTATACTTGAAGTAAATCCTCCATCTTCTGTCTGATATTCTCTAAGTTTATTAACACAATTATTTAATATGTCATTTACACCTTCCACATCTCTGTGATTTGATAGTGCAAATATTATAGTTGTAATGTATTTCAAATCTTTATCTTTTATATTTTTCCCTGCTTCTTTTAATATTTCTATTGCCTTCACATCATATCTTTCTTTACACATATCTAAGGATATTATTGAATAAGCTTGAGATTCTATAGATTTTTTATCATCACCTTCTAATTTAAATTCTCCATTTTCATCTTGCGCTTTAACTAATATGTCTATATAATTTTTGTCTTTATAATTTTTTGGATTTAGTCCTGCAGATACTATTCCTATAATATTTTTTGCATGGGCTGTAGTTTTTGCATCAAAACTTATAAAACCTGGTTCTTCTTCTCTAAGTTGTAAACTAGATGCTATTAATTCTTTTGAAAATCCTACTTTGTTTAAAGACAACGCTTGAATATAGTTATAAGTTTTATCTTTATTTGTATAGTATCCCTTCAATTCATTTATAGTTTTCTGTACTGGGGAATTATCTATAAACTTGATTTTTATAAACATAGATTCTCCTTTATACAAATCAGACAAAGCCATAAATGCTTGATTATTAGCAAAGTCGTTTCCAAAGTTACCATTTACTTTATTTTTAAGTAATGCATCTACCATACTACTTTCATTTTTCCACCATTCATCATCTAGGGGATTAACTTTATTAGCTATTAAAGCTTGAATTACTGCGGATATTGTATATGGATTATTAGCTTGTCCATATGCATCATATCCCCCTTCATTATTCTGCTTTTCTTTCAAATATTTTATAGAAGAATTTACTATATTTTCTCCTTCCTTTATATCTTTATGAGCTGCTAGTGCTGTTATTACCATAGCTGTAGTATCTACATCATTGTATACACCATTGCTACTCATACTGCATAATGCTTTTACAGCTTCCTCTTTATCATAATTAGCTTCTGCCATATCTAATGCTAAAATTGCATAGGCTTGAATTGTTGGCCAATCTCCATCTTCTTCTGAAATTATGAACTTTCCTTTATTTTCTCCATCTTTTACTTGAGAATTTATAAGCTTTTCTAAATAATTTATTCCATTATATTTTTTAGGATCTTTTCCAATAGCTATTATTCCTATGATATTTCCAGCATATGCTGATACATTTGTAGGATTTTCTTTTATTTTATATTTATCTTGTATATTTTTTATATCCTCTGAAATATTATCACTAGAATGATTTAATGCCAAAGCTTCCCTAAATTCATATTTTTCTTTATCACTATAATAAGTTTTTAAATCTTTTAAAGCATTTTTTATATCTTCTGTCTTATCTTTATCCACATTATAGGAAATTTTAAATTTATTAAATAAAACTTCTTTATCTCTAAGCGCTATAACCGCTCTCAATACAAAGGATGTATACATGTCTTGTTCATATGCTCCCATACTGCTTTCATATATATATCCTTTTCCCATTTTAAAAGATAGCAATGCATCTAATGGTGTTTTATTATTTTTACTCCACTGATCTGATATGGGATCTTGTCCTACTGCAATCAATGCTTCTATTGCTATAGAAGTATCTTGACTATCTCCATTTGGCCACATTCTTTTACTAGCAGTAAATCCTCCATTATCTAATTGTTCTTCTTTTAATTTACCTATACAAGAAGTTATAATACCATTTACTCCTTCTATATCCTTGTGCTTTGACAATGCTATAAGGGCCATAGAACAGTCCAATACTTTACTAATTTTTTTACTCTTAATTTTTTGGATAACATCATCTATATCTTTTTTATCCCCAGATACCATGTCTAAAGCTATTAAAGCATAACTTAATTGTTCAACATTTGCTCTTGAACTACCATTTATACTATTGGATAAAATTTCTACATAGTTTTTCCCATTATAATTTCTTGGATTTTTCCCAATTCCAACAATAGATATAACATTTTGTGATGCTGCTAATAAATTTTCTTTATCATTTAGAGCAATTTTATTTTGCAATACTTCTTCACTAATTCCCGCTAATTTTAATCCAAGTATAGTACTAAAATTATATCCCTGTGATTTTTCATAATAAGATTTTATATCATCTATTTCATTATTTACTATTTTAATTGGATCTGGTTTTTCTTCTACTTTAAAATTAAAATTATGATACATAGATATTTGTCTATAAATATCTGCAATAGCTGCAAAAGCGCACTCTGTTGCTGTAGGATCTGAAAAGCCTCCACCCATACCTTCTGCCATTTCAAATCCATTATCTGATACTTTGCAAGCTATTAGTGCATCTAATAAGTTTCTTCCGCCTTTAGTCCATTTTTCTGATATTGGATTTTCTTCTAAAGCAATTAATGCCTGTATAACAGGTGCTGTGGAATAAGGACTATTTCCCATTCCATAATAATCAAATCCTCCACCTTCTAGTTGTTTTTCTCTTAAATCTTTTAAACAAGAGTCAATTAATTCATTAACTCCTTCGAAATCTTTATGTTTTGATATCGCAATTAAAACCTTTGTGGTACTATCTATATCTTCATATTTTCCATCTTTAGCTGAACTCATAATGACTTCCAAAGCTTTATCCACATTATATTTTGCTGAAGTCATATCTAATGCAATAATTGTTTCTGCCTGTGCAGTAACTGATTTTTCATCTCTATTTCCTATAATAAATTTACCACTTTCATTTTGAGCTTTTACAAGCTTTTCTACATAATTTATTCCTTCATAACTATAAGGGTTTTTACCTATAGCTATTATTCCCATTATATTATCTGCTATAGCAGCTATATTATTAAGTTCTTTTAATTTAAAATTATTTTTCTCTAAACTATTTATATGATTAAAAGAAAGTATTGGTAAATAACTTATTTCTTCCTTACCTTCATAATATTTTTTTACGTTCTTTACTATTTCTTCAATTTTAGCACTTTCTCCTGTTCCTTGTCCTACTACTGTAAATTTTTGTCTTACTATAGCCGGATATTCCTGTCCTTTTGAATCCTTTGCAGTTTTATATACACATACATTATGCTCACCTGGTGTTACTTTAAAAGAAGTTTCTCCATTATCATCTGTTTTATATTCTCCTACTCCTTCAACCTTTACATTAACTTCTTTTGCAGGCCTTGGGTCAATTCCCATCATAATATTTTGTTCAATAACTTTTATTTTACAGTCATTTCCTGAATTTTCTACACTTACCTTTGGTATACAAGTAATTCCATCTGTCCATTTTGCTATATGCCAAACCATTTCTTTATAATAATTGCCTTTAATATCTTTAATTTGCTGTTTATTTATTACATCACCTTGTAATACATTTCCATTATTATCTACAAGATAATACATCCACCCACGGTCATCTTTTCCCTCTTCACCTAATATCTTTCTTATAAAACCTGTATCTATGCCTTCCACATTTTCTTTTCCTATAGCATTACTAACTAAATCTTTTACATATACCTCATCTTTTACACTAACTTCTTTATTAAATAAAGTATCTTTTACTCCTTCTACTCTTATACTTATATTAGAGTTAGTTTCATTTTTTCCGTTTTCCTGTGCTGATGCTCTTAATTCTAATATTGAAAAATCCAATATAGAAAAGCACATTAAAAAAGTAATTATAATGGATATTATTCTTTTGTTTTTGTTATTCATTAAACTTTCCTCCTTTGTTAATATTGATTAGAATATAGGGACAGTTATCATTTTTATATATTGAAAACTGTCCCTATATTTTTAAATAACTACATATTATTTAACTGGTATTTCTATTGAACTTGAAAGTGGTGTCATATCATCCAATCCATTCCATACAAAAGCTTTTACTGTGTAACCATTTTCCTTTGGTAATTTTAAATTAACTCTTAAATTAACAGATTTTCCTTCATCTAAACTCTGCTCTGCTGCTGCATAGTTTACAAGTCTATCATTTTTGTCAAATAATCCTACTATTAAAGCTACATTTTTAGTTTCTTTAGTATTATTTATAGCTTGTACAGTTATTTTTGCATCAGTGCCTGATTTAAATTCTTTTACATCTGTTAAATTTTTAATTTCTATTTCTTCTATTTTTAACTCATCTTTAAATTCTTTAATATTATATATAGAACCTATCTTTCCAGATTTAAAGTTTTTGTATGCTGCTAATGCCTGTAATCCCTGTTGTGTAGCTACTGGATTTGCAGTATCTAATTTATCTTTTATATGTGCAAATCCTCCATCTTTAGTTTTATAATCTAATAAGCAATCCATTAGATTTTTTTCACCTTTAGTAAATTCTTTGCTAGTTGGATCAATGCCTAAAGCAGTAAGAGCTATTATTGCTTGGGAAATGCTTTCACTTGAACCATTTTTATTCCAAGATGAAACATATTCACCTTTATCATTTCTTATATTGTTTAAAACTTTTACTGCATCATTTATAGCTTTTTTTGTCTTTTCGTCATTTTTATAGTTTGAAAGAGCTATTAAACATATGGATGTAGTATCTGAGTCTACAGTTCCAAAGCCCCATCCCCCATTTGTCTGCATATTAACTATTTCATTTACTATATCTTCTCTTGTAAACTTACAATTTTTAGTTAAGCTAAATTTTCCTGAATCTAAAGCAATAATTCCATATGCTAATGCATATATGTTGTTTTCATTCAATAAATCTCTGCTACATAAATCTTCAACTAAATTGTAATTTCCTATATTTCTTGGATCTCCACCAGCTGCTACAATTCCTATAATTGTTCTTTCACAATCCGTAGTACTTGAAAATTTACCTTTTTCATTAAATAAACTCTTATCTCTATTTTTTATCTTTTCTTCTATAGATCTTAAGTAAGTGTCTGGTATCTGGAATCCTGCTGCTTTTAAAGCAAATGCATTCCAATCACCAATATTTGCTTTAAGTATAATAGAAGATGTGGATTTTAAAGAATCTTCTACTTCTTTTGTATAATCTTTTGATGGTATTTCTTCTTTTCCATCTACTTTAATTGTGCATTTTACTTCTTTTATTTCAGCTTTTCCTATTTTTTCTGTACTTGCTGTAATCACTGCATTTCCTATGCTTATAGCTTTTACATTTCCTTCATTATCTACTGTAACAACTTTCGGATCACTACTTGTCCAAATTACATTTTTATCAGTTGCATTTTCCGGTTTTATTGTTACACAAAGTTTTAAACCTTCACCTACTTTTAAATTTAAATCTTTTTTATCTAATTCTATAGAGTCTACATCTCTATATGGAACTTCAGCTATAGCATCTTTTGCAAAGAAAAATTTTATGCTATCTCCTTTTTTAGGAACTACTCCATTAATTCCTGCTGATGGTACTGTACCATTTATAGAAAACTTCCAACCACTAGTTTTTCCTCTATCTATTTCTCTCTGTCCAGCTATCATTGAAATATATGAATTACGGTTTTCATAAGCTATTTTTTTACTATCTAAAACTCTAGTAATTATCTGTTCTAATGTTTCATTCTCTTTTGCTTCAATATCTTTTTCATCAAGTATAATGCCTTTATATCCTTCAATAGCTAAATTAACTTTTATGCATTTATTTTCTTTCTCTTTTACAACAACAGTAACCTCAGGTAAAGTAGCTATTTTATTAGAATCATTAATATATTGTCCAATCATATAAATTGGTATTTTGCTTGGAATATTTAGTTGGTGTAGTTCTATATCATGTATAGTATATTTACCTGGTTTTACATCTTTGGACACATCCAATGTTATTTTTCCTTCAACTATTGGTTTAAATCCATTATTTATACCATCAATTTCTGATTTATAAGTTAAAATATTAGCTAGTTTTTCTGATGTAACACTAAGTGTGAAGCTTTCTCCTGGTAAAATCTCTACTAGTTTAGGATCTATAGTAGCCTTTACTGGTTTTTCCTCTGGTTTCTCTTCTGGTTTTTGTCCTGTTAACTCTTCCCAAGTTGGTGCCTTTCCTTCCATGCCACTCATGGAATAATACCATATAATTTTGTCTCCAGCTTTAACTGAAACTTTTCCTGGCATTTCACTTGGAACAACTCCATTTACAATATACATCCATCCATTTTGACCTTTATTTTCAAATCCATATATAGAAGTAACCATATCTCCTGTCATTTCAAAGAGTGTTATTTTAGCTTGTAATGCTCCAAGAGCTGTAAATCCTTTGTCATGCTTCTTATCGCTTATTATAACTTCTTCTGGCTTAATATATGGTACATACTTACCATTTTCAGGCATAGCAATGCATAGATTAACCTTACAAGTTTTTTCTTCCTGCTGGTCATCTCCATCATTTATGCCTTTAACCTTTACTCCATCTACTACATATTCACCATATCCAGCATCTCTTAAATCTATTAATGCATATAATGCTTTCCATGTAGCTTCTACCCATCCCCTATTATTTACACTTTCACCTTTCATTCCATCAAAAGAATTATTTTCTTTCCATAATGTAAATAAAGAATCTACCGGATTTTTACCCGATGATTTTGTCCATTCTTTTGAGGTTGGATTTTCTCCTACTGCAACTATTCCACGAAGAATTTCTGAATGATATCCTGTTACAAAAGTTTTGTCATATAGTCCACCATCATCATTTTGTATTCCATGCAAATATTTTAAAGCTTTTGATATAGCCTCATTTACACCTTTTATATCTCTATGTTTGCTTAAAGCCATTAGTGCATATCCTGTATTTATTGGAACAGATATTGATCTTTGCTTAAAGCCTCCATCTTCACATTGTGCTGCTAAAATCTTTTCAACTGCATGTTCTAAATTATAACTAACTTTTTTATCTTTGAATTTTTCATTATAATTATCTATAGCTATAACTGCTTGTATATCTGTTTGTGCAAAGTAACTATCATTTTTATCTACTATTTCTACTATTTCATTTATTAAATTTCTTCCATCGTAATTATTAGCATCTTTATCTAAATCAATAAGTATTGAACTTTGATTTACCTTTCCTCCTAAATATTTAAGTGTTGGATCATACTTAGTTTCATATTTCTCTACTAGATACCAAGGCTTTTTCTTTAAATCTGCTCCTGCTTTATACATAGCAGAGTACTCATAATTTACTAGCTGTCCTTGATTTTTAGTAAAGTGATCTTTATTATAGTAATCTATTACTCCACTTATTATTGAAGTTATGCTACTGCCATCTTTTTGTTTTTCTGGTTCCTCTGGCTTTTGTGGTTCTTCAGGTTTTTGTTCATTTTCATTATCTTTTACTAACTTTACTATTTCTTCATAAGATGGTCCATTACTATTCATAGCATCTTTGCTATAATACCAAACAATTTTATCTCCATCTTTAACTTCCGTTTCATTTGCAAAAGTATCCGGTATTTGTCCATTTAATGAATACATCCATCCATTCATACCTTCATTTTTTATTCTAAAAATTGAAGTAACCATACTACCTTTTGCTTCATATTCATCTGTTGCTGCCTGTAATGCTCCTAAAATTGTAAGTCCTGACTGTTTCTTATTACTTATAATAACTTCACTGGGCTTAAATTTTACATCATACTTTTTATCTCCACTTGGATAAACTATAGTTATATTTGCCTTACAAGTTTTTTCAGGTTCTTCTTTAGTTATATTATCAAATTTTACACCTTTTATTTGATAATCCCCATACCCCGCTTCTTTAAGAGACGCTAATGCATAAAGTACTTTTGGTATTGGTGTATAATCTGCTGTATTATAAGAATTTACAAATTTCTTACCATCCCATAAATTAAATAATGTTTCTATTATTCCTTTATTATCTTTAATCCATTTGTCTGATGTTAAATTTTCTCCTGACTGTGCAAACCACATTACAGCTTCAGCATTAGGGCCAGTAAAGAATTTCGAATTTACCAAAGCTCCATTGAGTATATACTTTCCATGTAAATAATCTAAAGCCTTATTTATGCAATCATTAACTCCCTCAATATCTTTATGCTTATTTAATACAACTAATGCAGCTGCAGTATGTTGCGGTGCATTATTTATTGAACCATCTTCCTTTTGAGCTGCTATTAAGTTTTTAATTGCATTTTCTAAATTATAATCAACTTTTTTATCACTAAATTTTTCATTATATCTATCTAAAAGAGTTAATCCTTTAACTTCATTTATTCCTATGTCTTTAGGCGAGCTTACTTTACTGATTTCTTCAGCTACAGTACTAATTAATTTAATATCTTTATAAGTTGTTGGATCTTCATCTAAATCCATAAGTACTAATGCCTGAGTTACTTTAGATCCAAAAGCTGCTAATCCATAGCTAGATGTATCCTTATTTACTTTCCATCCCTTTTCTTTTATATCTGCTCCCGCTTTAAACATAGCGGCATAAGCTTCTCCCTCAAGGGAACCACCCTTACTATTGTAGTATTCTTTATTCATACAAGCGATTACTGCTTCTATAGCATCATTTACTGTTACGGTAGCCTGTACATTATTCTTCTCCTCAGCATAAACCGTATTGGGATTAAATAAATTAAAATTAAATGTTGATAAAATCATAGCCAATGCCATGAGAAAAGATATTATTCTTTTTCTTTTATTATTCATATTAGCTTCCTCCTTATAGAAATATATTAATATTTAATACTTTCAATCTTTTTATATGATGTAAAAAATTTTCTCTAATACGTAACATTAACTATAAAAGGAACCCTAGAAGGGTTCCTTTTATAGTTAGATTTATATTTTAGAAATACAAAATAAATTGTCTAAGTATAATTTCTTCCCCTCCGAAAGAATAGACAAATATTAGGCAGGTTTCCTGGCTTAGTTTCATTTTACTTTCTTGCCTTCCCAGATATATTTTCATCCAGTGGCTTAAAATACGGTTTCATCAACATTACAGTAACGGTGGGCTGCAGTGGATTTTCACCACTTTCCCTTTTACTTACTATTTTCATAGTAACACCTAATAATTTAAGTATTTAATTTTAGAATTTAATATATTTTAACGCTCTTATTTTCCTTTAGATTTTTGTAAGCTTGTAGTGCTAATACTGCTTGCTCTGTAGCTTTTGAATCTTTTTTACTTTTTCTTATGTGTGAAAATCCTCCATCTGCTGTCTTAAATGTCATAAGAGCATCTATCATTGTTTTTTTATTTTTTACAAATCTATCTTCTGTTGGATCTATACCATTAGCACAAAGCCCCATTATTACTTGACATATACTTTCACAGTTTTCTAAATCATAACATGAAAAGGCTGCATTCTCTGTTTGAAGATCAGATAATTTTTTTACACCTTCATCTATAGCTTTTTTAACTTCTGCTTCATTTTTATAAGGAGCTAAAGCTATAAGTGCCATTCCTGTCATATCTGGATCTGCTTTTATGCCAGCAAAATCCCATCCTTTATCTTTTGTACGATTATCTAATATAGCTTCTACAAGTTTTTTTCTTGTCCACATAACTGAATCAGGAACATCATAAGATTTTGAATCTAATGCAATAAGACCATATACATAAGCATTAATTCCTTGACTTTCTAAATCTTCATTATTATATACCTTTTCTAACAAATTATATCCAGCAACATTTGTTGGATCTGCCTTAGCTGCAGGAAGCCCTAAAATCATTCTTTCATAATCTGTAGGCTGTGCTAAAACTCCATTTGAATTTTTTAAATCCCCTTCAATTTTTTTAATATAAGTATCCGGTATTATTCTACCTGCTTTTAAAAGAGCTATTGATTCCCATTCTGTTTCTATACCTTTTTTCTCTATAGAATTTATTGTAGTGTCTATTGTAGTATTAACTATTTCTTTATGCTTATAATCTACAGTATCTGGATTACTTATTTTTTCTTTTATCTTAAAGGTATAACTTCTTGGAGCCTTTATAAGCTTCAATTCTTTTGAACGAACTTTGCCACCAATATTTAAAGTATAAATTTCTCCAACCTTATAACCTTCCTTAGGTGAAGATACAGTTATAGTTTTTCCATCTTTTAAATTTATTTCAGTTTCTAATATGTTCCCATTGCTATCCTTTATAGTAATTTCTCTCTTAGTTTCAGCATCATAATTTACTTCTTGGTTAAATTTTATATTCCAAGTCTTATGTATATCATCTATTTCTTTGTTTATTTCTGCTGCTTTAGCATAACTACATAATGAAAAAAATATTCCAGTAGTCAATGACAACTTAATATAAAGACTTTTATTCTTTAACATAAAAAATCCTCCCCTTAACTTAAATAGTACGTCTTTACCCATAGATAATATATTTGGAAGGGATTTTTACAAAGTAAGAAATCCCAACCTTATTCATTATCTAACTGGTATTTCTATTATATTTGAAAGATAGTTCATTTCTTCTAAACTATCCCAAACAAATGCTTTAACTTCATATTCTCCTTCTTTTGGAAGCTTTAATATTCCATCTAGTTCTACATTTTTACCACTTTCTATATTTTGCTTTACTGCAACATAGTTTGTGAGCCTTCCATTTTTATCAAATAATCCTACTATTAAAGTTACATTTTTATCTTCCTTGCTATTATTTATAGCTTGTACAGTTATTTTGGCATCAGAATTTAACTTAAATTCCTTTATATTTGTTAGATTTTTAATTTCTAGGCCTTGTGGAATTACTTCTCCTTTTGCTTTTACATTTACTCTACACTGAGCAAATTTTCCATTTTCTGATGCAACTTTTATTATTACTTCTCCTTCTCCTAAAGCTGTTACATTTCCATTTTCATCTACCATAGCTATTTTAGTGTTATTACTTGTCCAAATCATTTTCTTATTTGTAGAGTTTTCTGGTAATATTGTGACATTAAGCTTTAAACTTTCTCCTACTTTTAATTCTACTAAAGTTTTATCTAGTAATATATTTTCAACTTCAACTTTACTAGGCATAAAATTAAATTTATATATAGATCCTTTTCCTTCTTTAAAGTTTTTATATGCTACTAAAGCTCTTAATGCTTGTTCTGTAGCTAATTCATTATATTTATTATCTCTAAATCCAAAGGTTCCTTCTTCTGTTTTATATTTCATTAAAGCATCTATTGCAGTATTATGATTTTTGATAAACCTACTATCAATAGCTAAATCTATATTAAGTGAAGAAAGTGCTAATATAACCATAGAAATACTATTGCTGTTTTCACTTCCTCTAGACTTAAAACCACCTGTTAATGTCTGCATATTTGAAAGCGTAATCAATGCATTGTCTATAACTTCTTTTACTTCCTTTTTACTATTATAATAAGGTGCTAAAGCAGATATTGTCATTGCTGTAGCATCTGGATCTGCACTACTTCCAAAAAATGTCCATCCATTATCCTTTGTTTTTCCCTCTAAAATAGTCTGTATAAGTGTTTCTCTATTCCATTTACTTTCTTTTGGTATATTAAAGTTTCCTGAGTCCAATGCAATAAGACCAAATACATAGGCATTTAACCCTTGATTTAAGTCTCCATTGTATATTTTTTCAACAAGATTATATCCGCCTACATTAGTTGGGTCTCCTCCAGCAGCTAAAATACTAATAATCTTTTTAGCATACTCAGTATCGTTACTTAATTGTCCTTTTGCATCTACTATTTGTTTTGTAACTTTTCCCAAATAACCCTTTGATACTTCTTTGCCTGCTTTATTTAACTCAACAGCGTACCAATCATTATTTAGTAATAAATTCTTACTTATTATTTTGTCTATTGATTCATTCATTATTAATGTATAATCTTTTGGTTTTTCTTCTTCTAGATTATCTTTTATGTTCTCTTTTATCATGTCATAAATAGGCTTTTTATTTAACATTTGAACTAATGCAGAAAAAGCATAATAGGAAGCTTCTGAGTTTTCAAATCCAAGGCCCTCTCCTTGAGAATATCCTGATGTAGAAGCATCTCTTCCTTCAAATTTACTTTTTAACATACCATCTAAAATAGTCTTTCCATTCTTACTCCACTGCCATGATAGTGGATCTATATTATTAGATAAAAGTGCCTGTACCACAGCTCCAGTAGCAGCAGGACTATTAACAAAAGTGCTTCCAGCCTTCATATCAAAGGCACCATCTTCATTTTGATTGTCCTTAAAGAATGTTATTAATTCATTTATTTTATTTTCTACTCCTAAAATATCTTTATGCTTAGCTAAGGCTGTAGCTGCTAATGCTTCTGTTTTAATATATTTATATGATGAATCTGTTTCTTTATAGTTTGAATCATTTAACATATTTAAAAGGGCTTTAATAGCTGATTCTTTATCATATTTTCCCTCTGCTAGATCCAAAGCTATAATACAATAAGCTTGAGTTTCTATAGAATTTTGATCCATAGCCTCATTTACTATAAATTTTCCTTTATTTATTCCATCTAACATTTGGGCTTTTTCTAATACTTCTATAAGATTTACTTCTACATCTTTTACTCTATCATTTCTAGGATCTAATCCTGCTCCTAAAAGAGCTATAATTGTTTTTGAAACTTGTAATGCAGTAGAATTTCTAGAATATCTGTATATGTTTTCTTTTACTATATTTTTATCCACACCTGCTAAAACCGCTGATGATGATGCTAAAAATTCATATTTTCCATAAGCCATATAGTGATTTTTTAAAAATTCTATTTCTTTATTCAGTCTATCACTATAATCAATTTGTGGAGGAATTGTTATCTTTATTTTTATGCTATCTTTTATTCCTTCACTACCTGTAATATATGCAGTAATTTCTACTTCTCCTTCTTTTAAAGCTTGAACTACTCCATTTTTTACTGTAGCAATCTTCTCATCTGAACTTTTCCATGAAATAGCTGCATCTTTAATAACCACGTTATTGTAATCAAAAGCCTTAGCTTCTAAATTAAGTTTTCCTCCATTATAAACTTGATTTTCTCCATAAACTTGCACTTTAACAGGTACACTTATATCTTCATATTTAAGCTTTTTATACATAGAACTCATAGTATTTAAGTCAACTAAAGCTGCAAGTACATGTGCAGTTGCTAAATCTGATGTTATGCCAGAATTAGGCTGAAGCATAAACTGATTATCTTTTTTACATTTCAACATTCCATCTACCATGGATATCTTTTTATCTCCATCTTTTACACACCAATAATCAGATTTTGTATCTTCCCCTAAGCATATAAGCCCCTGAATTGTAAGTGCTGTATCCGATGAACTCTCTATAAGACCATTTTTATCTTGTTTAGATTTTAAATATTTCTTAATTCCTTCTATAACTTCTGTAGTATTTTTTATATCCTTATGATTTGATAAAGCAATTAAACTCCAAGCTGTATGGTCTATGTATGGCGTATATTCATCCTCAGTCTGTTCTTCCATGAAATCATCCCAATAACCTGGTGTTATTGCCCCAAAAGAAATTTTTCCATCTCCTTCATTATGAGCTTTACTTAAAAGTGCCCCAATTACTTTTTCCTTATCATATTGAACTTCTGCCATATCCATAGCTATAATAGCTTTAGCAATATATTCTGATGTATTTTCTTTTTCGTAATTATAATTTATTAAAAGTTTAGTATAATCTTTATCTCTATAATTTTTAGGATTTTTCCCAACACCTATAATATTCATAACATTTCTAGCATTATTATGTAATCCTTCCATTCCATAAATATTTACTTTGCTTAAAAGCTTATCTGTATCCACTCCAGCTCTTCTTAAAGCCATTGATGTTATAAAATCAAGACTTTTAAAACTATTATCCTTCCAAGTTTCATAATATGAAAGAGCATTATCTATAACATTTTGTAAGTTTTCATCTTTATTTATACTTTCCTTAAACTTAAGTATAGCATTTTGAAGCTTTGTGTTAGCAGTATTTACATCATCTGTAGTTAACCCTTCTTTGTTTAATACACTTTTTGCTTCATCTATTGATTTTTGAAGTAAATCTTTAGCTCCCTGTGAATACTCACCTACTCCTGAACCAATCTTGGCAGCATTTAAAATTTTTTCTCCTTCATCTATTGAATTTACAAGAAAAGTCTTATCTACTATTTTATTTCCCTTTTCTACTACTACTTTACAATAAGGTCTTGATATATCTCTTCTATTTGTATCTTTATTAAATCTAACTGCTGAAATTTCATAAGTTCCTTCTTTATCAAATTTAAATGTAACATTTCCTTCTTTATCTGTATTAATATATTTTCCATTAACTATATAATCTTTGTTATCAACTAATATTTTCGCATCATTTATACCAACTTCTTTTGATTCATTAGTATTTACATCATATTTTGATCCTAAAAGTTTTAAATTAATATTTTCTCCTGATTTTACTTTAATAACATTTTTATCAAAATAAGAATATGTATTTTTCTCATAATCTTCTTGGAAGAAAACTACTACATTATCTCCATCTTTTATATTTACTTTATTCATATAGTCTGGTGCATAATTATTATTTATGTAATACATCCAGCCATCTTTTGAACTCAGTGATCCTTGTCTAACACCAGCTATATTATCTATGAAAGTACATCCATTTGAATTAAATTTATTATTATCCTTGCAATCAATATTTTCATTTTCTAATGCTTTAATAATAGCATGTACTGCTGTAATATCCTTACTATTCTCTGCAGCCCCATAAGCTTTCAAATCAAAGTTATTTACCTCTATCTCCTTTTCAGGGATTATAGTATGATCATTTGCTTCAATCCTTACTTTTACCTTTATATTATTTTTTTCACTATCATCACCTATATTGCTTTGCTCTTTTATTACTACCTTTTCTTTGTCTGTAGGTATAATATCCTTTCCATTAGCCCATACTT
This sequence comes from Clostridium tetanomorphum, assembly GCF_017873215.1. Classification (GTDB taxonomy): domain Bacteria; phylum Bacillota; class Clostridia; order Clostridiales; family Clostridiaceae; genus Clostridium_AO; species Clostridium_AO tetanomorphum. The sequence goes on from NZ_JAGGKA010000024.1 coordinate 15,621, forward strand.
CAAATTCTCCAGCATTTTCTCCTTTTATTGTTACTTTTCCATCCTTGTCTGTAGCTACTATTTTATCACCAAAGTGAACTGTTGCTCCTTCTGCTGGTATATACTTATAATCTCCTTCATCTGAAATAGAGATTTTTTCAACATTAATATTTAATTCTTCATTTTTAGAAATTTCCTTGGATGATACAGTAGTTTTAGCCACTGTTGGAATTAACCCATCATTTTCGTATATAATTATATTTTCATTTTCTATAATATTTTCATTAAATCTATTTATAGAACTACTTTCATTATTTATGATGAAATTATACATAGTTCCATCTTCAGTCATTGTATATCCACTATCTATATCAAAAGTTACACCTTGTATTTTTGCCATTTTTAATGCATTTCTCAAAGCGAAATGTACTGGCTGATTTTTTAGCATTATTATTTTGTCATTTAATATATTATTTTTGTCCTTATTAAATACCTTTACATTTACATTAACAAAATCATTTTGATAACTATCATACGATGGAATTAAGTCTTGAGATGACTTAGCATAATAAAAAAATACATAGTCACCATCTTTAACATTCTGAGTCTTAGCTACATCATTTGGCATCATGAAATTAACCTTATACATCCAACCACTGCTATTACTATAGTAGCCATCATCTACCCCATTTTTTTGCTCTGCTATACTTTCAATCCATCCATTATCCTTTATTTCAGTTTTTAATCTTGTAGCTTTTAGTGCATCTTCTGCTGTGGGATTATCACCTTCTAAAATTATTTTACTTGGTGCAAATAAAATTTCGTTATACATTCCTACAACTGCTACGTTAACGTTTGTTTTTTTGTTTCCCTCTGCAAAAACTTTAGAATCTTTTAAAATTCCAAAATTAAAAGAAGATAAAAGCATTAGAAAGGTTAGTAAAAAAGATACTATCTTTTTATAATTTTTTTTCATTAGTGTTCCCCCTTATAATTTAATTTATCTCATGCAATTATATATTTAAACTTATAGATTTTTATTTCCTATTGTTTTATTTTTAATTCTTATAGCTTTATTTCTCTTATTATATCTTTCTAAAGCTTCTATAAAACTTTCTCCAAATAATTTTGCAAAAATTATATTGCCTATTGCGTGGGATGTATCATGCCAAAAGCTTAATACATTTCCTGCTAATATGGTTTTTAATGTAACTGGCCTCATAAACTCTAGAACATACCATTGATTTAATATAGTTCCATATATATATCCCCAAATTCCACATATTATTATGAATCCATTTATCCCCAACTTACTAACTTTATTTCTAAAAGCTCCAAAGAAAACACCACACAATCCCCATCCTAGCATCTGCCATGGTGTCCATGGCCCATGACCTAAAAAGAAGTTTGAAATAAATGCACACATAGAACCTACCATAAAACCATTTACAGGTCCTAATGTATATCCTGTTACTGCACATATAAATGTAACAGGTTGAAAACCTGGTATAGCTGCAAATGGTACTCTTAATATTCCACCTAGTGCTGACATGGTTGCAAGAGCAGCCATAGTTCTGCTATTCATTTCTTTGGTTTCAAATAGAACTATAACTGTTCCTATAATAAATAATGCAGATATTTCTACAGCTCTTTCCAATGCAAACTCAAAATATGTCATTGAAAGTAATATTATTGTATATAAAATAATAATTATAGGCCCTATTTTAATCTTTTTTTTCATTTATATCACCTTTAAAATTTCAATAGCATCTTCAGATTTTATAACTCTGCATTTTTTCTTAAATACTTTAGCAATTTGTGGCGAATAATATATGGAATTATATAATATAGCATTGGCAGCTCCTTTTGCTACAATTTCACCATTAAACATAAGTACTACAGAGTCAACATAGTCCCCAGCAAAATCAGCATCGTGAGTTATAAGTACAATAGATTTCCCTCGTGAAGATAATTCTTTTATGATTCCTCCAAGCTTTTCCTTTGCTGTAGAATCCATCCCTCGTGTAGGCTCGTCCAAAATAAGAATGTCTGGGTCTGCAACCAATGTGCAGGCAATAGCTGTTCTTTGCTTTTCTCCACCACTTAAATCTCTCGGATTTCTGTCTTTTAAGTGTGTTAAATCTAAAAGTTTTAATACGTCACTAACTCTTTTCTCATCATATTCATCAATGTTTTCTAAAGTATATCCTACTTCTTGAAAAACAGTTTTTCTTCCAAAATAGTCATTTGGATTTTGCGAAAGATATCCTATTTTTTTAATTCTTTTATCCATATTAATCTTTTTCAAATTTTCATTTTCTATTAGAATCTTTCCAGTATAGCTATCTATAAGTCCACATATTATTTTAAAAAGAGTACTTTTCCCTGCACCATTTTCGCCCATAACTGACATTATTTCACCTTTATGCAATTTTAAATTTATATTATTTAAAGTTTTACTTCCTTTTTCATACTCAAAATTTAATTTATTAACTTCCATGATGCACTGTGAATAGTTTTTATTTTCTTCTTCTACTTTTATTTCTTTAAAATTCATCTCTTCTAAAACTTCTCTGCCTTCTTTAACACTTACAGGTATTGTATTTATACCTGCTTTCTTAAATATGTATGCAATATTGGGTAAATGATATTTTCTATGTATGTTTTCAGGTATGTCATGTGGAGTTCCTTCTCCAATAATTCTTCCTTCTTCCATAAATATAATTCTATCTGCCATATGGAAACATTTATCCAATCTTTGTTCTACAAGAATTACGGTTTTCCCCATATCTCTATTTAGCTTTTTTATAGAATTTAAAACCTCTTCTCCTGCTATAGGATCAAGCTGAGATATTGGCTCATCAAATAATATAATATCTGGATCCATAGATACTACTGAGGCTATCGCTACCCTTTGTTTTTGCCCTCCAGATATTTCTGTGGTTTGCCTGTCTTTTATATCATTTAATCCAAGTAATGAAATTACTTCTGCCACATTTCTTTTCATTATTTCTACATCTGTATTAAGATTTTCAAGTCCAAAAGCAATTTCTCTTTCTACATCCTGAAGAATAATTTGTTTCTCAGGATGTTGATAAACCATCCCTACGCTTTTTACCATATTATACTTATCAATATTCTCAATATTTTTACCTTTTATATATACCTCACCTTTTAATGTTCCTCCATAATAATCTGGAATTATTCTATTTAAAAGCCTTACAAGGGTAGATTTTCCACATCCTGATGGTCCCACAATTAATACAAGTTCTCCTTCTTTTATAGATAAGCTTATATCTTTTAAGGCACTACTTTCACTTTCTGGATAATTAAATGTAACTTTGTCTATATTTATTATTTCCAATTTTTCCACCCCCAATATATTAATGATGGAACAAACATCATTATAGAAAGTATATATCCTTCAATTGATAACGCCTTTATTGGATTATCTACTTTAGGATAAAAGTTTAAAACATTAAAACCTTTAAAATTAAAATACTGAAAATATACGAAAATACAAATATATATTAAAATGAAAGCTATATCCCTATATGTGAATTTTTCATGGAAATAGGAGCTTCTTTTTTTCAAAGCCCCATATCCCCTTGAATACATAGATTCTGCCATATCTGCCGAATCTTCTAAACTTGATAAAAATAGTATATTTACTATATTTCCACTAGCCTTAATTGTTTTTTTCATATCTTTATGAAGCATTTTATTTCCTCTAAGCTTTTCAACATTAACTATGTTTTCATAGGAGGTCATCATAGTAGGAAAAAGTCTTATAGTCATACTCATAAGTAATGAAGACTTTTTTAAAAACTTAGAGAAAAATCCAAAAGCTCTATCAGGGTGAATTATTAAATTTCCCAAACCAAAAGTAAGTGTTACACACATAACTCTGATACCATTAAATATTCCATAAATTACAGCTTCTAAAGTAATTCTCATAGGTCCTAATACAGGGTAATTTATATGCCCCTCATATATTACAGTACTCCCATCATGAACCATAATAGGATTTAATATAACAATTAATAACGCAAAGGGTAATATAATTTTTCCATATGTAAATAAATCTTTTAGGGAACCATCTAAATATGCAAGAATTAAAAGACTTATTAACATTGTGAATAAATATATTGGATTATTTATTTGTAAAAACAATATAATATACACTGTAAGAAACAGTATCCCTGTTAGAGGATGCAGTTTTTGTAAAAATGTATTTCTATTTTTATATATGAGCATATAAATCACTTCCTATGAATTACTTGATTTCAAATTCTACTTTAATTTTTTCTCCATTCTTAAATTTATAGAATCCATAATACTTTCCATTATCTAATACTGTATTAAATTGGACTAAACTATCCTTTAAAACACCTTGTCCAATATATACTAATGAATTATTTGAATCATATAATGTTATTGCAACTTCTCCATTTTCTTTATTTTTAATTTTTATCTGAACTTTATCTCCATTTTGAGTTACTTCAAACTTATCATCTGAAGGTTTTTCAGGCTTTGTTTCTCCACCATTATTTCCAGTATCTCCTCCAGTTGAGCCACCATTATCTCCACCAGTGTCTCCTCCAGGATTAGTATTTCCATTGACATTAATTGTTTTTTCATCTATTCCATTTTCTTTTTCCACAGAAATTTTATGACTTCCTGCTGAAGTTATTTTTATAGTTAAGAATCCGTTCATATCTGTTCTTCCAACTTCCACTCCATCTACTTTAACTACTGCATTATAAACTGGTTGATAAACACAAGTTGCTTTTATTTTAATAGATTGTCCTTCTTCTATGGTTGAAGGTACTCCTGAAAGCTTTATTGGCATTCCTCCTGTATAATCTGGATCAACTAAAGCTTTCCAATCCCATTCATGATAATCAAATGTTAATGTATCTCCTGCTTTTGGATAAACTCCTGTTATTCCTGTTGGTGTTAAATTTTCATTTAAATAAATATACCAATCTACTCCAAATATACCTCCTTTTCTTTGATCCTCTGTTAAATCTTTAATTGTTTTATTTGATATACCATTTATAGCACTGATAAATCCATTACTTTCAGTTACATTTGCAACACTCTTTAAATATTCAAGTCCATTTTTATCATTTTCTACTTTTAGTTTTTTATTTATTACTACAGTGCTTCCATTATCTTTTGACACCATTATTGTAAATAGTTCTTTATCTTCTGGTTTAGTATTAGGATTTTCTTCTGGATCTTCTCCTGGCTTAATATCATCACCTTTAATTTTTTCAATCTCTTTTACCTTTCCATTAATCTTTACATCTTCTGGATTTTCAGTACCTACTTGAACTTTAGCTACCTCTGCTCCTTCTTCTACATTTATTTCAGCTTTAACTACTGATGCAATCATATTTACTTTTGAATCTTTATCCACATTTATTGTAGCTTCTTTAAATACTCTAACTTCCGAAATATCACCAGTTAAGTTTACTTTAGCTTCCTTTACAACTTCTAAAGATTTTACATTACCTTTTATATCAATTTCAGATTTTGTTTCTGGTGCTAATGAAATTTTCTCTACACTACCTGTACAAAGTAATTTTGCCTCTCCTTTAACAAGTACTGGTTTATCAAAATTTCCTCTAAATTCCACTTCTCTTTTTTCTGTATTTCCATTTGATGAATTTTCAATAATTATATTACCAAAAGTTCCTTTTACTTCATCTAATATAGATGTTGTTTTAACTCTTGTTGTTGTTATTTTGCTATCATCATTTAGCTGTACTCTTACATGACTTCTACTGTTCACTATTAACTCTTCTGATTTTGTATTAATTAAGTGAATACTATTTATATCACCTGATTTAACTTCTATAACAGTGGCAGTTACATTTTTAATATTTGCTGTACCATCTATTCCTGCATCTATTGTAAGGGTTCCTTTAATATCTACATTTCGTAATGTTACATTATTGGCCTTTATACTAACATTTCCACCTATAGTTTTAGTTTTATTCTCTTCACCATAGACTTTATTATTTTCAGTTATTTCTACATTTAAATCCTCTTCAGTATTTCCTCCTGAAGAACCACCATTTGATCCTCCTGAATTATTTACTTCAATAGTCTTTTCATCGCTTCCGCCTTCTTTTTCAACTCTTATTGTATGTTTTCCAGTAGAAGCAATCTTTACATTTACACATCCATCTGTATCTGTTTTTCCAACTTCTTTTCCATCTACCTTTACTATAGCATTATATACAGGTTTACTTATACAAGTAGCTTTTACTTTAAAAGTTTCTCCTGCTTTTACACTTGAAGGCAATGCTGAAAGTTTTATTGGCATTTCTTTTTCCTTTGGAGCAAGTTCATGCCAATCCCATTCATGATAATCAAATTTTAGTGTATCTCCTGATTCAGGATATACCCCCTTAGCTCCTGTAACTGTCTTCTTTCCATTTAAATATATAAACCAATCTACTCCAAATATGCCCTTCTGTCTTTGATCTTCTGTTAATTCTTTTAGTGTTTTATTTAAAACTCCATCAATTCCATTAATAAATCCTGATCCTTGTTTTTCTGTAACTTTAGCAACACTTTTCAAATAATCAAGAGCATTTTTATCTTTCTCAACTTTTAATGTTTTTTCTAATTTTGTATATTTACCATTGTCTTCTGATACTATTAATTTAAATTCACCTGATCCAACTGAAGATGAACCTCCGCCACCTCCACCAATACTTGTGTTAGAATTTACTATCTCTTTAACATTTCCATTAATTGATACATCATAATTGCCTTTTTCAACTTTATTTACAGTGGCACCACTTTCAATATCTATATTACATTTAGCATTAGCAATAATTTTCTCTACCTTTGAATCTTTTAATATTTTTATTTTTCCTTCTTTAGCTATCTTTATTTCCGAAAAATTTCCTTTAAATTGAATAATCTTTTCTCCATTATTAACTGATTCATTTGATACAGTTACATTACCAAAATTTCCACTAATATTCTCTAATATAGAAGCAGTTTTAACTTCTGTATTATCTATATCAGTGTTATCTTTTATTTCTACTCTTACTTCACTTTTGCTATCTACTATTAAACTTTTTGCTTTGACCTTAGATATATGAATGCTATTTTTAGCACCGGATTTTATTAATATTGTATTTGCAGTCATATTTTTAATATTTGTAGAACCGTTTTCACCAGGATTTACAGTTAAAACGCCCTTTACATCTAAATTCTGAAGTGTTACATTGTCAGCATTTACTAATAAATCTCCATTTATGGTTTTTATATTTTTTTCATCTCCATAAACTGTATCTTTTTTACTAATTTCTATTATTTCTATATTGGTTGGTTGCAATTTATCTAATATACTAGATGGCACTACAGCTTCTCCACCTATTGCAGTTACACTACTTAATGAAGTTAAATTATTTGTTATAAACTTTTCTAATCCTTCATTAATATTTTTATAAGTTAATACCATTGGCGAGCCTTTCTGTGCAGCTAAAGCTGAACAGGAAAGTGCGTCTGCAAATTCATTTCCTTTAGGACCAGCACCTTGAACTACATATACATTTTCAAAATTTATATCTGATTTAAATCTTTCTAAAACATTTTTGTTTGTTTCAAATCTATCATTTCCAGATAATCTTTCTACATTTGTTAATCCACTTAATGCTTTATCTGAAATAGATGCTTTTCCACCAACTATATAAATTTTGTTTGTCTCATTATCTTTTATATATTGTTTTACAGAATCCTTTACAGAATCCTTTTCTCCAAATAATATAGGGGCTCCTTTTTTAGCAGCAATAGATGCTACTGCTAAACTATCTGCATAGCCATTCCCTGATGTTATAAAAACTTCATTAGATTTCCCTATATGTTCTGCAATTTTTAATGAAGTTTCATATCTTGTATCTCCATATAAACGTTTAACATTATTTATTTTTATATCTTTTAATTGTTTCTCAACATTTTCAGATACTACCTTAGGACCACCTACTAATAAAACGTCTTTTACATTAAGTCTTTTTAATTCATTTATTGTACTATTACTTAATTTTGACTGTTCTGTAAGAAGTATAGGAGCATTATATTTTTTAGCTAATGGTGCTGAACTTAAAGCATCTGCATAATTATAACCTTGAGCTATTACAGCTACATTTGAACCATCCTTCCACCCCTGTTTGCTTATCTCTACAGAAGTCTCTATTCTACTTTTACCATATATTCTGTTTTTATTTATCTTTGCTTCAACATTACTAGATGGTGTAAAAGCAATAGAAGTAACAGTAAATAGAGCTGCAACTATTTTACTTATCAATCTCTTATTCATAATATCCTCCTTTTGTATTTCTCTTCTACTTTATTTGTGTATTTTTTCTTTTGTATAAAAAAATTAATAAGCATCTTTTGCTAATTCTCTTCTATCCCATTCATGAATATCTAATAATAATTCATCTCCAGGTTTAGGATAAACATCATTAGCACCAGTAGAAGTCTTTTTACCATTTAAATATATAAACCAATCTATCCCCATTATTTTTAACTTCTTTTGTTCTGGTGTTTTCTTTGATGCAGGTATGGGATATAAATTATGTATTCCATTTATTTCATATATAAAACCACCTTTATCTCTTATCTGAGAATTCTCTCTAAGATAGGTCATGGCACTTTTATTTCCTTCAATATGTATTTGTTTCTTAACAAGTATTTCTGAATCTTTACCTGTGTATCCCTTTAATTCTTTAGCTATTATAAGGGTAAATGTATTTTTATCTGCTGTATTAGATGATTGCTTTTGTATTTTCGATTTTTCAATACTATGCTTTTTCTCATTACTTTGTGAAGGATTACTTAGATTTTTATTTATGCCATTACTCAAATTGGTACTTGTATTAATTTTATTTTTCTCAGTTTTCAAATTATCTTTAATATTTTCTTCTTTACCCTTTAATTCTTTGCTACTTAATTGTTGGGCTTTTTCTTCTTTTTCACTAGATTGTCCATTATTATTCTTTGTATTATCTTTATCTATGGATATTACTGTACTAGAATTATTTGAAGTAGAGTCTGATGTTTTTTTACCTCCACACCCTATGGTAAAAAAACATATTAAGAAAAGTATTATGACTGGTATGCTTTTTTTTAGTATTTTCATATTTTACACCTCCTTTCATAGCATCAGAGGCATAAAATATATACGTGCAAATAAAAAAAGAACCACTAGAGGTCCTCAAAACAACTTAAAGCTCATTTCCATTATAAATATAATAAAAATATTTCTATCAGCTGTGTATATATCTTTCCCTCCGAAAGAATCAACAATTATTAGGCAGGTTTCCTGACTTAGCTTCACTTTACTCCCTTACCTTCCCGAAAATAATATTCAGTGGTATAAACTTAAGGTTTCATCAGCATCACAGTAACGGTGGGCTGTAGTGGATTTTCACCACTTTCCCTTTTAACTACCGATTTAAAGTAGCACCTAATAACATAAATATTCAATTTTACTATTTATAATTATATTATATAATTATTACTTATTCAACATATTTCCCTATATTTTTTTAATATTTCATAATAATCTACTACTTTCCTAAAATAACTTATTTATGATAATAGTGGTTAATTTATGAAATTAATTTACTAATTTTCTATACCTTTTCTAACCTTTACCCCTTTATAATAATAATGTTTAATCTCTGCCATTTCAGTAACTAAATCTGCTCTATCTATTATTTCTTGTGGAGCATATCTTCCTGTTAATATAATTTCTGTGGCTTCTGGTTTTTTATCTAAAATATCTATAACCTCCTTTGATGTAAATAAATTATAAAATAGTGCAATATTTATTTCATCTAAAATTACTATATCATATTTTCCAGAAGTTATTACTTCTTCACACCTTTTAAGTCCTTTTAAAGCCCTGTCTATATCATCTTGAGTAGGCTCATTATATATAAAACAATTCTTTCCATATTGTTCTATTGTAAAATTAGGCAAATACTCTACTGCTTTTAGTTCACTATATCTCATACCTTTTACAAATTGTCCCATAAAAACTTTTTTACCTGCACATATAGCTCTTAAAGTCAATCCCAATGCTGCTGTGGTCTTTCCTTTTCCATTTCCGGTATAAACTTGAATATAACCTTTAAAACTCATATTAATCTCCCCTTTTCTTATACTTATTCATAATAAAAATAATCTAACATATCTGACCTTTTAGGAAAACTTATGGCTTTTTCTTTGCAGACACTTTCACAGCCCTTACATAAGAATACACATTTTGATAAATTTTTCACCTCAATTTTCTTATTTTTTTCATTTAGAAAATATACACCTTTAGGACAGAACTTTATACATTTACCACAACTTGTACATTTACTATAATTTATAACTGGATACCAATGAATCTTTTCTCTATCTAATGTAAAATGTATTCTTTTATTTATTTTTCTAAGTAGTTCTATTCTTTTATTTTTATCATCCTTTGCAGCTATAAAAAGCTTTTTAAAATTCACTCTCATTTCATCTGTCATGGCTTCAAAAATAGTTTCTATAAAAGATAAATCTTCTTTCAATTACTATTCTCCTTCCAATTAAGGTAAACTAAAACCTATAAAAAAACATCTACTCACATTTTTAGAGTAGATGTTTTACTTAAGCAACACTAAAACATAGATTAATTTTCAATACCTACTCTACAAGGTACTCCTTGTGTATAGTAGTGTTTAATTTCTTTCATTTCTGTTACTAAATCAGCTCTATCTATAATTTCTTGTTTCGCATATCTTCCTGTTAGTATTAATTCAGTTTTTTCTGGTTTTTTATCAATAAGCGCTAAAATTTCTTCTACAGTAAACAAATCATAGAAAAGAGCAATATTCATTTCATCAAATACAACTACATCATATTCCCCAGAAGTAAGTATCTCTTCTGCTCTTTTTAATCCTTTTTTAGCCTCTTCTATATCAGCTTTTGTTGGATTTCCAAATATAAAGGAATTTCTTCCAAACTGCTCCATTGTGAAGTTTGGTAATAATTCTGCTGCTTTAAGTTCACTATACTTCATTCCCTTTGTAAATTGGCCGAAAAATACTTTTTTTCCTGCACAAACTGCTCTAAGTGAAAGTCCTAAAGCTGCTGTAGTTTTCCCTTTTCCATTTCCTGTATAAACCTGCACGTATCCTTTGTTTTCCATAATAATTCCCTTCTTTCAAAAAAATTTCAAGTTAGAAATACACTTATAATAATATCACATTTTATAATGTGTATCTATTACCATAATGCTTATTCTAATGAGAATATTATAAATTAGCTAGAATATTATAGATAAACCTAGAAATAGTTACTAGAGCTTAATTATAAATACTTTTCTAGTTTCAATATAATTTTCTTATAAACACAACATATATTAAGATTTCATTACTCTTCAATCAATGGATTTCCATCTATACAATCCTGTAAGTGTTGTATAAATATTTTCTGTATATTTTCATTTTCTCCTATTCCATGAAGATATATATTCACCTTAAAACCTTCATTTTCTAAAATACTTTTCCATGAATCTTCTTCATCTCCAGCCATATCATTTGTAGCATGATCTCCAGCTACAAGCATAAAAGGCATCAATGTTATTTCTTTTATATTCTTTTCTTTTAATTTAGGAATTATTACATCTAATTCTGGAAAACCTTCTACATTTGCTATTAATACATTGTTAAGTCCACTTTCATTAATAACATACTGAAATAATGCATAAGAAGAATTAGCATGGTGTGTACTTCCATGTCCCATAAACACTACAGCATGATCCTCTATTCTTTCTGGTATCTGATTCTTTAAAGCTTCTACTGCCTTAAAATAATCATCTGTTCTGTAAAGTAAAGGTCTTCCTAATACTAACTTCTTGAATATCTTTTTATATTCATACTTATGTACTGCAATTTTTATGTCGTCATATTCTTCTCCTGGCATTATATGTAAACATTGAACATATACATCTTCAAATCCATCATTGGCCAATCTTTCCAAAGCTTCTTCAGTATTATCTATAAATATACCATCTCTTTTTTTAAGTTTATTTATTATCATTCCTGATGTGAAAGCTCTTCTTACTTCATAATCTTTAAAATCTTCTTTAATCTTATTTTCTATTGCTTCAATTGTAGCCTTTCTTGTTTCATGATAACTTGTTCCAAAGCTAACTACTAATATTGCTTTTTTTGACATAATCTTATCTTTCCTTTCCTTTATAAATACTTTCATGTTTTCATATCCTACATCTTAAATATATTTTTTACAAGTAATTTTAAATGATTCTTCTTGAATTAATTCAGCAGTGACATTTTTTCACATACATTGAGAAGAATCATTGTAGGACAATTGCTAGGACATATGTTTTTCATTGTCCACAATTGACCCAAATAAACTACTAATAATAACAAAAACCCATTAACTTTACAAAAGCTAATAGGTTTTTAATAACAACAAAATACAGATAATACTATATTTATTGACATCTTCCCTATCTTCCGTAGAGTCACGTCTAAAGAAATATAGGCAGGTCTTCTGGCTTCAGTATCATAACTTTCTCTACCCTTCCAGAAATAATTCCTGTGGTACGTAGAAAAGCTCCTCTGTTACAGCGGCGGGACCGCACAGGACTTTCACCTGTTTCCCTTTTCACTAATTTTAAATTAGCACCTATACTCTCAATATTCTATTTTAAAAAAATATATCTATACCATTGATTATATTAGATAAATTATAGTATAGTCAATGTAATTTAAAAATTTTCTTAAATTAATCTTCTCTTTTAGTTATTTCTCCTATAAGATTTATCTTTTTTTCATCTTTTAATGAATTATACACTTCATTATTCACAGCAGCTATTAAAACTGTGGCAGGACCTGCGGTCCTCTTTAAATTAATATTTATATCTGGATTTAGAATTAATTGCATCCCATTATTTCTAGTTAATAATTCCCCTTCATATAGTATACCTTTTGAGCCTACAGGCACTATTTCATATACTCCTTCTGTATTTAAAAGCTTATATAAATCTTTATAATCTGCTATATCTTCGTCATTATCTAATTCTAATTCTCCTCCTAATTTAGGTATTCCTATGGAAATAAGTAGACATTCTTTACTTATTGAATTTACTTTTAGTTTTTTATTATCTACTATACCTATTGCTGTAACTCCTAAACCTGTAGATGTAGTTTTAAAATTCTCCTCAGTACTTCCTGTTAAAACTACTTCATTTATATTGGCCATATCTAATTCAAATTTTATTCCATCAATTAGTTCTTTGCCAGTATTATTCATTTCATTACATACTGCATCAGCAACTGTAATTACTTCAGCACCAGAGCACAATACTTCCATGAGAACTACTCTTACAGTAAATTTACCTACATAAAAATTGGGAATTTTTAAAGAATCCCCTTCCTTTATTCCTATACTACCACAGCTGTCACAAGCTACCACCATAGTTCTATTTTCATCAATAGAAATTAGAGTTAAATCTCTTACTTTATTTATTTTCATATTCCTTCAAGCTCCCTCGGTAAAACTCTATGATCTATCACTTCAAAAAAAGCATTTGTTAAAGCAATTGTCACCAAGACAGGCACTAATACCATTATTCATCCCTTTCTTATATCAGACATATTAATGGTGTTAAAATTAATAACATACTCAACAAGCTTATCTTTTTCATAAAAAACATTTTTATAATTTATTCTTTTTCTGTCTATAACAAATATGAATATATTCTCATCTAAAGCAGCTTTAATTTTTTCTTCTGTGCCACCTTCTCTACCGCTATCTTTCATTAAAATAGCTTTAGCATTAAACTCTTTTATAAAAGCTCTATTCAATTCATAACTAATAGGTCCCTTTATAGCTATTAAATCATCTAATTTTATCCCTAACTTATAACATTCCTCCATAACTTTAAGTGATGGAAGTACCCTATGTACTATTCTATTTTTTATATTAAGAGAAAGTATTTTATCCAAATTTCTACTGCCTGTAGTATTTAATATAGTCCCCTGTATTTTATTTAAATGCTTATAGAGCTGCTCATAACTTTCTATAAGAACGACTTTATCTTCATTTAAAAACTTGTTTATTAAACTCTCTCTCTCATATCTTATATAATGTATGTTTAGCTTTTCGCATACACACATAGCATTTTTACTTACATCTACTGCATACGGATGAGAGGCATCTATAAGTATTTTTATATTATTTTCTTTAAACATATTTTCCATTGAAAATAAATCTAATGGTTTCGTATTTAATATTTTATATTTATAATCTTTTAAAAGCTCTCCACCATATTCTGTAGCAGTAGATACTAATATATCCTCTGTATATTTATTTAATAGTCCTAATATTTCTTTCCCTTCAGAAGTTCCACTTATTAAACCAATCATAAAAAATCCTCCAGACTATTTTAAAGTACAGATAACAGAGCACAGAATACAGATTATATAACATATAGAGTAACTAATAACGAATAAATATTGAGAAAAATTATCTATATTTATTATTTATTATTTATAATTTAAGTTTTTCTGTAGTGCCAACGGAAGAAAATCCTCCTTATCTGTCAATTGTTCTCTGTCAACTGTAATCTACTATAAAGAATATCCTCTTGGTGTTATAAACTTTTCATCTTTAATAAAGCTTTGGCTATTTCCTATAACTACTATAGAAAACATATCTACTACTTCATCATTAAAGTTATCTAAAGTAAATAAATGAATTTCCTGTCCTTCTCTTAATGCATTTTTTACAACTCCAACAGGAGTACTTCCTTTTCTGTATTTCTTAATTATATTTATACATTCCATTAAATAATGAGGTCTTCCATTACTTCTTGGATTATACAAAGAAATTATAAAATCCCCTTGAGCTGCACAATCTACTCTTTTCTTTATCAAGTCATATGGAGTCATAAGATCACTTAAGCTAATATTACAATTATCATGCATAAGTGGTGAACCTAAAATTGAAGCTGCAGATGAAGATGCTGTAACTCCAGGTATTATTTCTACCTCTTCATCTGTCCTCATTTCCAGTATAAGCCCCGCCATGCCATATATTCCTGCATCGCCAGTACTTATTATTGAAACTGTTTTATCTTTAGAAAGCTCTAAAGCTTTAGCACATCTATCTCTTTCAGCCTTCATACCAGTTGATACTAATTCTTTACCTTCTATTAAAGGTTTTACAAATTCCATATATTTTGTATATCCTACTATAATATCACTTTCTTCAATAACTTTTTTCGCTTTTATTGTCATGTGTTCAAGTCCACCTGGACCGATTCCTACTACATATAGTTTTCCCAAAATAAATCCACCTTTCTAAATCAGAATACAGATAACAGAGCACAGAGTACAAATATAACTAAATTTTTCCTACACAGAAATCATTTTAACATTTCATCCTTTTCAGCTCACAAAATTAATTATGTTTTCTAAATAAAACTTATATTGGATCATAGCAACCACTATATACAGCCCGTAAAAGTAGGCAATTTACGGATAGTAGCTATTAAATAAAAAATTTCTTTTTTAACTAGTATCTATACTTTATTATCTATACTCTATAAAATTTCTTTTATTATATGCTATCTGTACTCTGTCCTCTTTGCTCTGTTATCTTCCCTAAGCACAGTGTCATTCCATTTAATTTCAACTTTCCAGTAATAAGCTTTGCTCCTTGTAGCTCTACACAGGGTTCACACACAGTTCTTACCCCTATGGTTTTCTCCACAAAATCACTACCTTCAAATTTATGCTGAATAGGTCTTATATCCTCTATACTAAATATATTAAGGTCACAATTTAAAAAGCTACTTAAATCTATTATGGCCTTTTCATCTTTTTTTATCTCTACAGTGCCTATAGATTTAACAGCCCTGTAATCTATATTATAATCTTCTAATACTTCAAAAACTGTTTTCCTCATGACCTGCTTAGGAAAATCTTTTCTACAACCTATTCCTAGGACTATATTTCTTCTTATAAGCTTTAATCTTTTAAAATCTTCTTTCACACTTTCATTAGCTTCAAAAAATTTCAACTTATTTGTCACACATACTTCTCCAAAAGAATTTTGCAAATCTTCTGAGTATCCTTTAGGTAAAGATATAATTTCATCCTCATCATGAAAATACACCTTTTTCCATTGTACTAAAAGAGACGCAATATCTTTAGCATCCTTTAAATTATCTATAATAAGATTATTCTCTTTTGCTACCATATCTGGAGCTTCCACTCCTATATTATCTGTAGCTGTAGTAATAACTGGAGTAGCATTAATAATGTTACTTATTTTTAAAGTCAATTCATTAGCTCCTCCAAGATGTCCACTTAAAAGGCTTATTACAAACTTTCCTGAATTATCTATAGTTATAACTGCTGGATCTTTATCTTTAGATTTTATATAAGGTGCAATACCTCTTACTGCTATTCCAGTAGAAGTAATAAATACTACAGCTGAGCAATTTTCCATAGCAAATTTTACTGAATCTTTAAAACTAAAATTTTCATCTACCATTTTCGAGAAGATCCTAACATTGAAATGTTTTGAAAGAATAACTGCTATTTCGTCTCCCCGGTGAGTAACGGTTATAACACCTATTTTCATTTTATTATTCTTCTGCCTTTCTAAACATATGAGTAAAAGTCTTATCATATAAAAGACTCTTATTATATTCTGTGTCTATGAAATCTCCTACTAATATTTGAGCACATTTAGTTATGTTAGCTTCCTTAACCTTTTCTGCTATATCATCTAAAGTTCCTATTATAACTCTTTCATCTTCCCAAGTAGCTCTTTCAACTATAGCTATAGGAACATTTTTTCCATAACCTTTTCTTAGTTTTGCTACTACCTTCTCTATCATACTTATAGATAAGAATATAGCCATTGAAGCTCCTGAACTAGCTAAAACTTCTAAATCCTCTCCTGCTGGTACTGGAGTTCTTCCTTCTACTCTTGTAAGTATTAAAGTTTGAGTTACTCCTGGTAAAGTAAATTCTTTTTTTATAGCCGCAGCTGCTGCAAAACAAGAACTTACTCCTGGAACTACTTCATATTGTATATTAAATTTATCCAATTCATCCATTTGTTCTTTTATAGCTCCATACATAGATGGATCTCCAGTATGAAGTCTAACTACCGACTTACCTGCTGGTATATTATTTTTCATAACTTCTATAACTTGCTCTAAAGTCATAGAAGCTGAATTATGTATTTCTACTCCTTCTTTGCAATAATCCATATGTTCTTTGCTAACTAAAGAACCTGCATATATAACCACATCTGCCTGAGAAAGAATATCTCTTCCCTTTACAGTTATTAAATCCACATCTCCAGGTCCCGCCCCTATAAAATATACTTTTGGAGTTACTTTAACTTTACTCATATCAATCCCTCTACTTTCTATGTGCAATTATTAATGACATATAATCTTTTTTAGCTATTATCTCTTCTCTATTTCTTAAAATTTCTTGTCCTTCTCTATAAGCTCTTCTTACACATACATATTCAAAACCATTTTCTTCTAAAAAATTAAGAACTTTTTCTTCATTATTATAAAGTTTCATTATAACCACATATTTTTCATCCTTTATAGCATCTAATCTAGTGGAAGGTAATATAAGTAATGGTTCATCTCCAATCACTAACACTTCTCCCGCAAGACTTGCTGATGCACAAAAAGATGTTATTCCTGGTATGGTTTCAGTTTCATACCCTTGTTCGTTTATGTATTTTAACAGATAAATATATGTACTATACACAAAAGGATCTCCTATAGTTAAGAAAACTACATCTTTACCTTCATGAAGTTTTTCTTCTATTGATTTAAAAGCCTTATAAATTTTCCCTTCTTGTTCTGGCCCACCCATTGGAAAATGCTTAACTAAAACCTCTGCATCCTTATTTATAAAATTTGCAGCTGTATCTAAGGCAATACTTTTTCCACCTTCCTTTGAAGATGGAGCAATAATTACTTCAGCCTTTTCTATAGTTTTAATAGCTTTTAATGTTAATAATTCTTCACTTCCTGGTCCAACACCTATTCCATATAACTTAGCCATTTACCTTTTCTCCCTCTATTATAAATATTGGATTATATCCCATAAGCATAAAAGTTTCTCCTCTAGTTTTGCTTATAGTAACTTCAGTACATTTAATTTTATAGTTTAATTCTTTTAAAGTACTCATAGCTTTATAAAGATTATTAATTGTTATAAAATTCAAAACCATTTTTCCATTTTCTTTTAGTTTCTCACCATATAATTTTATTATATCTTCTATATTACCACCACTTCCACCTATAAAAATACTATCAAACTTTCCTTCTACTTTAGGAAGTGATGCTAACGCTTCTCCTTCTATTACTTTTAGGTTTCCTATATTGAACTTTTCTATGTTTTTATAAATTACTTCTAAAGCTTCTTCATCTTTTTCTATTCCAATAACTTCACCTAAAGTACATATTTTAGCTGCCTGAATACTTACAGAACCTGTCCCTGCTCCAATATCTAAAACTCTGGAATCTTTTCTTAAGTTTAACTTTGCAGCACTTAAAATTCTTATTTCTTCTTTAGTCATAGGACAGTTTCCTCTTATAAATTCCTCATCCTTTATAAAATGAATATCCTCTTTTATAATACTATAATTTAAATTTTCAACTACTAAAACACAAAGCCCAGAAAACTCTTTATGTTGAATTGCTTCTGCATATTCCTGTGTAACTTGTTCATTTTCATAAGATAAATTTTCTCCTATGTACATTTTAGGATTTATCCCTTTATTAATTAAAATTCTAGCTAATTCATTTGGACTATTCTTTTTATCTGTAAGCCAAATAGTTATTTCATTTTCTGTTACTCTTTTTATAAATTCATCTTCTCTTCCATGAAGACTTCCAAGATATGCTCCCTGCCAACTCTTATTTAATTTCCCCATAAGATATTGAAAGGAACTTATCCCCGGAACTATCTCTATTTTCCCTAAATAATTTTTCTTAATATATTCTGTTATTCCATAAAAAAGTGGATCTCCTGAGGCTACTACTGCTATATTTTTGTCTTTATTTATATTTAATTCTTCTATAACTTCACTTATTTTATTAACTTTTATTTTTTTTGTATTAACAAAATCCACAGCTTCCATAGCTCTTCCAAATCCTAATATTATATCTGAAGTTTCCATTATATTTAAAGCTTTAGGCATTATATAATCTCTATGTCCTGGCCCTATTCCTACTATATAAACCACCATTACACCCCTTTCTTTATTAATTGAGAGTTGAGGATTGAAATTCGACAATAACTTTCAATTTTCCATTTTCAACTTCCAATTTCCTCATATAAACTATCAACTATAATCTGTAGTATTTACTCTGCCTCTATGCTTCATATTCCATGTTCTAAATTAAGTTTTTATCTATAAACAAATTTTTCTCCATTGAAAACATAACAAGCTTTGGTTCAATTTCATCATAAGTGTATATCTTAATTCTTTTTCTGATTTTCTCTGCTATCCTTCTATAAAGTTCTTCATATCCATCTCCTAGAAGTTTTACAGCTCCTTCTGTGGTTTTTGCATCATATATCTGTTGAACTAACTCTATGTCATATCCCATTAAAGCAAGCTCTAATGCAATAACTTCTAATCTAACATCGCATATTCTGCTATGAGTATTAAAACATCCTGCAGCTATTTTACAAAGCTTTCCTATATGTCCTACCAAGATTATATCTTTTATACCTTTTTCTTTACAGCAATCCAATGCAAAGCCTACATAATTGGATATAACCACCATTTTCTTTGTATCTAAACCTAATTTTGCTCCTGCCTTTTCTCCTATGTTTCCAAAAACTAATATTAAATCTTTATATCCGTTAGCTACCTTCTGAGCTATTTCTATTTTTATAGATTCCTTTAAAGCATCTTCCGACATAGGCATTACAATACCTGAAGTACCTAATATAGAAATTCCTCCTACAATATTAAGTCTTGGATTAAACGTCTTTGGAGCTATCTCTTCTCCTTTTGGTACAGAAATAGTAATTTCTACACCCTTTCCTTCTGGTAATACTCCCATCACTTCATTTTGTATCATTGTCCTTGGTACAGGATTTATAGCTGGATCCCCTTTGGGCACATAAAGACCTTCTCCTTTAACAATTCCTACACCTTTACCACCCTTCAAACTATAGCCTGTAGGTTTCTTCTGTGCTCTTGCCCAAATTTCAAGTCCATGAGTAGCATCTGGATCATCTCCACCATCCTTTATAACACAACATTCTACAAAATCTTCCCCAAAATTTATTTTACTAACTGGTATGGTAAGTTTTATCCCCTTAGGAGTATCTATACTTATTTCCTTTAATTTTTTCTCATTATATAACATTATAGTTGCTGCTTTTGCTGCTGCAGTAGCACAAGAGCCTGTAGTATATCCACATCTTAATCTTTTACCATCTACATTTACATACATATCAAGCATTTAAATCACCTGCTTAGTCTCTTTCTACTATCATATACATTAGAGCATTTACAATTGCTGCTGCTACATTACTTCCACCTTTTCTTCCTCTTACAGTTATCATTGGCACATCAAGTTCTTTTTCTGCTGCTTCCTTTGATTCCGCTGCTCCAACAAATCCAACTGGTGCTCCAACTATAAACTTAGGATTAGCTTTTCCTTCCTTTGTAAGTTCCGTAAGCTTAAATAATGCTGTTGGTGCATTTCCAAATACAAAAAACTCTACTCCATCCTCCACAGCTTTTTCCACTCCTGCCATAGAGCGAGTTATTCCTCTTTCCTTTGCAATTTTTGCTACTTCTTCATTTGAAACAAAGCACTCTACAGTACAATTCAATTTTTTTAAAGCTGCTTTATTAATACCTGACTTAGCCATATTAGTATCTGTATAAATGGTTACTCCCTTTTTCAATATTTCTTTAGCAGCTTCTATAGCTCCTTCTCTTATACAAACAATATTTTGATAATCAAAGTCACCTGTAGTGTGTATAGTTCTTTTCACTATTTTTAACTCTTCTTCTGTAAAACTATGAGGAGCCATTTCTTCTCCAATAATTTCGAAGCTTCTTTCTTCTATAGCCATTGGCTTTTTAACGTATTCTATCACTTTAGTAACTCCCTCCGCAATTAAATTGTATACTTATTTAGTATAATTTAATTTTATTATGCCATATTTATCTATATCCTAGCAACTGTTTTAAAAAGTCAATATTTCCAAAGAAATGTAAATGAGCATAACCTGCTACTGTATTGTTTTTTATATATCCACATTCCCATTGTTTTTCTTTTCCATCATACATAGTTTTCTTAACTTTATATATTTTACTATCTTCTGTACTTACACAGGATTTATGGAACTCATGGCATTTTATTCTGGTACCCTTAGATAAAATTTCATTATCCTTATCTATTTCTATTTCTGCATAACCAAAATTTTGAAGTTTTTTAGTCATAGTAGCTTTACCACTAAAAAATCCTACTGTACTACATTCCATATCTCCATTATCTATAGCTTTTGTAAGGTACATAAGACCTCCACATTCAGCATAGCATTTTAATCCATTATCTAATGCATCCTTTATACTTTTAATCATAGATTTATTAGCACTTAGCTGTTCTAAAAATACTTCTGGATATCCTCCACCTATATACAAAAAATCTAAATTTTCAGGTAATGTACTTCCACTTAAAGGACTAAAATATACTATTTCTCCTACTTCACTTAAAAGTTCTAGATTTTCTTTGTAATAAAAGCTAAAAGCTTTGTCATAAGCTACTCCTATTTTAAATCCCTTATTTTCTAAATGATAATTATCTTCATATTTAGGTAAATCTTTAAAACATTGTAAAAGGCCATCTATATCTACATTCTTTAATATAAGGTCACTACATATGTCTATTTTGTCATCTAAATCATCTATTTCACTACTTTGAATAAGACCTAAATGTCTACTTTCTAAAATTAATCTTTCATCTTTAGGCACATATCCAAATACTTTTATTTTACAATTATATTCTATAGTAGCTTTTAAAAGATTATAATAACTTTCACTTACATTATTAAGTATTACTCCTACTATATTTATATTATCAAAGTTTATAAGTCCATTTATTTCAGCACACAATGTGGCACTTTGAGCTTTAGGTGACAGCACTAAAACCACTGGAAGTCCCAAAATTTTAGCTACATGAGCTGTTGAATAAGTTGAGTCTATTCCCTTACCATCATATAATCCCATAACTCCTTCAACTACACCTAAATCTCCTTCACCTCTAGAATAAGAAGCTTTAACTCCTTCTTCTCCCATAAGATAAAGATCTAAATTTCTTGAAGACTTTCCTGTTATTTTTGCATGAAAAGCTGGATCTATATAATCTGGCCCAACTTTATATCCTTGCACATCAAAACCTTTTTTCATTAAAGCTTTCATAAGACCAACAGTAATGGTGGTTTTTCCTCCACCACTACTATTAGATGATATAAGTATACTCTTCATAACTACACCTTTTCCCTAGAATTTTTTCATAGCCTCTAAAAACTTTTCTATTTCTTCTTCTTTATGTTTAACTCCTATGAACATAGCCTCGAACTGTGATGGCGCTGCATATACCCCACAATTTAGCATATGTTCAAAAAATTTTCCAAACAACTTAGTGTCGCATGTTTTAGCATCTTCATAATTTCTTACACTTTCCTTTTCTGTGAAGAACGGTGTCATCATAGCTCCACATCTGTTTACGGTAAGAGGAATTCCTTTCTCTTTAGTTATTTTTTTCATACCTTCTTCAAGCATTCTTCCCATATTTTCCATGTGATCATAATAATTTGGATTTTCATGAAGCTTCTTCAAAGTTGCATATCCAGCCGCCATTACTACTGGATTTCCTGACATAGTTCCTGCTTGATATACAGGTCCCATTGGTGATAATTTTTCCATTATCTTTTTTTTACCACCATAAGCACCACATGGAAGTCCTCCTCCCATAATCTTTGCATAAGTTGTAAGATCTGGAACTATACCATAAATGCTCTGTGCTCCTTTATAAGCCACTCTAAACCCTGACATAACTTCATCGAATATAAGAAGTGCCTCTGAATTAGTACAAACTTCTCTAAGGCCCTGTAAAAATTCTTTTTCTCCTGGAATTACTCCCATATTTCCTGCCACAGGCTCTACTATGACAGCGGCTATATCTTCACCATGCTTTTCAAATAATGCTTTTACACTTTCTATATCATTATATTGAGCAATTAAAGTATTTTGTATACTTCCTTCTGGCACTCCTGGAGAACCTGGTATTCTTTCAGTAAGTACCCCTGAACCTGCTTCTACTAAGAATCCATCAAAATGACCATGATAACATCCTGCAAATTTTACTATTTTATCTCTTTTAGTATATCCTCTTGCCAGCTTTACAGCACTCATGGTAGCTTCAGTACCCGAGTTAACCATTCTAACCATATCCACATTATCTAACGTATCAATCATATGTTTTGCAAGTACTAATTCTGCTTCAGTTGGAGCCCCAAAACTTATAGCATTATCTACCATATCCTTTATAGCTTTTACTATGTCTGGATCATTGTGTCCAAGTATCATAGGTCCCCAAGAAGCTACGAAATCTATATATTCTTTTCCATCCTCATCCCATATATGTGAGCCTAATCCTTTCTTAATAACCGGTGGATTAGCAGTAACATTTCTAAAAGCTCTAACGGGACTATTAACTCCACCAGGCATATACTTTTTTGATTGTTCAAATATCTCTAAACTTGTCAAAAGTATCAACTCCCCTTATTTAATCCATTTTGCTGCATCAATTGCATAATAAGTTATTATCATATCCGCTCCTGCTCTTTTTATAGATAATAACATTTCCAAGGCAATTCTTTTTTCATCTATAAGACCAGCTTTAGCTGCTGCTTTAACCATAGCATATTCTCCACTTACACTGTAAGCTGCTATTGGCATATCAGTTCTATCCTTAGCCCATCTTATAACATCTAAATAAGATAAAGCAGGCTTAACCATTATTATATCTGCTCCTTCTTCAATATCACTTTCTATTTCAAGTATTGCTTCTCTTATATTACCTGGATCCATCTGGTATGTTTTTCTATCTCCAAATTGAGGAGATGAATCTGCTGCTTCTCTAAATGGCCCATAAAAAGCTGAACAGTATTTTGCACTATAAGACATTATAGGAATATTTTTAAATCCATTTTTATCCAAAGCATCTCTTATGGCATTAATTCTTCCATCCATCATATCTGATGGAGCTATCATATCTGCCCCTGCTTTAGCATGTGATACAGAAATTTTAGCTAAATATTCTAAAGTCTTGTCATTATCTACATCTTGCCCACAGATAATTCCGCAATGTCCATGATTTGTATATTCACACATACAAACATCTGTAATAACATAAAGTTCTGGAGCTAATTCTTTTATCTTTCTTATAGCCTTTTGAATTATTCCATTATCATCATAAGCATCGCTACCTACTTCATCTTTATGTTCTGGAATTCCAAATAATATTATTCCCTTAATTTTAGCATCTACAACTTCATTAACTATTTCATCTAACCTATCTATTGAAAAATGATAGTTATTAGGAAGAGAGGATATTTCTTTTTTTATATTTTTTCCATCTACTACAAATATAGGATATATAAAATCATTTGGAGTTAATACAGTTTCCCTAACCATACTTCTTATAGCTTCATTTTGTCTAAGTCTTCTATGTCTATCAAACATAATTAACACCCCGCCTTTTTTCAGATAACAGATAAGGATAATTCTTCTTCATTTCCATTACAAAAAATTTAAAATTAAGTTTTATCTTGCCCTTAGGGTAAGCTTTCCTTATTTATTATTCATTATTTTTTATTTATAATCTGTACTCTATACTCTATAATCTGTTCTTTATTATTTTATATTTAATAATTTGTGAATCATTCCCTCTGTGGTGTATTCCTCACAAACTAAATGCTCTATTTTATTCTTTTCTAATTCTTTGGCTGTAATAGGTCCTATAGCTAAACACTGCTTTTTCTTTAGATTTTCTAATCCTACTAAATTTATCATATTTCTTACTATACTTGGACTTGTAAATAATACTATATCTACATCTTCAAATGCTTCAGGATTTGATACATTTCCTTTAACTATTTCATAAGTAACAACTTCATCCACCATACAACCTATTCCCTTTAACGCTTCCACTAAGTATTCCCTAGCTTGTTTTGAACGAGGAAGTAATATTTTATCTCCTTCCTTTAAATAAGGCTTCATTTGCTCAAATAAATTCTCTGCTACAAACTCTTCTGCTATAATTTCAGCTTTAATCCCTCTTGTTAAAAGCGCCTTTGCTGTGGCAGGTCCAATAGCTGCAAATTTACCTTTAATATTTCTTATGTCATATTCCTTTTGTATTAAATAATCAAAGAATATATTTACACCATTTACACTAGTTAAAACTATGTAACCATAGTCATTTAATTTATTCATATAATCTTCTAAATTTCTATTAGTTTCTTTAACCTTTATAGCATTGATTTCAGTGACCTGTGCTCCTAAATCACTTAACCTTTCTCTTAATTCTCTAGCCTGTTCCTTTGATCTAGTAACACAAATGTTTTTACCAAACAATGGTTTTCTCTCAAACCAATTAAATTTATCATTAAATTGAACTACTTCTCCTACTAATATGATACAAGGAGAGCTTATACCAATGGCTTCAGCCTTTTCTTTTATATCTTCAAGAGTTCCTATAGCCTTTTTCTGCTTTGCAGTAGTTCCTCTCATAATAATAGCGCAAGGCGTACTTTCACTCATTCCATTTTCCATAAGTCTATTTCTAATTATATCTAAATTCTTAAAACCCATTAAAAATATTAATGTGCCGCCAATTCCAGCTACAGCTTTCCAATCTATATTAAGTTTATCTGCTGTCATTCCAGTAAACACATGGAATCCTTGAGATATAGCTCTATGAGTTACAGGTATCCCTGCATAATTTGGCACTGATATAGCAGAAGTAATCCCTGGAATAACTTCAAATTCTATATTATCTTCTATGAGCCTTAATATTTCTTCACCACCACGGCCAAATACAAAAGGATCTCCACCTTTTATTCTTCCAACAATGTGACCTTTTTTAGCTAACTCTGCTAACATTTCATTTATTTCTTCCTGAGTTTTATAATGACATCCAGGTTCTTTTCCACAATAGTATATCTCACAATCTTCATTTAAATATTTCAATATTCCTGGGCCTGCTAGTCTATCATACATAACTGCCGTACATTTTTTTAACATTCTCACAGCCTTTAACGTTATAAGTTCTTCATCCCCTGGTCCTGCTCCTATAAGATAAACTTTACTCATATTACCCTCCTAAGCATTCATAATTTTTTTGGCTAAATTTTTTCCTAATTCTTCAAAGGCTTCTGCTTTTCCTTCTATATCTTTCTTAACTATTCTTCCACCTATTTCATATATTCCTACTATATACATTAAATCCTTTTCCAGTATTGCATATGCTCCTATAGTAGAATGGCAATCTCCTTTAAGCTCTCTCATAAAGCTTCTCTCCGCTTCAACACAAAGCCTTGTTTTTATATGATCTAAATCCTTTATAAATTTCTTTACTTCACTTTCCTTTTTAATTTCTAATCCTAAAGCTCCTTGCCCTATAGCTGGAACCATTTCTGTAGGATCAAAATAATTTGTAATTACATCTTCCATATTGAGTCTTTTAAGTCCTGCTGCAGCAAGTATTGTTCCATTTAAATTAAGCTCTTCAATTTTTCTAATCCTTGTTTGAACATTTCCCCTTATTGGAACTACTTCTATATCAGGTCTTAAAAGTTTAAGCTGTGCCGCTCTTCTTCTACTGCTAGTTCCAACTTTACCTCCCTTTGGTAATTCCATAAAAGGAGTTTTATCTCTTGATACAAATACATCCCTTACATCTTCTCTTGTTGGTATAGCTGCTATTTCAAACATTTCTGGAATTTCATAAGGTACGTCCTTCATACTATGTACTGCTATATCCGCTCTATTTTCCAATAAACTCATCTCAATTTCTTTTACAAATAAACCTTTTCCACCTATTTTGTCTAAAATTTTATCTAATATCTTATCTCCTAAAGTTTCCATAAGAAGTTTTTCACATTCTATACCATGTTTTTCTTTTATCATATTTATAACTAAATCTGTTTGTGTTTGAGCAAGACAACTCTTCCTAGTAGCAACTATTAAATTCAAAATTCTTACCTCCATCACTTGAAATTTCCCAAAAGCTAATTTCTATTTAAAAATAGCTCTCAGCTGTAGGGTAAAACATTTTTAGCACACTTTTATGTATATTTTTTTTATAAAAAAAATAAAAATCATCAGAAGATACAAATTCCATTATTTTATCTTTATCATCTACATACTTTATTTTATTTCTTAAAGAATAGCTATACTGAACAAATGAATCATATTCTCTTAAACTTCCCTTTACTTTCTCAGCTAAGTATCTAGATGTTTTAGGGCTTCCCCCTTTTGTATTGATTCCAAAGCTTATAAATTCCGTATCTCTTTGACAAGGCATCACACATAAACCTTCTTTGAAATCTGTACAATCTAAATATAATTTACTTATTTTATCACAGTGAGTTTTTATAAGTTTATTTACTTTTTCATCATTTATTGCAATTACAACAAGATGATTATTTAAAATATATTCTTTTTTGTACTCTTCTTTAATAAGTTTAACATTACTTAAATGAGAAATGCTAGCAAAATCTTCACAAAATTCCTTAGAAACCACTGTTAAAATACATCCTTTTTTACTAAAGGTTTTAGCTTTTATAAATCCAGCTCTTCCTCCACCTACTATAAGCACCTTTATTTTATCAGAAATTAATGATAGTAAAGTATAATCTAATCCATTGGATAGAATATCCTTTCTATTATACTCAGACATTCATCCAACCTACCTTTCAACTGTTCTTCTTTTAACACTTCTATAGCTCTATTTACAAATGCATCAGAAGTACTTCTTAAAAGTATTTCTGCTAAAGCATCATTATCTTTTGTATATTTCTTATTTTTAAAAGTTTTATATCTTTTTCTATAAACATCTTCTCCATACTTCTTTAGTTTTCGTATTTCTGGTGATATCTCTCTTATTTTTTGCCAATCTAAAAACTCTTTAATATATTTATCCAATATATATCTGTTATTAATCATTATCTGTTCTCTCTTTTGGCAATTTTCATCATTCATGCAACTTATTTTATCTATATCATAAACTTCTACATAATCTAATTCTGCTATTTCTTCCTCTACATCTCTTGGAACAGCTAAATCATATATAATCATCTTCTTTTCTGGAATTTCTACTTTATGAACAACTGTATGTGGAGCTGACGTACAACTGATTATACAGTCTACATCTTTATAATATTCTCCCTTTTCATTAAAATGTATGACTTTAACTCTGCTATCTTCTATATCCACTACAGAAGTATTTCTTACTGCTATATAAAGTTTAGAAAAACTTCCTGAAAGTATATATTTACAGGCTAATCTTCCAACCTCTCCATATCCTAAAACCATGAAACTCCTTGCACCCTTTTTTCTTCCTTCATTTACTGCTATAGAAGCAGATGATACTGGGATTTTGTATAATTGTGAATTGAATCTAAATTCCTTTCCACAAGTAATAGCCATTTGAAAAAGTTTTTGCAAGTCCTTTTTTACACTCTTTTCTTCCAATGCTATTTCATAAGCATCTTTAATTTGACCTAGTATCTGATCTTCACCTAATATAAGAGAGTCAAAACCACAAATCACTTTCATTAAATGATCAATTGCTTCATTATCTTCATAATGAAATGTGTACTTCATATAATTTTTATCCCAATTTAAATTATCAAATATCTGGATAACTATGTCTTTATAATCTTTAGAGGTATTAAAGTATACCTCTGTTCTATTACAAGTACTTAATATAACAACCTCATCACACACTTCTTTAAGTTTATTTAAACAACTATTATAATGTTTCGGTATTATGGAAAGCTTTTCTCTTATATCTAATTTAACGTTACTCTTTACTCCTAAAACTCCTATCATTTAACCTATCATCTCCATAAAGAATTTATCCATTTCATATGCATAAGACATGCTTTTCCTCCTAATAAAAAACTGTCTTATATAAGTTTAATACTTAATGTGCATATAAATTTTAGATAATTCGAATCCAACAAATTTAAAGATTTATAATATTAATTTATTATTTAAAATAACCGTACATAAAATCAATATAATATCATAAAAAAATATTAGAGCAAATCTTCCTTTAGAAAAATCAAAAGTTGTATCTAAATATGGCATATACCCCCTATAGCATCTACTATTAATTCCTTCTTTAATGCTTTCCCATCTTGTCATAGTATTAACAAATAAAAGTGCTGCCATTTTTCCCGTGCTCTTTATTTTTAATGAAAAGTTATCAAAACCACCCCTAGATTTCATAGCTGAATACATAATATTGTATTCTTCATTTATTATAACTAAAAATCTTTCCATAGACTTAGCTATATCACAAATGTCTTTTAACCATTTATTTTTAGATAATAAATATAGCACTTGATCTATAGGTGTAGTTAATGAAAAAAAACTTAAACATAATCCTGCGGATAAGCTTTTGAGTACTATTATACCCGCATATTTCCATCCATAATCAAAGACAAAGGTAATAGATGAAAATGCTGCAAAACCTGCTATTTCCAGGGCAAATTTTACTACTATTTTCATATTATTCCTGATTTTTATGTGTAATAACACAAAAAACAGTATATTGCCAATAATTATAATGGGATTTTTTACAAATCCCATTACTATTATTGGCATTACTGCTAATAATATCTTCTCTATTGGATGTACATTTGTTAATTTATTTCTCCTGGACAGAGCCATTATTAACTTTAACATTGCTTTTCTTTCCTATATAAAATCCTATAAATCCTGCTCCTATAGCAGCCTGTACTGCAAAAAGAAGACTTTCTATTTCGCCAGATGGTGGTTCCCAAAAGCTACTGAACCATGGCTCATAGTTTGCATTAGTTTCTTTTATTGTGTCTTCTATTTGATCATCTGCTCCTCCAAATTCTCCACCTTTTTTACTTCCTATAACTAAGGAACCTATTATAACTATAAAACAGACTAATAATAAAGATATAGTTTTCTTTTTCAATTATTTCACCTCGCTAAGTATCTGTATTTCTTTAGCTGAATATTTTTCTATAAACTCAAATATAACGACTGTTAATATTCCTTCTACTATAGCAAGTGGAATCTGTGTTATTGAGAATATAGAAAAGAATTTAACAAAAGCTGCTCCTACTCCACCATTTTGCGCTGGAAAAGCTAAAGATAGTTGTACTGCTGTAACAAAATATGTTGTTAAATCTCCTAAACATGCAGCCAAAAAAACTGCAGCTTTTTTATTTTTATTTTTAAGTCCTATGTAAATAAGATAGGAAACTATAGGTCCTGCTATACCCATAGATACTGTATTTGCTCCAAGAGTTGTAAGTCCTCCATGAGCAAGTAAAAGTGCTTGAAATAATAATACTATAATACCTACTACTGATGATATAAATGGTCCAAAAATTATTGCTGAAAGTCCTGTACCTGTTGGATGAGAACAACTTCCTGTAACTGATGGTATCTTCATAGCTGAAAGAATAAATGCATATGCTGCCACCAATCCTAAAAGCATTTTTATGTCTTTACTTTTTCCACCTTTTTCTCTTACTTGCTTAAGTCCTATGATAATAAATGGTGCTGCTATAACAAAATATACACCAGCCCAAGTTGGTGGTAAAAATCCTTCTGCTATATGCATAGCATAAACATTAGGAGTAATGGTAAATAAAAAAGCTACCATCATAAAGAGTGTAAATTTTTTTGTCATTTAAAAATCCCTCCACATTATAATAATTTATAAATTAAATGCTATTAAACATTTATTTCTCTTAATACTTTCATTAATATTTCATTGCTTTTTCTATCTTTTATAGCAAATCTAACATAATAATTGTTAAGTCCAACATAATTATTACATTTTCGTATAGCTATCCCCTTATTTAAACATAATTCATATAATTTATTACAGTCTATTTCTTTAAGCTTACATAATATAAAGTTGCTATAAGTTTTATAAACTTTATCTATATATTTAACTTTACATAGTTCTTCAGTTAAATATTTTTTCTCCTCTTCTACCCACTTAATAGATTTTTTTATATAATCCCTATCTTTTAAAACATACTTTCCTGCCAACTCTGCAAAACAATTTATATTCCAAGGATTTTGTTTTTTTCTCATTTTATTTAATAGCTCTTCATTTCTACTTACTCCAAAACCTAATCTTATAGCCGGCATAGCATAAAACTTTGTTAAAGCTCTTATTATAAAAATACATTTGTATTTTTTTAGATTATATACAAAACTATTTGCTATATTTCCTGTAAACTCTATAAATGCTTCATCTATAATTACAACTTTTCCCTTTTCCTCACAATATTCTAATATAGAAATAAATTTATCTTTATGAATTATTCCCCCATTGGGATTATTAGGATTTCCTATGATTAAAGCATCTACTTTATCTATATTTGATAAAATTTCTTCATAATCATATTCCATATCTCCCTTCATAGGTAAATGAGTAATTTTAACCCCCCACTTTTCTGAATCTTCTTCATATTCACCAAAAGATGGAGTAATTATTAAAATACTTTTAAAACAGGATATTACTAAATCTATTATTTCTGCTGCTCCATTTCCTAAAATTAAATTTTTTTCTTCTATTATATCTTCATATATACTGAAATTTTCTTCTTTATCTTCATCTAAGTTAAAGAGTCCCTTACTATGATTTATATAATCTTTTAAATATCCTTTTAGTTGTCTATACAATGCATCTGGATATCTATTTAAATTGCTTATTCCTTCTTGTATATTATCTATAAAGCTTTCCGGAACTCCTAGTGGATTTATATTTGAACTAAAATCTAAAAGTTCCTTTCCTTTTAATATTCCTTCCGTATATATATCTCCACCATGTTGCAACTTCTTACACCTCTTTTATATTATTTACTACAAATAAAAACAATCAATCCATATATTACAATCAACAAAATTTCTGAAGCATACATAAGTTTTATACTGTCAAATATGTGTACAAAACTTAACTCTTTTTTCATATCTCCTATTGTAGGTTTATAAACCACTTCACCAAAATACACATTTGTTCCACCTATCTGTACTTCCATAGCTCCTGCTGTTGCAGCTTCCGGATATGCACAATTAGGACTTTTATGATTTTTTCTATCTCTTAGCATTATTTTAAAGCTATATAATATATTTCCGTTAACTAAAGGAGCTGTAAAACACATAAGAATTCCTGAAATTCTTGCTGGTATAAAATTGAAAATATCATCTACTTTAGCAGGGAAAAATCCTATATGCAAGTATTTTTCATTCATATATCCAAGCATTGAATCCATAGTATTTATCCCCTTATACATCATTGCAAGAGGGGCTCCTCCAATTATTCCATAAAAAAGCGGTGCTATGACTCCATCAGAAGCATTTTCTGCTACTGTTTCTACATCTGCTCTTATAATTTCTTTTTCATCAAGTTCACTGGTATCTCTACCTACTATATAAGAAAGTTTTAATCTTGCATCTTTTATATCTCTATTCTTTAATGCATAATATACTTTTATTGCTTCATCTTTAAGACATTTTGCTGATAAAGTTGTCCAAAGAATCAATATGTTTAAACTATGATATATCCATAAATTCCCTATAGCTAATTTAAGTATTAAAAATGGAATTAAAAAAGAAAATGATGCTACGATTATTACTATAAGTCCTCCAAATAATTTTAAAGCTTCATTACTTTTGCAAATTTTTCTTCCTTTTTTATCTAAAGCACTTATAAGTTTTCCTATATATATTACAGGATGTGGAAACCAATATGGGTCTCCCACAATCCAATCTATAATTACTGCTAAAACTATATCTATAAAATTCATTAATATAGATGAAATAATGTTAATCACCTCTATCTTTTAATTCCCATAACTTTGTATATATAATGAATATCCGTATTTTTCCTTACCAAATCTGCCAATAAATCTAAATTCTTTTCTCTTAAGTTTTCATATACTACTGACTTTCTTTCTTCTATTCCTTTTTCTTTCCTTATTTTATTTATTATATTTTCTCTAAAATTTACTCCATCAAATACTCCATGAATATAAGTTCCCATTACATTTCCTTTATCATTTATTGCTCCATCTTTTCTTGCCACATTTTTCCCATTTTCATCATATATATTGAAAAGAGGTGAAGCATTTTCTCCATAAGAGCATATGCCCATATGTATTTCATAACCATATACTTCTTCTTGCTTCGACTTAGCTTTTACTCTTGTTGTAACCTTTTCCTTCTCAAATACAGTTTCTACATCTAAAAGTCCCATACCAGTTGTCTCTTTATTATCTGTCTCTACTCCATAAGGATCTTTCAAAGTTTTACCAAGCATTTGATATCCACCACATATTCCTACTACTAATCCATCTTTAGCATATTCTTTTATTAAATCTTCAATACCTGATTCCCTTAAAGATAATAGGTCGTCTATAGTATTTTTAGTTCCTGGAATAATCAATAAATCAGGCTTTCCAAAGTTATCTTTTGAAGTTATATATCTTATGGATACATCTTCTTCAATTTTTAATGCGTCGAAATCTGTAAAATTAGATATATGTGGCAATTTTACTACAGCTATATCTATAGGAGATACAGCATTTTTATTAAATTCTACTGCTCCATCTTCATCTTCCAAATCTAGAGTAAAATGAGGTATTACACCTACTGTAGGTATTTTAATAATGTCTTCTAGCATCTTTAAACCAGGCTTTAATATTTCTACATCTCCTCTAAACTTGTTTATAATTGTTCCTTTTACTCTATTTCTTTCTTCTTCACTAAATAAAACCATAGTTCCTGCAAGAGAAGCAAAAACTCCTCCTTTGTCTATATCACCTGCTAGTAAAACCGGTGCATCCACCATTTCTGCTAATCCCATGTTTACTATATCTCTATCTCTTAAATTTATTTCTGCTGGACTTCCTGCCCCTTCAATAACTACTATATCAAATTCATTTTCTATATCCTGAAATTGACTTTTCAATTTATCTGCAAAATCCAACTTCATGTTATGATATTCCATTGCAGTAGTATTACTAAAAACTTTTCCATTAAATATTATTTGACATTTTTTGTCACTAGTAGGTTTTAATAAAATAGGATTCATATAAGCCTCTGGTTCTAATCCACAAGCATAAGCCTGAAGCACTTGGGCCCTTCCCATTTCTTTACCATCATGAGTTATGTAAGAATTTAAAGACATATTTTGAGATTTGTATGGACATACTGAATATCCATCCTGTTTAAATATCCTACATAACGCTGTTACTAATATGCTCTTTCCTACAGAAGAACCTGTTCCCTGTATCATTATTTTTGCCAAATTAAACACCCCGCTTACATAGTTAATATATTTTCTATATCATTATAGAAAAAAATATTACCGTGTTCTATAGTTTATATAGAAGTTTTTATTTTTAATTTTATCCATTGCTTAGCACCTATTAAATTTTCATTTGTAAGGAAATAGATGCTAGCAGAGGATAAAATTAAAACTTAATAGAATAAAAAATGGACAGATTTTTTATTCTGAGAACACAGCAAATACAAAAACAGCAGGCTTTCAAACCTGCACAATCTAGACACTATAAAAAAACCGGCATAAGCCGGCGTTTTACATGTTAAGATCCTTTCCCGCCGAAAGCTCGTTTTCCAAACACTCAGGCAGGTCTCCTGGCTCATGAATCATTCTAACCTTTCCCTTCCTCCTCTTGAGGGAGTGGTATACAAAGGTTCGTCATCAATTACAGTAGCGGGGGCTGCTGCGGACTTTAACCGCATTCCCTTTTCACCTAGATTTTAGGCACCTGAAAGTTACTATTCACTTTTCGTTTTTTAGTCTACTACACAATTTGTTATATGTCAATACAAAAAACTGTAAATTAATCAATTAATAAGTATTATAATAGTAAATTTCCCTAACTTAAGTCTTTTTTTATCTATTTAACATAGCTGTAAACAGAATAAGTACAGCTAATTCTACAAATTCATTATTGGCTCCTAAGCAATCACCCGTTATTCCTCCAATTTTATTTTTGCATAGTTTCAAAAATAATAATGTAACTAAGAATCCTAACAAAATAGCTATTATAGAATTATTTGTTCCAATTAAATATATACTTATTAAAATAGTTGTTATTACACTAATTATAAAATGTACTATAGAAGTATTCTCTACAAAAAAATTTCCAGTACCTGTACTTTTAGCATTCTTACCTATTAAACATAAAAGAGTTACACTACATTTACTTACTATTGGAGCTACAATTATTACTAATGGCATATTCATAGATATTATAAAAGTTATTGCTGCATATTTTGTAAGAATGTCAAAAATTAAAGCAATACAAGCAAAAGTTCCTATTCTGCTATCTTTCATTATTTCTATAATCTTATTTTTATCTCCTTTAAATGAAAAAAATCCATCAAATATGTCTCCAAAACCATCTTGATGTAATCCTCCCATTACAAATATTCCTACAACTATTATAAATATAGCAGTTATATTTGCTGGAAATACTTTTATGCAAATATAATAGGTAAGATATTGTATTCCTCCTACTATAAGTCCTATAAGTGGAAACATAGCTACACCATCTCTAAAATTTTTTTTATCACATGGCAGACTTTTCTTTACAGGTAATCTTGTTAAAAATTGAATCATAAGTAAAAAATCATAAAAATATTCCTTCATCTTCTGTCACTCCTATTTAATTTTTAGCGGATGTCCACAACATACTAAATATATTTCATCTGAAAGACTTCCTATATATTGATTTATAAATCCTGCTATATCTCTAAATATTCTTCCAAGTCTATAAGCAGGAACTAATCCTAATCCTACTTCATTAGTAACCATAACTATAGTTTTATCAAGCTCTCTTCCCTTAGAAATAAATTTATTTATTTCTTCTTTTATTTTCAAAGTTATTTTGTCTACCTCTTCCATAGAAATAGTATCAAAATCTCTCTCTTCTCTAAACATTATATTTGTAGTCATTATAGTAACACAATCTAATAATACATACTTGCAATTACTATTTTCTAAAGCTTTGTGTAAATCTAAATATCCTTCATAAGTTTCCCAATTTTTATTTCTTCTTTCTCTATGCTTTTTTACCCTGTCCTTCATTTCTTCATCTGTTACTATAGATGTAGCAATATATAATACATCCTCTTTATCTTTTAAAATATTTTCCGCAAAGGAGCTTTTTCCACTTCTAGCCCCTCCAGTAACTAATATAATTTTTCCTAAACTCATATTTAATCCTCCAACCTTTATTAAATGACAAATTATAAATATCAGTCACAATGAACTATAGAGTCAATATAAAAATTTCCATATTCATATTTAATCAAAGTTACATCTCCATTTTTTGAAGCAAATTTCCAAAATATATCTAAATTTTCTCCTAATATGTAAGCTAAAATACTTTTTATAACTCCTCCATGAGTTACAATCAAAATATTATCATCTTTAGTTTTTATTATATCTTCTATAAAACTCTTTACTCTACCATAAAATTCAACATAACTTTCACCTTTAGGTGGAGCAAAGTTTTTCCAATCCTCTGACCATCTTTGCCATTCTAAAAGATAATTCGTTTTAATCTCTTCGTAACCCTTTCCCTCAAACTCTCCTAAATCCATTTCATTTATTCTTTTATCTTGAATAAAAATATAATCTTTATTATCTACTAATATTTCAGCGGTTTGAATAGCTCTTTTCATACAACTTGTATAAATTAAAGAAAACTTTATATTATTAAGCTTCTGTTTAGTTTTTTTTATCTGCTCTTTACCATTGTCATTTAATTCTACGTCTAGTTTACCATAATAAACTTTTTTAAAATTATTTTCTGTTTCTCCATGTCTTACTAAATAAATATTCACTTGGTAAATTCCTCCTAATACATACCATACATAAAATATATACTTTTATTCAAATTGAAGTTTTATTAATAGGATAAACTATTAAAAATATATCACTTACTAATATTAATTGCAAACATCCACTATACTTTTTTTGACTTTTTAAAGGATTTTTTTTATTTTTATAGAATAATAAATTATATACATAATATAGTAAAATATAAAATTTAATTCCATATGGTATAAGGGGGAATAACCATATGCTCATTTTAGATGATAACAATACCAACTATGATGTTAAAAATTATAAACTTTCTGATAAAAACAATTCTGCTTTATTTCACAAATTAAATTACAAATATAAGAATGAAAACTTTGTAAAAATCTTATTAGAAAATATACCTCTTGGCGTATTATTACTTGACAATAACTTTAATATACTAATATGTAATTCTCATATAGAACATATTACTGGCATTAAAAAAAAATCATTATTAAACAATAACTTATTATTATTTTTTCCTTTTTTTAATGAGGAATTCTATTTTGTTCAAAGCTTTAACTTTAAAGAAAGTAAATTAAACAATAATAATTTCAATTCTACTACATATCATATTTTTAAGAATAAAAATGGAGAAAATAAGAAAATAGAAAATACTTTTTTCCCGATATATTACAATAACTCCTACTGTATACTCTTTATTATAAAAGATATATCTAAAACAATGTATATTAAAGACTTAAAAAGGCGTTTCAATAAGAAAAATTTATCAATAAAAAAAATGGAACAAGTGGATAAAGTTAAAACAGATTTTTTTACAAATATAATACATGAATTAAAAACTCCAATTAATGTAATTTTAGCAGCAGTTCAACTATTAAATATGGATATAAATCATAATGTAGACCTATGCGAAAGTAAAAAAAGAGATTATTACAATAGTATTTATCAAAATTCCCTTAGATTAATTAAAATAATTAATAACCTAATAGATATTACTAAAATAGATTCAGGATATTTTAAACTCAACTTAGGAAATCATAACATAGTTAGTATTATAGAAGAAATAACCCTTTCCGTAGCCAACTACATAGAAGATAAATCTATTTCTTTAATATTTGATACAGATATTGAAGAAAAAATAATGGCCTGTAACCCTGATATAATAGAAAGAATTATATTAAATCTTATATCAAATTCAGCTAAATTTACTAATTCAGGTGGTAAAATAATAGTATCTGTTCAAGACAAAAAGAACTTCGTTCAGATATCTGTAAAGGATAATGGAACTGGAATTCCTAAAGATGAACTAAATAAAATTTTCAATAGATTTCTACAGGTAGATAAGTCATTATATAGGAACAAAGAAGGTAGCGGTATTGGCTTATCTTTAGTGAAATCTTTAGTTCAACTACATGGTGGAACCATTAAAGTTATAAGTGAATATGGTAGTGGAACAGATATGCTAATAAACTTACCTGTAAACCTAGTTAATAAAAATAATACATTAAGCAAAAGTAAACATTTAACCAAAACTTCAGTAGAAAAAATAAATATAGAATTCTCTGATATATATAAATAAATTATTAGGGACTATAGCTAATTTCTATAAATTTACTACAGTCCCTAATAAGATATTATTTATACTTTAAATTTTTTTGCTAAATCTTCTAGTTTCATTGCTATATTTTTTAATTCATCAGTCATTTTAGAAACATTATTCACCGTCTGAGCCTGTTCTCCCATAGATGCTGATACCTCTTCTGTAGATGCAGCAGATTCTTCTGAAATCGCTGAAATACCTTCAATTCTTTCTAATACATCTTGCTTATCTTTATCAACTTCCAATATATTATTTACTAATTCATTAATTTGCTGAATTGTAATTTGAATACTATCATCTATTTTATTAAATACTTCATTAGTATCTTCAACTGCATTATTTGCTTCTTCTACCGCCTGCTTCCCTGAGTCCATACTAACTTTAGCATTAGATATTTCCTTTTGTATTTCATTTACTATTGTCTCTATTTCCTTTGTTGAAATAGATGTTTGTTCTGCTAATTTTCTTATTTCCTCTGCAACAACAGCAAATCCTCTCCCTGCTTCTCCTGCCCTTGCAGCTTCAATAGCTGCATTTAAAGCTAAAAGATTAGTCTGTTCTGCTATAGATTGAATAGTATCTATTATTTCTCCAATAGATCCAGATTTCTTATCTAATATATTCACATTTTTACCTACATGGTCTACTGCATTTTTGTTTAATTTAAACTTTTCCATTAATGTATTTATAGAAATTAGTCCCTTACCATTCATTTGCTTTACATTATTTGAATATTTTTTTACTTCTTCTGAACTATTCACTATATTATTTATTTTATAAGCTAACTTATCTAATTTTTCTACTCCAGCTTGTGATTCTTTAGCTTGTTCTTGCGCTCCTCTTGCAATTTCTTCTACTGTCTCAGTAACAGCTTCTATAGATGCTGTAGTTTCATCTGTTGCCGCTGCAAGGTTTTGAGAACTTCCTGATATCTGCATTATGCTATCATTTAGCTCTTTCACTATAAGTTTTAATGCTTCCCTCATCTTTACAACTGCTTTATGTATATCCCCTATCTCATCTTTATCTTCATAAGACATATCTTCTTCTATAGTTAAATCTAACTCTGAAGTAGCATCAATTAAATCTTTAGCAATATTTATTCTCTTTATTATTGCTTTTATTATAATTCCTCCAATAGCAGCAGATAATAATACAGCTATTATATCTATAATACCTATTATTATAAAAGCGTTTCTTTTAATAATTCTACTATGAGTTATATTATCTTCAGCATAATTATCTATTACTTCTCCAATTCTTTCTATGCTCTGTCTAGCTGAATTAAACTTAGCCTCTACAGATCTTTCTTTTATCATTTCCATACTACGTTCATTTAAACGCTTTACGGATAATGCATTTGTAACTTTAACGCATTCCTTTTCCCATTCTGTAAAGAATTTTTCAAAGTCATCAAAATCATCTATTACGTTTTTTTCATTCTTTTCATTTTCATAAGATAAAAAAACTTCTTTATTTGTTTCTATAACTTTCCTTGCTTCCTCTAATCCCTCTCTAGCCTCTCTTATATTTAAATCTCTTTCTTTTACAAATTCCTTAAAATTAGGATCGTTCCCATCAATTAAAAATAAATTTCTTTCTGCTACCATAGCTTGGTACATGTCTCTATCTGCTTTTAATATTAAATTTGAAATCTTATAACTTTCTTCATAAAGTGATTTGATTAAATTTTCCTCAATACGATTTGATCTAAATATAGCTATTCCTGCAGTCATAACTAATGCTACTATTGGAACAATTAATACTATTAAAAGTTTTTGATTTAATTTAGTATTCTTTAGCACGTCAAACTCCCCCTTGAAAATATAACATTTAATATTACTATACAGCATACAATAGATATTTCATTTTACATTTTTCCATAATAACACCTTATATTCCAATTATATCATATTTATTTGAAATTTGTTTATTCTGTAATATATTTTTTAATGATTTTCTAAAACATCATTCTATTTATTTCCATTTTTTTATTAATATTTTCTTTAATTAACATTTTTATTTTTTGCTCATATAATATATTATTAAGTAGTTTCTTTACTCAGCAGGAGGTGATTTTATGTTTTGCTGTTGTGTATTTTTCTACTTGTTATGGATAATATTTATACTAATAATATTCCACATTTTGTGGTTTATACTAAACTTCCATTGCTTATTCCCCTGCTAAAATTGTAAAATTATTAAAATAAATCTTAGGGAAAACCAATATTGGTTTTCCCCTTTTAAAGTAAAAAACAGGATCATTTTCTCCTATAATTTCCATATTATAAAAAAGTGTTAAAGAAAATATTGCCTCCTTATCTGGTACTCAAGTTACTTTATCCAATGACTACCCGCTCTAATACTGCCATCTTCTTTAAAGTGGGAGCAAAGAGCGGCCACGTCCCTGGATAACGATTTCCTCTAAATGATAACGACTTCTAAGGAGTAAAAACTCCCTCTTAAGCTTAGAACTCTGTTTATTTTTAAAAAGAAATTAAACTTCGAGAAAAAATTATCCATAAGTTTAATTATAATTTGTCTTATTCTAATAAATTTAAATAAAAAATAAAAAATCCTAGTTAAAATTAAATTTTAAAACTAGGATTTTTTAAATATTAAATTTTATAGGCGAATTTGATACTATCATAAATTTAAACATTGGCTACACTCCAATGTTTTCTCATCATCTCCTATCTGCAACGTTATTG
Source organism: Clostridium tetanomorphum (assembly GCF_017873215.1). Classification (GTDB taxonomy): domain Bacteria; phylum Bacillota; class Clostridia; order Clostridiales; family Clostridiaceae; genus Clostridium_AO; species Clostridium_AO tetanomorphum. Next base: position 57,178 of record NZ_JAGGKA010000024.1, read on the forward strand.
AAATCTAAAATTAAGCAATTCTTTTACTGCTTGAATTTTTCTTTTCAACTTCTGGTTTTTCAATGCTTTCTTCTAGACATTCTTCTATAACATCTTGAGTCAATTTGAATATTCTTTCTTCCTTCATACACTACACCTCCTTGTAATTTATGTAAATTATTTTTTTCTACAGACATAGTATACCACTTTTAAATAAAAATGCAAGCTTTTTTTAAAAACTTGCATAAAAGAAAACCTTTACTGATATTAAATATTATAAAATTTAATATTTAAATAAAAAATATGACATCTTAATTGATTGCTAGGTCTGAAAATTCAACCCTCATCATATCTTTACTTATTTCACTTATATCCTGTACACTTTTTTCTTCACTTATTTTTGTGACGGGAATAGAAATTATAAATTCACTTCCTTTACCGTATTCACTTTTAACCTCTATGGTCCCCTTATGAATTTCTACCAGTGATTTAACTAAAGATAATCCAATTCCACTTCCTTCATAATTTTTAGCTAATTCTCTATCAACTTGTCTAAATCTTTCAAATATAAGCTCCTGTTTATCCTTTGGTATTCCAATACCAGTATCTTTTACAGAAATAATTATATTCCTTTCTTTATTATACAAATTCACCTCTATTAATCCTCCTTGTGGGGTAAACTTAGTAGCATTAGATAATAAATTAAACATAATTCTTTCTATTTTCTCAGGATCACATGCAATTATCTTTTCTTCTACATCTGTATCAAATATCAATTTTATACCCTTACTTTCTATATACTCTGCTACAGATAAAGTTGTTTCTTCTATTAAATTAACAATATTACAGTTTTGCAGATAAGCTTCATAAAATCCTGCATCTATTTTAGTTATATCTATTAAGTTATTTATAAGCTTTAAAACTCTTAGTGAGTTTTGCCTAAGAACTGCTATTTTTTTACCTAAATCTATGCCTTTATCTATTATAGAACCATTCTCAATATATAATTGAATCAATTGAAGACTACTTAACATAACATTCAATGGTGTTCTTAACTCATGTGAAACATTAGCGAAAAATTCTGTTTTAGCTTTATCATATTCTTTAGCTTTTTCTAACAATCTATTATTCTCGTCAACTTTCATTTTTAATTCTTCATTAATTTTTCTTTCTGTAATATCTCTTCCAATTACACCTAAACCTTTTTTTGTTCCCTCATTATCGATTATAGGTACCTTTATTACATCGAAAATCTTGCAGTATCCTTCTTTAGTAATAAATTTTTCTTCTCCTCTCCATACAGCTCTGCTTTCCCATGCCTTTTTATCTGATTCTATAAACTTCATTATATATTCTTTGTACTTAGGAATAATTTTCATTAAATCTAAATCATGTTTTCCTTTATAATTTAAATTTTTAAGATTTAAAAATTTTTTATATGCTTCATTAATCTCTATATATCTTCCATTTCCATCTTTAATACATATAATATCTGGAGTAGCATTCATAATACTTCTTATATTTTCCTCATTTTCTTTTAAAGCTTTTTCTATTTCTTTCCTCTTTTCTATGCTATTCACCAACATCACTATTATAAGTACAAGTAAAACAATAGTAATCATTACAGAATTCCATATATATGCTTTAGGTATTAAATAAGAACTATCATTTTTGCTATATGAATTGCTTAACATATCATATATAAAATCACTATTAAACTTATTTAATAGTATGGTAGGAGTATTACCAAATATTTTATCACCGTATTTTTCCATAAATTTAAAGCTATTATTGTCACATGCTATAATTAAATATAAATCCTTTTTATTATATTCATAATTCCCCTTTATTGCTTCTATATATTCTTTATTGTTAATTTTTTCGCTATCTACACTTTCAGTTAATAATAATAAATTGTGATTTTCTTTTAATTTATCTTTTATTTTTTCTAAATTATAATTATTCCATTTGTTGCCGTAAGGATAAGAATCTATCAGCAAAATAAATCTTTTGTAATTATCATTGGCAAAACACATATTAACAGAAAAAATTATAGCAAAAAACGACAAAGTAATCGCACATATTATTTTAATTACTTTCCTATTGCTATTCATTTTTTGCATCCCCCCTATTTATTTTTGTTTATAACTAATCCCTCTATACTCTTATATTACAAGTATTAGTTAAGTATCTTTAACTGTTGAATATATTCAACTAAATTTTACTTTATATTATAATTTATAACATAGATTATAATAATATTTGTCAAATATTATCGTATAAATACTGTTATAGTATAATTTTAACATCATAAATTTTATATTTCAACAAAATATAACAAGAATACCCTGCGCAAAAAATAAAGATTGCATATACGTTAATAATTCTATGCAATCTTTATCAAATATATAACTATTTTATTGATTTTTTTACATTTTTTCATTCATTAATGCTATAACTCTGTGCTTAATTCAACTATTTTTAATATAACCTCAACGGCTTTTTCCATAGCATATATAGGTATATATTCATATCTACCGTGAAAATTATGTCCTCCTGTGAATATATTTGGAGTTGGCAGTCCCATAAATGAAAGTCTTGCTCCATCTGTCCCTCCTCTTATTGGGCTTATATTTGGAGTAACTCCAACTTGTTTTATAGCTTTATATGCAAGATCTACTATATATTTTACTGGCTCTACTTTTTCTTTCATATTATAATATTGATCATTTAAATTTAAAATAACTGTATCTTCCCCATATTTTTTGTTTAGCTTTTTCACTATTTCTTTTAAAAATTCTTTTCTCTTGTTAAAACTATCTTTATCAAAATCTCTTATTATATATTCTAGCTTTGTTTCTTCTACTTCTCCATTTAAAGATGTCAAATGAAAAAACCCTTCATATCCTTCTGTTCTTTCTGGCACTTCATTTTCAGGTAAACTCATTATAAGTTCACCTGCTATAGTCATAGAGTTTATCATTTTTCCTTTAGCTGAGCCTGGATGAACATTTCTTCCTTTAATACAAACTTTTGCTCCTGCTGCATTAAAGTTTTCAAATTCTAATTCTCCAATAGTTCCTCCATCTATAGTATAAGCGAAATCTGCTCCAAACTTTTCTATATTAAAATGATCTGCTCCAGCCCCTACTTCTTCATCTGGTGTAAACGCTACACATATTTTACCATGTTTAATATGAGGATTATCTACCAAATACTTCATTGCCGCTATTATTTCTGCTACTCCCGCTTTATCATCTGCTCCTAAAAGAGTATCTCCATCTGTAGTTATCAATGTTTTCCCAATATAATTTTTAAGTTCTGGAAAATCTTTAGGTGAAAGTATTATATTTTCTTTCTCATTAAGTAAAATATCCTCTCCATTATAATTCTCCACAAATTTTGGATTTACATTTTCTCCACTCATATCTGGACTAGTATCCATATGTGCAATAAAACCTATTTTAGGTACTTTTTTATCTATATTTGAAGAAAGTTCTCCCATAACATATCCATTTTCATCTACTGATACATTTTCTAATCCAATTTCTCTTAATTCTTTCCCTAACTCTTCTGCTAAAATCATTTGCCCTATTGTAGTAGGTGTTGTCTTTGAATCTTCATCAGATTTAGTATTAAAGCTTACATATTTTAAAAATCTTTCCACAACTTCTGACATAAAATCACTCCTTAATGGTAAATTTAAAGTTCATATTTGACCATATAAACTAAATAAACTAAGTTTTACTTTATTATACTCTTTTTAACTTTTTTAATCCATAATTTTGTTTTCCACCTATCTATATTAAAAAACATCTATATCAAATGAAAATTTATATGTTCCATAACATACCAAAATTATAACTAGAATAACATATATTATAATCAATAATAAAGGAGATATAGATTTTGTATGCAAACGGAATTTTTGAAGGTGGTGGAATGAGGGCTATAGGTATAGTAGGAGCTTTATCCTACTTTGAGAAAGAACGATACACTTGGCAAAATGTAGCTGGCACTTCTGCAGGTGCTTTGATAGCTACTCTTATTGCTGCTGGATATTCTGCTAAAGATCTAAAAAATATGTTAGTAAATTTAAATTTTCTTAAATTTCTTGATACAGACAAATTACAAAGATTTCCATTAGTAGGAAAAGCCTTAGGCTTTTTTAAAGAAAAAGGAATTTATTCAGGAGATTATTTAGAAGAATGGATAAATAAATTATTAATTAATAAAAAAATATATAACTTTGGGGACTTAAAGAATAACGGAAACTATAGATTAAAAATAATAGCTTCTGATATAACCAAAAAGAAAATATTAATACTACCTGATGATTTATATTCATATGGGATAAATCCAGATTCTTTTTCTATAGCTAAAGCTGTTAGGATGAGCATTAGCATTCCTTTTTATTTTAAACCTGTTGAATTACAATATAAAAATAATATCTCTTATATTGTAGATGGTGGAGTTTGTTGTAACTTTCCTATAGAAATATTTGATAATGACCCTATACCTAAACTTCCTACTTTTGGTTTTAAATTTGAAAATTCTAATATAAGTTATACCTCTATGGGTAAAACAGATCCTCTTTCTTTCTTATTCGATATAGCTGATACAATGAAATGTACTCAAAATAATCCTTGGAAAAAATCTAAAAACATTGATAGAACTATATTTATTCCAACTATGGAAGTAGATCCTATTGAGTTTAATATCTCTAAAGAAAAAAGTATATCTCTTTTCAAATCAGGTTACAGAGCCGCTAGAGACTTCTTACAGACTTGGCATTTTGAACAATATATCAATAAATATTATAGTTAATTTATACTATGATGATGATTGCATTGTAAATGTAATAAGAAGTGTTTTAGAAGTAGCTTTAATAGGAGAAAATATTAAAGTAATGTTATAAGGAAAATTATTTGCTGTATCTAATAAAAATAATATTAGTGAAAAAGCTAAAAATATACTTTCTCCAAATTAAGAATATCATATATTTTTTATAATAATCGAGTAGGAGGGAAAATTAATTAAATTTTCCCGACCTCTCACACCACCGTGCGTACCGGTCTGGTACACGGCGGTTCTTTAAGAATTA
>NZ_JAGGKA010000025.1 GCF_017873215.1 Clostridium tetanomorphum
CTCTGTGCAATTTTGAGAGAACTTCTCTCAAGGAAACTTCGCAGTTAAAGCTGAGAAGTACTGATTTAAAACGAAATCGAAGATTTCTATAAATCGGCATCTGGTGATTATGGCTTGAAGGTAACACCCGTTCCCATACCGAACACGATAGTTAAGCTTCAAAGCGCTGATGGTACTGCAGGGGAGGCCCTGTGGGAGAGTAAGTCGTTGCCAGGTTAGTGAGTTTACACACCAAGCATTTAATGTTTGGTGTGTTTTACTTTTTTAAAATTAAAGTTTGATAAATATATGAATTACAGTATATAATAATTATAACAGAAATTTATATTATTGATCAGCGTAATGAATAATGGGGGTAAACAGTATGGAAAATGTAGAAAAACTTAGACACATAATAAATGAAAGTTCAAATATAGTATTTTTTGGGGGGGCAGGAGTTTCTACAGAGAGTGATATCCCAGACTTTAGATCACAAGATGGATTATATAAGACAAAAACTAATTTCCCATATCCACCGGAGGTCATGTTAAGCCATAGTTTTTTCTGTGAACATACTGAAGATTTTTTTCATTTTTATAAATCTAAAATGATATATAAAAATGCAAAACCGAATAAGGCTCATTATGCTCTTGGAAAATTAGAGAATATGGGAAAAGTAAAAGCTGTTATAACACAAAATATAGATGGACTTCATCAAGAGGCTGGATCTAAAGAGGTAATAGAGCTTCATGGCAGTATTCATAGGAATTATTGTATAGATTGTGGTAAGTTTTTTGATTTGAACTATGTGTTACATAGTGAAGAGATTGTACCAAAATGCGATAAATGCGGAGGAATAGTAAAACCAGATGTAGTTTTGTATGAAGAAGCTTTAAATATGAATGCTATAAATAAGGCTATTAATTATGTGGAAAATGCAGATGTTTTAATAATAGGAGGAACTTCTTTAGTAGTATACCCGGCAGCCAATCTTGTACATTACTATAATGGAAATAAATTAATTCTTATAAACAAGGACTCTACATCCTATGATAGTAAAGCATCATTAGTGATTAATGATAAAATTGGAGAAGTACTTAACCAAGTAATAAAGAAATTGAGTTAAAATAATAAATTATGATACCATTTAAAAGCTATTGACAAAATATATTTTAGATGGTATCATATTAAAGTGTTGAGAGAAAAATTGAATATGGCGCTATAGCCAAGTGGTAAGGCAGAGGTCTGCAAAACCTTTATTCCCCAGTTCAAATCTGGGTGGCGCCTCCAATGAAAAAAACTGTTTCAAAATACTTTTGGAACAGTTTTTTTATTTTTATAGCTAATGAAATCAGCTCAAATGTCAATGAATGTAAATATGAATTGAGCTGATTTATTATTTTTATTAAAGATATTATAGTATATTTTTATTAAAACATATCCATTTTATTTAATATTATAGTTACAACTAAGGCTATACAAGCAACAATACTGAATATTATCCAAAAACCGTAAGGGGAATTTGCAAATGGAATTGCAGCCACATTCATACCAAACATTCCTGAAATCATATTAGGAATAGACATTACTATAGTTACAGAGGCTAAAAGCTTCATGACTATATTAAGATTATTAGATATTACTGAAGCAAAGGCATCCATTGTACCACTTAGTATATTACTATATATATTAGCCATTTCTATGGCCTGCTTATTTTCTATTATAACATCTTCTAGTATATCTTGATCTTCGGGATATTTTTGCATAATATCCAGTTTTAACATTTTTTCCAAAGTTATTTCATTAGATTTTAGTGATGTTGAAAAATAAACTAATGATTTTTCTAAGGATAAAAGCTGAATTAATTCTTTATTTTTCATAGATTTATGAAGTCTCTTTTCAATCATTAAACTTTTTTTATCTATTTGTCGTAAATATATTAAATAGTAACTAGCTATTCTATAAAGTATTTGTAAAATAAATCTTGAACGTTTGAAAGTAAAGAAAGATTTCACTTTTCCATTAATAAAATCTAATATTATTTTACTGTTTTTTAAACATACTGTTATTAATGTTGTTTCAGTATGAATAATGGCAACAGGATAGGTATCATAAGTTAAAGAATTATCTTCCATTTCAGTAAAAGGAATATCAACTAAAACTAATATATTATTATTATCATCAATATCTATACGGGAAGTTTCTTCATCATCTAGAGCTGCACGCAAAAACTCCGTAGGAATATTGGCCTTTTTTGAAATTAATAGTAATTCTTGGTCTGATGGAGCGACTATGTTTATCCAACAACCAGGTTCTATATTATCTATTTTTTGTAATGTTGTTTGATTATTTTCTTCTAATGTTTTATATATTGAAATCATACAATAAACCTCCTGTATTGACATTAATAATTATATTATATCTTATAAATTAATAATGTCTACAATTCATAATTAAAATGAAAGTTATTATTCAAGGATTTAAAGAAAATAATTTTAAGTTTCATTTTTTAAATGAATATAGATGAAATATGAAGATAAAAAGAGTTAATATAACTATATCAATCTATTATAGTTTAAATTAGCATGTAATAGCCCTTAAAAGTCAATAAAGGCCTATAATGAATGTGGATTAATATTTAAAAGGCTAGTATAATCTCTATGTTACGATAAATAGGGCGGTTTTGGAGGGGTATCATATGGGAAATATGTATAAAGAAACTATTAAAAGAAGGAAACTACCTTCATTATTAAAGTTATTTATTATATTAGTAAGTGTCTTATTTTTTATTGAAATTATTGAAGGACTAACTGTTAGTGGACAAAATGTTAGAATAATAGCAATGATATTTTGTACTACTTTAGTTATATTAACATTAATATTTGAAATTTTTCGTTGTAGAGTAAGATATACTTATTCAATAATTGCTGATCAATTTATTATACACAAGATAAAGGGGTCAGAGGATAAAGTTGTAGAAAATATTAAGTTAAGAAATATTCAGTATATAGGACAAAAGAGCATACCTAAATTTAAGGAAGATATAATAAGTTCTAAAAAATATGTGTGTTCTATATTAAATTTTAGTCCATACTGTTGTATATATAGAGATGGAAGTAATTTAAAAAGATTTTATTTTGAGCCAAGTAATAATTTAATTGAAAAAATAAAGTTTCATAGAAATAAAAAGATTAGTTAGTTAAAGCTAACTAATCTTTTGTTTTCTCATAAAATTCCATTTTAATTTGTTGTAGAATAGATTCCTTCTCTATTATATCTAAGGCAGTTATAGCTAAAGCTTGAGCTGTCTTCATTACCTTATCATGAGCGAAACGAGAGATTGTTGCCATTGCAAACTCACTAGAAGAATATTTTATTGAGTTATCTTCAACTATAGATATATAAGGATGTATACATGGAACCACATGACTTACATTGCCTATACTAAGCCCTGACAAAGTGTTTTTAGGAGAATCTACTTTTATAATACCACTTTCTTTAAGATTATGAGAAAATATTCTAGATAAAGTTGAATTAGTTATAAGTTCTTCGTAAGGAAGCTCATATATACTAACTTCAGAATATATATCCATTAAACTACCAATGGTTTTTACAAGCTCTCTTACTTTTCTCTCTATTGCATTTAGATTATTCATTTTTGGCCCTCTTAGATAAAATTTAGATTCACATTCTGAAGGTAGTAGAAAAGGAGAATACCCACCTCTTACTATAACACCGTCAATGCTATTTTTATCATTTAACCCTTTAGATAATATGTTTAGTGCATTAAAAGTAAAAAGACAAGCATCTAGCGAAGAATAAGAGCCTAAAGATCTATATGTTAAGCCAGGTTCACTCTTATAAAGTACTTTAAGTGGCAATAGAGCCATGGATGTACCACTTTCAGCAGTTATTACATCAGGATGAGCCATTAATACTAAATCTATGTCATTAAATACTCCTTGTTTTACCATAGTTACTTTTGAGCTACCTATAAATTCCCCTGGACAACCTATAACAATAACTGAACCATGAAGTTTATCTATAACTTTACATAAGGATAGGGATGCTGCGGTAGAGATAGAAGAAATTAAGTTATGACCAGTTATATGGCCACTATTTTCAACAGCATCATATTCACATATAAAACAAATTTTGGGATGCCCTTCTCCATATTGAGCATAGAATGAAGTAGGTATATTTATAAAATTTTCTTTTACATTAAAGTTATATTTTTTAAATATATCCACTAAATAATTATAACACTTATATTCATGAAAACTAATTTCAGCATTATCATATATATATTTAGACACATTAAATATTTCTTCATCTATACTATTTAGAAAAGTTACTATTTCTTGTTTCATACAAATCAACTCCATTTTAAAAGTTGTTATTATTATAACCAAAATTTATTTAATATATTTATGTGGACAAATTAAAATTGGACACCTTACTGAATAAAATATATTATAAGAGGCAAAAATTTAGATAACAGAAATTTTAAGGAGGATATCTATGAGAAAACAATGTTGTATTATATGTGGAAAGCCTCTAAATGGTGGTATAATTATAAATGGAAAAGAGATATGCCAAAGCTGTGAAGAGAAAGTAATAAAAGTTAATATGGATACAGATTTTTATACTTATTATAAAAATTGTATAAAAAAATATATAATATACCCTATGATAAGAGGAGAGGATAGTAAGTGCCAAAATTACCACTTGTAAAAGGGGTTCTAAATTATGTAAAAGAAAATAATATTTCTTTTACTATGCCGGGACATAAAAATGGAAAAGGATTTTTTGCTACTACAGAAGGAAAGACATTATTAGGTAACTTAATAAAGTGCGATATCACCGAAGTTGATGGTGTAGATAATCTTCACAAAGCTGAAGGGATAATTAAAGAATCCAGTGATCTTTTATCTACTTTTTATGGTAGTAAGAAATCCTATTTTTTAGTAAATGGAAGTACTAGCGGAAATTTAATTATGATTTTTTCTTCATTTAATGAAGGAGATAAAATAATAGTAGATAGGAATTGTCATAAGTCTATATTTAATGGAATTATAATGCGTAAATTAAAACCTATTTACATTAAGAATATAATTGATAATAAATATAATGCTCCTTTCTCTATAGATATGGAGCATTTTTTAAAGGTTATAGAAAAAAATAAAGATGCAAAGGGGATTGTATTAACGTATCCGAATTATTACGGTATTTGTTTTGATTTAGAAAAGGTAATAAAAAAGGTAAAGAAATATAATATGAAGGTTTTGGTTGATTCTGCTCATGGAGCACATTTTGGAGTAAACAATAGATTGCCTTGTAGTGCAGTTAAGTTAGGGGCAGATATGGTAGTAGTAAGTGCTCATAAAACATTGCCAAGTCTAACTCAAACAGCTTTTTTACATATAAATAATAATGAATACATAGAAAAAGTAGAATTTTATTTTAGTGTTTTCTCTAGTACTAGTCCATCCTATTTACTTATGTGCTCAATGGATTATTCTAGATATTATTTAGAGTGTTATGGAGAAAGTGCATATGAAAATTTAATTAATTTATCAGAAGAATATAGAAAAAAAATAGATAAATTAAATAATATTAATATACTAAGTAGAAATTATGTAAGGGATAAATATAATTATGATATAGATATTACTAGGTATGTTTTGAACTTAAAAAATGGGTATAATGCAAGTTTATTATTAGATTACTTAAGAAAGAAGGGTATACAGTGTGAGATGAGTGATACCTTTAACTTAGTTCTTATTTTTTCACCATTTAATAATGAAGAAGATTTTGAATATCTTTATAAGATTTTAAATGAATGTGATTTAAAAAAATTTAAAAGTAAGCCAATAGAAATAAAAAATTACTGTATGCCAGAAAGTCGTTTGTTTCCTTATGAAGTGATAGAAAGAAAAAAAAATAAAGTTAAATTAAATCAAGCTGTAGGACGAATATGTGGAGAAAACATTATACCTTATCCACCAGGTATACCAATAATTATGATGGGAGAAATAATAGATAAAGATATAATATATATGTTAAAATATTATATAGATAATAAAATAGATGTATTAGGTGTAAATGATAATAAAATAAACGTATTAGAATAAATAGAATGAAGGTTGATTATAATGCAAGAAATAAAAAAAGGAAAATTGATAGTATTAGAAGCTTGTGATGGAAGTGGAAAGGCAACTCAAACTAAAAAACTTTATGAAAGACTTATTTGTGATGGACATAAGGTGCTAAAGATTGAATATCCTGATTATAAAAGCGATTCTTCAGCGCTTATAAAGATGTATCTCAATGGAGAATTTGGAGACAAGCCAGAAGATGTAAATGCATATGCAGCATCCACTTTTTATGCTGTTGATAGATATGCATCTTTTAAGAAAGCATGGAAGAAATTTTATGATAATGGAGGAATCATTTTAGCAGATAGATATACAACCTCTAATATGGTTCATCAAGCAGCGAAAATAAACAATGATGAAGAGAAAAATAAGTTTTTAAATTGGTTATGGGACTTAGAATTTAATTTAATGGGACTACCTATTCCAGATGCAGTAGTATTTTTAAATATGCCACCTGAATATAGTAGAAAGTTAATAAATAATAGAAAGAATAAATTTACTGGAGAAGAGGAAAAAGATATACATGAAAAAAATGAGGAATATTTAATTCATTCTTATAAAAATGCATGTAGCATAGCAGATAAGTATAATTGGATAAAAATAGATTGTGTTTTTAATGAGAAAATAAAAAGCATTGAAGAAATACATGAAGATATATATGAAGCTATAGGTAAAAACATATAATAGTTATGTTAGGAATTTTATAAAATATGGTAGAATATAACTAAAGAGTAATTAAAGATAATAAGGAGATGATATGTTATGAAGCTTATTATTGCAGTTGTCCAAGATGATGATTCTAGTGACTTAATAGATTTATTAACAGATACAGGTTTTAGGGTTACTAAACTTGCAACTACAGGGGGATTTTTAAAGTCTGGAAATACAACATTAATGATAGGTGTTGAAGAAGAAAATGTAGATAAAGTTATAAAAACAATTGAAGAAATATGTAAAACTAGACAACAGATTGTAACGGCACCGTCACCAGTAGCAGGATCAACAGGTATATATGTTCCGTATCCTATTGAGGTTGAAGTAGGAGGGGCTACTGTATTTGTATTGGATGTAGATAAATTTGTGAAAATATAATGGAGGAATAGGCCTTGAGTTTTGAGGAGATAATAGGGCATAATGATGTAAAAAATCAAATAGTTAATTCAATTCAGTGGGGAAAGTTTTCACATGCACATATAATTACTGGAGAAGATGGAATAGGGAAAAGTTTAATAGCAAAAGAAGCAGCTTTTAAATTATTAAATAGAGAATCTGGAAGAGAATATGTAGACATAATAGAATTCAGAATTTTAAAAAATAAAAAATCTATAAAAGTAGAAGAAATAAAAGATATAATTAGCGAAATAAATACTAAACCATATGAGGCAGATAAAAAAGTAATAATTATACATGATGCAGATTTAATGACCGTAGAGGCTCAGAATGCATTCTTAAAGACAATAGAGGAACCTCCTAAAGGAATTTTTATATTTTTATTATGTGAAAAATTAGAAGGGTTATTGGATACTATAAAATCTAGATGTGGAATATATAAATTATATCATCTTGGAAAGAAAGAGATGGAAGAGTTTTTATTAAAAAAATATCCTTACTTAGATAAAGACCAATGTAAGTCTATATCCATAGTTAGTGATTTTATTCCGGGAAGAGCTGAGAAATTTATAGAAGATAATACTTTAAAAGAAATAAGAGATTTAACTATAGATATATTAAAAAATATTAAACATATAAATGTATCGGAATATGAGGAAGCACTTTTAAAATATAAATCATCTTGGAAGGAAATACTAACATGGCTTCTTTCTTATATAAGAGATGTTATGATATGTAAGGAAACAGGAAACAATGATTTTATAATAAATATAGATAAAGTAGATGATATAAAGTATATTTCAGAAATGTTTTCATTCACTAAATTAAATGATATTATAGAAATAATAAAAGAAATAAGACTTAAATTAGAAAGCAATGTAAACACAGCACTAGTTTTTGACTCAATGTTGCTCAAAATGCAGGAGGTATAAATATAATTATGATAAAAGTTGTAGGCGTACGATTTAAGAAAGCAGGTAAAATATATTATTTTGCGCCAGGAGATTTAAAAATAAACAAAGGGGAAAGTGTTATAGTAGAAACTGCTAGAGGTGTGGAATTTGGAGAATGTGTTATAGGAGAAAAGGAAATAAGAGAAGATGAAATAGTAGCACCTCTAAAGAATGTTATAAGAAGAGCTACTGAGGAAGACATACAAAAGCACTTAGAAAATAAAAGTAAAGAAGAAGCGGCAGTTAATATTTGTTTAAGTAAAATTCAACAGCATAACTTGAATATGAAGCTTATAGATGTAGAATATACTTTTGATAATAATAAAGTAATATTTTATTTTACTGCAGATGGTAGAGTAGATTTTAGAGAATTAGTTAAGGATTTAGCAGCTATATTTAGAACTAGAATAGAATTAAGGCAGATAGGAGTAAGAGATGAAGCTAAAATGATAGGAGGACTAGGACCTTGTGGAAGGGCTATGTGTTGCTCAACCTATTTAGGAGATTTTGCGCCAGTATCAATAAAAATGGCTAAAGAACAAAACCTATCTCTTAACCCTACCAAGATATCAGGAATTTGTGGAAGACTTATGTGTTGTTTAAATTTTGAACAGGAAACCTATGAAGAAATAAGAAAGAAACTTCCTAAGACTGGATCTATGATAAGAACTGAATATGGAGATGGAGAAGTTATATCTAATAGTGTAGTAAAAGAAAGTGTTAAAGCTAAGATAAAAGCTAAGAATGGTGAAGAATTTATACAAGAGATATCCATAGATGAATTGGAATTAATCTCAGGTTCTTACGAAGATACTGTAAATGAAGAGGATATAAAGATAGAAGTTGAAGATGAAGATGTAGATATAATTAAAGAATTATTTAAAGAAAATTAGGAGGAAGCTATGAAATCGGTTATAAAAATTTGCAATATGAGAAGCGGGGCTGATATAACTAATATTAGAAAAGCTATTGCAAATAATGAAGGAGTAATAGCTTGTCAAATAAGTCCTGAAAAGGGAGAAGTTAGTGTAGTATATGATGAGTACTTTGTAACCTTAGATCACATAATTGAATCTATAGAAGATTTAGGATACACTATTTTGTAAAAATTACTTTTAAAATTTTTATAAACGTGGTAGAATATAAATCGGATATACTTGTCCAAAATTTTAAGGAGGTGTACATACATGGCATATAAAATTTTAGATACTTGTATAAGCTGTGGAGCATGTGCTTCAGAATGTCCAGTTAATGCTATAAGCCAAGGAGATACTCAGTTCGTTATTGATGAGGCTGCTTGCATAGATTGCGGAAACTGTGCTAATGTTTGTCCAGTAGGATCACCAGTTCAAGAATAATAAAGAAGACCACTTAAAAAAAGTGGTCTTTTTTATAAGTAGATTTCACCTGAACCTAAGAAGCACTTAATGGAGGGTTAATATGCTAAAATTCGTTAGGAAGAATTTTTCTATTATGGCTCCTGTAGATGGTAAAGCTGTAGATTTGGAAGAGGTAGCAGATGGGGTTTTTTCTAATAAAGTAGCTGGGGAAGGTATAGCAATACAGCCTACAGGTGATGTAATTGTAGCTCCTGCAGATGGTAAATTAAGTTTAATATTTAAGACAAATCACGCTTTTGGAATGGTTTTAGACAATGGAGTAGAAGTTTTAGTTCACATAGGTATAGATACCATAAGTTTAGATAGTAATGGTTTTAAACCTATAGCCAAAGAAGGAGATATTGTAAAAGCAGGAGAGCAAATAATAGAAATAGATAGAGAATTTATATTAAGTAAAGGATATTCTTTAATAACTTCAGTAATAATAACCAATTCCGATGAACTTAAAGAAATACAGTGTAATATTAATATAGATGTTAAAGCAGGACAAGATGTAGTAATAAGATATAAATTGTAGACAATAGAATATGATTGTGAATTTATGAAGCAAATAAGAATTAAGATGAGGAGTATTTCATCTATATATTATTTGTTTCTTTTTTTATTATATGAAATAAATAATATTAGAATAAGTTATACTAGATAAGCTAAGTATAAAATTGACATACTAAAGGAATTAGCTAATAATATTAATGAAAGTTATTTTAGAAAGGAAATATAGATATGCAAAAACATGAATTAGTGAAGGAAAATGAAACGCTAGATGATTTGCAATTAAAGGGATTACATGTTATACAGAAAAAAAGTGGATTTAGATTTGGTATAGATGCTGTAATTTTAGCTAATTTTGTTAAAGTTACAAGAAAAGATGAAATTGTAGATTTATGTAGTGGAACAGGAATAATTCCATTTATAATAGCGGGTAAAAATGAAATACAACATATAACTGGCTTAGAAATACAAAGTGATATGGTAGAGATGGCTAATAGAAGTGTTTTATATAATAATGTTGAAGAAAAAATAAACTTTATAGCTGGAGATTTAAAGGATGAAAAATTATTAAAGAGTATTGGTAAAGTAGAGATAGTAACAGTTAATCCCCCTTATAAGTTACAAAATTCAGGAGTAATAAATGAGAATAGTAAAAATGCTATTGCAAGACATGAAATATGTTGTACATTAGATGATGTAATAAAAGCTGCAAATATTATTTTAAAAGATAAAGGAAAGCTTTTTATGATTCATAGACCTGAAAGAATAGCAGATATATTATGTACAATGAGAAAGTATAACATAGAACCTAAAGTAATAAAAATGATTCAGCCTAATAAAAATAAAGCACCTAATTTAGTATTGATTCAGGGACAGAAAAATGGTGGTAAATTTTTAAAATGGGAAAATACACTATATGTGTATGAGGAAAGTGGAGAATATACAAAAGAGATAAAGAGAATATATGGAAATATGGAGGAGAACTATGAGTAGTGGAAAACTTTTTATAGTACCAACCCCTATAGGAAATTTAAAAGATATAACTTTAAGAGCCTTAGAGGTATTAGATTCAGTAGATATTATTGCAGCAGAGGATACAAGGCAAACTATAAAGCTTACTAATCATTATAATATAAAAAAGACATTGATAAGTTATCATCAACATAACGAGCAAGGGAAAAGTAATAGTTTAATAAAACTTCTTAAAGAAGGTAGAAATATAGCATTGGTAAGTGATGCAGGTACACCAGGCATATCTGATCCAGGGAGTGTTATAATACAGAGATGCATAGAAGAGGGAATGAATTTTGAAGTGCTTCCAGGAGCAACTGCATCTATAACAGCTCTTGTGTATTCAGGAATGGATACTACTAAATTTTTATTTAGGGGATTTTTACCAAGGGAAAATAAAGATAGAAAAATTGTTATAGAGGAAATAAAAGATAGAAAGGAAACGTTAATTTTTTATGAATCACCTCATAGATTAGTAAATACTTTAGAATTTTTAGAGGAAAATGTAGGTAATCGCAGAATATCTATATGTAGAGAATTAACAAAAATCCATGAGGAGATATTAAGGTTTACTCTTAAAGAAGCTATAGAATATTATAAAATAAATAATACAAAGGGAGAATATGTGCTTATTCTAGAAGGAAAAAGTGAGGAAGACATAGAAAAAGAAGAAATTTCCAAGTGGCAGGAATTATCTATAGAGCAACATATATTAAAATACATTAATGAAGGGTCAAGTAAAAAAGAAGCAATTAAAAGAGTAGCTAAAGATAGAAAGTTATCAAAGTCTGAAGTATATAAGTATTCTTTGGATATATAGTATAAATATTTTAAAATATTTAGTAAATAAATGTGATTTTATAATAAATACACATTTTAACATTGTGATTTATAATAAAAGGATGTTATAATAAAATGGTAACAAATTGATTACAAATTTTAAAATACATATGTTTAAATTTTTCAGGGGGTGTTGATGTGAACAAAAAAGTAGTCTCTGCTATTGCAGCATTAGCCTTAGTAGCAACATTTAATGTTTCTGTATTAGCAGAACCGCTATCTGAAAGAATAAAAGTTCAACAACAAAAAGTACAAGAAAATACAAAATTGTTAAAAGATGTACAAAAGAAGAGAGAAGACATAGAAGTAAGTATAGAAAAAATGGACAACCAGATAGAAGGTCTTATGAAGCAAATAAATGATACAAAAAAGAAGATATCAAAGACACAAGATGACATAAAGAATGTAGAAAAAGAAATTGATGAAGCTGAGAATAATATAAAAGAAGAACAAGATTTATTTAACAAGAGAGTTAGAGCTATGTATGTTAGCGGCGCTGGAAGTTATTTAGATGTAATACTTGAAGCAAAAGGATTAAGTGATTTAATATCTAAGGTGGAAGCGGTTAAAAAAATTATAGAATTAGATAATAAAATAATAGCTGATCTTAATGCTAAAAAATTAGCTATAGAGAAGAAAAAAGAAGTTTTAAATAATGAGAGCAATAAGCTGTTAGCAATGAAAGCAGATAATGAAAAGAAGTTATCAGAGATTAATAGTAAGAGACAAGAACAGAAAACATTAATTGCAGAATTAGAAAAACAGGAGAGAAGCTATGCTTCAAAAATTAGTGAATCTCAATCATACATAAATGCTGCTATGGCACAAATTAACAATGTAAGAAAGGCTGCACCTAAGTATAATCCTTCTAGAGGAGCGGCATCTATATCTTCTAATTCAATAGTTGCTTTTGCGTCAAACTTTTTAGGAACTCCATATCAGTGGGGAGGAAATGGTCCTGAAACATTCGATTGTTCAGGCTTTGTAAAATATGTATATGCTCACTTTGGAGTGGACTTGCCAAGAGTATCTCAAGATCAACAAAATGTAGGAACTTCAGTATCAAGAGATCAACTTGAACCAGGAGATTTAGTTTTCTTTGGATATCCTGCTCATCATGTAGGGATATATGTAGGAAACGATTGTTATATACATGCTCCGAGAACAAATGATGTAATTAAAATATCTCCTTTAAATAGAAGTGATTATAGTGGAGCAAAAAGAGTAAGATAAAGCTAGAAATGATATTAAATCATTAGAGAGAAGAGTAATATTCTTTCTAATGATTTAATTAAAACTTAAAATTATCATTAATTATCTTAATAAATATTATGATATATTTGGAATTTAATCTTTTCTTTTGATAATGGCTGATCTAAGTAAAATTTTCATATCTTATAATTATATAAATTATATATATAGATTCTATAATGTATATATCACATGATTTCAAATTTTGTTTCTTATAAAATGTGGACTTTTTTGTATATAACTATTATTCATATACAAAAAAGTCCCACATTTTTATATGTGGGATATATGTCAAATGAATTTTATTCACTTTTTAGTTCATTAAGACAGTTTTTACAGATGTTTTTACCTTTATAATTGATAACATCTCGCGCATCTCCGCAAAATAAACAAGCAGGTTCATATTTTTTTAGTATAATTTGTTCTCCATCAACATAAATTTCTAAAGCATCTTTCTCAGCAATATCTAAAGTTCTTCTTAATTCTATTGGAATAACAATTCTACCAAGTTCATCTACTCTTCTTACAACTCCAGTTGATTTCATTTTTATATTTCCTCCTTAATTTAAATAAAATATTTAGAATACAATTTTCGACAATCTTATTTATAAAATAATAACATATATGATATTAAAAGTTAGCAAATAAATTATGAATTATTTTATAATATTACAAAATTCTTATTTAATTCTATCTAATGTTACTATACTACCAATTTATACAAATGTCAATATATTTTTGAATTTAAAATACATTTTTTTACTTATACCTCAAGGTCTTATAAATCAATGTATTATATGTAGTAAACAATATATGGAAGGATATAAATGTCTATATAAAAACAATTATAGAATAAATTAGAATTATTAAAAAATAGTTATATAATGGCAATTACATAACTATTGTCGAATTTCACAATAGTTTATTTACTTAAATATATTTTTTTATGTATTTAAATTACAGAAATGATAATATATAAAGATAAATTATATATATATATATAACTTATAAGAATTATTATATATAACATGAGTAAGACATAGTTAATTAATTATTAGTATGTAAAAAAAAGTAATTTTTATAAATGGATTATTATTCCATGAAGTTTTATTATAAAGTTGAAAATTTAATTTATAAAATATGGAAAAATTAATATGATATAATAAGTATATAAAAAATTGAAGGGAGAAATTGAGATGAAAATTTTTATTGATACTGCAAATGTAGAAGAGATTAAAAAAGTAGCACAATGGGGAATATTAGATGGAGTAACAACTAATCCTTCATTAATTGCCAAGGAAGGTAGAGATTTAAAAGAAGTTATAGAAGAAATATGTTCAATTGTTGATGGACCTATAAGTGCAGAAGTTATAAGCCTTAAAGCTGATGAAATGGTAAAAGAGGGGAAAGAACTTTCAAAAATACACGATAACATAGTAATAAAAATACCTATGTGTGAAGAAGGACTTAAAGCTGTCAACAAATTAAGTAAAGAGGGTATAAAAACAAATGTTACTTTAATATTTTCTGCACAACAGGCCTTGCTTGCAGCAAAAGCTGGAGCAACTTTTGTTAGTCCTTTTGTAGGTAGATTAGATGATATAGGTAATGGAGGATTTGGAGTAATTAGTGATATAACAGACATATTTAGTATATATGGAATAAATACTGAAGTTATAGCTGCAAGTATAAGAACCCCAATGCATGTATTAGAATGTGCAAGATTAGGTGCGGATATAGCTACAATACCTTATAAAATATTAAATCAAATGTTAAAGCATCCACTAACAGATGTAGGTATAGAAAAGTTTTTGGAAGATTACAGAAGCATGAATAAATAATTTAATTAAAATTTTAACAATAAAAATAACATTTATTGTTAAAAAAATATGAGGTATAAATATCAAATATATAAAAAATTGAAAGAAATAAGATATAACTTGTCTAAGTATTCCACAACTTCATAGACAAGTTATCAACAGGGTAAATGTGGACAATGTGTATAAGTTTATTTTACTTAGATAAATCAAAGATTGGTTTTTAATATATTATCCACAATTTTTGTGGATAATATATTAAAAAATGTGGACAAGTGTGAATAAACCTTTGAAAATTGAAATAAAGTTAAATTTACGTTTAATATTTAGTTAATTTTATAGTGTAGAAGATGGGTGCGAAATAATACTATTTTCGACAAAATGTTATTTGTAATTTCTATTGGTCAATCTTCTTTTAAATTCTTTCATATTGAAGTTAGCGCTAATATATACTCTATCTAAGGAATATATACCATCAGTTTTATCTGACCATGTACCGCTTGTGGAAAAACCCATTTTAAAACCTAGTTCTTTAAGAGCTTTTATAGTAGAGTCATTGTATAAACCATAGGGATATGCAATATAATCTACTTTTTTATTTAAAATAGATTCTAAAAAGTTTTTTGAATTTTTTAAGGTTTCTAATTGCTGTTTATAGCTTATGCTAGGAAGTTTTTCATGTTTTTGAGTATGGCTTTGTATTTCAATACCATTAGAATTCATTTCTATGATTTCTTCTGAAGTTAAGCAATTTTTATCCTTATCAATAGTATCTGTAACTACAAAAATAACTGCATTAAAATTTAATTCTTTTAATATAGGATAAGCATTGGTGTAATTATCGTTATAACCATCATCGAATGTTATCACTACAGATTTTTCTGGAATAGGTTTATTATTTATAAAGAATTCATAGACTTCATCTAAAGTTAGAGTTGTATAGTTATTTTCTTTTAAGAAAAGCATTTGTTCTTTAAAAATTTCTTTAGGGATTCTTAATTCATTGCCTTTTTCATATGCTATAGAATGATACATTAATACAGGAATTCCTTTATCATTGTATTTGAAATTATGATTACTACTAGTATTATTGAAATTTCTATTAGTAGGTTTATTAATTTCATTTTCAATATTAGGATTATTATTATTAATAGAAGAATCTTCAGTATTGTTAATTTTGTTGTTGATAACTTGTGTATTATTATGTTTAGAATTTTTTACCCTCTCATCAAGATTTTTAGAGCATGATGTAGGTATAATAGGAAAAATAAATATAATTGAAGATAATAAGAATTTTTTTAGTATTTTATTAGCCATCTTTTTACCTCACATAACAAAATATTATAGAATAGTTGATTTTAAATGGGTTTAATAATTTGCTATAATTAATAATAAAAGAATAGTAGTTATATAAGGAAGATAATTATACACATTGTCCACAATTTGCCTGTGAATAACTTGTTAAGTTTATGTTGATTTCTATAGAATTAAATAATATATATTCAACTATATGTGATTTTTAGTACAAACTATATAAAATAATGTTAACGTATAAAATTATATTAACATTATCCACAGAAATGTGGATAAAATGTGGACAACTATAGAAGAGTTGAAAATTATCATAAATTTCAGTAATATGATTTTTAAATTTTTATATAATTTAAGTGTCAAAGTTTATAAAAAATATATATAATAAAGTATGTCATTTCATGGCCTGTTAATGCAACTAGATAATAGCAAATTAATTTAAATTATATCATTTTTAATACTTGAATGCACTTAATTCAAAAGAATTAAGTGCATATTTTTATAAACTCAAAGTATATTTTAAGAATTTTCTTAACAATTCATAAATTTTGTGATATTATTATAATATAAAATAAATTTATTAAAGGGTGTGATTGACATGAAAAATAATGTTATTTACGTTGATTTTTACCAGAAGAATAATGGTAAGAAAGGAAATCTATTTAGAAGAATTATAAATAGAATTAAGCTGCTATTTCATTTTAGTAAAAATTATTCCACACCTAAGAATGTAATCATTTACAGAAAGAATATTTCTTAAAAATAACATATGTAGTAATAAATAAAATTATATTATAAATAAAAGGTGCATAAAATTTATGTACCTTTTTGGGCTGTAGTGATATTCTTTAGTATATAATGATTTAAGATAATATTATATAAAATTTGGAAGGAGAAGATTATGAGAATAGGAATGGGATATGATGTACATAAATTAATAGAGAACAGAAAGCTTATTATTGGTGGAGTAACTATACCATATGAAAAAGGATTATTAGGACATTCAGATGCAGATGTGCTAGCTCATGCAATAATGGATAGTTTGTTAGGGGCAGCAGCATTAGGAGATATAGGAAGACATTTTCCAGACAATGATTGCAAATATAAAGATATAAGCAGTATTGAGCTTTTAGTAGAGGTCAATAAATTAATCAAAGGCAAATTTTATAAGATTATTAACATAGA
The DNA here is from genome assembly GCF_017873215.1 of Clostridium tetanomorphum. Classification (GTDB taxonomy): domain Bacteria; phylum Bacillota; class Clostridia; order Clostridiales; family Clostridiaceae; genus Clostridium_AO; species Clostridium_AO tetanomorphum. The sequence continues at coordinate 17,508 of NZ_JAGGKA010000025.1, forward strand.
TGCAACAATAATAGCACAGCAGCCTAAAATGGCGCCGTATATTGAAGAGATGAGAAATAATATAGCTAAAGCGTTACAAATATCTTTGGATATGATAAATATAAAAGCTACTACAGAGGAGAAGTTAGGATTTACTGGGAGAGGAGAAGGCATAGCGGCTCAGAGTATTTGTCTTATAGAATAATTAATAATATTATAAAATAAGATTTGATATTAGATAAATAAGATTTTATCTTTATTAAATCTTTTTTTATTTTATAAATATATTTATATTAATAGATTATTTTATTTAATATATAGAGAATTTTAAAAATATTATAAATATTTTCAAAAAACATCTTTACAATTAAACTACATATGATAAAATAATAACATGGTAATAAAATTTTACAACCAATGAAAAAAAATATTATGTTAAAAAAAAATTATCAATTCTAAAAGGATTTCAAAATAATATGTAGAATATCATTAAACAATGAACAAATAAATAAACTTAAAGGGTGATGTTATTATGAATGATGAACAAATTTTAGCAATGTATATTCCAATTGTGAATTTTATAGGTGATGCATTAGGGGCAAGTTGTGAAGTAGTATTGCATGACACTAGAAATGCAAGTAATTCAGTTATAGCTATAAAAAATAATAATGTTAGTGGAAGAAAAATAGGAAGTCCATTAACAGATTTAGCGTTAAAAAAACTAAAAGATGAGAAAAAAAATCCAGAGCAATATATAACTAAATATTCTGGTAAGACAAAAGACGGAAAAATATTAAATTCTTCAACTTATTTTATTAGGAATAATGATAATAAAATTATTGGTATGCTTTGTATTAACATAGATGTAACAAAGTTAATAAATTTCAAAAACTTATTTAATGAACTAACAAATGAATTAATTGGTGAGGGCAAAGAAGATTTTATAGAGGAACAGAATAAAGAATCAGAGAATTTTACTGAGTCCATAGAAGAACTAGTAATGTCTATAATAGAAAATACATTATTAGAAGTAGATATTCCACCTGAAAGAATGTCTCCTGATGAAAAAATGAATGTAGTACATTCATTAAATGAAAAAGGTGTATTCTTAATAAAGGGTGCTATAGGAGATGTTGCCAAGCAGTTAAAGACATCTGAGAATACTATTTATAGATATTTAAATAAGAAAGACTAGTAAGTATAAATTGTCCCTTATAGGGACAATTCTATATACAAAACTATTAAGATTACTTGACTACATTGGGGAATTTTAAAGTGTAGATAAGCATTGAAAGGGGGTGGGGAGAATGAAAAAGGTTATAAATACAGAATTGGCACCAAAGGCTATAGGACCATATTCACAAGCCATAATGATAGGAAATTTCTTGTTTACATCTGGTCAAATTCCAATAGATCCTAAAACGGGAGATTTAGTTTATGGGGATGATGTAATAGTAACACAAACACATCAATGTATGAGGAATATTGAGAATATACTGGAATGTGAGAAAATGACATTTGGCAATGTAATAAAAACCACAATTTTTATTACAGACATGAATAATTTTAATAAAGTTAATAGTGCTTATGCTGAATATTGTGGGAAAACGTTTCCAGCTAGATCTTGTGTAGAAATAAGTAAACTTCCTAGGGGAGCTTTAGTTGAAGTTGAAGTAATTGCTTGCAAATAATGATATATGGTCATTTGATATTTATAATTTAGGGGGAAAATTAGTAGTTAATTAAGAATTATGATTCGTAGTCAATTAATAATTATCATAGGACTATAATACTAGCGTACTTAATAAATTTAAATTAAGGGACAAGTATTAGTTCTCATTCAACCAAATAGTTGAATTTTTAATAGTTTATTTAATTATTAAAGGGATGATTATAGAGAGGTATTGACTGTAAGAGAGAGAAATAATGCTTACCCGCAAGTATTTGTAAAATAGAGTACATTTTAAAAATAGCGGGAGGTAACAAATGAGTGGTAATGATTTGCAAAGAAATACAAATATCGAAATAGAACAACGTGAAACCTTTAACAGTAAATATGGATTCATTCTTGCATGTATAGGTTCAGCAATGGGGCTAGCTAATATATGGATGTTTCCGTGGAGACTTGGAGCTTACGGAGGAGCAGCGTTTTTAATTCCTTATCTTATATTCTTATATGGTTTTTCTACGTTTGGTCTTATGGGAGAGTTTGCTTTTGGAAGAAAAATGAGAAAAGGCCCTGTAGGTGCATTTGAAAAGGCTTTCAAAAGCAAGGGTAAAAAGCATGGGGCAAAAGTTGGAGCTATTCCAGTTATAGGTCTTACAGGTGTATTAACTTTTTACTGTGTTGTTATTGGATGGATATTGAAATATTTTACATTAGCAGTTATGGGACAGTTTAGAACTATGGACGTTGATAACTATTTTACAGTATTTTCAGCCAGCTCTAGTGCTATACCATGGAATATGGCCGGTATTATTATAACAGGATTAATAGTAAGCCTTGGTATACAAAATGGGATTGAAAAAGCCAATAAATACATGATGACTACTTTTTATATAGTAGTATTTATAATAATGTTTAGAGCATTGACTTTACCAGGAGCTATGGAAGGGGTAAAATTTTTACTTGTACCCAAATGGGAAGAGTTATTTCATATAAAAACTTGGATTATGGCATTAGGAATGACATTTTTTACCTTAAGCCTTGGTGGAGCAGGTATGGTTATATATGGAAGTTACTTAAAGGATGGAGAAGATGTTCCTGACATTACTAGAAAAACTGCAATATTTGATTTACTAGCATCACTTATGTCAGCATTATTTACAATTCCAGCAGCTTTTGCCTTTGGATTAGATCCAGGTGCAGGGCCTAAACTTTTATTTATGACATTACCTAAGGTGTTTAATAGTATGCCAGGTGGATATATATTTGGAATATTATTCTTTATGTGTGTTGTATTTGCGGCTATAAGTTCTTCCATAAATATGATAGAAGTACCAGTAGAAGCGTTAATAGATAGACTTAAGTTCAGCAGAAGCAAAAGTATATTAGTTATATGTATTATTTGTGCAGCTATAGGAGCGCCATTAAACCTAGATGCAGCTTTATTTGGAAAATTTGCAGATCTATTTTCGGTGCAGATATTCCCATGTGGCGCTATATTGTGCGCCATAACAATGTATTGGATATATGGTGCGGATAAAGCAAGGGAAGATATAAATGCTGGAGCGGTAAAACCTTTAGGAAAATGGTTTGAACCTTTTATGAAGTATGTGTTTACACCAGTTTCAGCAATAATAGTTTTTGCAGGATTTGTTTTAGGTGGCTTTTAGATTAAATATTTTAATTTCAAATTTTGAAGGAGCAGTTTAGCACAGTATAGTGAAAAATTATCACTATATAAAAAATTTTTTATTAAAAAGAAGGAATATTTAAAAAATAGTAGAATATATAAAATATAGAGAAAATAAAAATAATTCAAATGATATTAAAGCTTTAATTAAGCTCTAATAATATAAAAACATATATAATATAAAAATAATAATTAATTGAGGAGGAATATATTATGACAAAGTACATGCCAGAACCATTTAAAATTAAGGTAGTTGAACCAATGGCGGTTCTATCAAAGGAAGAGAGATATGAGGCAATAAAGAGAGCAGGCTATAACACATTTTTAGTAAAATCAGAAGAATGTTTTATTGACTTATTAACAGATAGTGGTACAAATGCAATGAGTGATAATCAATGGGCAGGAATGATGCTTGGTGATGAAGCTTACGCTGGAAGCAGAAACTTCTATCATTTAGAAGAAACCGTTAGAGAATTATTTGGATTTAAATATATAGTTCCAACTCATCAAGGTAGAGGAGCAGAAAATCTTCTATCATCATTAACAATAAAACCAGGAGATTATGTACCAGGAAATATGTACTTTACAACTACTAGATTTCATCAAGAAAGAAATGGTGCTCAATTTGTTGATGTGATTATAGATGAAGCTCATGATTCAACACGTGCTGATGTTGCTTTTAAAGGAAACGTTGATTTAAATAAATTTCAAAAATTAATAGACGAAGTTGGTGCTGATAAAATACCTTATATATGTTTAGCAATAACAGTTAATCTTGCAGGCGGACAACCAGTAAGTATGGCGAATATTAAAGCTGTAAGTGAATTAGCTCATAAACATGGAATAAAAGTTATGTATGATGCTACAAGATGTGTTGAAAATGCTTACTTCATAAAAGAAAGAGAACCAGGTTATGAAAATAAAACTATACAAGAAATAGTAAGAGAAGAATTCTCCTATGGAGATGGTTGTACAATGAGTGGTAAGAAAGATTGTCTTACTAATATAGGTGGATTCTTATGTATGAATGATGAGGATTTATTCATAAGAGCAAAAGGAATGGTTGTTCAATTCGAAGGTATGCCAAGCTATGGTGGATTAGCAGGTAGAGATATGGAAGCTATGGCTAGAGGACTTAGAGAAGCTATGGACTTTAACTATATTAGTCACAGAGTAAATCAAGTAAGATATTTAGGTGAGAAATTAGATGCAGCAGGAGTGCCAATTGTTAAACCTGTAGGCGGACATGCAGTATTCTTAGATGCTAGAAGATTTTTACCACATTTAACTCAGGATGAATTCCCAGCCCAGGCATTAGCAGCTGCTTTATATGCTGAATCAGGTGTAAGATCTATGGAAAGAGGAATTATATCTGCTGGTAGAGATATTAAGACTGGTTTAGACCATCATCCAAAACTAGAATTAGTTCGTTTAACAATTCCAAGAAGAGTATATACTTATGCTCATATGGATTTTGTTGCAGATGCTGTTATTGATTTATATAAGAAAAGAGATAATATTAAAGGTTTGAAATGGGTATATGAACCAGAAGTATTAAGATTCTTTACTGGAAGATTTGAAATATTAGAAAAGTAATATCTTTTATATTTAATTAGGAAGCTTCATGAAATAAGATGGAGCTTCCATTTTAAATTAATTTATGGTAAAAATTTATATATTTTCATATATATGTTGAAGAAAAAGGTTAATATATAAATTTGGTTTTATAAAAAAGGTATTAATAATTTTTTATAGAAATAACATAAGTATATAAGGAGGTAATTTAAAATGAAAAAAATTATAAGTACAGAATTAGCACCAAAGGCAATAGGCCCATATTCACAAGGTATAGCGATAGGAGATTTAATATTTGTGTCCGGACAAATTCCTGTAGATCCTAAAACTGGTGAGTTAGTTACTGGTGAAGATGTAATTGTAGCTCAGACTCATCAATCATTAAATAACATTAAAAACATATTAGAATCTCAAGGGATGGGATTTGAAAATGTAATAAAAACTACTGTTTTTATTACAGATATTAATGATTTTAATAAAGTAAATAGTGTATATGCAGAATACTTTAAAGAACCTTATCCAGCAAGATCTTGTGTTCAAGTAGCAAAACTTCCTAAAGGAGCTTTAGTAGAAATTGAAATAATTGCTCATAAATAATTTTATAATAACGTTATATAATGGCGATTGCAAAGTTATAAATTTTTTAATTTATTTTTGCAATCGCCATTAATTATAGTATATATTAAATATAGTATTATAATATAGAAGGGAGAAAATAGATGGCAAATGACAACAGGGATCAATGGGGATCTAGATTTGGTTTTATTATGGCAACCATAGGTGCGGCAATAGGATTAGGAAACCTTTGGCGATTCCCTTTTATGGCATATCAAAATGGAGGAGGAGCATTTTTATTACCTTATTTTGTAGCAGTATTAACAGCGGGGATTCCCTTAATGATTCTTGAATTTGGATTCGGAAGTAAGATGAAAGGAGCAAGTACTTTAGCTTTTGCAAAGTTAGGTAAAAGGTGGGAATGGTTAGGGTGGTGGCCAGTTATGATTCCTCTTATAGTAGTAACATTTTACTCTGTTATAATAGCTTGGAGTATAAATTATTTTATATTATCTTTTGGTGGAGGATGGGGAAGCAATCCCAATAAATTTTTTAGTGAAGAATTTTTAAGAGTTAGTAATGGTCCTTGGAATTTTGTTGGTATAAGGTGGAATATAGCTATTGCAGTAATGTTAGTATGGTTTTTAAATTATTACATAACTAAAAAAGGAATATCATCTGGAATAGAAAGAGCTTGCAAAATAATAACACCAACTTTAGCAGTTTTAATGATTTTAATGACAATTAGAGGATTAACTTTACCAGGAGCAGCTAATGGACTGAATTGGTTTTTAAAACCTGATTTTACTAAGATAGCTAATGGAAAGGTGTGGATAGCCGCTTATGCGCAAGTATTTTTTTCTACTACATTAGCAGTAGGAGTTATGACAGCATATGCAAGTTATCTGCCACCTAAGTCAGATATAGTTAATAATGCATTTATTACAGTTTTTTCAAATGCTAGTTTTGATTTTATGGCTGGATTATGTGTATTCAGTATTTTAGGATATGCTGCATATGCTTCAAATCTTCCTATAGATAAGATTGTTGCAGCAGGACCTGGAATAGCTTTCATAGCTTTTCCTAATGCTATAAATCTGATGCCAGGAGGAATTATAATAAGATCCTTAATAGGAGCAATATTTTTCTTTTGTTTAATAATAGCTGGAATATCTTCAAGTATATCTATGGTTGAAGCTTTTGCATCAGCAGCTTTAGATAAGTATAATTTATCAAGAGAAAAGATGATAAGAAGAATCTGCTTACCTGGATTTATTGCTAGTATGTTATTTTCAACTTGCTCAGGAATACATATACTTGATATAGTTGATCATTTTGTATCTAATTATGGCATAGCTTTAATAGGATTAGTTGAAGTCATAGTATTAGGTTATGTATATAAAACAGAGAGAATGAGAAGAGAAGTAAATGAATATTCTGATATTAAAATAGGAGTTTGGTGGGACTTTTTAATAAGATATATAACTCCTATTTTATTAGGGTATATGAGCATTGATAATATTATTACAGAATTTAAGGCTCCCTATGGGGGATATACAATGAGTTCTTTGATTGTATTTGGTTGGTCTATTGCTATAGGGATACTTATAATGGGAATATATTTGAGTAGAAAACCTTGGCCGGATGAAAATATTCTTAAAATTAATAGCTAACTCTAAGATTTTCTAGCAAAAAGTTAGAAAGGAGAGTAATTATGGAGACAAGTTCCATTACAATGCTGATTTTTGGTATTATATTACTTTATGGTGGATTAGCATATTTTATTTATAGGGCTATTAAAGCTGAAAAAGAGAAAAATTAAAGGCAGGATGATGAATTACCTGCTTTTAATTATGTTTTAAAGAAACTATATTTTAGAGGCTTCTTCAGTTTTAATTGAATTTTCTACTAATTTATTTATTGTAGTTAGTTCATCTTGGTTTAGATATCTCCATTTACCTACAGGCAAATTATCTAACGTAACATTCATAATTCTAATTCTTTTTAACTTAGTAACTTTATATCCAAGAGTTTCGCACATTCTTCTGATTTGTCTGTTTAATCCTTGGGTAAGTATTATTCTAAATACATATTTACCTTCTTTATATACTTTACATGGTTTAGTTACAGTATTGAGTATTTTAATGCCGGAGGACATTTTTTTTATAAATTCATTTGTTATAGGATTATCTACAGTTACGATGTATTCTTTTTCATGATTATTTCCAGCTCTTAAGATTTTGTTAACTATATCACCATCATTTGTCAAGAATATAAGCCCTTCAGAATCTTTATCAAGTCTTCCTATATGAAATATTCTTTTGGGATAATTTATAAAATCGATAATATTATTTTTTACTTTTCTTTCAGTCGTACAAATTATACCTACAGGTTTATTTAATGCCATGTATACTAGTTTAGGCTTTTTACTTATAATTTTCCCATTTAATTTAACTTCATCTCCAGGATGCACTTTTGAACCGGCAATTGCCACGGTACCATTTATTGTTACTGTACCATTTGATATTAGTTTGTCAGCTTCACGCCTAGAACAAAGGCCTTTTTCGCTAATAAATTTATTAATTCTTATAGAATTTTTATTATTATCATCATTAAGGTTATTATTCATATAGTATTGAGACCTCATTTCTACATAAGTTTAATTTTTAACATTTTTATATTTTAGTTATTTGATAGATTTTTTATCTATTACAAAATAGAAAGTTGAGCCATTTAAAGCAATACTTTTTACTCCATATTCAAAGTTATGAAGCTTTAATATTTCACTACATATAGGCAATCCTAAACCCATTCCACCACTTTTAGAATGTTTATAATATCTATTCCATATTTCATCTAACATTTTTTCTTCTATACCAAAACCATTGTCTTTAACGGACACTATTATGTCATCATTATTGTATTTTGAGGATATTTCTATAATTGAATTCACAGTACTGAATTTTATTGCATTGTCTATAAAATTATATAATACTCTTTCTAAGGCAACTTTATCTGCGTATACATAAATTTCCTTATTATCAATTTGAAAGTTTAGATTCATTATAATATTTTTATTTTGAGCTTTATAAATAAATTTATTTATACAAGAAGATAGGAATGTATAAAGACTAAAATAACTTTTATCTAATTTATAAGCTCCCTCTTGAAGTTTAGACAATTCAAGTATATCTAATACCAACACATTAAGTTTATCAACTTCTTCTATAATTTCTTTAGAATATTTTTTTGACTCATCAGCATCTATTAATCCATCTATTATAGCTTCACTATAATTTCTTATGATACTTAATGGAGTTTTAAAGTCATGAGAAACATTAGCAATAAAGTCTCTTTGCATAGAATGTTTTTTTTCTAACTTAGAAGCCATATTTTTAAGACTGAAAGATAGATCTTCCATTTCATCTTTTGTAGAGATATCTATATAGATATTAAAATTTCCATTTGCTATTTCATTTGAAGCTTGTTGTAGCTTTAAAATTGGGTAAGTAAATTTTTTTCCCATGTATGATATAAATGGAATACATAAAATCATAGCTAATAAAAATATAGATATTAATATTATATATACTACTTTTAAATATTCGGAGATAGCTTTACTGTTTTCAAAGATAACTATTTTACCTATATCTGTATCTAATTTGTAATATAGAAATTCTTCATTCATTGGATTTTTAAATTTGCCTTTCTCATTTAACGTATCAATACCTTTAGTATGGAGAAATGACATTACCCCCATTTTACCTCTACCTATAATAGATACATTGCCATTATTTATAATAAATCCATTGGCATCGAGATCTTTATAAGGTACATTATCTTTTATTGATTCATATACACTTGTGCATTTATTTTTTAATCCATTATATTGCTGTGATACATAAAATTTTGATAAGAAAATGCTACTTCCTAAAAAGCATAGAAAGACTAAGATAGATATTATTAAAAAGAAACTTTTGATAAGTTTTTTTGTTATTTTTCCCATATCAAATTTCCTCCAAGAGTTTTATATTTCTAATTTGTATCCTACACCCCATACAGTTTTTATATGTTTTTCACAAAAGTTTATTTTCTCTCTTAGATTTTTAATATGAGTATCTACTGTTCTAGTATCTCCAGAAAAATCATAACCCCATACTTTATCTAGAAGTTGAGTACGATTAAATACCTGAGAAGGATTTTTACATAAAAACAATAATAAATCGAATTCTTTTGGAGTTAAGTTTACAATTTTTTTATTCTCTAACACTTCTCTTTGATCTTCGTTTATAGTCATATTATCGAAATTTAAAGAATTATTCTTAGGACAATAAGAATTCATACGTAAGTTGACTCTTAAAACTAATTCCCTCATACTTAAAGGTTTAACCATATAGTCATCTGCTCCAAGTTCAAGACCAAAGATTCTATCTTCCTCATCACCTCTTGCAGTAGTTAAGATTACAGGGGTATTAGAAGTAGATTTTATTTTTTTTAATAAAGACCAGCCATCTTTCTTAGGCATCATTACATCTAGTATTATTAAATCAAAAGTATTTTCCTCTATATAACATTCTCCTTCTTTTCCATCATATGCAGTAAAAATTTCATAACCCTCTTTTTTAAAATATAAAGTCATTATGTCTGATAATTTCTTTTCATCCTCAATTATAAGAATTTTCCTTTTCATTTTTTATCCTTTCAAAATGTTTAATAACTATATTATATAAATTTCTACTATGATTTTAAATAAAATTATAGAAAAACATTATGGATTAATTTTCCATGGTAAAAAAATATAATATTCTATATAATTATTATATAAGATATTTTTGGATATGGGGGTAAGTTTTAATGAAACAGTTAAAGTCTATTATATTAGCATTAACTTTATCAACTTTATTTATAACAAATGGGGTTATAGCTGCTAGTAATTCTTATAAAGAATTAGAGCCAAAATCCAGTATTTCAGTTAACAAGAAATGGACAATAAAGTTTAATTTTGGAGTTAATAAGGAAACTATTAATGAGGAGAATGTAAACGTAACAGATTTAAAGGGAAATAAATTAGATGCATATATAAAACCGGGGGATTCAGAAAGTAGTGTTGTAGTAATTCCTAAAACAGAAGGATATATTCCAGCTCAATCTTATTATTTAAACATAGGCACAGGAGTAGAATCATTAGGCGGTAAAAAATTAGTACAACCAGTAAAAATGAAATTCACTGTAGTTGATAGATATTCAGATGCATCTAATTATGAAGATGGAGTGAATATAACAAGTGTAAAAATGAAATATGAGCCTATAGTTTCTAGCCAAAAACAAACATTTTATTTAAGTTCTTCAAATAATGAACAAGCTCAATACAGAATATATATTAGTAAATATAAGTATTCAAATGACTGTTATGAACCCTTTGAAGAAATAACAAAGGGATATACATATGCAAATGATGGAAAGATAACTCCAGATAAGATTTTTGAGTCTAATGAAGATTCACAAAAATATAAGGTATTAATATATGTGAAAAAAGCAAATGCAAATGGGAAGTATGTTGATGGTAATACTGATTTTGATAATTATTATATAGATTATATTAGATGTGTTAAAGGCATAAGTAATTCTGAAATAACTAATGTAAGTTATTATAAAACATTAGCAGAGGTTTTGGACAAGCAAAGTAAGCCAGGAGTTTCAGTAACAGATGAAGGACCTACTTCTTGGGTAGGAGCTAGTACTAATCAAATAAAATATTATTTAAATCCAAAGAATTTTACAGATGAATATGGAAAATATATATTTTTAAAATTAAATTATATAGATGATAGTATAAATGAAGAGGATTTAAATAATATACTGAAAGGAAAGGGAACGTTAGAAGGGAAGGGGAAAGCCTTTTTACAGGCTGGTAAGGAAAATAATGTAAATCCTGTATATTTGGTTTCTCATGCGTTACATGAAACGGCTAATGGTAAATCAAAGCTTGCATCTGGTATTGAAGTAGATGGAAAGGATGGCAAGAAGATAGTATATAATATGTTTGGTATAAAGGCCATTGATTCAAATCCAGAAAAATTTGGTTCAGAGTATGCTTACGAGCAAAAATGGTTTACACCAGAAGCTGCAATAATAGGAGGAGCTAAATTTATAGCTGAAAAATATGTAAATAATCCAAATGAAAAAAGAGATACTTTATATAAAATGAAATGGAATATGTCTTCACCAGGAACTTATCAATATGCTACTGATATAGGGTGGGCATATAAACAGGTTAAAAATATTAAAACATTAATTGAGCAATGTAAGAATCCTACTTTAATATTTGAAGTACCGGTATATAAGGAATAACAAAAGGGCTTATCATAATTATGATAGGCCCTTTTATTAATTTAATTTTTTTTTAATTTTTTTTTCGTTTTTCTCATCTATAAAGGGAGCATAGAATTCAAATAGTTTTTCATGCCCACAATGAGAACATATACAGCTGCATACATCATAAGGTATACCATCTACCACATCTATTTGTAAATTATCTGCAAAGTATTCTCCACCGCATATTTCACAAGGAGTGCTATTTATAATATTATATTCACTTTCAATATATTTCATTATGTCTTTTATAGTCATAGGAATCCTCCAATGCAACAAATTTATACACACAGTATACATGGTAACACTATTAAAAATTATTTGCAATACAAAGCCATTATTTAACATATATATTAAATAAATAAGAACTATGGGTTATATCAATTTTAATTAGGAGGAATAAATGATAAATTATATTTGGTTTTTTATACTGAGTTTTGGCATAATTATAGGATTGATTACTGGAAGAGGAGAGATTATTTCAAAGGCAATAATAGTTTCAGCAAATTCAACTGTAGATCTAATAATTAAACTTTTAGGGGCAATGTGTCTTTGGTGTGGGGTAATGAAAATAGCTCAAAAAAGTGGACTAACTGATAAAATAGCTCAAATATTAAAACCTATATTAAAGCTAATATTCAAAAAAGAAGGTAGGGATGAAAAAGCTTTAGGTGCTATAGTAATGAACATGACTGCCAATATGATGGGACTTTCTAATGCGGCTACTCCTTTTGGTATTAAGGCAATGGAAAATATGCAAAAGTTAAACAAAGACAAAAACGTTGCTACAGACGATATGGCGTTATTTTTAGTGTTAAATGCTGCATGTATTCAGTTCATACCTACTACAATAATATCGTTGAGGGCAGCCGCTGGATCCAACAATCCAGCAGAAATAATATTACCAGCTATATTGACTACAGGGATTTCTGCTATTATAGGAACAATATGTTGTAAGATACTTCAAAAATACTTTTAAATTAGGAGGAAATTATGAACATAGGTAATATAATAATGCCTTTAATAATTATAATGATAGTAGCTTATGGAGCATTAAAAGGTGTTAGAGTATATGAGTGTTTTATAGATGGAGCAAGGGAAGGAATGTCCATATGTGTTAAAATATTTCCATACCTATTAGCCATGATATTAGCTGTAACTATATTAAGAGAATCAAAAGCATTAGATTATATAATAAAATTAATAAATCCAATAGTAAAATACATAGGACTACCAGGAGAGGTAGTACCTCTTATATTAATTAAACCATTATCAGGAAGTGGAGCATTAGGTGTATTTACAGATATAATAAATAATTATGGAGCAGATAGCTATACTGGAAGGGTAGCATCTACCATAATGGGGTCAACAGAAACCATTTTTTATACTCTTACTGTATATTTTGGAGCGGTAGGTATTAAGAAAATAAGGCACACTTTGTGGGCTGCTATATTAGCAGATATTATAGCAGTAGTTATGGCAGTTATTACTGTAAATTTACTTTTTTATTAAATTAAGTATATTATCATATTATTAAAAAAATGGGGTTGTCGCATTAAGGAATTTACATACAATATACTGTTTTGCAAGTTTAAGATTAATACAATATATTGTAGGATTTATTCTTAGTGTGACAGCCCTATTTTTTACTATATATTGATAGAAAGAAAATTTTTAAATCTTTTTTTAAATAAGATGAACATAACTGAACCATCAAATACCCATTGTATAGTGGTTATCCACCAAACATAAGTAACAGGAAGTTTTAAAATATATATAAAATATATCATAAGAGGGAACCTAATAACCCAGCTAGAGGTAAATGATACTAAAAATGGCGTTTTGGTATCGCCTGCACCTTTTAAAGAACCTGCTAAAATCATAGAAATTCCCATAAAAGGTTGTTCAATTGATGCTATCATAAGACAGGTAGAACCTAAATTTATTACACTTGTCTCACTATTATTTATAAACAACGATATAAGGAATTTAGGAAATATTAAGAATATAAAACCACACAATAGCATAAGTAATGTACCGATTAATGTACAAGCATATGCGTATTGTTTAGCTTCATTAATATTCTTTTCACCAATTTTGTGGCCAACTAGTGTAGTTGCAGCAATAGCAAATCCTGTTCCAGGCATAAATGATATTGATTCTATAGTAGTAGTTATTTGATTTGCAGCAAATGCTAATTGTCCTAAATGCATTATCATAATAGTACCAACTAATCGTATAATGCTAAAAGCAGCTTCTTGTAATGAAGAAGGCAATGATAATTTAATTAATTCTTTAAATTTTGATAAAGAAAAAGATTTTATATAATTTAATCGTGGCTTTATTTTGGAATATTTGAGTATATAAACAGATATAAATAAAAAACCAGATATATGGGCAATGGCTGTAGCTATAGCAGCACCTCTAATGCCTAATTCCGGAATGCCAAATTTACCAAAGATTAATATCCAATCTAAAAATAAGTTAACTACGTTTATAACAGCAGAAGCTACTAATGGAATTTTAGTATTTTTAGAACCTCTTAAGGTGGCATTTAAAACATTCATTATCATATTAAAAAATGAGCCTATGGAGGTTATTCTCATGTATATAATTGCATGGCTTAAAACATTACCTTTAGCTCCACAAAAGCTTAAAATTTTAGGAGCAAATATAAAAGCAGTACTAGAAATTAGAAAAGCTAATATAAAACCAGATAAAAAACCAACAGATGCGTATTCTTCAGCAAGAAGATTTTCTTTAGCTCCTAACTTTCGAGATATTAATGATACTGTACCTACGGATATTCCCGCAGCTATAAATATATTAATAAAGGTATACATTATTTCAGAGCTAAGACCTACAGTGCTTACAGCTACTTGTCCACCATATTGTCCAACCATCATTGTATCTAGTACCCATATCATCATATATAAAAACATTTCACCTACAGCGGGTAAGGCTAAAGATAGCACATTATTTATTACTTTTTTATTTATTATAATGTTCACCTCCCTAAAATTACTTAAATATTAAAATTTAAAAGTGTATTTATTGAGAATAAGTAGATATATGAGTAAAATAAAAGTAAACATATATATATAATACATTATTTTTATTCGAGGTGACAATATTGTTAAGATGGAAAGAACTGTATAATGAATGCGTTAACTGTGATAAATGTAATTTGACAAAAGATAGAACCAATATGGTTTTTGGCGAAGGAAATTCAAAGGCAACTATTATGTTTGTAGGAGAAGCGCCGGGAGCAGATGAAGATAGATTAGGAAGACCATTTGTAGGAAGAGCAGGTCAGCTTCTTACTAAGGGGTTAACAGCGTTAAACTTATCTAGAGAAGTAGACTATTATATATGTAATGTATGTAAATGTAGACCCAAAAACAATAGAACTCCAACAGAAGAAGAAGCAAGAGCATGCTTACCCTATTTAAGAAATCAAGTGGCTTTAGTAAGACCTAAAATTATAGTATGTTTAGGAGCTACAGCCATGAAATATATATTGGGACCAGAATGGAGGATTACCAGGGATAGAGGCAAATGGGTAGAAAGAAAAGGGTGTTATATAGTGCCTACTTTTCATCCAGCAGCTCTTTTTAGAGATGAAAGTAAGAAAATATTATTTTGGAAAGATTTAAAGAGTATAAGACAAAAATATAATGAATTAAAAGATAAGGAATAAATGTATAATAATTGACTGTAAAATAATTTTAGTGTAAAATGATTTATATATAAAATTGTTTTATAATAAAATTATGGGGTGAAGTCAATGAAAGATTTAACTACAGGTAATGAAGCTAAGCTTATATTTTATTTTACATTACCTATGCTTATAGGAAATATATTTCAGCAATTGTATAATACCGTAGATACAATAATAGTAGGAAGAACGCTTGGAAAGGAAGCTTTAGGTGCAGTAGGAGTAAGTTTCCCCATATTATTTCTTTTAGTATCATTGATAATGGGAGTAACTATGGGATCTACAATACTTATAGCTCAATATTATGGAGCAAAAAATATTAATAAAGTAAAAAGAGCTATAGATACTGCATATATAGTTTTATTTATAGCTTCTTTAGTAATTACAATTGTAGGGTTAATATTCAGTGGATACATATTAAGGCTGTTAGGAACACCAGAAGAAATGATACATCAAGCACAAACTTATATAAATATAATATTTATTGGAATTATAGGTATGTTTGGATATAATTCTATAAGTGCTATATTGAGAGGACTTGGGGATTCTAAAACTCCACTTTATTTTCTTATAATTTCAACTTTAATTAACATAATATTAGATTTGGTATTTATACTTAGACTTGGATGGGGAGTAGCTGGTGCTGCCTGGGCAACTGTAATTGCTCAGGGATGTTCTTTTATTTTTGGAATTTATTATTTAAATAAAAATCATGAGGTACTGAAACTAAATATAAAAGATATGAAATTTGATAAACACATATTTAGGCTAAGCTTGAAAATAGGATTGCCAACAGGGGTTCAACAAATGTTATTTTCGGTTGGAATAATGGCATTACAATCTATAGTAAATTCTTTTGGAACAGATGCTGTAGCAGCATATACTGCAGCTAGTAAAGTGGATTCTTTTGCATCTATGCCTATAATGAATTTTGGAGCTGCAATTTCTACTTTTGTTGGTCAAAATTTAGGAGCCAACAAAATAGAAAGAGTAAAAAAAGGATATAAATCTACAATTATTATGTCTACTGCTATATCTGTACTTGTGACTATTATAGTAATATTATTTAGAAGACCTCTAATATCATTGTTTAATTCTGATCCAAATGTAATAAATATAGGAGTTAGGTATTTAGTAATAGTTGGTTCATTTTATGCTGTAATTTCATTTATGTTAGTAACCACTGGAGTAGTAAGAGGAGCAGGGGATACTATAGTACCAATGATTATATCTATATTTACTTTATGGCTTATAAGATTACCCATAGCATCATTTTTATCAAAGAAAATAGGTGTAGATGGGATATGGTGGGGAATGCCAATAGCATGGTCTATAGGTTGTGTAGTAACAGTAGTATATTATATTAATGGTAAATGGAAAAATAAAGTAGCTATTAAGAGAAATGAAGAAAGATCTACATATGAAAGTGGAGGTAATATAAAAAAACAAACAGCTCAATAAGGAGAGAATATTATGGATAATCGAGAAGTTGCAAAAGAATTTATTGGATTTCTTATAAAATTAAAAAAATATATGAGAGCAGAAGTTAGTAAATCTAGAAGTTCAAATATTACAGAACAACAATTTAGAACTCTTATGAATTTAAAGCAATCTGGAAAATGTACATTAAAGGAGTTAAGTGGAAGAATACATGTTTCAAATTCGAGCTTATGTATAATGTTAAATAAGATGGTAGAGGAAGGAATAGTTCAAAGAGAAATTGATGATAAAGATAGAAGAAATACTTTTTATAATCTTTCAAATTGTGGTAGGAAATTTTTGGAAAAGGAACTTGATAAGAAACTTTTAACTATGGGAGATAAAATAGGTAATCTTTCTGAGGAAGAAAAAGAAAAATTTATAGTATACTTAAAAGGAATTGAGGAAATAATAGAAAAAATAAAATAGTTGACAGTAAAAATTATATATATTATTATTAACTTTAAGATGCAATGATAGGAAGAATAGTAAATGTAGATGTTTAAAAGAGAACTGGGTTAGGTGAAAGCCAGTAACATTAAAGTTTATGAACATGGCCCCTGAGCATGCTATTCGAAACATATAGTAGGATAGTACGGTAGCAACCGTTATATTGCACAGTGATTATATAGTCACTTAATAAGGTTTTATTTGTGAAAATAAAACAAACTAGAGTGGTAACGCGTTAAGTACGCCTCTATGCAGTTGATACTGTATAGAGGCTTTTTTATACAATTAAGTGCAAATTATAGATTATTTAAAATAAGGGAGGAGTTTTCATGGAAAAGAAGACTTTTTATATTACTACACCTATATATTATCCATCAGCTAATTTACACATAGGAAATACATATACAACTATAGCAGCTGATGCATTGGCTAGATTTAAAAGACTTACAGGCTATGATGTTATGTTTCTAACAGGAACAGATGAACATGGACAAAAAATTCAAAGGTTAGCGGAAGCTAAAGGAGTAACACCAAAGGAATATGTAGATGAAATAGTTGCAGGTATTAAAGATTTGTGGAAAATTATGAATGTAAGCTATGATAAATTTATCAGAACTACTGATGATTATCATATAAGTGCAGTTCAACAAATTTTTAAGCAATTATATGATCAAGGAGATATATATAAAAGTGAATATGAAGGATGGTATTGTACACCTTGTGAGTCTTTTTGGACAGAAACTCAGCTACAAGATGGAAAATGTCCTGATTGTGGAAGACCGGTAGAAAAAGCTAAGGAAGAAGCATATTTCTTTAAGATGTCAAAATATGCACATAAGCTTATAGAATATATAGAGACTCATCCTGAATTTATTCAACCGGAATCAAGAAAAAATGAAATGTTAAATAACTTCTTAAAGCCAGGCTTACAAGATCTTTGTGTATCAAGAACTACATTTGATTGGGGAGTTCCTGTAACATTTGATGAAAAACATGTTATATATGTATGGATAGATGCATTAGCTAATTATATAACAGCATTGGGATATAATGGTCAAAATCAGGATTTGTTAAATAAATACTGGCCAGCAGATGTACATCTCGTTGGAAAAGATATCCTAAGATTCCATACCATATATTGGCCAATAATGTTAATGGCATTAGGATTACCACTACCAAAGCAAGTATTTGGACATGGATGGCTATTAGTTGATGGAGGAAAAATGTCAAAGTCAAAAGGAAATGTAGTTGATCCAGTTGTCTTAGTAAATCATTTTGGAACAGATCCAGTAAGATATTATCTATTAAGAGAAATACCTTTTGGTTCAGATGGTATATTCAATAATGAAGTATTTATAAAGAAAATAAATTCAGATTTAGCTAACGATTTAGGTAATCTTTTATCAAGAACTACAGCTATGATTGAAAAGTATTTTGAAGGAATAATGCCAGGGCAATTATGTAAAGAAGATATAGATAATAGTTTAATAGAAATGGCAGTGGATACACATAAAAAAGTAGAAAAACACATAGATGCTTTAAGAATACCAGAAGCTTTAGATGAAATTTGGGCACTTATAGGAAGAGCTAATAAGTATATAGATGAAACTACACCATGGATATTAGCTAAAGATGAAAGCAAAAGAGAAAGACTAGGAACTGTTCTTTATAATTTGGCAGAAACTTTAAGAATAGTTTCAGTATTAATATCAGCATTTTTACCAGAAACTAGTTCAAAAATAAATGAACAGTTGAATATAGAACTTATTACTTGGGATAGTATAGCATCTTTTGATGGTACAAGAGCAGGAACTAAAATAGTTAAGGGAGAAGCAATATTTCCAAGAATAGATGTAGAAGCTAAAATTGAAGAATTAAATAAATTAAAAGAAGAGCAAATGAAGGCCAATGCACCAAAGGTGCAAATGCAACCTTTAAAGAAAGAAATAACTATAGATGACTTTGAAAAGGTAGATTTAAGGGTAGTAAAAGTTTTAGCATGTGAACCTATAAAAGGAGCTAAGAAGCTTTTAAAATTAAAAGTTGATTTAGGCGGAGAAGAAAGACAGGTAATATCAGGAATTGCAAAATTTTATAAACCAAAAGAATTAGTTGGAAAATCTGTAGTACTTGTAGCAAATTTAAAACCGGCTAAGTTAAGAGGAGAAATTTCACAAGGAATGATTTTAGCTGCTTCAACTGATGATGATAGCAAGTTATTTACTGTAAATCTACCAGAAGAGCTTCCTACAGGAAGTATTGTAAGATAGATTTAAATTAAAATAATCCTTTATTTTAGGCGTTACCTAATTTAGAGGATTATTTTATTTGTATAATCTAGAAAATTACAGAAAATTTTAGTATAATTTAGAATGTACTTTAAACTAATGTAAATTAAGGAGAACATACTTATGAAAAGCAATTATTGTAAAATTATGTTTTATGTATTATCAATAATAATTTGTTTCAATGGAAAGGTAAAAGCAATTGCTAATGAAATTAACTGGAACAATAAGTACCCTAGCTATAAAGTATTTAGAGAATTCAATGATATTTCTACGGATAAGAAATTTTCAATTAAGTTTTCTAGAAAATTAGATAAAAATTTAATTAATAAAGAAACTATACAAATTAAAGATAGTAATAATAAAAGTATTCCCATAGAAGCTCAAATAGTTAAAAATAAAGTTGAAGTAGTTCCTAAAGTGAATTTAAATCATGGACAATCCTATTGTTTAGTTATAAATAAAAATAATAAAGGATATGGATGGATAAAAAATGGAGTTATTTGTCCAATAAACGTTAAAGCAATAGAACCTTTGCCAAACAATAACAATGATAATAAAGGACAACCTAGTAGTAAAGATGAATGTAATAATTTTACTCAGCAACAATTCATAGATTTATTAGTGCCTGGAGCTAAGGAGGCTTATAATAAATATAGAGTTTTTCCTTCTGTAACCATAGCTCAAGCAATTTTAGAAAGTAATTGGGGAAAAAGCGATAAAGCAGATAAATGTAAGAATATTTTTGGTATAAAGGCAGATAAGAATTGGAGCGGAGATAAGATGGAATTACCAACCAAGGAATGGATAAATGGAAAAAGTGTAACTGTAATGGCTCAATGGAGAGTATATTCTTCTTTTTCTCAATCTATAGAGGATCATGGGAATTTTTTATATACAAGACCTAAATATGCTGAAGCAGGTGTTTTTCACGCTTCTAATTATAAGGAACAAATATTTGCTATAAAAAAGGGAGGATATGCTACAGATCCTAAATATGTAGAGAAGATTTGTAGCTTAATTGAAAAGTATAAATTGTGGAAATATGATAAAGCTGGTAGAGATTTATCACAGAATACATAAATTAATGTGTTATTTAATTACATTTTGAATGGAATTATAAGTTAGAATAGTTGTAATGGATATTAACTTACAACTATTTTTAAATTATACTATAATAGATATATACAGAAAGGAGTAATTTATTATGAATATATTTGATTCTCATGCTCATTATGATGATGATTCATTTGAAGATGACAGAAATTTAGTAATAAATGAACTTAAAGAAAATAATATAATAGGAGTTCTAAATTGCGGAGCATCACTACAAGGAGCTAGAGACTCTGTTAAGCTTGCAAGAGAAAATGACTTTTTTTATGCAGCTGTGGGCATACACCCAGAGTATGCAGGTACTGTAGATGATAAAGTTATATCTGAAATAAAAGAACTTAGTAAATATGAAAAAGTAAGGGCTATAGGAGAAATAGGGTTAGATTATTATTATGAGGAAAATCCTCCAAGGGAAATTCAAAGAAGAGCTTTTATAAAGCAAATGGAATTAGCTGATGAGCTTAAGCTTCCAGTAATAATACATAATAGAGATGCACATGGGGATACTCTAGAAATTTTAAAAATGTTCCCACAAGTGACGGGAGTTATACATTGCTTTTCTGGAAGTGTTGAATTTGCAAGGGAATGTTTAAAAATAGGATATTACATTGGTTTTACAGGAGTTATAACTTTTAAAAATTCAAAGAAAATAGTAGAAGTAGCAAAGGAGATGCCTTTAGATAAAATTTTAGTAGAAACGGATTGTCCTTATATGGCTCCATCGCCAAATAGAGGAAAGAGAAATAGATCTGAATATATAAAATACATAATAGATAAATTGGCAGATATAAAAGGTGTAACTCCAGAAGAAATAAGCTATCACACCGTTTGTAATACTAAAAAGTTGCTAAATTTAAAATAATAGTGTAAAATGTTTTATATAAATTTTATATAGTAAATTTATAGTAATATATGGAACTAAAATACATTTGTTTATGAAACATGTTTAAAATAAAAATAATGGGCATATAATATAATAGTTTTTAGTAGCTTCTTCCACCAAATTTAGGCTGTCGGATAAGGTAAAATTGCAATTATATTTTTATATTTCTATGCACAGTGTTGCATTTAGACAGTTAAAAATTTTAAGGAAATTTGACAAAACGATACTTGATGGTTATAATGTTCAATTGTCTAATCGTTTTGCCAAAGGGAGGTTTTTGTGGTGGAAAAATTAAAAAATAGTATTAGAAGTTATTTTTCCAATGGTCCTAAGGCAATCTTTATTGTTATGCTAATTTTAATGAGTGCTACCATTTTAATAACAAGCACAAGAAAAACTTTATATGTTTATATTGACGGTAAAGAGAAAAAGGTAACGACTTTTAGAACAAATCTAAAAAGTGCCTTATTTGCTAATGATATAGTAGTAGGACCAAAGGACAAGACAACACCTGGTCTCGACAGTAAAATAAAAAATAAAGATAAAATATACATTAAAAAAGCAGTAAATGTTGAATTGGAAGTAGATGGAAAGAAACTAAATATTCAATCAGCAGAAAGTGATATTGAAACAATGCTTTCGGCAGAAGGAATAAAAGTAAATCAGTATGATAAAGTTTCACCATCAAGACAAGAACCATTAAAAGATGGTTTAAAAGTTGCAATTACTAGGGTTGAAACCAAAGTAATGAAGGAAGTAAAGAAAATGGACTATGCAACAGTTACAAAAAAAGATAATGATTTAGATGAAGGTAAGAAAAAGATAATTCAAGAAGGTAAGCAAGGAGAAAAAGTTATAACAACAAGAGTAGTATATGAAAACGGTAAAGAGGTTTCAAAAAAAGTAATTAGTGAAGTAGTGACTAAAAAGCCGGTTCAAAAAATAGTGGCTATGGGAACAGTAGGAGTTTATACTCCTTCGCGTGGTGGAAACATACGTTATTCCAATCTTATGAGAATGAGAGCAACTGCCTATACTGCAGATTATGCTTCTACAGGTAAGAATCCTGGAGATTATGGCTTTGGAATAACAGCTACAGGTACTGTAGCGAGAAGAAATTATGGAGGCTATAGTTCCATAGCAGTTGACCCAAGAGTAATTCCCCTAGGTACAAAGATGTATGTTGAAGGTTATGGATATGCCATAGCTGAAGATACAGGTGGAGCAATAAAGGGTAATAAAATAGATTTATTCTTTGATAGCAATAGTGAAGTATATAATTGGGGAGTAAGGACAGTAAATGTTTATATATTAAAGTAATTAAAGGAGCCTAGGGCTCCTATTTTTTCTATTTGGATAAATTAGAAGTGTTAATTGAGGAGGAAAAGATGATCAAAGAAGTTATTGTGGTAGAAGGAAGAGATGATGTTACGGCTGTAAAAAGAGCTGTGGAAGCTGAAGTTATAGCTGTAGGAGGATTTGGAATAAATGCTAAAGTAATAGAACGAATAAAAGAAGCACAGAAAAGGCAAGGAGTTATTATTTTAACTGATCCAGATTTTGCAGGAGAAAAGATAAGAAAAATTATAGCTAAAAGGGTACAAGGAGTAAAACATGCTTATATTTCTAAAAATGAAGGATTAAAGGATGGAGACATAGGAGTAGAGAATGCTTCGCCACAAAGTATAATGAGCGCATTGGAATCGGCAAAATTTGAAATTAAAGAAAAGAGAAAGGAATTTAATATACAGGATATGATGTATTTTGGTCTTTGTGGTAATAATAAAGCTAAAGAGAAAAGAGAACAGCTAGGAAAAATTCTTAGAATAGGTTATTGTAATACTTCACAATTGTTAACTAGATTAAACAATTATGGTATAACAAAAGAAGAATTTATAAAAGCATTAGAAATTATTGATAAGGAGAATGAAAATGGAAAAAAATAGTACGAAAGAAATAGTAAACAAACATAATTTTAAATTTAGTAAAAGTTTAGGCCAAAATTTTTTGATAGATGAACAAGTATTAGCGGATATTGTAGAAGGTGCTGAAGTAAATAAAAATGATTTTATAATAGAAATAGGCCCAGGAGTAGGGTCTCTAACTAAAGAGCTTTTAAAAGTGGCAAAAAAGGTAACTGCTATTGAATTGGATAAAGAGTTACTGCCTATATTAAATGAGGAATTGAAAGATTATGAAAATTTTTCACTTATAAATAATGATGCTTTAAAAGTAAATTTTAATGAAATAATTGGAGAAGAAACATCGGTAAAATTAGTAGCTAATTTACCATACTATGTAACAACACCTATAATATCTAAGTTATTAAATGAAAATTATAAATTTAAATCTTTAACTATAATGATTCAAAAAGAAGTAGGAGAAAGAATCGCTGCAAATCCAAATACTAAAGAATATGGAGCATTATCTTTATTAGTACAATATTATTGCGATATAAAGGTAATAAGACGAGTATCTCCTTCATCTTTTATACCAAAACCTAAAGTAGATTCTATAGTTATTAGATTGGACAAATTAAATTCTCCAAAGGTTGAAGTTGAAAATAAAGATTTATTTTTTAAGATAATAAGGGCTTCTTTTAATATGAGAAGAAAAACTATTTTAAATGCTCTTAAAAGTTTAGGAATAAATAAGGAGATGTTAGAAAAGGCTTTAGAAGAAGTACACATAGATGCTAAAAGAAGAGGAGAGACTTTTTCTATACAAGAGTTTGCTAGATTATCGGATTGTATAAATAAAATACAATAAATAAAAAACTTTTTTATAACTTTTAGCTGTTGTTGTTCACTTTTTGAATAATGCTTCATATATTATAATGAATAAAATATATGGAGGTACGTTAAGTTGGCACAAAAAAAGAGTTATAGTAGATACTTTATAATATTACAAGAAGATGAAAAAGGATATGCTTTGGCATCTGATAAGTTGCCTACTGGATATGTAAAATTAGAATTAAAAAATGATAAATGTAAGGTATCTTATTATGTTCAAAATTTAAAAAAAGAATCTGCGCCATATTATATGACATTAATATTAGGTAAGAAAGGTATTAATAAAATAATAAAAATTGGAGAATTAAATATAGATAACTATGGCAGAGCAGAAGTATGTTATGAATATCTTGCTAATAATATAGCAGATACTGGCATGTCAATGGATAATGTATCAGGTGCAGCAGTAGCTAAATTGCTAGATAAAAATGTAATATCTGTACTTAGTGGATTTTTAACCTCAGATATACCTAAATGGAGAGAATATGAAATAATTGAGCCTAAGGTAAGAGAAGCAAAAGAAGAATTAGAGAAGGAGAAAGAGGAAGATGAAGCTATAGAAGAGAAGAGTATATTTGATAAATATGAGGAAAGTATTGAAATATCAAAACAACAAGAAGAAAATGAAGATATAACTCCAGCTCAGAGTGAACATATTGAAGATAGAAATGAGGATATAGAAAATAGTGAAAATAATGAAGAGAAGATAGAACATATTAATGAAGATACAGAAAATGATGCAGAAGAAGATATAGAGTTAGGAATTAAAGATAATTCAAGAAAAGAAGATGAGCAGGATGCTGATTTAAAAGATAGTAAAAAATCGTCTGAAGTCCATTCAGAAGAACAAATAGAAGATATAGATATAAAAGATGAACATACAGATAAAGAAGATATTATTATAGTAGATGATGAGTATAGAGATGATAAAGAATTTGAAAAGATACCTAGGGGCAAAACAGGTAAATTCTTTAGAGAAATAGCTAGAGGGTTAGAGGAGTGTAAAGATGAAATAACTCCTATAAAGAGATGTATATGGCATAAGGTGCCTATAAAAAATATAAATGATATGTATTGTATATCAGATTATAATAGGTATGGGATAATTTATTACCCAATGATTAATTATTGGAAATATATAAATTCTTATGGATATTATATGTTGGGATATAAATGTGATAAAGAAGGGAAAATGAAATATTTAGTATATGGTATACCAGGAAGCAAGAGTAAAAAAGATCAACCTTTTGGTGGAAAATCTGGATTTGTAACTTGGGTACCATCAAAATCAGATAAAGATAAAAATGAAGGTTATTGGTTGATGTTTTATGATTTTAGAACATCTACTATTTTAATTCCTATTAAATAGGTATGCAATCGCATGCCTATTTTTGTTATATTTAAGAAAATTTATCATATACTTTACTATTAGACAAAATTAAGAAGATAATTTACTTTTTTATAAGCGAGGTATGATGAAATGAAAATTATCATGGTAAATAAGAAACGGCTTGGAGTTTCAATGATAATAATAGCACTTATGGTATTGATGTTTGGTATACAAAAAGAATTTAAAGATAAAATGAAATTAACTACATTAATGCAAAGCAATATAAATTCTTTAAAGGAATATAAAGCTTTAGATGGAGAAGTAAAGTATAAATTACCTAGTGAGTGGAATACTGAGGAAAAAACTTTTCAAGGAGATGAAATAATATATCATAATGATTTTCAATCTAAAGATTTTAAAATACATGGATTTGTAGAAGTATGGAATATGGATGAAGATTTAGAAGATTTTCTTAGAAGAAGTGAGCAGATATCTAAAAAACAAAATATAATAAAAAACTATAAAATGGAAAAGGAAAAAATAAATAATACAGAGTGGTATTCAATAAACTATTTAATTGAAGGGCCAGAAAAATCTAATTTTAGAAGTAGCGAATATTTTAAGAAATACAATAATAGATTATTTAGGTTTTCATTTTTTGTTAGAGAGGAAAACTTTAAGGAGAATATGCCTACTATATTTAAAGCAATAGTTCAAACTTTGAGATATGATAAAGAATGATTAATTGTATTTAAAGCACTTTATAAATAATAGAAAAATAAAATATAATTATTATATAAATTATATGTTATAATAATGATATTATAAATTTTAATTAAGGATAAATTTATAATGCAGTACAATAGGAGGAAATGGTGAATATGAAACCAGTATTATTCAAAATATTTGGGTTACCAATATACAGTTATGGAACTATGATAGCTTTAGGAATTTTGGCAGCATTAGTTTTATTAAATGTTAGAACTAAGAATAATTATAATGAAGATGACATATTGAGTATGTCTATAATAGCAATAATTTCTGGTGTAGTTGGTGGGAAATTATTGTATATGATAACTGATATTAAAAGTATATTAGAAGAACCATCTATATTGAAAAATTTGGGTAATGGTTTTGTTATATATGGAGCTATAATTGGTGGAGCATTGTCAGTATATTTATTTTGTAAGAAAAAAGGATGGAAAGCATTAAAAATGTTTGACATTGCTATTCCATCTATTGCGTTAGCTCAAGGCTTTGGAAGAATAGGATGCTTTTTAGCAGGATGTTGTTATGGAAAAGCAACTAAACTTGCTATAGGAGTAGAATTTACTAAATCTCCATTTGCGCCTTCTGGGGTGCTAAGACATCCAACTCAACTTTATTCATCTATTTTTGATTTTTGTTTAGCGTTTTTTCTATTATGGTATGATAGAAAGAAAAGGAAAGAAGGTAGAGTTTTTTCTCTATATGTTATAATATATGGAATTGGTAGAATAATAGTAGAATTTTTTAGAGATGATCCTAGAGGGGAGATAGGAATGTTATCTACTTCTCAATTTATAAGTTTATTTACCATTATATTAGGAATAATTATTTTTAATATAAATAAATTTAGTAAAAGCAAATCAGAGGATAAAAATATTTACAATTAACCTAGGAGGTTAAATGGATTGTTTAAATATACAAATAAAATTAGTAAAGATGTTTTAATAATTACAATTTTAATATGTAGTTTATTTTTTTCGGGATGTAGCAAAGCTGATTCATTAAAGGTAAAACTAGGATTGAAAAATAATGATTTTGAATATATAAAGCAAAATAAGATAGAGAAGATAGTTATACAAAATACTAGGGATCAAGGGTATAGGTTTATTGTATCAGATAAAAGAGCTATACAAGAACTTTATGAGATATTATCTTCAGCTAAAGAAGTTAAGGAGAAGTCTACATTAAAGCCGGATTATGTTTTTGAAATGCATGAAGCTCATGATAAAATACATAAGTTCAATTATATTGCAGGTCTAGATAAAAAAAATGGAGGTAATCTTTATAGTGAAGATAAAGTGTATATAGTATCAAAAAGAATAGATAATGATATAATAAAAAGCTTTTGGAATATTAGAATTCCTAAAGATTTTACTGATATATATTATAAATCTATTTTAAAAACCTTAACTCAATATTTAAAGGATACTAAAATTACTAAGAGTATAGGAATAAATTTAAATGAAGATATAGGTACAGCAAAATTTATACTTTCTACGGATTTAGAAGAATTTAAGGGAGATATAAAGGAAAAATATCAAAATGCTAGCTTGGCTGAAGGAGATAACTCAAGTTATAATGTGTTAATGACAATAAAGACTCAAGGATATAAAAGACTTTTATATAAATCTATAATAACTTTTTATAATAGAACAGAAAAAAGTGAAGTAAAGTACTATGTAAAAGGTGAATATGAGAATAGAGGTTGGAATATAGAAGTAAGTAATAAAAAGCCAGATGACTTTTAAAAAATACTGCAAATGTAATTGCAGTATTTTTTTTCACTATATTGGTAAAATATTAAGGAGCTGACTTTGTAGAGGCTTTTAGGGTTCAACTATTTTATATTTAGTGCTATAATAATTTAGGTATTTAGTTAAATAATATAGTTGGGAGGAAATATTATGAGTAATTGTGATAGCTGTCCAAGTAAGGGGAGTTGTGATAGTAAAGAAGCGAGCTGTTCAAAATTGATTCCTAAACATGGGAAAGTAAAACATATAATTGGAGTAATTAGTGGAAAAGGTGGAGTTGGAAAGTCAACAGTTACTGGAATTTTAGCAGTACAATTAAGAAAAGCGGGTTATAAAGTCGGGGTTCTTGATGGAGACATAACAGGTCCATCCATGCCTAGATTTTTTGGTATAAATCAGAAAAGAGCAGATATTCTACAAATAGGTACTGAAGAAGAAGTAAAATTTATTCCAGTGGAAACTTCTTTAGGAATAAAAGTTATATCATTAAATTTACTTACAGAGGAAGAGGAACAACCAGTTATATGGAGAGGTCCTGTAATTACTGGAGTATTAACTCAAATGTATACGGATACAGAATGGGGAGAGTTAGATTACTTACTTATAGATATGCCACCAGGAACAGGAGATGTAGCATTAACTATAATGCAAAGTATTCCAGTAGAAGGAATGGTAGTTGTATCAACTCCTCAAGATATGGTTTCTATGATTGTTAAAAAAGTTGTGATAATGGCAGAAAAGATGAATGTAAATATATTAGGTGTGGTAGAAAACATGTCCTATATTCAATGTGAAAAATGTGGAGAAAAGATAAGGGTATTTAGCAAAAAATCTGCTGAGGAACAAGCCGATTACTTGGGTATTCCTTTACTTGCAGAGATGCCAATTAATTTAGATTTGGTAGAAAGTATGGAAAGAGGTCAGGCAGAAAGTTTTGTAAGTGAATATAAAGAATACGACAATTTAATAAATAACTTTAAAAAGTTATCTAAATAAATATATTTTTTAAACATATGATTTTTAAATAAAAATCATATGTTTTTTATTACCAATAAAGCTATGTTATAAATAAAAAACAATAGGAAAAAATAAAAATGTAGTACGTAAAACTATTTTTATATTTAAGGAGGTTGTTAGTAATGAGAGCTTTTATAAATGAGGAAGCCTGTATAGGATGTGGACTATGTCCATCAGTAGCTCCAGATATTTTTCAAATGAATGATGATGGAAAGGCAGAAGTCGTAGCAGAAGATGTTCCTAATGGAATGGAGGATGCAGCTAAAGAGGCAGAAAGCGGTTGCCCAACAAATGCCATTGCAGTAGAAGAATAATATTAAAAAATAAGGAGAATTCTCTCCTTATTTTTTAAGCTAAGAATTATTTATAATGATATTTATAAAGTGATTATGGTTAGAAGAAATCTACTAGCTTATCATTAGTAAGTCTCATGGCATTTGGGTCTATATTTACAGTGTCACCTATTTTAGCATTTGAAGATAAACTAAGTTTGCTTACGTTTTTTGTTGTACCATTTTGAAAAGTTATAAATGCATCTGTATTGTTCATATCTATTATTTTGCCTAACATTTAGTAATCCTCCTGATATTTTATACAAAATAGTTTATTAATATTATGTACATTATTATATTGTTTTATTTACACTTAAAAAGTATATAAAAAATCACTGCTATTAATTTAAACAAGCAGTGATTTGCATTATTATTTGATTTGTAAATCAGATTTTTTATCTATAATGTTCCACCATGTATTACCTGGAGATAAAGATATCTCATTATTTTCTTTATCAAGAAGTATGGTAGTTGAAAGATTATCTTTTTTAAGCCATTTTCCTTTTATAAATTTACCATTACTTATTATATAACAATCACCTTCTCCAACAAGTCGCACATCTATATGCAAGTTATCTTTCTGTAATGTTATATCTGTTAGTTGAATTATTATATTTTTAATATTTATAGGTGTGTTGTCTTCTCTGTTAACACATTGAGTTCCTGACATATATTTAGAATATAATCCATTTTCATATATGTAAGATGTATTATAATATTTATTAAGATTTAATAATATAGTATTAGCAGGATTTAAGTTATTATTTTTCCAAAAGTCTTTATTAAACTTTAAGGATGATGTTGAAGAATTATTTAATTTTTTTTCTTTTAATAATTCCCTTAATTTGGAAGAAGAGGTATAAAGACTATGCTCATATTTTCTATTTTTATCTCTCCAATAAGCTTTTTCATAATCAAATTCATTCAAACTAGGAAGGTTTTCTTTGGATATTATATCTTTAGCTTCTTCACTATATCCACAATGAGCAAATGGTAAATTATTTTCTTTAGCTATATCTAGAAAATAAGGTCTAGCACTTCTAACAGGGCCTATCTTATCTGAATCTTTTTTATGGTATAGAGCTATAAATCTAGGAATACCTCCTTCAGCCATGGTTTCATATACTATATCTGCATCTACTAAACCAGATTGAGGGCGTGCATCTTTAGAATTTTCTACAATAACCATGAAAGGAATTTTTTCATATATGTCTTTACTTATTTGTTCTCCGGTATAAGGAGAAAAGTATTGTTGTTCACTTTTTTCCGGTGGTTTATCATATTTAGCATTTTTATTTTTGTCATTACTTTTTTCACACCCATAAGAGAAGATAGTCATAAAACATAGAAGTAAAGAAATAATTTTTTTCATATTAAAATCTCCCATCCTATAAATTATTATAATATTATTTTATACATAAATTACCAATTTATACAAGTACAAATAATTGAAATATCGTTTATATATTCAAAAAAGATTTCATAGAATAATAAAAATGACGTTTAGTAACTCAATTTTTAAAATATCAACAAGATGATAGCTATAAGAAAATGAAAAATAAGAAGATAATGGAGAGTAGATTAGTCTAGAATGATTTCAATGTTATTTTTAAAATTGATTTAAATAATATACCATAGTATAATGTCATGGTGCATATACAATATATAGTAGTTAGGGGGAATTAATTATGCTACATGTTGTGAAAAGAGACGGAAGAAAGGCTCCCTTTGATTCAACAAAGGTAACTAATGCAATAAAAGGAGCTTCTGAGGAAATAGGGTATAATCTAAAAGAAAGTGAATTTATAGATTTAACTCAAAGAATAATAAAAAAATTGGAAGAAGCAAATGCAAAGGAAATTTCCGTAGAAGAAATACAAAATATAGTTGAAGAAACTCTTTTAGATAACAATTATAAAGAAATAGGTAAGGCATATGCAAATTATAGAAAAGAGAGAACTAAAATAAGAGAAATAAAGTCTGATTTAATGAAGGCAATAGAAAAGATAGGGATAGAAACTGACAGAGATAATGCTAATGTAGGAAATAATTTTTCATCCAAACTATTAAGAATAGCTAGTGAATCGAATAAGTGGCATAATTTATATACGATGCCAAAAAGACTGGCAAAAGCACATGAAAATGGAGATGTATATTATCATGATTTAGACAGTTATAATTTGACTACGAATTGTTTACATATACCTACTAAAGAAGTTTTGCTTAGAGGATTTAATACAGGATATGGATATATAAGACCTCCTAAAAGAATAGAGTCTGCTTGTGAATTATCTTGTATTTTATTACAATCAACTCAAAATGATATGTTTGGAGGGCAATCTCACCCGGATTTTGATAATGATATGGCTGTATTTATAGAGTCAACAAGAATCGAAATAAGAAAAGAGTTACAGGAAATAGGTTTAGACAGTTTAAAGATAGAAGAACTAGTAGAAAAAAGACTAAGAAAAAATATAAGTCAGGCAATGCAAGGCATAGTGTATAATTTAAATACAATGCATTCAAGAGCAGGTTCTCAAGTGCCTTTCAGCTCTATAAATATAGGAATTCCTAAATCAAAAGATGCAGCACTAATATGTGAGATATTCTTAAAAGAATATGAAAAAGGTTTAGGTAAAGGGGAACAGCCTATATTCCCTAATATTATATTTAGAGTAAAAAAAGGAGTAAATAAAAATCCGCAAGATCCATATTATTATTTATATAAATTAGCTTGTAAAGTAGCTAGTAATAGAATGAATCCAACTTTTATGAATATGGATGCAGATTTTAATCTTGAATATTATGAGAAGGGATATATGCCTGCTACTATGGGATGTAGAACAAGAGTACAGTCCAATGTAAATGGAGAACCGGTGGTAAAAGGCAGAGGAAACATAGCACCGACTACCCTTAATTTACCTAGGTTAGGAATAGTAGCTAAAGGGGATATAAATAAATTCTTTACTCTTTTAGATAATAAATTAAATTTAGCTAAAGAATCATTATTACATAGGTATGAAGTACTTAAAAGGTTAAGAGTTAAAGATTTACCTTTTGTAGCAGGACAAAGCTTAATGGCAGGGTCCGAAGGTTTAATGCCAGAGGACAGCATAGAACCAATTTTAAAACAAGGAACTTGGGCAATAGGTTTCATTGGGCTTGCCGAAACATTAACTGCATTAATAGGAGAACATCATGGAGAATCGGAAAAAGCTAGGAAATTAGGAATAAAGATTATTCAGTACATAAGAGATTTTACTGATAAAGTCACAAAAGAGACTAGTCTAAATTGGAGCTGTTATGCTACTCCAGCAGAAGGACTAAGCGGTAAATTTATCGTGCAAGATAAGAAAATATTTGGAGAAATAAAAGAAGTAACAGATAAAAATTATTATACTAACAGTTTTCATGTACCAGTAGGATATTCTATTTCTATAAAGGATAAGATAAGTATAGAAGCTCCTTATCATAAAATATGTAACGGAGGACATATTACATATATAGAGTTAGATGATTATCCAACAGAAGATGTGATAATGGATATATTAAATTATGCTTATGAAGAAACTAATATAAATTATATAGGAATAAATTTTCATATAAGATATTGCAAAGAGTGTGGCACATATTTACCTAATAATGAAAATAATTGTTTTAAATGTGGAAGTTTTAATATTCAAGGTATATCAAGAGTTACTGGATATTTAAGTTTAGATGAAAGATTTGGTGCAGGAAAAGTAGCAGAAAGAAAAGATAGAATATCTCATACTAATGGAAGCAATTTTTATGAAGTGTGATGTTAATATAGATAAATTACAGGTAGCAGGATTTTTAGATAATTCTTTAGCTAATGGAAAAGGGCTTAGATCAGTTTTGTTTCTTTCTGGGTGTATTCACAATTGCAAGGGATGTCATAATAAATTAATGCAAGATTTTTCATACGGAGAAAAGGTAAGTTTAGACAATATTATACTAAGGATAAAGAGAAATATGCCATTAATAAAGGGTGTAACATTTTCAGGTGGAGAGCCTTTTGAACAGGCAGATAAACTTTCTAAGTTATCAAAGTTAGTAAAAAAAGAAAACCTTAATATTTGGTGCTATACGGGATATACTTTTGAATATATATTGAATAATATGAATAATAATGGCTGGAAAGAACTAATAAATAATGTAGATATACTAGTAGATGGTAGATTTGAAGAAGATAAAGTTGAGCAAGGATTAAAGTACAAAGGTTCTAGCAATCAAAGGATTATAAATGTAAGAGAAAGTTTTAAAAAAAATAAAATAATTATGTATAATTTAGATTAAAACAGTGAATAAAGATTGTAGCAGAATATATAGCATATATATTCTGCTACAATCTTTATTCTAAATTAACAACTATTTTATTAAGAGTTAGCTATAATCTAATATTCTAACATCGCTTTGGAGATCATCTATGTTACCTGTAATTTTTATGTAATTGTTATTAACTTTATGAGCGCTTTGCATATATTTAAGAAAATTTTCAAGTCCTTCTAAAGGAAAAGTTAGAGCGGGAGTTTTATAATGCATAGGTATTATAATATGGCTTTTAATTAATTTTGTAATTTGACAAGCTTCTTTACCATTGATAGTATAATTACCGCCTATAGGTATAAATAATACATCTACATTACTTATTTGTTTAACTTGTTCTGCGGATAAAATACAACCTAAATCACCTAAATGACATAATTTATAACCATCCATTTGTAATACATAGATAATATTTTCTCCTCGCTTTGCTCCTTTTACTTCATCATGATAGGAAGGGATGCCTTGTATTGGAATGTCACAGACATTAAACAATCCTATTTTATCTACTATTTTTGCGTTTTTAGAAATATTTTCTACATTATCGTGATCAAAATGATGATGACTAATTGTTACTACATCCACTTCTCCAGAAAAAGAATTATAGCCTATTGAATTATCGAATGGATCTGTGAGAACAGTTCTTCCAGAGGAATCTGTAATAAGAAAAGAAGAATGACCCAGCCATTTTATTTCCATAATAAAACACCTCTATTTTATATTTTTATTATATATTAGTATATCCTTAATATTAATATGATAAATTATAGAAAATATATACGCAAATAAAAAATTCTGAAAATATAAATTAATAAAACAATTGACAAATAATCAATCCTTTGTTACAATATTCTTGAACAAAAGTTAATTTAGGTTTAAAACTTAATATTTACTGTTCGTTATATTGGTATACAAAAGTATATTATATAAAACTTTGTATATAAAAGTATAATGAAGCCGGTTTTCTTTATAAAAAGGGAACCGGCTTGTATTTTTTGTGGAAGGTGGTTTTATTATGATAACAAAAAATAGTGCAATAGGAGTATTGGATTCAGGAGTAGGCGGTCTTACTACAGTTAAAGAACTTCAAAAACTTTTACCAAAAGAAAATATAATATATTTTGGAGACAATAAAAATGTACCTTATGGAAACAAAAGTGGAGAAGAAATTATAAAATTAACAAGAAGAATGGTGGAATTTCTCATAAGTAATAATGTAAAAGTCATAGCAGTAGCATGTAATACTATATCTACTATTATAGATGAGATAAGTAAAGATTATGATGTTAAGATAATTAAAGTAATTGATCCTGTTGTAAATAATATTAAGAATACATTAAAAAAGGATAAAGTAGGGTTAATAGCAACTAATTTTACAGTAAAAAGTGGTTATTATGATAAAATGCTAGGAGATATAAAAGTATTTAAAAAAGGATCAGGGGAACTTGCAGGAATAGTGGATAGTGGAAGTATAATTAGAGATGAAGTTAAAGAAATAATAAGATGTCATATAGATGATATAGTACAAGCTGGCAATGTGGATACGATAATATTAGGATGTACACATTATCCAATAATAAAAGATTTGTTTCAAGAATGTTATCCAAATATTAATTTTATAAATCCAGCATTTCAACAAGCTGAAGCTATATATAAATATTTAAATGAAAAAGAACTTCTTAAAGATGAAGAAGGGGAAGAGTTTAAAGTATATACTACAGGGGAAGAAGACAAGTATAATATAATAATGAATATGTTAAATCTAAAGATGCCTGAAAAGATAATAAAATATAACGATTAATATATTTTTAGAAAAATAATTCAGACTGATAAAAATAAATCAAAAGTCTGAATTATTTTAAATTTCCGTCAATATCATCCTTAATAAATTTTAAATAGAAATAATTTAATTAATTTTCAAAAAGTCATTAGGTTATATTTGAAAAACTAGTGTATAATCTAATTAGAATAATTAAAAAATTTAAGGGGTGGTAGTAATTGAATTATAGTAAAAGCACCATATATATAACAGGAATATCTAGATCTAATAGTACAGATCCAATTACTATAATGTACAATAGTTTCTTTTTAGGAGTAATAGTAGATAAGAAGGAAGGAATTATTATAGACATAACTTGTAATACAATTAGTAATGTTACAACAGATTTTATAAAATCTATGTTAGTAGGATATAATCTTTTACAAGATCTAGGCAAGATGATAGATGAGATACATAATAGATTTTTTGGTACTGCTCAGAAAGCTCTAATTGTAGCATTAAAAGATGCACATAATAAATTTACAATTGAGAAGAAGAAACAAGAAAAAGGAGCAGTGAAATAAAGGGTAGATGTTTATGTGGGGTTTATATTAACATTTGTTATATGGTTTATTATGCTAATAGGAAGCGTTTACAAAGGAGTGTATAGAGGTTATCCTCTTTACTTTATTTTAAATGTAGGATTTTAGTCTATTATACTTAATTCCTTTAATAAATCTAATACAATTTTGGTTAAGTAAAAATAAGAATATTACAAATATAGATAAATGCTTATCTATATAATCATAAAAATATCAAATTCTTAAGGAATATAATTTTGAATTTGATATTTTTTAATATATTTTAAAATATATTAATATTTTAAGATGTAAAAAGCAAAAATCTATATTATAATATAATTACGATAAGTCCAATATTATGAATAACATAACTAGAGATGTAAAAGAGTAAAATTTAGGATAAAATGGGGTGATTATTTGAAGAAAGAAATAAAAAACGGTGTTGAATTTTTTATGTGTTTTTTTATTATGTTTTTTTTACTTTCAATTAGTCCAGTAAAAGCAGCTTCAGATTTTAAAGTATGGCCTGCAAAGCAAAACATAGATCAAAATAAAAGTTGGATAATTAAATTTAATAGTGAGATTAAAAGAAGTTCTATAAATGAAAAAAGTATTTATATAACTAATGGAAGTGGACAAACCATTCCAGCAAATCTACAAATTACAGAAGATAATAAAAGTGTAAAGATTTCTTTAAAACAAAGTTATAAATATGAAGCCGGAAAAACTTATTATCTAATAGTGACTAAAGACGTTCAAAAAGTATCTGGTAAATCTCTCTTTAATCCCGTAAAAATGCAATTTACTATAAAGGATGAAACAGCTACTAATTCTATAGATAAGAATACCGTTATTTGTATAGATGCAGGACGTGGAGGAAACGATATCGGAATTCAGGGAGTTGAAAAAGGTGTAAGAGAGAAAGATGTGGATTTAAATGTAGCTTTAAAAACAGGAGAAATATTACAAGGGAAAGGTATAAAGGTAGTTTATACAAGAAAGAATGATAATATTTCTTGGGATAAGGATGATATGAAATCACGTTTTAGTATACTGAATATAGAAGAAGCAGACTACGTAGTAAGTATACATTGTAATACTGCAAGTAATAGTGATGCTAATGGAGTTGAAACTTTTTACAAGAGTGGAGATTTAAGGGGGCAGAAGTTAGCAGATGATATACAGAAAAAAATTGTAGCAAATATAGATATAAGAGATAGAGGTATAAAGTCAGGAAATTTCCCAGAGTTAGATGTAGTTAGTATACCAACAGTTAAAGTATTTCTAGGATTTTTAAATAATAGAGAAGAGGAAAAGAAGCTAGGTGATAGTCAAATACAAAATAAATATGCTGAAGCTATATCGGCTGGTATTATAAAATTTTTAGGAACTACCAGTTCTAATAATTCTAATGGATCTACAGGACAAGATGATATAAAATTTATTTCAGCGGAAGATGTAATACATAATATAACAGAAGGAGACAATTATACATTACCTAAAACTGTTAAGGTTAAGAATAAAAATGGTCAGGTTGTAGATGCTGAAATAACATGGAATAATACATCTATAAACACAAGTAAGGCAGGAACATATAGTTATACAGGAAATGTACAAGGATTAAAAGGTACAGTGAATTTAACATTATTAGTAACTTCTAAAGGTGATAGTAGATATGTAGTAGTTGTAGATCCGGGACATGGCGGATATGATTCTGGTGCTGTTGGCCCTACGGGAGTAAGGGAAAAGGATGTTACTTTATCTGTTGGGCTCAAAGTAGGAAACATTCTTCAAAGCAAAGGAGTAAAGGTTGTTTATACAAGAACAAGTGACAATGTTTCATGGCCTTCTGATGAGAGAAAAGATCTTCAGAAAAGAGTTGAAATATCAGATAGTGTAAAGCCTAATTATTTTGTATCTATTCACTGTAACTCAGCGGATACACCTTCTGCACGAGGAACTGAAACTTACTATAGTAGTGGAAGTATAGCTGGACAAAAGTTAGCTGAATATGTTCAAAGTGAACTGATAAAAAAACTAGGCACATATAATAGAGGGGTTAAAACTGCAGGGTATTATGTGGTGAAAAATACAGAGGCTCCATCCATACTTGCAGAGTTAGAATTTATATGTAACCCAACCTATGAGCAGAAATTAAAAAGTGATGAATTTCAAAGTAAGGCTGCTGAAGCTATAGCTAATGGAGTTTTAAAAGCTTTAGGAAAATGAATTGACAATGAAAAATTAATGTAATATAATATACATTAATTTCAGATAAAGCAATAT
The DNA here is from genome assembly GCF_017873215.1 of Clostridium tetanomorphum. Classification (GTDB taxonomy): domain Bacteria; phylum Bacillota; class Clostridia; order Clostridiales; family Clostridiaceae; genus Clostridium_AO; species Clostridium_AO tetanomorphum. The sequence continues at coordinate 56,236 of NZ_JAGGKA010000025.1, forward strand.
ATTTTTATAGTAATTATTAAAAACTGAGAAAAGGAAAAGTATTTAAGATGTATACTTTAAAGAGAGTGGTGTTTGGTGAAAATCCATAGGTTAAGTCTTAAAGAAAATCACCTTGGAGTTGAATGCTGAAATAATAGTAAGCTTATCCGTAATCCTGCGTTAAAGGATAGAGCATAGTTGTGCTTGAATATTTTATACCATAGGTGGTAAAGCGAAGACATATAACTTCGCCCTAATAGGGCGAAGTTTTTTATTTATACAAAATATTTACTTAATGTTTATTATATTACATTTATGAGAAAATAAATAATAGGAGGGAGTTACATATGTACAAAAAAATAGACAATTCCAGAAGCTTTGTGCAAATGGAAAGAGATGTTCTTGATGCTTGGGGAAAAGAAAATATAATAGAAAAAAACTTTGACTTAAATAAAGATGGGGAATATTTCACTTTTTATGATGGACCACCAACAGCTAATGGTAAACCTCATGTAGGGCATGTACTTACAAGAGTTATAAAGGATTTAATTCCAAGATATAAGGTTATGAAAGGGTATAGAGTTTTAAGAAAAGCAGGATGGGATACCCATGGATTGCCAGTAGAACTTGAAATAGAAAAAAAATTAGGTATTTCAGGAAAACAACAAATAGAGAATTATGGTGTAGAGAAGTTTATAAAAGAATGTAAGGAATCTGTATTTTCATATTCAAATATGTGGAAGGATATGTCTGAAAAGTTAGCTTTCTGGGTTGATATGGATAATCCTTATGTAACATATCATAATGACTATATAGAATCGGTTTGGTGGGCTTTAAAGCAAATGTGGAATAAGGAACTTTTATATAAAGGTCATAAAGTAATTCCTTATTGCCCAAGATGTGGAACAGCACTTTCATCCCATGAAGTTGCCCAAGGATACAAAGATGTGAAAGAAGCTTCAGCTTTTGCTAAGTTCAAGGTGAAAGGTGAAGAAAATAAATATATACTTGCATGGACGACAACACCTTGGACATTGCCAAGTAATGTAGCACTTGCAGTAAATAAAACTTATGATTATGTTGAAGTTATAAATAATAATGAACATTTGATTCTTGCAAAACAACTTTTAAATGTACTAGAGGGAGAATATGAAGTAGTAAAAGAATTCAAAGGAGAAGAAATACTTGGCTTAGAGTATGAACAATTATTTAAATTCTATACTCCTGAAGAAAAAGCGTTCTATGTAGTACATGGTGATTTTGTTACTTTATCTGATGGTACTGGTGTTGTTCATATGGCGCCAGCTTATGGTGAAGATGATAATATAGTTTGTAAGAAGCATGGATTACCATTAATAAACTTAGTTGATGGAGAAGGAAAATTTATAGATTGTGTTGAGCCTTGGAAGGGCTTATTTGTAAAAAAAGCTGACGCTAAAATAATAGAATATATGAAAGAGAAAGGAATTCTCTATAAATCAGAGAAGTTTTCACACTCATATCCACATTGTTGGAGATGTGATACACCACTTTTATACTATCCAAAAGATAGTTGGTTTGTTAGAATGACTTCTTTAAGAGATAAACTTTTAGAAAATAATAATAACGTTAATTGGTATCCAGATAATATAAGAACAGGGAGATTTGGAAAGTTCTTAGAAAATGTTATTGATTGGGGTATCTCAAGAGATAGATATTGGGGAACACCTCTTCCAATTTGGGAATGTGAATGTGGTCATAGGGAATGTATAGGAAGTATTGCAGAACTGAAAGAAAAAGGAATAAATGTACCAGAGAATATAGAATTGCATAAACCATATATTGATAATGTTAAATTATCATGTCCTCATTGTAATAAAGAGATGAATAGAACAGGGGAAGTTATTGACTGTTGGTTTGATTCAGGATCAATGCCTTTTGCTCAACATCATTATCCATTTGAGAACAAAGAAATATTTGAATCAAATTTCCCAGCACAGTTTATTTCTGAAGCAGTAGATCAGACTAGAGGATGGTTCTATACATTAATGGCTATTTCTACATCATTATTTGATACAAATCCATTTGAGAACTGTATAGTTTTAGGTCACGTTCTTGATAAGCATGGAATTAAGATGTCAAAACATAAAGGAAATGTAGTGGATCCATTTGAAGTATTAGATAAAGTAGGAGCAGATGCATGTAGATGGCATTTCTATACAGCAAGTGCGCCATGGCTTCCAACAAGATTCTCTGTTGAAGATGTAGAAGAAACTCAAAGAAAATTTTTAAGTACTTTATGGAACGTTTATTCTTTCTATGTGCTGTATGCTGAATTAGACAATTTTAATCCATTAGAATATAAAAAGTTTGTAAGTGAAAATGTAATGGATAAATGGATTGTTTCAAGATTGAATACATTAATTAAAGATGTAGAAGATCATATGGATGGATATAGAATTACTCAAGCAGCACTTGCAATAGAGAATTTTGTAGATGAATTATCTAACTGGTATGTAAGAAGAAATAGATCAAGATTCTGGAGTGCAAAGCTTACAGATGATAAGATTGGAGCATATGTAACACTTTACAGAGTGCTAACTACATTATCTCTTATTGCAGCTCCATTTATACCATTTGTTACTGAAGAAATATATAGCAATTTGGTTAAATCATTAAATAATGATGTACCAGAAAGTGTTCATTTATGCAAATGGCCTAAATATGATGAAACATTAATGGATGTGGAATTAGAAAGAGAAATGGCAGAAGCTTATAAAATAGTTAAACTTGGTAGAAGTGCTAGAAACGGAGCAAATATGAAGAATAGACAGCCGCTTTCTAAGATGCTAATAAGTTCAAAGTCTTTACCAGAATATTATGGAGATATAATAAAAGATGAACTTAATATAAAAGAAGTATTGTTTGGTGCAGATTTATCAACTTATGTTAATTTTGATATTAAGCCAAATTTACCTGTACTAGGTAAAGTTTATGGTAGATATATCCCTGTTATAAGAAAAGAGCTTGCTAGTATGAATCAAATGGAGCTTGCCCAAAAGATTCAAAATGGTGAAAGTATAACTATTGATGCTTCTGATGTAAAAGTAGAATTGAATTCAGAAAACTTACTTGTCACAATGCAAGGATTAGAAGGTTTTGCTTTTGCAGGAGAAGGAACTATAGGGGTTGTTCTTGATACTACTTTAACTGATGAATTAAAAGAAGAAGGACATTTAAGAGAAATATTAAGTAAAATCCAAAATATGAGAAAAGAAAGTGGATTTGAAGTAGCAGATAAAGTAAAATTATATGTAACAGATAATGAAATGTTAGAAAAAGTAGTAAGAAAATTTGAGGATGTAATCAAGAAGGAAACTCTTTGTGTAGATATATATTATAATGAAGAAAGAGAATATGTGGATTGCAAAATTAATGGAGAAGATTTTAAAATTGCAGTTGAAGTTATTAAATAATGAAATTAAAAAAAGCCGTAGAGAAATTGAGGCCACTGAAAAACTAAGAATATTGAATCGTCATCACGAAAGTGATGGCGGTTTTACTTTTTTGAATCAATAAATTATATTTCTTTAAGGTT
>NZ_JAGGKA010000026.1 GCF_017873215.1 Clostridium tetanomorphum
CCATATCTATTCTATCAAAGTGAGGTGTTTTTTTTCAACGCTTAAGCTTTTCTGAACACACCTGCATAGCAGGTGGTTTTATTTATAGACAAAAATAGAGAAACATTAATTTTAAAATTAACGTTTCTCTACCTTTATCATTTACCTCTCATATTATTTACTATACTCCACATTTCATCTGCAGCCTTTACAGCCTTTGATCCAAATTCAAAGGCTCTTTGTGCCATTATCATATCTGTCATTTCTTTTGATGCATCTACATTAGATCCTTCAACATATCCTTGTACTATACCAGAATTAATAATAGTAGGATTAACTCCATTTTCAGGCATATATAAATTATCGCCAACAGATAAGAAAGAATCATCACCTATAGCACTATATACGTTAATCTTTCCTACTTCTTTACTAATAGAACCACTAGGAGAACTTTCTTTTATAAAAATAGTACCATCATCTTTAATTATAAGATTATCTTTTGTAAATTTAGGTATTTCCTCAATATCTTCTTTATATTGTATTACAAGTCTATTCCCATTCTTATCAACTAAATCTCCATTATTGTCTATGTTAAAACTTCCTGATCTTATGTATCTAGTTTCTCCCTTTGAATTTCGAACCCTAAAATACCCTTTTCCATCTATAGCTAAATCAGTACTTACACCAGTATTAATTAAACTTCCTTTATCATTATTTCTCATCCATGCTCCAGTTCTAACTCCCGTACCTGTTATTAGATTTTTATTATCTCCTTTATTTACAGGATATCCCCTTCTATCAAGTGTTTCAGTCATTAAATCCTTAAAACTTACTTCAACTTTCTTATATCCCTCTGTATTTACATTAGCCATATTTTGAGATATACAATCTAACTTATCCTGTTGTGCCATCATAGCGCTTCTTCCATTCCACAAAATTCTGAGCATTTTTGGTCATCCCCTTCTTTATCATTTACTATCTTACGCTTCCTACCTCATTAACAGCTTTACCTAATGTTTCATCAATAGTTTGTATAACTTTACTAGTGGTTTCAAAAGTTCTCATTACAGTCATCATATCCATAATTTCTCTAGCTACATTTACATTTGATTTTTCTAAATTATATTGTCTTACAGTTATATCATTATATTCCCGTGCATTGTTTCCTGAATATAAATTATCACCAACTTTTTTTAAACTTTTATAATCATTTGCAGCATTATTTCCTCTAAAATCAACTAATTGTAACTTGTAAGTTGGTCTATTATTTATAGATATATTACCATTAGAATCTGCTGTGGCTTCATCTCCTGTTAACTTTATAGGCTCTAAGGCTCCACTCTGCACATTCCTTCCCATTACATTATCTCCACTATCATTTACTAAAAAACCTTTACTATTTAAATGAAAATGACCATCTCTAGTATAATAGTTATTTGTAGCCACTCCATCATTCCTCTGAACCACAAAAAAGCCTCCTCCTTCTATTGCAAAATCAAAAGGCTTATCAGTTTTTTGTATCATTCCTTGAGTAAAGTTAGTAACTACATCATCTATTTTACTTCCTAAACTTATGGTACCTATATCCTGTCTTACGTTTTTTCCTCCTACTATTTTATCATAATTATATAATAAAACTTGATCAAACTCTTTAGCAGCCATATTATCAACTTTAAATCCCACAGTATTTACATTAGCTAAATTACTTGTTATTACATCCTGTTTTGCCTCTTGAGTAATCATACCAGATACTGCTGTATAAAGACTTCTTATCATTTGCTCACTCCCTTATCTATTATAACCTTAATTTCTTCAGGATACTTCATTCCCATAGATCGTGCCCTCTTTTCTACTTCATAATTGCTCATTTGATAATTTATCTTTGTTCCAATCATTATAAGAGTAGAAATAACTATACCTATACCCATTCCCAACAAAATTTTTTTATCACTTATGGAAAAAATAAAACTTTTTATTTTAGATATAATTCCTTTATTAATAGCACTTCCCCCTTACCAATATTTAATTTCTCTGATATTTCTTCTATATTCATTCCCTCATCTATCATGTTCTTTATTTGTTCAACTTTTACATTATTATTCCTTAGATGAGCATTTTCATCATTTGGTAAAGTATCATTATCTTCTTCTTCAAATTCATCATCTTCAACTATCTTTTTTAATTTATCTTCTTTTTCGTTTTTTTCTTCCACAATCTTAGTTTCGATATTCTTTAAAGATTCTTTAACATTCTCTATTTCTTTTTGTAAATCTAATACTGTTTCAGCCATTTCTTTTCTCAATTTACCTATTTCTAGCTGAAAATCTGTCATGTTTTTTTCTGTATTATTTAAAGCATGTCCAAAAGAACTTTTTTCTTTCTTTATGGATATAACATTCAATATTATTAAAAATAACCCAAAAGCTATTAAAAGTACTGGCATAATATTAACTCCTTATTAAAGCCTAAAATTTTTTATCTAATATACATAATTTTTAAAAAATTATATATATTAAATTTTAAAAATTTATTGATTCTCTATTTCATATTTTAATCTTTTTAATTCTTGACGAAGATGAATTAAAGCTCGGCTATGTAATTGACAAACTCTAGATTCAGAAACATTAAGTACTTTACCTATTTCTTTTAGAGTTAATCTTTCATAATAATATAGAGAGAGAACAGTTTTATCCTTTTCCTTCAGATTATCCAAAGCTTTAGATAAATACTCTAATAATTCTTTTTCTTCTAAAGACTTTTCAGGGCTTGGACTTTTTTCATCTACCACTGTTCCTATTAACGGAATATCGTCTTCTTCTGAAAATATTAAATCCTCTAAAGAAACTACAGAAATATAATTAATATAATTTTCTATTTGAGATACTTCTGCTAAAGATATTTTTAATTCTCCAGCAATTTCTTTTATATCCGGTTCTCTAAAATTCTTCTTTTGTAGTCTTTCAACAGCATCATTATATCTATTGAGTTTATCCATTGCACCTTTAGAAATAGGACTTATTTTCCTTAATTCATCTATCATAGATCCCTTAATCCTTATAGAAGCATAGGTTGAAAATTTCATACCTTTTTCTTCATCAAACTTGTTAATAGCATCCATAAGACCAAGCATACCATAGCTGACTAAATCTTCATATTCTATATATTTAGTTTTCCCCATTATAACTCTAGAAGCTATATATTTAACAAGAGGTATATACTTTTTAACAATTTGTTCCCTAACATCATAATCCATAACTATGGCCATAATTTAATCCTCCCTCGGTGCATTTTTCCTCTGTTCTCTCATTATCTGAAATAATGCCTTCATAATTTTTTCTACTGTTTTATCATCTACATCTAAAAAACATATTCCACAAATATTCTTATTTTGAATATTTTCCACTCTGATTACTTTCCCTTTAATGGTAATAACCTCATCTTTTATAGGCATAGTTGCCATTAAAATATCACCCTTATTCACTTCCTTATCCGTTGAAAGCTTCATTCCTCCAGCACTAATATCTAGTGAAAAAGCATCAAAGAAATCTACTTGATTATCCCCAATATTGTTTAAATTAATCTGTTTGTCTATTATTGCACAATATACATTTGTAACTAGTGGAACCCTTACAAAATTTCTCCTTTGAACTTTTGTAAATTTTTTTGGATGAGCAAGAAGAATCATCATAATTCTATCAATTTTTCTTCCCGTCACCACTGTATTAAATTTAAATATTCCTTTACTATTGTAATATAAGCCCTCTACCCTATCTCCTCTTCTTAATGGAAGATACACACCATCTTTAACAGGTATACTTATTCCTACCTGTCCTTCGTCTATATCTTGAATATTACTCAAATATATGCCATCATCCATTAATATCTCTATTCTATGATTAACTAAAAAGCTTACATTATCTGCCATGGAAATCAACTCCTATACTTAAAAAATACTAAATATTTTATTAAATAGTCCTTGTAACCCTATTCCTACTTCCTCCTTTAATCCTATTATTTTATTTGCTATATTCATCATTTCTCTAGATACAGTAGAATTAGGATAAGCAATTATAAAAGGTTGTTGCTTTCTAACTGCTTCTACAAGTTTTTTATCATCAGATAGATTTCCTAAATATTCTATTTTTACATTTAAAAATTTACTTACGGTATTATTGAATTTATTATAGGTTTCTATTCCTTCTTTTATATTTAAAGTCCTATTTATAATTACTTTTGCAAAGGACTTAATTTTATAATGATCTACTGCCTTTAAAAGACTGTATGCATCTGTTAAAGATGTAGGTTCTGGTGTAGTTATAATGAATAATTCTTCTGAACAATAAATAAACCCTAAAACCGTTCTAGTAATACCTGCTCCTGTATCCATAATTACAAAATCTAAATCTTCTAATTGTTCAATTTGTTTTATAAATCTAATTCTCTTCTCATCAGATATTTCTTCTACTCTAGTAAGTGCAGAACCAGCAGGAAGTAATTTTACTCCATAAGGTCCATCTATTATTACATCCTCTATCTTCATATTATTAAATATAATATCATTTATATTATATCTAGGAAGAAAACCCATAAGCACATCATCGTTGCCCATACCAACATCCGCATCAAATATTAATACTTTTTTACCTTTCATTTGAAGTGCAATAGCTAGATTAACTACAAAATTACTTTTTCCCACTCCACCTTTTCCAGAAGTAACTGTTATAATTTTAGGTTTTCTTTTTACTTCTTTATGTATTTTATTTTTTTCATCTACTTCTTTTGCTAATTTTCTTAATCCTGCCGCCTGATCTAGCATATACTATCCTCTCCTAGTATTAGATTAGCAATTTCTTCTCCAGTAATTCTTCTCAAATCATCAGGCACGTTTTGTCCTGTAGTTACAAAGCTTATGGGCCTATGAGCACTTTGAAGTATATTTAAAATAGCTCCATAGGTAGTAGTTTCATCCAACTTTGTTATTATTATATCCTAATGGTTTATAACCTTCTATTATAGTATCAATATCTTTATTTTTTGTAGTACAACTTACTACCAAATGAATGTTTTGACTATTAATTCTTTGTATAAAAGCTCTAAGTTCTGATATTTGCATAGCATTTTTTGAGCTTCTTCCAGTAGTATCCACTAATATTGTATCACATTCTTGCATACTATTTATAGCTTCTTCCATTTCTTTTATGGAAAGAACAACTTTAAAAGGTATGTTCATAATATCAGCATAGGTTCTTAATTGTTCTACTGCACCTATTCTATAAGTATCAATGGTTATAAGTCCAACTTTTTTCTTTTGAATTAATGCTAAATTTCCAGCAAGTTTTGCTATGGTAGTTGTTTTTCCTACTCCCGTTGGGCCAACTAGCACTACTATATCATCAAGCTTTGCTCTAGATATAGGAATCATTTCTTTTATTACTATTTTCGCCTTCTCAATATCATCAAGAGAGTTATTTATATTTTTAACTCTCATTAATATTCCTTTAGATGTTTTTTCATTTATATCACTATTATCCAATAAAATTTGTAGTTTACTTTTTTCTTTTGTTAAAGACAGTGAATGACTCATCATATCATTCATCATTTTCTTCATTTCTTGTATTTCTCTTACAAGATCTTCCTTACTTTTATCCGCTTTATTATTTAAATTATTTAGTTTGCTTACCTCTGTATTTATTAATTTTTTATCATCATTCACTCTATGAATTTGTTCTGATTGCTCATTACATTTCTTTTCTTCTTTTTTTTCTATAAGTTTTTTAATAAGTTCTAATCCATTTCCTTCAGCATTTTCTTTTTCCTTTTTAGAGTTATCTACTGCCGCTGTAACTTCCATAACTTTTTGTTGGAAAAACCCTAAGAATCCAGGTTTTCTAACCTTCCTTTGGCTAATAATTATTGCATCTTTACCTAGCTCATATCTAATTCTTGTCATAGCTTCATTCATGTTATTTACTATGTACTTTTTAATTATCATTTTATATTGTCACAACTCCTTCGGTTCTAATTTCTATATCATTAGGAATTTCATTTATAGACAATACATATAGATTAGGGAAAACCATTTCTGTAAGTTTTCTAAATGCTGGTCTAATCTTAGGGGAAACTAATATAACAGGTTGACTTTCATAAAAGAAAGTATTTTCTATTGTATCTCTAATAGAACTTAATATTTTACCTGTAGTATCTGGGTCAATAGCTGGGAATGATCCCTGCATAGACTTTTGAATATTATCTGCTATAGCTTCTTCTATTTGTTGGTCTAATGTAACAACAGTTATAGCTCCATTTTCATCTATTAAATTATTACAAATACTTCTTCCCAATGAAAATCTAACATATTCTGTAAGCAACTCTATATCCTTTGTATTTCTTGAGTTATCTGCAAGAGATTCCATTATGGTTACCATATCTTTTATAGATACTCTTTCTCTTAAAAGATTTTGTAATACTTTTTGAACTTCTCCTACTGTCATTAAGTCTGGTATAAGCTCTTCAACAACAGCACTATATTTTTCTTTTACAGAGTCCACAATAAGCTTAACTTCTTGTCTTCCAAGTAATTCATAAGAATGATTTTTTATAGTTTCTGTTAAATGAGTTACCATCACAGTTGTTGGATCTACTACTGTAAGTCCTTTAATTTCTACATCTTCTCTTTGATCTTTATTTATCCATATAGCTGGTAAACCAAATGCAGGTTCCATAGTTTTAATACCTTCAATATTGTATTCTCCATTAGTAGGATCCATACACAATAACATGTTTGGCATAAGTTCTCCTTTAGCTATTACCGTACCCCTTATTTTGATAACATATTCATTAGTCTTTAATTGTAAGTTATCTCTTATTCTTATAGGTTGAACTACTATGCCCATTTCAATAGCACATTGTCTTCTAACTGAAGTTATTCTCTGTAATAAGTCTCCTCCAGAACCTTCATCTGCTAATGGAATTAATCCATAACCTATCTCTACCTCCATAGGTTCTACATTTATTAAACTCATTACATTTTCTGGCTCTTTACTTTCTATTTCAGTTATCTCCATTTGTTCTTGTTCAATTTGCTCTATAACTCTTTCTTTTTCATCTTTATATAAAAAATATGCTCCTGCTCCTGTAGCAACTGATAATATGAAAAAAGGTGGCTTAGGCAATCCTGGTACTAAAAACAAGAAGAATAAAACTATTGATGCCATAGCTATTACTTTAGGAAACCCTGTTAACTGTTTTCCTATAACATCACCAAAATTGTCTTCTGATCCAGAACGAGTAACTAATATACCTGATGCTGTAGATATTAAAAGAGCCGGAATCTGACTCACTAATCCATCCCCTATAGTAAGTCTTGTATATACTTGAGCCGCTTCACTTATTTCCATATTACGCATTAAAGCTCCTATTATAATTCCTGCTAAAATATTTATAGCGGTTATAATAAGACCTGCTACTGCATCTCCCTTTACAAACTTAGAAGCACCATCCATAGCTCCATAAAAGTCTGCTTCATGTTGTAAACTTTTTCTTCTCTCTTTTGCTCCTGCTTCATCAATTAATCCAGAATTTAAATCTGCATCTATACTCATTTGTTTACCAGGCATAGCATCTAAAGTAAATCTTGCTGAAACCTCAGCAACTCTTGTAGCACCGCTGGTTATAACTATAAACTGGATTATTACTATAATTAAAAATATTATGATTCCTACTACATAATTTCCTCTAACTACAAAAGAGCCAAAGGCTTCAATAACTTTTCCTGCATCTCCTTCTCCTAGTATAAGTCTTGTAGATGAAATATTAAGACCTAATCTAAAAAGTGTAGTTACAAGTAAAAGCGTAGGAAAGGACGAAAACTGTAGTACATTTGTGGTAAACATAGTTAATAATATAACTACAACAGATATGGTTATATTAAGAGCTAGCAATATATCTAAAACTCCTGGTGAAAGAGGAATGATTATCATCATTACTATTGCTATAACTCCAAAGGCTACAACTACATCAATATTATTTTTAAAACTAACTTTTTTTCTCACATCTTCCAAAAGAAACACCTCTCAACTAGAAATTATGAACTATTTTAATTTCATTACTACTGCTAAAATCTCTGCTACCGCTTGATACATTTCTACTGGTATTTCTGAATCTAATTCTACCTCATTATATATAAGTCTTGCTAAAGGTTTATTTTCTACTATAGGTACATCACTATCTTTAGCCTTTTCCTTTATTTTAATTGCTACATAATCTGCTCCCTTTGCTACCAATCTTGGAGCCGAATCAATACCATCTTTATATCTTAAAGCTACTGCAAAATGAGTTGGATTTGTTATAACAACTGTAGCATCCGGTACACTTTGCATCATTCTTTTCATAGCCATTTCTCTTTGTTTTTGTTTTATTTTCCCTTTTATTTGAGGATCTCCTTCCATTTGCTTAAATTCTTCCTTAATTTCTTGCTTTGTCATTTTCATATCTTTTTTAAATTGTCTTTTTTGAAATATAAAATCTGCTAAAGCTATGACTACCATTATTAAAGTTATTTTAAAGAAAATACTAAAAGCAAACTTTCCAAAAGCCTCTAATAAAATATGAAATCTTAGATTGTTTAAATTAATTATAGCAGAATAATTGTCCTTTAAGAATTTAAATCCAACATATCCTACAATAGATACTAAAGAAATATCTTTTATTAATTCCACTACAGTTCTTGCTGAAAACATCTTCTTAAATCCATTTATTGGATTTAGCTTTTTTAAATCTGGCTTCAAAGGTTCTTTTGTAAATATAATTCCTGTTTGTATAAAATTAGCGAATACTCCCATTATCATTATTGGAAATACCATTGGTAATATTACCATAGCCAATCGCCATATAACTATAAGCGCCAAGTTAAACACATTTTCATAAGTTAATTCCATATTTAAAAAACTATTTAAAAAAGCTTCCATAGTATCTTTTAAAATATTTACTGCATATGAACCAAATGAAGATAACATTAAAGTTGATGCCAACAAGGTTAATGCTAAATTTACTTCTTTACTTTTAGCAACTTGTCCTTTTTTCTTTGCTTCACTTAATTTATGTGGTGTTGCCTCTTCTGTTTTATCTTCAGAAGCAAAAATAATTATAAATGGTATTGTTTTATAAATTCCCTTAAATGCTTCTGGTAATTCTGAAAAAGCATGCGCTATAATATTAATAAATATAGGTAATGCAAATAAAAAACTAGAAAGTCCTACAAGTATTTTTATAGGTAATCCTAAAATCATAACATTTAATTGAGGTACTGTTCTAGCTACAAGTCCCAAAGTTAAATCTGTTATTATAATTATCAATACAATAGGTATTGCAATTTTCAATCCAATACTAAAAAACTCTATAAATGCTGTTACTACCATTCCAGCAGTATCCTGTCCAAGTATAAACCTTCCTATATTAACTACTTTAAAACTATTTATTAATTGTAATATAAGCATGTGATGACCATCTACAATAAAAAACAATATAAGACTAACCCAATAAAGCAATCTTTCAAGTAAAGTAGCATTACTATTTGAATTTGGATCAAACATGCTCATCATTGAAAATCCTACTTGAAGATCCATTAAATTTCCTGCAAATTTTGCTGACATAAAACACAATTCTGTAATGAACCCTAAAGTTAGACCTGTAGTTACTTCACTTACACAAGCTTGTATAAAAGGAGCAATATTGTTTATATTCACCACGGAATTATATCCAATGCCAGGTATTATTATATAAGCTAGAATTAGTGTAAATCCAACTTTTAATAAAACTGGTGTTCCTTTTGGAAAAAACACTGGTGTAACAGTATAAAAAGCTATAAGTCTTAAAAAAACTAATATAAGTGCTGTAAAAAATGCTACATTTATCAAGGAAAACACCTACTTTTTATTTAATAATAAATATATAATAATCACTTTACAATATTGGCAATTAAAGCAAATATTCTTTCTGTAAAGTTTACCAATTCATGTAGCATCCAACTTCCAGCTAAAAGTCCAACTAAAGCTACTGCAACTAGCTTAGGCACAAAGGTTAAAGTTTGCTCCTGTATTTGTGTAGTTGCCTGAAATATACTTATTAATAATCCTATTAAAATAGATATTATAAGTATAGGCGATGCTACCAAAAGCCCTGTGGTTATTGCATCCTTAACTACACCTATTACCATATTTTCGCTCATTTAACCACCTCATTTAAAACTCATTATCAAAGATTTCACCAACAAATGCCATCCGTCTACCATAACAAATAATAATAATTTAAAAGGTAGTGATACCATTACTGGTGGTAACATAAACATCCCCATAGACATCAAAACACTAGCTACAACTAAATCAATTATTAAAAAAGGTATATACAATAAAAATCCTATCTGAAAAGCTGTCTTTAATTCACTTATTATAAAGGAAGGTACTACTATATATAATGGTACATTATCTTTGGTTATATTTTCTCCTGCTTTTGCCACTTCCATAAATAACTTTAAATCCTTTTGTCTAGTTTGTTTTAGCATGAACTCTCTTAAAGGTTTTGCCCCTTCTTCAATGGCCATATTCTGATCTATCTTATTTTGTAAAAAAGGTTGTATAGCATTTGTATTCAACTTATTATAAACTGGAGTCATTATAAATACAGTTAAAAATAACGCTAGCCCTATAAGCACTTGGTTAGGTGGTGATTGTTGAGTTCCCATAGCATTTCGTAAAAACCCAAAAACCACAGTAATTCTTACAAAACTTGTCATCATCACTATAAAAGAAGGTAATAATGTAAGTATAGTAAGTACTATTAGAATTTTTATATTATCTACGTAATTTTTAGGAGTTCCTGCATTATCCAAAGATATATTCACTCTTGGTATAGGCATATTAGCTGGAGCAGCATTAACTTTACTTCCTACTAATAGCACTCCACATATTAAAGCTACAGAAATTGCTGTGAAAATTACTATTGCCTTCTTATTTTTTTTCATATCTATTCTTCCTTTTTGTTTTTCATTTTTTTATAAAAATCTCTTAAATTATCATATTGAGGTATATTCTTTGAAACTTCTATTTTATAGATTTCTTCATTTTTTAATTCTGAAATAATTTCTACCTTTCCACTAGCAGAAGATATTACATATACTTTTTCCCCAATCTTCACAATAAGAAGAGAATTTTCCTTTGATAGAGGAAGCCTATCTAATATTCTCATATATTTACCTTTCTGTATATCTTGAAGTTTTTCTCCTCCATATTTAAGAGAAATATATATAAGAAATATTATAAAGGGTAAAAAGGCTATTATCTTCACTAAAGTTATAAAAAATTGTAAATTTGTTCCCATTTTTCATCTTCCTCAAATTAAAAGTTACTAAAATTATTGTACAAGTAGTTCTGTAAAATAAACATTATCGCATCTTCCATTTTCAAACATTTGATTTATCTTATTTAATATTTCTAGTTTTACATTGTCTGTACCCTTTTGTGTAAAGTCTTTAGATTTTTTTGATCTTAATACAGTATTTATAGCATCTATTAAAATTGGCTTTTTCTTTTCTAATTCTGCAGTTAATTTTTTATTTTCATAACCTAAAACAACTTTAGTTTTTAAAAATCTTTTTTCTTCTTCATCAGATAAATTAACTAAAAACTCACCCATATCAAAGGTAAGATCAGATACAGCTGGCCTGAATCCATTATTATTTAAATTTGCATTATTCATTTGTTGATTATTAATTGATGTGGCTGAATTAGCTGGAATTTGATTTTTCTTATTATTGAAGAGTAGCATATATGCAGCAAAGGCTCCTCCACCTATTATGACTACTATTAACAATATGATGATAATTAACTTTAACTTACCACCTTTTTTATTTTCTACATTGTTTTCGCTCATTATTTACCAGTCACCCTTTCCATAGAAACTATTAGTATATTAACCCTTCTATTCTTTGACTTATTCTCTGCTGTATCATTAGGATATAATGGTTTGAATTCACCATACCCTGCTGCTGTAAATCTAGCAGGATTTTGCCTTTTGGTTTCTACAAAATATCTTAACACATTAACAGCCCTAGCTGTAGATAGTTCCCAGTTAGAATCATATTTATAATTTTTGATAGGTACATTATCTGTATGTCCCTCAACTACTATTTCATTAGGAAAACTAAGTATAAGTTTATTTAATTTTTCTAATATAGGAATACTATTAGTCTTTATCTCAGCTTTTCCTACTTCAAATAATACACTATCCTTCAGTTCTATGGCTATTCCTTTAGCGTCCTTTTTCATTGTTACAGAACCATTTAATTTATTCTTTTGGACGTAATCTTTTACTTTATCATAAAGTTCATTTTCTTTTCCACCAGTAGCAGATCCCATCTTTACTGTTTCGCCTACAAGAGGTACTTCTCCATTTTTCATATTGAAATCATAAATTGTCTCTCCTGAACTTCCCTGCAAAACACTTTGAAAAGCACTTGCTACCTGTTTAAATTTCTGAGCATCTACACTTGAGAATGAGTAAAGTAATATAAAAAAGGTTAATAGCAATGTTACAGTATCTGAATAGGTAGCTATCCACTCATTTCCTGTAAGGCCTCCCCCACTATCTGACTTTTTTTCCTAGCCATTTTCTGATACCCCTCCTTCAGAAGTTGCTGTAGCTGCAAAAGTTTTCCTATCATCTGGAGATAAATATGATATTAACTTTTCTTCAACAATTCTTGGGTTTACTCCAGATTGTATAGCAAGTATTCCTTCTAACATCATTTCTCTTATAGCAGTTTCTTGTGCACTTTTGAATGATAAGTTAGATGCCATTGGATTAAATAATATATTAGCTATTAATGAACCATAGAAAGTTGTTATCAAAGCTTTTCCCATACCACTAGCAATCTGGCTTGAATCCGAAAGGTTTCCAAGCATCTGAATAAGTCCAATAAGTGTTCCTGCCATACCGAAAGCTGGTGCGTATCCTCCCCATGCTCTAAGCATATCTGCTCCATCCTTATGTCTTCTCTCCATCTCTGAAATCTCAAGTTCCATAATATCTTTTATAGTTTCTGGCTCCATTCCATCTACAACCATCTGCAATCCTTTTTTTAAAAATCCATCATTAACTTGGTTTATTTCATCTTCCAAGGAAAGTAATCCTTCTCTTCTGGCTTTTCTTGAAAGTTCTATAAACTGATTTATTATATCTATACTAGATTTTTCACTTTCTTTAAATGACTCAATTGTTATTTTTATAAGCTTTTTAAACTGATTAATTGGATAGTTAACTAGCATTGCACAAAGTGAACCACCTAATGTTATTATTACAGAAGACAAATCCCAGAAAAGTTTTAATTGTTTAAAATTATATTTCGTAATGCTTACCATTGCCATTGACCAAATCATCATACCAAAACCAAGTCCAATACCTATAGCTGTCAATACATCTCTTCTTTTCATCTCTTAGCTGCCTCCTGTACATTCATTGTAAAAATATTATTTTTATACACTAAAACTTTCTTTATTATATCGTCTATAGATTCCATCACAAGATACTTTTTCCCATTAGTTAACGTTATAAGACTTTCTGGAACTGTCTCTAATTTTTCTATATGTTCTGCATTTAATATGAATTTTTTATGATCTAGTCCCGTAACCTCTATCACAATCTCACCACCAAACAAAACTTCAATTAATAAATTTCACAGAATAAATATATTCAAATTATTTATTTATTATTGTTTATACCATGACTATCTGCCACAAAATTTAGATGTTATTATTCAAATCAAAATTAAGGGCAGATTAGTTCATGGATTAGAAAACTATCTCTTTAAATTAACTAGCTCTTGAAGTATTTCATCTCCAGTAGTTATTATTTTTCCATTAGCCTGAAAGGCTCTACTTGCTACTATCATTTCAGTAAATTGTTCTGCTAAATCAACTCTAGACATTTCTAACATTCCTTGATTAATATCTCCATAGCCCTTCTCATTAGTTTCTCCTTCTGCTTTTCCTACACCATCTCTAAACACTGCCTCACCTGAGTTTGATGATCTAGAATAAAGGTTCTTACCATCCTTTGAAAGTCCTGCTGGATTTTTAAAAGATGCCATTGCTATTTGTCCTAATGCAACCACCTTATTATTAGCTAAAGTTGCCTTTATAACACCATTTTTGTCTACTGAAAAGTCCTTTATTCTAACTGCTTCTGTATCTGTTCCTACCTTATCTGGTATTATAAGTGGAATCAACTCATCTGTTGCTACTGGACTTTGAGTATTTACATCTGGTGGAACGGTATCAATAGTAGGTTTTCCATCTTCATATGTTATGTCTGTTCCTTCTATTTTGTATCCCATAACCCTTAGTCCATCAGAAGTAAGTAATTGACCATATTCATCTACAGTAAAAGATCCATCTCTTGTAAAATTAAAGGATAATCCCTTTGTATCCTCCCCTAAAACATTATCTGTTATCTCTACACCCTCTTCTCCAACTGGACCTTTACCAACTACAAAATATCCTGCTCCATCCACAGCAAAGTCTAAATTTCTACTAGTAGGCTGCATATTACCTTGAACTACTATAGTGTCAATTCCTGCTACCTGAGTTCCTAAACCTATTTGACTTGGATTGGTACCACCTGTATTTGTTCCAGCTCCAGTAGCTTGTCTCATATTTTGGCTTAACATATCTTGAAATCTAATTCTCTGAGTTTTAAAAGCCGTAGTTCCTACATTTGCTATGTTGTTTCCAATAACATCTAATTTTACCTGATTTGCCTGAAGCCCACTAATTCCTGAGTACATTGACCTTAACATATATAAAACCTCCAATTAATCCTTTTAAATTTCTGTTTTGCTTCAATCCTTCCACAAAACTAGGCCTCCTAATCTTTTAGGTCCTGCCTATAAAATTACTAATCCATCAATATTAGTAATTATGTTACCTTCACTATCATTTTTATTTAATGCAGTTATAATAGTTCTATTTTTCATGCTGGTTATTAATGCAATATCCTTGTATAGTATTACACCTTCTTTACAGCCTTTTTCTTCAGCCCTATTTATAGCTGTGTTAATCTTTTTCATATCAATTTCATCAAATGTTATATTTCTTTCTTTTAATCTTTCTAATGCATGATTTGATATAACAAAGCTTTCATTTTTATTTATTTCTTTCTTTAATATATTACTAAAATCTGAAGTATCCCTGCTTTTATTAACTTTATTATTGTTTAAGTTATAATGGCTGTGAAGATCTTCAAAGAACTGTACCTTTCCATTAATAACTCTATATCCCATGGCTATTTAATCCTACTTTCTCTATACCTGAATATTATTATCTACTTTTTTATCGTTGTCAGTTCTATCTTTATTAACGTCTGTTTCTTTTTGTGAATCTTTTTCCTCTGCTGGAGGTTGTGTAATATTTTCTTCAGAATTTACAAGCTCAATGACATCTTCCATCCTAAACTTTTTAATAATAGGAACCATATTTCCATCCTCATCCTTTTCTTGTCCAACTGCTACGTTAAGTGTTATTGCCTCACTATCTTTAGAAACTCCTGTAACTTTACCCACATATAAATTACCATTTTCATTTACTCTATTTAACATTACAGACTTGCCTATTAAAGATGATGCACCTACAAACCTAATATTAGTATTTAAATTTGCCATCTGCTCTAGTCCTGCAAATTGAGCCATTTGAGATACAAACTCAGTACCATCCTTAGCATTAGTTGGATCTTGATGTGAAAGCTCTGCGGATAATATTCTTAAAAATGCATTTTTATCCATGCCTTCTCCTGGCTGAACAATCCTAGTTCCTCTAGCTGTAGCACTAGCACTACCAACTTTTTTATTAATACTGTTCTTATCATTAGTGTTTTTATTATTAGTATTTTTATTACTACTATTTGTATCAGTAACTTTTGGTGTATTAGTTATACTCATATCACCTGCCATATTTCTACCTCCTAAGCAAAAATATTTAAATTATTTAAATCATCACTTAAATTTTCTGCATCTCCTATTTCATTTAATGATTCTATCTTTGTCTCTTTATTTCTTCTATTATCATTGTTACTGCTTTCTTTTCCCTTTCCCTCTTTATCTTTAAAGAAGGTAGTATCTTCATATAAATTAAGTGTGAAATTTTGAATTTTTATATCATTATTTTGTAATTTATTTGTTATGTCACTAATGTTAGCATTTAACAAATTAAATGCTTCTTTGTTATTCGCTGTAATATTAGCTTTCATTTTTCCGCTTTCCATTGTTATATTTATAACTAGTTCTCCTAATTCTTTAGGATTTATTTTTACTGTTAAATTTTTCATATTATTTACTTCCATATACTTAACAGCTTTCACAACATCAGCTCCAACAGTCTGTTTGTTTATCATAACCTCTTCTATTGATGGTACCTGACTTTGTTGAACATTATTTAAACTATTAAATTGATTTATAAAATTCACTGCTTTAGTAAACTTATCATTTTTATCTTGTCCACTAATGCTTTTCAAAATATTCTCTTGTTGAAAATTGCTTTTATCTTTACTAAATTGTGAATTTTCCCCTGCTTCTTTGTTATTCTTATTAGAAGATAATCTTCTTAAAACATTAGTAACTTCCTCTTTTGTATGAAGAACCTTTTTATCTTCTCCTTGCTCTGATTGTAAATCATTTTCTTCTTTTAAAGAATTGAGTATTTCTTTTTTTATAATACTCATTATATTATTTACAGGAGAATTATTATTTTCTTTTAGTGTTTCATTAAATAAGTTTCCTATTTTCTCTTCTAAAGAAGCTGCTAATTGCTTAATTAAAGGTAATTCTTTATTATCTTTAACTACTTTATCTAAATAAGAATGAATTTCCTTTTTTACGTTTAAAATTAGGTCATTATTTTGTAAATTTATATTTTTATCCTTAGAACATAGGTCATTTATAGCGTTTGATACTACATTACTAATGCCTTGTCTTAAATCTTTTAATTCTATAGCATTATTGTTCATATTCATTAATTGCTGAATTAATAAAATTAACTCATTGATATTCAGTTTACTTAAGTCAATGTTATTTTCAGTTAATAGTGTTAATAGCTCATTTCCTTCTTTTAAATCTACTTCAGCTATTTTATCTTCAGATACACCTGCCTTTGTTAACAGTGACTTAACCTTCTCTGAATCTTTAATGGTTTTATCAACTTCACTTTTCTCATTACCATTAGTAGAAGATTCATTAGTTATTTTTTGTAACTTGCTATCATCTTTTGCAACTTTTTCTTGTCCATTTAATTTACAAATATCTTTATCATCCTTTGAAGAAACATTTTTTAAAGTTTTTGTAAAGTCATCTCCAGCAACTTCTTTAAAAACTTTTCTTTTTTCTGTAACTTTTTCTTTACAAGTTATATTGTTCATTAATGATAATACACTGTTTTCCATTTTTTCACCTCCTTTCTCTATTTCTTAAAAATCCATATAATGCAAATTCATCATTAGCTCTTTGTTCTATTAAATTCTGCTCTTTAATAAAATTTTTCAAAGACTTGTCCTTTAAAGTTTGAACCGTTTTTCTATTTACCTGTTTTTGTGTTAAATCCACTCTTACTTCTTCAACTATTTTTTCTTTATCTTTTAAATCTAACGCAGTTATCTCTATAGATGAATTTAATGCTATAAGATATTGCTGCTTAATTTTTCTATCAATTATAGAATCCCTTGATCCTATATTATTGTATTTCTTATAATTATTCTTTAATAAATCCAGCTTATTTTCCACTTCTTCTTTTACTGCTTGAGCTTTTTGAAACTTCCTTTTGCATTCTTCTTCTTCATCTATTCTTATATCTAAAAGCTTCTGTAATCTAAATTTATATCCTTTCATATAATCACCTCTAATTTTTAAAATAGACGTAACTTACTTTAACTAGATATATACTCTTTAAAAATATTTTCAAGACAATTTACTGTTTCCGTAAAATTACTATGTTCATCTACTCCTTGTTTTAAGAAAGAGTTTATTGCATCAATATATTGTATTGATAAATCTACTTTTTTATTGCTTCCTTTAACATAAGCTCCTATATTTATAAGATCCTCTGAATCCTTATATGTGGCAATTAAATCTCTAGCAAAAGAGGCTATTAATTTATGATTCTTATCAGCTATTTCAGACATAAGCCTGCTTATACTACTTAATATATCTATGGCAGGATAATGATTTTTAGCAGCTAAATCACGGGAAAGCACTATATGTCCATCTAATATACCTCTAACTGCATCTGCTATAGGTTCGTTAAAATCATCTCCATCTACTAGCACTGTGTAAAACGCAGTAATGGAACCTTTGTCTGACATACCTGCTCTTTCCATAAGCCTTGGAAGCATTGCAAATACAGAAGGTGTATATCCTTTTGTAGCTGGTGGTTCTCCTATAGCAAGTCCTACTTCTCTTTGAGCCATAGCAAATCTAGTTACAGAATCCATCATTAATATTACTTTTTTACCTTTATCTCTGAAATATTCTGCTATAGCTGTAGCTGTAAAAGCTCCCTTTAACCTTACAAGGGCTGGTTTATCTGATGTAGCACAAACAACTATACTTTTTTTCATCCCCTCTTCTCCTAGATCTTTTTCTATAAAATCTAGAACTTCTCTTCCTCTTTCTCCAATCAGACATATTACATTTACATCTGCTTCTGCATATTTTGCAATCATTCCTAAAGTAGTACTCTTTCCTACACCACTTCCTGCAAAAATTCCTATTCTTTGTCCTTCTCCGCAGGTTAAAAATCCATCTATTGCTCTTATTCCTGTAGATATAACATCTTTAATTCTTCTTCTTTTTAGCGGATCTGGTGGTTCCTTATCTAATGGATATTGAATACCACTTCTTAGTTCTTCTTCATTAAGAGGCTTTCCAAGACCATCTAATATTTTCCCAAAAAGATCTTCAGAACATATAGCACTTAAAGGTTTCCCCTGTGGAACTACTCTGCATCCGGGAGATATACCAATTAATTCTCCTAAAGGCATAAGTATTATATTATCTTCTTTAAAACCAACTACCTCACAAGTTATAGGATCATTCTTTTCATTATATATAATGCAAACTTCTCCTATAAAAGCTTTTATCCCTTCAACTTCTATTGTCAATCCTATAACCTTCTTCACAATTCCTTCTTTATAGTAAAAGTTACATTCTTTTATTTTTTTATTTATATTTTTAAAGTCTATAAAATCCATTGCAACACCCCTATAATATTAAGAACTATGAATTAATAATTTCCTTTATTTTTTCTAGAGCTGATTCCTTACTAATTACAATTTTCCCATTGTCTTTCTCTATAATAACTTTTCCCTCTTCTAAAGAATCATCTACAATTAAAAATATATCTCCCTTAAATGCATTCTGTATCTTCCACAAGTCTATAGTTTTATTTAGTTCTTCTTCATAAATGCTCTTACACTTCACTATTACAGTTTTAGAATTTTTAACATTTTCTAATGTTTCCATAATTGCAGAGTTTAAAGCGTCTTTATCTTTAATTTCCCTTTTAAATACACACTGTACTATATTTTCTATAAGAAATCTTATTTCTTCTTTCTTATCATTTAAATATTGAATGTATTCCTCTTTTGCACTTTTTATCATATTTTCAGATATTTGTTGAGCCTCTTTTATTATATTTTCTCTCTCTTCTCTTACTTTAGTTATATTTTTTTCATAAGCTTCTTCATAGGCTTCTTTGTATCCTTTTTCGCTTCCTTCTTTATAACCTTTTTCATAAGCTGTAGGATACGCTTCTCCTTCTATTTTCTCTGCTTCTTCATAAGCCTTAGAAATAATACTTTCACCTTGTCTTCTAGCCTTTTCAAGCATAGTTTTTGCTAGATTTTCATAACTTTCTATAAATTCCTTGGCATTTACTTCTTTTAAAACTTCTACTTCTTCCTCAGCAGGTGGAACATATTGAGTCACTATCTGTTTTTTGCCATTATTAAC
The DNA here is from genome assembly GCF_017873215.1 of Clostridium tetanomorphum. Classification (GTDB taxonomy): domain Bacteria; phylum Bacillota; class Clostridia; order Clostridiales; family Clostridiaceae; genus Clostridium_AO; species Clostridium_AO tetanomorphum. The sequence continues at coordinate 20,024 of NZ_JAGGKA010000026.1, forward strand.
TACACTGGTGTTTTTAATAACCTTATACAATGATTGCATCCTCTCCACCTCTTGATATTACTATTTCTCCAGCTTCGTCAAGTCTTCTTATTATGCTAACAATCCTTTGCTGTGCTTTTTCAACATCCATGATTCTTACAGGTCCTAAGAATTCCATATCTTCTTTCAATGAAGCTGCTGCTCTCTTAGATTGATTTCTAAATATAACATTGGCAACTTCTTCTGAAGACCCCTTCAATGCAAGGGCTAACTCCTTTGTCTCCACTTCTCTTAGTATTCTCTGAATTGATACATCGTCTAAAGTTATAACATCTTCGAATACAAACATGGACTCTTTTACCTTTTCTGCTAATTCTGGATTTTCTCTTTCCAATGACTCTGTGATATTCTTTTCTGTAGTTCTGTCTACTTGATTTAGGATATCAACAATAGTAGGAAGTCCTCCAATTGCTTTAGCATCTGTTCTTACAATAGATGATAACTTACTGTCTAATACCCTTTCTATCTCTTTTACTACCATAGGTGATGTAGTACTCATAGTTGCTATTCTATAAGCTACATCTCCCTGCATGTCCTCAGGTAATGATGATAAAATCTGACCAGCTTTATCTGGCTGTAGATAACATAATACAAGGGCAACAGTTTGAGGATGCTCGTTGGATATTATATTTAAAAGTTGACTAGCATCTGCCTTTCTAGCAATTGCAAAAGGTCTAAATTGTTGTGTAGCTTCAGTAACTTTATCTAATATTTCCATAGCTCTCTGACTTCCCAGCGCCTTTGCTAGAAGGGTTTTGGCATATTCTAATCCCCCTTCTACCAAATAATCTTTAGCCTTATTCATTTGTATAAATTCTTCAAAAATCTTTTGTTTTTGTTCTGATTTAACAGCAGTAATATTTGCTATTTCATAAGTTATCTTTTGAATTTCTCCCTCAGGTAATTTTTTGATTATACCAGAAGATGCCTCTGGACCTAGAGTTATAAATAGTATAGCTGCCTTTTGAACTCCTGTTAATTTTTCATCTTCTCTACCTTTAGTCATATACTATCACCTCTCATCCTCTGCCAACCATGACTTAATGATTTCTGCAACTTGATCTGGCTTATCAGATGCATATTTTCTTATTTCTTTTTCAACATGGCTCTTTTCATCTTCTACGTCTAATTCAATTGGTTTGAATTTAGGCTTTTCTTCTACTGGCACTTCATCATCAATAACTACATCTATTCCTTGCGGTTCAAGCTCATCTAACTCTTCATTTCTCTTCTTTCTCTTTATTAAGAAAATTATTAAAGCTATTAAAGCTATTGCTACTGCTGCACCTATAATTGTGTATAATTTATTACGTTTTAATCTTTCTTCTTCTTTCTTCATTTCTTCTAAGTCTTTATTTATCTTATCCTGATTTGAAGTATCAAATGTAAGTCCCTCTACACTTATAGTATCTCCTCTTCGTTGATCAAACCCTACTGCTGATGACACTGCATTTGTAACAGAACTTCTTGTTGCATTATCTAAAGTTCCATCTAAAATTACTGATACAGTAAGTCTTTCTACATCACCTGGTGCTTTTATAGTCTTATCCTCACTTTTAGATATCTCATAATTTTTGGTATTTTCCTCATGAGTAGTTGTACTGCCATCTGCATTAGCTCCTATCCTATTTCCCATGGCATCATCTACAGGACTACCACTAGCTCCATTGGCTCCATCTTTTGTTGTATCTTTAACACTTTTTTCACTTACTACAACATTTTTAGGATCATATATAACATTAGATTTCTCTATTGCATCAAAATTTAAATCTGCATTTACTTTAACCTTTACTTTATCTTTTCCATATACAGCTTGCAACATATTTAATACTTTATTTTCTAAATTCTTTTCATATTCCTTCTTTAAGGCTTGTTGCTTTTCTGCTGCTCCAGTCATATCCATTTTATCTTTATCAAATAAGTCCTTAGTAAGATCTCCATTTGTGTCATTTACTTCTACATTTTCCTTTGGAAGATTTTTTACACTGCCTGATACTAAAGTAACTATTGCTTTAACTTGTTCTTCTGTAAGTTTTTTATAAGGCTTTAATTTTAAAGTAATAGAAGCTTTAGCTGGAGTAGTATCTTTAACAAAAGCACTATCCTCCGGTAAAACTAAATGTACTCTTACATTATCTATTTCAGGAAAACCTTTTATTGTTCTTTCTAACTCTCCTTGTAAAGCTCTTTGATAATTTATTTTCATCTCAGCATCAGTAGCTCCAAATTTACTTTTATCTAAAAGTTCAAACCCCTGACTTCCATTTGTCATTGGTACTTCCGATAATATTTCCATTCTTAAACTATCAACTTTTTCTTTAGGTACTAGTATTGCATTTCCATCAACTTTAAAACTTTCTTTCTTCTCTTTTAATTTATTATATACAGCGCCCATATCATTCTTATCTATATTTGAAAAAAGCACTCCATATTTAGTACTGCCTAAAGATATACCTAAATATATAAACGCTCCTAAAATGCCTGCTAAAATGGCACCGTAAGCTATCTTCTTTTTTTTACTCAATCCTTTTATTTTTTCTTTCACCGTGTTCATCCATTGGGATAGCTTGTTCATTAATAGCACTCCTTACTATAACTGCATTCTATTCAACTCCTGATAAGCTTCTACTAATTTATTTCTAACTTGAACCGCTAGTTCTATAGACATTTTAGCTTCTTCTGAATCTAGCATAACATTATGTACATTAATTTCTTCACCTTTTATAAAAGACTCTGTTGCTTTTTCTGCAGTAATTTGTTTTTCATTAACTTCATCTAACTTTCCCTTTAAAGTGTTAAAAAAACTATTTTCGCTTTTTTGTTCTACATCTTTATTTTTATTTTTAGCTATACTCATATCATCAAATATTTTAGGATCTATAGTAAATTCATTGATTCTCACCTATATTTCACCTACCTTCCAATTTCTAAGGCTTTCATAAACATACTTTTTTCAGCATTTATTGCATCTACATTAGCTTCATAACAACGAGCAGCAGCAATTAAATCCGCATATTCATTTAATACATTTACATTAGGATATAAAACATATCCTTCTTTATCTGCATCTGGATGAGTTGGGTCATATACTCTTCTAAGCTCAGATTGGTCATCTACCACTCCTACTGCTTTTACCCCTAACAGTGTTTCTTCATTTTCTCCTGTAACTTTATTTTTCTCCCTGACTAAATTTTCTTGAAATAAAGCTACTTTTCTTCTATATGGTTGTCCATCTTTCCCTCTAGTGGTCATGGAGTTAGTTATATTTGAAGAAATAGTATCCATTCTTAATCTTTCTGCTGAAAGTCCACTAGCACTTATTCTTAAATTATTAAAAGCTTTAATCAACTTAACCTCTCCTCCCCTTACTTAGCTATAAAATTATCTTCCATTTATAACATATCTCTTTGTAGATAGTCTATTATTTATTTGAGAAATTAGTGAATAATACATTAATGTATTAGCAGCTTGATTTACTTTTTCTATTTCAATATTTACATTATTTCCATCTTGCCTCATACTTGATGAATTATCCTTTACTACTTTAATTTCTCCAAACTTAGACTCTGTATCTATATGTTTTTCCTTAGTAGTTCTTAAATTTAAACTATCTGAGGTTTCCTTTAAAGTTTCTTCAAAAGTAACATAACGTCTTTTATAATTGGCTATATTAGCATTTGAAATATTATTCTCTATTATTTCACTTCTAGTTGAAGATGCATCTAATGATTTTTTCATCAAATTATAATTTTGTGCATCTACAGACAAAATTCCACTTTTCATAATATAATCCTCCATTTTTAATTATTCGGTAAAAAATCATTTCTATAAAATAGAATATTAAAATTTATAGTATGTATTGTTGATAATTAGAGCACTGCGAAGAAAATTATATCGATTTACGATACATTTTAGATAAAGATCACTTTATTTGTCTTTTATTCATATAATTCATATAAATTATATTATTTATAAAAAAATGTTAAGTTTCCATTAACACAATTATTATACAATATTTGCTGATAGTTTTCTATATGTTTTTTTAATTTCTTTTATATTTTAATTAAAATTTATATTATATTTATTAATAATTTTAGTTATATTTTTATTAAATAGACAATTGACGGTATAATAATATTCTTTAACTTCATTTTACATTATTTTATAATATTTAGTAAAGGCATTTTACTATTTTTTATCTTTTTATGGTAAAAAAATATATCTTAATTTAAAATGTGTTGATTTATAATATTTTCCCTTAAACCATCATAAAATAAAAATAGAGAAGAATTTTGTAATATATTCTCCTCTAATCTCATAATTACTATTATTTAAAGCATTTATCTACTTCTTACATTTTCTAATATTCTAAGCATATCTTGAGGAAATTTATTAGATTGAGCCATCATCGCATTACCAGCTTCAATTAGTATATTGGTTCTTGCAAAATTCATCATTTCTTCCGCTATATCCGCATCTCTAACCGAGCTTTCTGCACTTTGAGTGCTAATTTCAAATTCTCCTAGATTTTGTAATGTCCCTTGAAATTTATTTGAAATAGCTCCAAACTTGCTTCTAGCATCTATTATGGTATCAGCCACAGCATCTATTATTTCCAAAGCCTTATCTACTGAGTTAGGATCATTTAAATCTATTTCACTTCTTAATTTTTGAAGAGTTTTATTTTCATCTATGTGTTTTTCTCCATTGGCATCTATTTTTATTACTCCAACTTTATCTGGAGATAAATCTTTAAATGAAATATCTATACATTCCCCTGAGTTAGCTCCTATCTGCATTGGTCTCTTAATAACATCTAACGCTTCATTAGAATTACTATTAGTACTGTCTATTTTAAGTAACTTTACTCCATTAAATTCCGTATTATCTACTATACTCTCATAAGCATTGATCATTTGATTTATTTCATTCTGTATTTCTTTTTTATCTTGTGGGCTATTTGCTCCACTACCTGATTGTACTACTAGCTCCCTTACCCTATTTACAATTTCATTTAAAGAACTTAAAGACCCATCAGCTGTTTGCATCATACTTACACCATCTTGAACATTTCTTTGAGCCATTTGTAATCCTCTTATTTGAAGTCTCATTCTTTCACTTTTAGATACAGCATTAGGATTATCCCCTGATCTAAGTAATTTTTGTCCTGAAGATATATGCGCTAATGCCTTACTATTGGTCTTTAAAGTTTTACTATATTCTCTATATATATTAAGAGAAGATACATTATGATTTAATCTCATTTTTAATCACTCCATTTTTTATAATAAATCATACATTTATATTAAATTTCATATTTATATATCGTATTTTTCACAAAAAAACTTTATAATTAATTGAATACACATTTAAAGCTACAACATATATGGTTTAATTATATCGGTAAAAAGAGGAATAATTATTAACTTATAGAATATATTACCATATATAATAAAGTTTAGTATGTAGCAGTATATAAATGTAGCAATGTATAAAACATAAGATTATACTCAAACTTAAAGGAGAGTGAAAGAATGGATACTATAATATTAACAGATTCAAGCTGCGATTTACCTTTAGAACTTATAAAAGATAATGAAATAGCTTTTCTTAGTTTAATTTGTCATTTAAGTTACGGGGATTACGAAGATGATTTTGGTAAAACTCTTGAATATAAAAAATTCTATAGTAGTGTTAGAAATGGCGAAATGCCTACTACCTCTCAAATAAATACATATAGTTTTGAAAAAGCTTTTAAAAAATATGTTAATGAAGGCAAATCTATAATATATATAGGAATGTCTTCGGCAATGAGTGGTTGTACAAATAGTGCTATAATAGCTAAAAATCAATTATTAGAAGAAATGCCTAATGCCGATATAACCATTATTGACAGTAAAAGTGCCTCTATAGGAGAAGGACTTCTGGTTCTTAAAGCTGCAGAAATGAGAAAAAACGGTTATTCCAAAGAAGAAATTATAAACTGGTTAGAAGAAAATAAATCAAAAATGAATCACTGGTTTATAGTAGATAATTTAATGCATCTAAAAAGAGGCGGAAGATTATCTTATACTGCAGCAACTATAGGAACAATATTAAATATAAAACCAATTATATCTATAAATAATAAAGGGGAACTTATAAATACCTATAGCATACGAGGTAGAAAAAAAGCTATAAAAACTTTAATTAAACTCTTTGAAGAACATTGCTTTCATCCAGAAAATGAAGTAGTAGCTATAAGCCATGGCGACTGTTTAGATGATGCTTTATATTTAAAAGAGTTACTACTAAAAGAATTTAATGTAAAAGATGTCATTATAAGCTATGTAGGGCCTGTCATTGGCTCCCATACAGGTGCTGAAATGCTTTCCTTATGCTTTCTAGGAAAAGAGCGAACTTTATAAAAAGCCACATAAAAGCTTTTTATAATACATATATCAGAGGTTAGTAAAAGAGTATAGATATAAAGAAAAACTTCCTATATTTATACTCTTATCTCTAAAAAATCACTTCATATTTTTAATTTGCTTCCTCTTTTGTCTTTGAATAATCTATAAACTGTATATCTTCTGCTACAATCTGGGTTATGTATCTTCTATCTCCATTAGTACTAGTATAAGACTTTACATTAATTTTTCCAAAAATGCTTATTAACCTTCCTTTTGTTAAATATGGTGCAATAGATTCTGCAGACTTTCTCCAATAAACTACAGGTACAAAATCCGCTTCTCTTTCACCTTTATTATTTAAATAGTTTCTTTGTACTGCTAAAGTGAAATTTAATAAAGCATTTCCTTCTTCACCTACATGTTTTAATTCACAATCTTTTGTAAGCCTTCCTATAAGCAAAACCTTATTCATATTCTCACTCCTAAACTTTTTATATAATTATTACCAATAATTATGTTTATAATCACTTTCTCAATTTGTTTAATATTTTATATGATAGAAACTACCTGAGAATTTACATTTGATTAAGGTTTCCTTATTTATTATCTTTAATTTCTAATTTATTATTTAAAACAATTTTATTATTACTGTTTAAAAGTTATACACGAATTAAATATTATAATTTTCTATATTCTTGCGAAAGTCCAACATAATGTTTTGCACTCTCTCTTATTTTTATTTTTTCCTCTTCTGTAAGATACCTAACAACTTTTGCAGGAGAACCCATACATAATACTCCTGAAGGTATTTCTTTTCCTTCTGTAACCAAACTTCCTGCTCCTAATATTGTATAATCTCCAATTTTAGCATTATTCAAAACTATACTTCCCATTCCTATTAAAGAACAATTTCCAATATTACATCCATGCAATATTACTCCATGTCCTATAGTTACATTATTTCCGATATTAAGTGGAGCTATAGAATCTACATGAAGTATACAATTATCTTGTACATTGGTATTTTTACCCACAACAATTTCATTGGTGTCCCCTCTTATTACAGTACCAAACCAAATATTGGAATTTTCTTCTAAGTACACGTCTCCTATTATATCTGCACTATTGGCTATAAAACAATTATCATGTACATTAGGCTTCTTTTCATTAAAACTATATATCATAATATTATCCTCCTCGATAAAAAAATTCATAAATATACTCATTTTTCTATTATATAACTCTACTTTAAAATAGTAAAGAATTAATGTAATAATTTGCTGAAAATTTTGACAAAATAAAAAAATTTGAATATAATAAATAAAGATTTAATTTATTAGACTTTTTTTATTTAATAAATATCAAAAATTGTATAAGGGGGACTAAAAATGGAAAAAAACATGTTAAAACCAAATGAACTTTTACAAGCAGGTATAATCACAGCAATAAATAAAACTAAATCGGTTCCTATTCAAACACTTCTACTTGGTGCTTTGGCAGGTGCCTTTATAGCTTTGGGAGGTTTTGCTGCTGGTGTAGCTTCTCATAGCATAACAAATTTTTCTCTTTCAAAATTTATATCAGGCGCAGTGTTTCCTGTAGGCTTAATTTTAGTTCTTATTTGTGGAGCAGAATTATTTACTGGAAATTCTTTAATGATAACTGGTTTGTTAGATAAAAAAATAGAATTAAAATCTATGTTAAAGAATTGGATATTAGTTTATATTTCTAACTTTTTAGGTGCGTTTATAATCGTTATTTTACTATATTTCAGTGGATCTTTAGATTTAAATTCTGGTAAATTAGGTGCTTATGCAATAAAAGTAGCTTACCATAAAAGTAGTTTATCCTCTATAAAAGCTTTTAGTAGCGGAATTTTATGTAATATTCTTGTTTGTTTAGCAGTATGGGGTTCTTACGCAGCTAAAGATATAATAGGAAAGATTTTTATAATTTGGTTTCCAATAATGGCTTTTATAGTATCTGGTTTTGAGCATAGTATTGCAAATATGTATTATTTAACTATAGGTTTTTTAAGCAAAAGTAATCCTGTATATTCTAAGGCTTCATCTCTTTCCTATAATGAATTATCAAAAATTAGCCTACCAAATATATTGCACAATTTAACTTGGGTTACTCTAGGAAATATAGTTGGTGGAGCTTTAATTATAGGTATGACTTATTGGATAATATATAAAAATAATAATAAGAAAGTTATAAGTATTCCAAATAGTATAAAAAAAGACTAGTCTTAGTGAACTAGTCCTTTTTTATTTAATAATTTTCTAGGGGCTTTATTGAGTTTCATTGTAATTATTACCTAATAAATAAATTTTATACATGTTTTTTAAATTTTTATTCTATAGGTTCTCCTTTAAAGTTTTCATAAGTTGGTAGATTCTTTTTTCTGTTCTTAGGTCTTCTCTCTTCCGGTCTAACTCCATCATTTTTGCCACCCTCTTTTGATGCTTATCTCCTCTAAATGATTTCATTTAAATTCCCCTGCCTTTATAAAATTATAATTTATACCATAGCGCTCCTTTTATTGATGCTAAAATCATATTATTATTTTTCCATAGTAATAAATTATTATTCAATAATAAACTTTGATTTATACTCTGAAAATTTACTCCGTAATTTTTTCTAAACATCCAAACTCATAATAAACTTATAATAAATATAATATGCTATAATGATAAATACTATAGAACATAACAAAATAATATTAGGAGATGTTATGTTTATATAAACGTCTCTTATTGAATCACTCCAAAATATCAAAAATGCTATTCCCCATAAACTAGCTAATAATAATTTTCCTATTTTATTAGGTATGAACTTAATAAATAAAATTTGTATCATAAAAATAGAAGTATAAAATAAATTATAAATAATAACATTTACAAAGCTTGCTTTTAAAAAAGAAATAAAATCTTTCCCTATAATAAACCCTAAATATCCAAATACGCTATAATCTATGATAGTAAATATTATACCTGTGGATAATACAACTGAAATACCTATAATTAGATTAACCATTATTATCTTATTTTTAAAATATTCCTTTCTAGGATAGTTTAAACTTATAAAATATCTTATATCTCTTTTTAATTCTTCTGTATCATAATGTCTAGGAACCATAATACATAAAAATACTAAAAATTCTCTAATATTCATACCTTTATATGGTTTGCTAATATCATAGGGTATCCATAAAGATACAATTACTCCAATTAGAATACTAAATAAAAAAATTATTATCAAAGACCCTTCTACAAAATATCTATTAAATTGAACGTTAAATCTTTTCTTATTTATTAATTTCATTTATATCCCACCTAATCCTTTATCTCATGGCTACCAATCTCAATACTACTACCTTCTCTAATTGTCCATTATAGATAGCTTATATCCCTAGATAAGTCCTTATAATCTTCAGCTAGAGTAATTTTCTTTACTTGCAAACTCCATCTAAAACTTATATTTACTTCATAGTTAAACTTACAAATAATTTCTGAATAGGTATAGCTTCTATTTGAAAATTCATTTTTTCCAATACTTCTCTATGTTCATCAGATAAGTATTGAAATATTTCAAAAGTTCCTATTTCCCCATGAAACTCCTTATTTAAAATATTGAATTTTTCTTCAATATCTTTCAATTTTTCTTTTTCTCCCCTTATATAAAATGCTTTTTCCTTCAAATTATCTACATTGTCACATAAGAGCAACTTGCCTTTATGAATAATAATTATATTTTCAAAAAGCCTGCTTACTTCTTCTAAATAATGAGTAGAAAATATTATACATCTAGGATATCTATCATAATCTTCTAAAAGTGCCCTATAAAATATTTCTCTTCCTACAGGGTCAAGTCCTGAATACGGTTCATCAAACATTGTTAGAGGCGCACGACTAGCCAGTCCTACTATTATGTTCACCATAGACTTCATTCCCTTAGAAAGATCACCATAACTCTTACTCACATCTAAATTAAATTTTTCTATTAACTCTTCTTTAAAATCTTCATCCCAATTAGAATAAAATATTTTAGCTATATCAAAGATTTCCTTAGAATTCATATTAGGCATAAAATTATTTCCATCACTTACAAAACAAATTTTAGAAAGAATTTTTTCATTTTCAAAAGGCTCTTCTCCAAAAACTTCTACAGTCCCTGAATTCTTTATATAATGACAGGCTATTGTCTTTAATAAAGTTGTTTTCCCCGCTCCATTCCTTCCTGCTAATCCATAAATTTTATTATCTTCTATATCCAAAGATAAATTATTTAAAGCTTTTTTATTATTAAATACTTTATTTAACTTCTTTATACTTACTGCTAACTCCATAAATTTTCCTCCAAATAATTATATTTCTGTAGTCTTTAAAGCAACACTAGCTATAAACATATTGAAACAAATAGCTGCTAAACTTCCCCAAAAATATGGAATAAAATTATTTAAAATCCACTGTGTATCTCCCAAAAGAATAGCCTCAATTAAAATGAATCTAATATATAATGGAAAATACAGAAATATCATACCAAATTCTACGGCTACATATTGACTTATAGATAAAATCTCAATAAATATTTCTATACTGCTAAATAAAATATAGAAAATAAAATAGAATAAAAATATTATTATAATACTTTTGCCATTATTAATTTCTTTTCCAAACAAATTGAACGTAGTGCATAATATTGAAAGAAATAAGGATTTAATGAGAGAACTCTTTATCTTATTCATATAATACTTTTTTCTTGTGCAACTAAAGGAGATGAACATTTTAAAATCCTTACTTCCAAATCTATAAAATATTTTTACAGTAAACAAAAACATAATTAATTTAGAGATATCAGTAATTGTTACTTGTAAAATAACTGCACAAAATAATAGCAACAAAATAAATTTTCTATCTCTTTTTAAATACACCTTGAAAATATTCTTATTCACTGCCATCTCCCCCATAACTCCTAATCATCTTTATAATTTCTTCCTTATTTATATCAACTTTCTCCCCTTCTTTAATAGTCTTTAAAACAAATTCCTTAAAAAAACTCTTTCTTCTCTTTTCCTTTATGTATTCTTTAGCCCCTGATTTAACAAACATACCTATCCCTCTTTTTTTATACAGTATGCCTTCCTCTGCTAAAATATTTATACCTTTTCTTGAAGTGGCAGGATTAATGCCATACACTTCTGAGAATTGATTGGTAGACATAACCTGTTCCTCTTCCTTTAAAAGCCCATTTAATATATCATCTTCAATGCCATTGGCTACTTGTAGATATATAGGCTTAGAGTCATCTAGTATTAATTTCAAGTTCTTTTCACCTCTTTATATATCTTAAATTTTATACCTCAGGGGTAATGTGGCTGTCGCATTAAGAATAAATTACACAACATATTTTGTTATTGATTTGCAAAGCAATATAAATCAATATAAAGCAATATATTGTATATAAGCTTCTTAATGCCACAGCCACATAATTTTAATATAATATTTGTCCTTCTGATTTTTCTTCTTTTTTACAAATAGTCATAGCAAAAGTAGCTAAATAGAATAATATGCATGTTCCTATAAAATTAGTAAATGCATATGCTATAGGATTAGTTTTTACATCTATACCTATTGCCGTAATTATACCGACTATAATTCCTACTATAACACATAACATGACTCCTAGTAATAATATTTCCCCAGAATACTTTTTACCTACTTCTATTCCTTTTTTTAAAGCTGTTAATGGACTTGTATTATTGTATACTAAATATGCCTTGCATGGAGTTAATATTATATTAAAATATATCATTAAAATAAATGCAATAGGCATGAGTATATTTAAAAATCCTAGTAGCATTATCCCTATAAAAATAGCAGAAGTAATAATAGTTAACACTAGATATTTAAAATAAACACCTAAACTTTGTTTAAGATTTTCCCTATAATTTATAGGCTTTTCATTTATTAGTGCCTTTATAACCACGGTTAAAAATGAGTAAAATAATGAACCTATAAATAGATTAAATAGAATTGGCATAAAATTATTCTCTACTGCTTGCTTGAAGGCTGAGAAATTTCCTGCAAAAAAATCGTATTCCTTACTATCTAAATTGAGACTACTGTTTTGAAATAGTACGTGAACTAAAATAAATGGTAGTAAAAATTTAAATCCTTTCATATACTTGTTCCAAACTTCTTTATACATAAAACTCTCCTCCTCATATAATTAAGATATTTTATAAAGTTACCTTATACATCCTTATTTTTGAAAATTTTCAAACCATATTTATAAAACAAATATATAAATGCTACTGCTATTACAAATAAAGGAATTGATAATTTAGAAATAAAGAATTTAAAATCATAAATTTTGCCTAATAAAAACCATAGTGCTATGAAAACTAATGGCCAATACTTTATATTACCAAATGACATAATTGCAAATCCATTAACAAGTACTGATATGAGCATAAAGAAAATAAATGATAATAAAAATATAATCCCGCTAGAAAAAATATTTACTTTATAAAATTCTATTCCTAAAAAAACAATACCCTGTTTTTTTAGACTTATAGCATTTAAAAATATAATCACCAACATAGATGCTATAATTGAAATTCCTAGAAAAATTTTAAAAATATTATCATAAATCTCTTTTCTTCTATACTCTAAACTTACAAAACAATTTAAATCATTACAAATAGACGTGACTATGGAAATTATGCTAGCAATATAAAAATATAATTGTAAAAAAAATAGTTGCTCATAACTTTGTGGTAATGCTAAGCTTAAACTTAGCAATAAAACTTCAAAAACAATAAGAAGAAGTGATAAAATTCTTCTTTCGCTAGCAAAAATCAACTTCAACATATACTTAAATCTTTGTCTTTTTAATAATTGGGCTGAGTTCACAAAATCACCTACTCTCTTAATTAGTTAGTTACTTATGCAACTAACTATATCACCAATACATGTATTTGTCAATAATGTCATTCTATACACTCAGAAAAGTGCGTCACACTTTTTAAAGTGCAATTTTCTATAAAATAGATAAAACACCAAGATACTCTTGGTGTTTTAATGTTTAAATAGCCATTTTTTCACTATTTTTATTTAAATATACTCCTACAGCTTTCCATGCTGCATAAATTATAGTTACTCTTATTGGTAATTCTATTAAATTTTTAACTATTCTAGGTATTATAATGGCATAAACGCCCTTTCCAGTTATCATAGATAACCATAATGTATTTAATCCTAAATTTATAAATAAAGTTATTATTATAGCTGCTATTAAAATATTAAATAAGTTTTTAGGCTTCTTATAAAGAAAAAATCCATAAACAACTCCTGACAATGCTGTACTCACAGTAAAACCTGGAAAATAAGCACCTTTAGGAAATACCAGCATTCCAATAATATCTGCCAAAGCTCCACAAATTCCTCCAACTAATGGTCCAAAAAGAATACCTGAAAGAGCTAAAGGTAAAAATCCAAAACTTACTCTAACAATTGGAGTTTCTATACCCAAAAATCTAGTAAGAAGAACTTGTAATGCAACTAAAAGGCTGACAAAAATCATCTTTCTAGTGTTTCTCATGGGGACACACCTCCTTCCAACTTATATTAAGTTTTGCCAATAGAGAAGTGGCCCCCACTTTGTTAGCGGAATGCGGTAATTGCATCGCAAAACCGTATTTATATTACAAACAGAGTTTTTTCGTCTAGTGGCAACTTCCCGTCCACTAGCACTTAACGCGCAACCACCTACTCTAACGGACAAATATCTCCATTTAATTATATAACAGAGCGCTTCAAAAAAACAAGTTATTTTTTTGAAAATTACTAAAATTGATATAATATGTAATTTTATAATAAATGTTCATATAAGTTTTAAAATCCTTGATTAAATTACATTATTAGTGATAGAATTGTATAAGGTTAATTAATTTTCAATAAAATAAATATACTAAATAGATAAAAATTATATGGGATGGTGAAAGTTTTAATGGGAGAAATAATTCTTACAGAATCAGCTAAAAAAAAGTTAGAAGCTGAATTAGAATACTTAAAAACAGTTAAAAGAGTAGAAATCAAAACTGCTTTAAAAGTTGCTCGTGCACAAGGAGATCTAAGTGAAAATGCAGATTACAGTGCAGCAAAGGATGATCAATCTTTAAATGAAACTAGAATACTAGATATAGAATCTCAACTAAAAAAAGCTATAGTAGTTGAAAGTTCAAGTGACGCAAATGTTTTTGATTTAAATAAAACTGCTATAGTAAAATTCTATGATATAGATGAAGAAGATGAGGTAACCTTAGTAAGTTCTGTAGAAGCAGATGTAAAGAACATGAAAATTAGCATAGAATCACCTTTAGGAAAAGCATTATATAAATTAACAGTTGGTAAAAGAGTTACAGTTAATTCTCCTGATGGAGATTATGATGTAGAAATAATAAAAATATTATAATTAAAAATAATTGAAAATAGGACTAATTAACTAGTCCTATTCTTTGATTAATATATTTTTTTATCAAATGGCTCTGTATTTATATATAATTCAAATAGCGCTGATGCATCAGTCTCACTTATCTTTCCATCAGACAATTTTCTATATAAAATATATAGATTAGCATTCATCTCTGGATTAGTCAACTTTGTCTCCTTCATTTTATGTTCTATCTTTTCTATTAGACTCATAGAATTTGCTTTAATTTCTTTATCAATTAATTCTAATATTTCCTCTACTTCTTTTGTAAGCTGTTTATCCTTAGACAGAAATTTTATAGCCATAGCCCTAGATTGAATCCTAACTAAAGTTTCTTTATGAATTAATAATTTTTCTTCCAATACTACATACCCCCAAAATATTTATTAAATTTCTATACTATAATTATAATCAAGTATTTCTTTCTTTATTATAACATATTTACTATGTCTTCCATAAAATTCTTGATAAACATTCCCTATATTTATCGTTAATTTTTATTATAACATTACCGTAAACCTTCCAACTATACATCTATACTTACAGACTTCTTTAGCTAAATCTCAATAAAAAAAACCTAATATGATTTCATAAATATCATACTAAGGCTTTTATAAAAAAATTAAACAGATATTTTTATACTAGTTAACTTTTCTTTCAATACATTCTAACTGTTGCCTAAAGTTCTTTCTAAAATTTTCTAAGTATTTCTCTCTTAAAACTTTTTGTTCTTGTTTTTCTTCTTCTGTTAATCCTTCCTCTTTACTTTTTTTATATAATAAATTAATTCTAGCTATTAATTCTTCCATATTCATAAACTCCTCCTACTTTAAGTAAAAATGTTTTTATATTATATCATAGAAAAAAAATTTACTCAATGAATATAACATGTAATCATATAATTAACCTTTTATTCCTTTGGTAAATATTTTTGAATTTTACAATAAAGTTCTCCTGAAGAAAAGGGCTTAGAAATATGATCTTCCATACCAGCATTTATACATTTCTCTTTATCCTTATCTTGTGAGTAAGCTGTCATAGCAATAATGGGAATATGTTTAAAACCGCTTCTCTCTTTTTCCCTTATAATCTTAACTGTTTCATAGCCATCTAATATTGGCATTTCTAAATCCATAAGTATTACATCCACTTTATTTTTTTCAATAATATCTAGTGCTATTTTACCATTTGACGCACATATAGTGCTATAACCCTTTTTATTTAAAAAAGAAATAGCTATTTGCTTGCTTATTTCGTTATCCTCCACAACTAACACTACCACATTAGAGAAATTTTTTAGTTTGTCTACCTTCTTACTAAAAATTGTATTAGCATCACAATTACAGTTTTCAATATAGTTTTTATGTTTTTCTACATTATTTATTATATTCTTTAGCTTATATAATTCATTATTTTTCTTTCTTAACTCATTCTCTAAAAACGTTATCTTAATGTTGGCCTTCTTTAACTCATAACATTTTTCTTTTAAAGCTTCTGCTACTTCTTTTTTGTCACTTATATCCCTTATAATACTTAATAAAACTTCTTCACATCCTAAATTTATAAATTTAGATTTAACTTCTACTGGGAATTTAGTACCATCTTTCCTAAAATGGCTAGTTTGGAAAAATACAACTTCGTCTTTCATAGCTCTTATTATTTGTCTTTTTACAACACTTTTTATTTTTTTATTACGTAACTCATGTATATTCATATTTAGTAATTCATCATAACTATATCCATAACATTTAATAGCATTTTCATTTGCATATAGTATTTTACCTTCTGGTGATAAAATCAATATTATGCTATCAGAAATATTAAATAAATGCTTATAGATTTCATTGTATATTTCCACAAAAATCCCCTCCATTTATGCTTAACTTAATTTCGTTAGTAGATTTTCTGCATCCTGTAATGCTAGTGGTTTGCTAAAATAATAACCTTGAATTCTATCGCATTTCATGTCCTGTAATAACCATACTTGATCTTCTTTTTCTACTCCTTCTGCTATTACATCCATATTTATTCTATGTGCCAATTTTATTATACCATGAGTAATATCTTTATCATTAGAATTAAAGTTAATATTATCAATAAATGATTTATCAATTTTTATGGTACTTATTGGTAAACTTTTTAAATAATTAAAAGAAGAATAGCCTGTACCAAAATCATCTAAAGCTACCTTTATTTCCAAGTCTCTGAATTCTTTTAATAATTCCATACTACAATCTAAGGATTCCATAAGTATAGTTTCCGTTATCTCAAATTCTAAATATTTAGTATCTACTTTTGACTCTTCAATAATTTTTCGTACAACTTTACCAAAGTCTTTATGTTGTATCTGCACAGTTGATAAATTTATAGCCATAATAAATGGCTTATATCCTTTTTTCATCCACTCCGCATGTTGATTACATGCAGTTTTTATAATCCATTCTCCTATAGGCAAAATAAGTCCTGTCTCCTCTGCAATAGGTATAAATTCTGCTGGGGATACCCACCCTAATTCTTTACTCTTCCATCTTAACAAGGCTTCAAATCCTACTAACCTCCTTGAATTTACATCTATCTGCGGTTGATAATATACCTGTAATTCATTATTCTCTAAAGCTTCCCTTAATCCCTTTTCTATCTCTGTTTTTCTTACAACTTCATCTCTCATATCTTTTGTAAAAAAGCAATAATTGTTCTTGCCAAAGTTTTTTGCTCTATACATAGCAGTATCAGCGTTTTTTAATAATATATTTACATCTATGCTATCTTGTGGGAAAATACTTATTCCCATACTTGCAGATGTATACATATGTTTTCTTCCTATTTCTAAAGGGTTATTTAGCATACTTTTTATTTCTTCACATAAATTTATTACATTATTATAATCTTTATCGCAATA
The DNA here is from genome assembly GCF_017873215.1 of Clostridium tetanomorphum. Taxonomy (GTDB): domain Bacteria; phylum Bacillota; class Clostridia; order Clostridiales; family Clostridiaceae; genus Clostridium_AO; species Clostridium_AO tetanomorphum. Next base: position 37,853 of record NZ_JAGGKA010000026.1, read on the forward strand.
TAAATATATTAAAAATTCATCTCCACCTACTCTAGCTACAGCACTAGTTTCTCCAACACAAAATTCAAGTATCCCCGCTACCACTTTTAACAATTGATCTCCATAATTATGTCCTAATGTATCATTTATTTTTTTAAAATTATCTAAATCTAAAAATATTACTGCAATATTTTCATCACTATCTTCTCTTAATACTTTATTCATATGATTTTGTAGATTATTTAAAAACAATCTTTTGTTAGGTAAATTAGTAAGTTGATCATAGGATGCCATCTGCAGCATCTTTTCATCTGATTTTTTTCTATCTGTAATATCTGTTAATGATCCAGACAATCTTACTGCTCTACCTTCATTGTTCCACAATGCTTTTCCTCTATTAAATATCCACTTATAATCACCATCACTAGATTTTACTCTAAAAGTACTTTTATATAAAGAAACTTCCCCTCTAATATATTTATTAAAATCCTCTATTGCTATTTTTTTATCTTCTGGGTGAATTATAGTTTTTATAATTTTTTTCATACTTATATTTTCATTTAAACTATATCCAACAATATTTTCCCATCTATCCGATATAAAAAGTTTTCCTTTCTCTATATTCCATTCCCATATAGCATCATTGGCTCCATCTACTGCTAGTTTATATCTTTCTTCACTAATTCTTAAAGCTTCTTCACTTTTTTGCAATTCTTCATATTTAAATCTAAGTTCCTCTTCTGTAGCAGCTAATTCTTCATAAACTGCTGAAAGATCTTCATAGCTTTGTTGTAATTTTACTTCATCTTCTTTTAATTTATCTTTAAGCTTTGTTAACTCATCTATCTTATTATTCTTATTTAATATTTCTATTTCTAAATAAAAAATAAACAATATTAATAATACTAAAGTAATAGTAGCCGCAACTAATTCGTCTAAAATATTCTTTATATAATTTTGTTTACTAGAAACTTGGATCTTTAAATTATTATCAAGTACGTGTATATTTTTTTCACATATATGGCCTTTATGAACTTCACTACCATAGAATTCACCTTTATTAGAAATGGATATATTATAACTTCTTAATATTTCTTTTTTTATATTGTTGTTAAGAAATTTTTCTAAATCTATTGCACATACAATAAGTCCATTAAATTTTCCATCTTTAAAAATCGGATATTTCACTATAATAGCTTTAATATTATAATCCAAATAATTCAAGTCCTTTGGCCCTGATATAATGATTTTCTTATCTTTCATTTCTTTATTTAAATATATCAAATCTTCGGAAACATATTGTAATGATTTACCTATCACAAGCCCAAGACCTTCTTTAGGATAAATCATATCTGTTATATTATCTTTATTCTTATGCTCTAGAAATAATATATCAGGAAAATTTTTCATATAATACTCACTTAATTTATTAAAACTTTTCTCAGTTATATTTTCATCTATAGAAAAATTATATCCAAAAGAAATTAAAGGGGATATGTTAATATTAATATTTTCTTGTATTTTTCCACTTACATCTTCCCCAATTATGTCTATATTATGCTCTGCCATATTTACCTTATATTTATAAAAAATACTTTCAAAAAGTATAAGCATTATAATTATTAAAATAATTTGAAGCGATATATATCTTGTATTTTTAATTTTAAATCTTTCTTTTTTCATCAATCATTCCTCCATATATGATTAATTATACATTTAATACAATGTTTTAACAATATATTACAAAATAATTTTATTTTTCTTAAAATATTGCAAAATTATATAAATATTCCTAAACTTAAATTAAAATTTGGGACTTATATTAACACTTGTAACATTAACATAAAAATACTATAATAGATTTAAATTTCATCTGAAATAAACTTATAAAAAAAGATTTATCTGAAGCCAATAACTACTTAAAATTAACTTTAGAAAGAAGGGCTGAATTTGGAAAATATAAGTTTTGAATCTATATTAATAATATCATTACTAGCTTTTATAACCCCAATTATTATAAGTACATTTGAAAAAATCAAAATTCCCTATGTAGTTGGAGAAATATTTGTTGGATTAATAGTAGGTAAAAGTTTTTTTAATATAGTTCATGATGATTTATGGATAGTTTTTTTATCTAATTTAGGTCTTGCCTATTTATTATTTTTGAGTGGATTAGAAATTGACATAGATGATTTAACTCCAAAAGAAGGGGACAGACGTGGATTAAAAAATGTTTTTATATGTATAACAATGTTTTTAAGTTCTATTTTCGTCTCATTTATTATTTCAAAAATTTTATCTAGCCTCAATTTAATAACTAATGTAGGTTTTTTTACTTTTTTATTTGCCTCCTCTGCTCCAGGTCTTTTAGTTCCTTTTCTAAAAGAAAGAGAAATTTTAGATACTGAATATGGACAGATACTTTTAATCTTTTCTCTTATAGGAGAATTTATATGCTTAATAGCTATGACTATTTTATCTTCTACTGCAAGTGGAAATCTAAGTTATGAAAATTTCTTGTTTATTATTGTACTATTAGCTTCTTTTTTACTTTATATAATTTCAAAGAAGTTTTTTAAAATATTTGATTTTTCAAAAGCAGCCTTTAAAAATCTTCATATAGAAGTTAGAGCGGCTTTTGCTTTAATTCTTGTTTTAGTTTCAGTATCTCATGTAGTGCGCTCTGAAATAGTTTTAGGATCTTTCCTTGCAGGATTAATATTTGCTTTATTATTTAGAAGAGAAAAAGAAGATTTAAAATTCAAACTAGATATAATAGGTTATGGTTTCTTAATTCCTATATTCTTTATTGAAGTTGGAGTAAACCTTGATGTAAGTTCAGTTTTTCAAGATTACAACACATTACTTATGATACCAATTTTGCTTTTAATATTCTTTGTAGTTAAATTAGTACCTAGTTTAATATTTGGATTCTTTTATGGCTTTGATAAAACCTTATCTTCTTCATTTATATTATCAAGCCAATTAAGTTTAATGATTGTAGGGTCTCAAATTGCCTACAATATAAAAATTATTGATGCATCTACTTATTCTCTTTTTATAATTACAACGGTAATATCCGCATTACTATTTCCAATATTTTTTGATAAAAGTTTTAAAGCTGAAGGAATTACCAAAAAGAAAAAAAGAAATATTGATAAAATATGCATAAGAGAAACGGTAGTTACCAATGAACACATACTTAATAAACCTTTAAAGGATATATCTTTTCCTGAAAATTGCAGAGTATTTATGATAATACGTGACGAAAAAGAAATTATCCCTAACGGAGAAACTGTTCTCATGTTAGGAGACATACTGATATTGGCTGGAATTAAAGATCACGAAGAAGATATGCTAAAAGTAGTTAATAATAATTTCTAAAATACTCCCTATGGAAGTTCCATAGGGAGTATTACTATTGTATAAGATTTTTTATTGATTCTATATTCCCTTTTGTTACAGAGTACATCATTTCACTATATTTAGACATTACATCATCTTTAACCATTCCCATAACAGAGGAAGCCATGTCTAGATCTTTAATTACAGATAAGGATTTAGTTATATTAATATTAGCATTAGATGTATCCATCAATGCGTGTTGAAGATTATTACTATAACTTCCTATTTCTGTTCTTATATCATTAACTTTTGTCAAAGCCTCTTTCATATAAGAAATTGCTTTTTCTCCATTTTCTGAACTTAGTATATCCACATCTTTAATATTTAAACTATCAGTGGTTACAGAATAAAGTTTAATACCCATAGTAGTATATGGATTGTCTTTTATCTGAAGAGTTAATGTCTTATCTTCATCTAAAAGTTTTATACCATTAAAATCAGTTTTATTTACAATATCCTCTATACTTTTTTTTAATTGCTGAAATTCATCATTTAATGATTTTCTATCGTTATCTTCTAAAGTTCCATTAGCAGCTCTTACGGATAATTCGCTCATTCTATGTATATGCTTAGTAATGTCATCTAGAGCTCCATCTGCAACTTGAAGAAGAGATATACCATCTTGTATATTTCTCTCTGCCTGTGAAAGTCCTCTTACTTGTGCCTTAAAACTTTCACTTATAGAAAGCCCCGCTGCATTATCCGCTGCTCTATTTATCTTAAATCCAGAAGATACTTTCTCCATAACTTTTTCCTTTTCCTTTTTAACTTGCCCCAATCTATTGGAGGAAGAAAAAGTATATATATTATTTATTAACATCATTATCACCTCCTCAAATTTCCATATATTAAATTATCGGAAATATTTATCTATTATTTACTATAGTAGGCAAAAACCTATAGAGCAATTTTTTAAGTTTACTCTATAGGCTTGATGTCATAAGTATTTTGTTTTGTTTTATTAAACTATACTCTTATATCTAGATTTTGTCCAAGATTTGGTGTCATTGATTTTTCCATCATTTCCGTCATAGCTTGAGCTGTTTCTTTTCCTACATTCATGGACATTTTCATTACAGCTAAGCTTGTAGCCTCCATAAGCTTATTTTGATTCATTACTACTGACATTCCTGCTATATCCATTTTATCACCCCTTAGTATAAGTATCGTATTTTATATAAAATTATTTAAGAGTGACAAAACATAAAACTAAAAACATTATTTTTTACTTCTATCCATAATCCATTTCGCCATTTTAGGAGCTATCTCCTTTTGTGATTTTGAACTAACATACATTCCTATATGTCCCACTGGGAAAGAACACATCTCTTTATCCATACTGCTTACACATTTGTTTAGAGCTTTACTTGCTGATGGTGGAACTAAATGATCGTATTCTGCATATATATTTAAAAGTGGCATATTAATATTTTTTAAATCTACTTTCTTATCTCCAATCATTAATTCCCCTTTTACTAATTTATTATCTTGATATAAGTCCTTTACAAATTGTCTTAAAGTTTCACCAGCTTGTCCTGGACTATCAAATATCCACTTTTCCATTCTCATGAAATTACCCATTACATCTGGATCATCCATATTTTCAATAACCCCTAAATACTTATCTATCATAAGTTGAAAAGGTTTTAATATTACAAAACCTGAATTCATTACTCCACCTGGAACAACACCATAAGCATCTACCATATTATCTATATTAAGATGTTTTCCCCACTTAAATAAAAGTCCTTCATCTGTATCAAAATCTATAGGAGTAACCATAGTTACCAAATTTTTTATTTTATCAGGATGTAATGCTGAATATATAGTTGAAAATGTTCCTCCCTGGCATACCCCTATAAGATTAACCTTATCTACATTGTTCTCTTTACATATAACATCTACTGCATTATTTATATATCCGTCTATATAGTCCTCCATAGTTAAATATCTATCTTCTGCTGTAGGGTATCCCCAATCAATTATATATATATCCAATCCTAATTCTAATAGATTCTTTATTACACTTCTATCCTGCTGTATATCCATCATGTACTGTCTATTTACTAAAGCATAAACAATCAAAGTAGGAACTTTACATGAACTTTTTACTAAAGGCTTATAATGATATAATTTCATTTTATCCTCTTTATAAACAAGTTCCTTTGGAGTACAATCAGACCCTTCTTCATCTATATTCATCATAACTTCCATACCTTTTAACATCTTCTTTTGCAATGAAACAACCTCATTGAAAGACTTTTCCATATCTATTCCATAAGCTAACTTCATACTTAGTCCTCCTTTTTATCCTATTAAAAAGTTAAAATTATTTACTTCCCTTTGAATCACTTTTACTATCTTTTAATTCCTTTAGTTCTTTTTTTACACTTTTTAATTCCTTTTTCAATTCATATACAGTTTTATAAAGACTATTTATTTCGGTTTTAGTTGGTATAGGCATGAA
>NZ_JAGGKA010000027.1 GCF_017873215.1 Clostridium tetanomorphum
TATTTCTAAATACTTCTCTTCTGTTTTGTCATTTTCAGAATGACTATATATATTATTAGTATTTGTATTAGTATTTGTATTAGTATTTGTTGTACCCCTTTTATGGGGTAGGTGTTCTCCCTTTTCTGGGGTTGGTGTTACCTCTTTTATGGGGTAACCCTGTTCATGGGGCAACCCTATTGTTGGGGTAGGTGTAATATCACATTTAAACAAATAATATTTACATCCTATTCCTTTTAAGGTTTCTTTTTTTACATATCCTTTATCAATTAGAGATTTTATAATTCTTATTAAAGTATCATCTTTTTTTATTTTGCTCCTTTGCATTAATTGCTTATAGCTTGGATAAGCATACCCCTTTTCTTTGTTGTAATAACTAATTAATGCTATTAATAATGATTGCTCTTGTATGTTCAATTCCTCATTATCTAAAATTTGATTATCTATGTTTGTATAACTCATCTACATATCAACCACCTTCTTATTTAAAAATTACAGCAGGGGCTACATTTGCTTTTATAAGGTGGCAACAGTTGCTTCCCCTAACATTCACTTTCAAAATTTCCACTTAGAAAATTATTTAAGGCTTCTTCATTAATCAAATATCTTTTGCCTACTTTCACGGCCTTTAATCTATTTAGAGCTATAGCCCTGTATATGCTTGTCTTGCTTATCTTACCTTCTAATAAGTCATTTACTTCATCGACTGTATAAACAGTTACTACTGCCATAATCTTATCTCCCTTCTTCTCATTTATCATATTTGAAGCATGGCACTTCTTATGCTTTGCCTGTGTTGTCATTAGATATGACTTTTTAAGATAGGTCATCGGTTGTACATTAATCGAAAAATAATTCCTGCACTGGTGTTTCAAGTAGTTCTGATATTTTTTTCATTAAGCTTAATCTTATGTCATATTCTTCTTTTTCAATTTTTACTAAAGTTGCTTTAGAAATGCCCAACATCTTTGCAAAATCCTGTTGTTTTATACCTTTTTCTATTCTTTTCAACTTAATTTTCACTTTTATCACCTTCTTAACTGATATTTTAAATATCCATTACCTTTATTATAGATACTACTAATATCCATGTCAAGTATTTTTTAAATGAATATATACTTTTAATATCGGTTATGCTAATATTATACTTGGAGGTGATACTTTGAATATTGGAGATAGAATAAAAAGCTTAAGAAAAAATAATGGATTAACTCAATCTGATTTAGCCAATATGATAAAAAAGTCAACTATAACTATAAGAAAATATGAAAGTGGAGATATAACTCCACCTTTAGATGTTTTAAATAATATAGCTAAGGTTCTTGGAGTTACTGTTAATGATCTATTAGAATTTGATGTAAAATTAGAAAATGGTGTTACCGCTAGTTATTCTTTTAAAAACCGAATACCAAATATTGATAAAATTAAAGCCAAATCATTATCAGAAAACGAATTAGAAAAAAGACGTATAGCATACCTAAAAAAGCTTTATGAAGAAAATCCTAATGATAAAAAAATATCAACTATTTATAAAAAAATTAATTCTACTGGTGTCTTATCTGATGAAGATATAGAATTCATTGATAGCTATAAACAGGCTGAATATGTTAATAATGCCCTTGGTGGTGATTTACTAATTATTCCTAGCGATGCAGGTAAAACCTTCGATTTATTTAAACAATTACTTATTAGTTTTGGATATACCGAGGATGAAATTGCAGGAAATACTGCTTATTTATTTAAAAAGATAAAGGCTCAAATTGAATTAGAAATGAAAATGCTAGAAGATGAAAATAAGTAAATTGTAGCTACTAAACAATTACTCACAGTAACTACATAAAAAGTGAGGTGATACTATGGCCGTAACTGTAAGAGAATATTATTCTAAAAGACAAAAAAAGAAAACCTTTGGTTATGAAATAGATATTACTATGCAAGGGCAACGTATAAGAGAAGTTAAAAGAGGTTTTAATACTAAAACAGAGGCCAGGGAAGATGGAAAAAGAAGAGAACTAGAAATTAAAAAACAAGGAAAACAGGGTTATGATGTTAATGATATTATTTCTAAAGATAAAAACAAAATTACAGTAAAAGAATTATTAGAGCTATGGATACAAACTAAAAAAGCTAATGTAGCTCCTAAAACTTATTCATTTTATGAATTTTTTATTGACATGATTATAAAAGACTTAGGAAATATCAAGGCCATAAAGTTAAAAACTGAACACATAGAGGTAGAAGTTAATAAACTTTTAGAAGAAGGGCTAAGCTCTACAACTGCTGGACACTATTATACAGTTTTAAATATAGCTTATAATTGGGCTATTATTAGAGGTTATGTTATAAAAAATCCTTGTGCCTTAATGAAAAAACCTAAAAAAGCAAAAAATGAAATGCATGTTTATAATGAAGGTCAGCTTAATAAGTTGTTAAATAGAATTAAACATATGACTTGCTATATACCTGTAATGCTTTCATCCACTACTGGAATGAGATTGGGGGAGGTTTGTGGTCTTACTTGGGATTGTGTCAATCTAGAAAATGGATTTATAGAAGTAAAAAAGCAGCTACAGGATGATAAAGGCGAACTCCAATTAACTCAACTTAAAACTGATGGAAGTAGTAGAAAGGTTATATTATTAGACTATACCATAAACGCTCTTAAGGAATTAAAAGAAAAGCAGGAAGAAAATAAATCCTACCTGGGTGATGAATATTCTAAAATTGATTATGTAATATGTAAAAATAACGGTGAACCTTATGCTCCTTCTTATGTTAGTCGAAACTACAGAAGAGTTTTAAAGGAATATGGAATATGTGAAGAATTAAATATTCCCTACATAAGATTTCACGATTTAAGACACACTCATACCACTTTATTATTAAAAGCTAATGTCCATCCTAAGATAGTTTCTGATAGACTAGGTCACGCTAACATTAAAATAACATTAGATACTTATTCTCACATTCTCCCTGATATGCAGGAAGAAGCTGTTAAAAAACTAAATAATATGATTCATTTAGATTAATTACTCCCCACCAAAATAAAAATGGTGGGACTTTTCATTTTAAAGCTCATTCCCCACCAAATTCCCACACCAAAACAGAATTAAAAGTTTTTCAATTTATATAAACATTGATGTTACTGGTGCTCCTGACAGGGTTTGAACCTGCGACCTGCTGATTACGAATCAGCTGCACTACCATCTGTGCTACAGGAGCATACTTTAATTTTACTACAATAAAACATATTATTCAATATTTGTATAGGCAAAAATATTATTTGGCATTTGTATAAATTTCATATTTTTCTTTAAATTTTGTAGTTTATTTTCAATATTTTTAAATAAACTAATATATGTAGAGATATTTATGTTTATCTAATTTCTTCCTTAAAAATCTCACATTTTTTAACTTTGACTTTCTTTGACCTTTGTATTATTATATATGTATACTAAATAATATATTTAAGAGATTATAATTAAAGGAGGTTATTAAGTATGTTTGATATGATTCCTTTTAGAAAAAATAATGATCTTTTAAAGAGAGGTGACTATTTCGATAGCTTTGTTGATAACTTCTTTAATAATGATTTTTTTAATCAAGTAAATTTTATTGGAAATAATTTCAAAGCAGACTTGAAAGAAACCAATAATTCTTATATGGTAGAAGCTGATTTACCTGGTATTTCAAAAGAAGCTATTAACGTAAGTTATAATAATAACTATTTAGTTATTTCAGCTAAGAGACAAGATGATAAAGAAGACAAAGGCGAAAATTATATTAGACGTGAAAGAAGATATGGTGAATTTAAAAGAAGTTTCTATATAGACAATGTAGATAAAGATAGAATTACAGCTTCTTTTAAAAATGGTGTTTTAAAAATAGAGCTTCCAAAATCACAAAAGGAAGATATTAATAAAAGAAATATTAAAATTCAATAATTAAAAAGGAGGAAATAAATCCTCCTTTTTAATTATGCTTGATGTATTACATCTAATCTTCCAAATTTACTATATTGTCCTAACCAAGCAAGTTTTACAGTACCTGTAGGACCATTTCTTTGTTTTGCTATAATACATTCTGCTACATTCTTATCTTCTGTTTCTTTATTGTAGTACTCATCTCTATAAAGAAACATAACTAAGTCAGCATCCTGTTCTATAGAACCTGATTCTCTTAAGTCGGATAGCATCGGTCTATGATCTGTTCTTTGTTCAGGTGCTCTAGATAGCTGTGACAATGCAATGACAGGACATTCCATTTCTTTTGCAAGAGCTTTTATAGAACGAGAAATTTCTGATACTTCTTGTTGTCTACTTTCTGACCCTCTACTTCCAGACATAAGCTGTAAATAGTCTATAACTATCATATCTATTCCATGTTCAATCTTCAATCTTCTACACTTAGATCTCATTTCCATAACTGATATACCAGCTGTATCGTCAATAAATATGTTAGCTGATGATAATGGCCCAGATGCTTTAGCAATATTTTCCCAATCTCTATCTTCTAAAGTTCCTGTCCTTAATTTTAGCATATCTACATTTGCTTCGGCACACAAAAGCTTATATGCAAGCTGTTCCTTTGACATTTCTAAAGAAAATACAGCAATACTTTTACCATCTCTTAATGCTGCATTTTGTGCTAAATTAAGCGCAAATGTTGTTTTTCCCATAGAAGGTCTTGCAGCTATAAGTATCATATCTCCTTTTTGGAATCCTGATGTCTTTGAATCTAATTCTGGAAAACCAGAAGGAATTCCAGTTACTCCACCTTTATTATTAAAAAGTCTTTCTATTTCAAGAAATCCTCTTTCAAGTACAGTATTCATTGGTTCAAAGTCGCTAGTATTCCTATTACTTCCTATATTAAATATTCTTTTTTCTGCTAAATCTACAATAGCTTCTACATCATCTTGTTTATTATAACTATCTTCTATTATCTCAGTTGAAGCTCTTATAAGCTTTCTTAATGTAGATTTATCTTTAACTATTGTTATATATGATTGCAAATTTGCAGTAGAAATTACAGAACTACACACTTGACTTATATAAGTAATTCCACCAGCATCCTCTAATTTTTCTTTTGTTTGAAGGCTTTCTGTAATAGTAACTAAATCTACAGCTATATCTTTTTGATATAAGTCTAATATAACATTAAAAATTATTTGATGGGCCTCTTTATAAAAGTCTTCTGAACTTAAGATTTCTAAAGTTTGTGCTATTGAAGTCCTATCCAATATCATTGAACCTAATATACATTGTTCAGCTTCTATATTGTTAGGCATACTTTTTAATGGCGTATTCATTTTTATCTCTCCTTGGCAGTAAGTTTAAACTTTTAAACTTATTTCTAAAATACTATATCCATTAATTCTTCTATGCTTTCAACAGCTTCTACTTCTATATCATTAAGTCCTACTGGAACTTCTTTAAAGTTATCTTTTGGTACTATTACACGCTTAATACCTTTTCTTCTTGCCCCATATATTTTCTCAAAAATACCACCTACAGGCTTAACTTTACCTCTTAATGATATTTCTCCTGTAATAGCTATATCTTGTTTAATTGGTTTACCTAAAAGTGCACTAATTATACATATAGTAATTGCTGCTCCTGCTGAAGGTCCATCTATTCTTCCTCCACCTATAACATTTACATGTATGTCATAGTCACTTATATCTTTATCTGTAAGTTTTCTTATAACTGATGCAGCATTAAATACAGAATCTTTTGCCATACTACCTGCTGTATCATTAAACCTTACTCTTCCATTACCTTTTTCCTTTGCTTCGAAAGCTGCTGCTTCTATTTCCAATGTAGATCCTATATATCCACTAACACCTAGTCCATAAATATGTCCTACTTCATATTCAGTTTCATCACCTATTTCTTCATAAGGAGTTAGTCTATTTATTCCTATAACTTCTTTTAAATCTTGTAGCTCTATTTTTACTATTTCCTTATCTGCATCAATGTTTTTATTATATAATACATATCCATATGCATCTGCTAATATATTTACAGCTTTTCTTCCTTCTATTGTATATCTGCTTATCATTTCTGGTATGTCTTCTGCTAGGTCTATATTTAATTTCTTAGCTGCATTTTTTACTATAGCTTGAATATCTTTAGGAGTTAAAGGCTGAAAATATACTTCAGTACATCTAGATCTTAAAGCTGGATTTATATCCTGTGGTTCCTTAGTAGTAGCCCCTATAAGAATAAAATCTGCTGGAGCTCCTTTTTCAAAAAGATATTTTATATATTCAGGAGTATTTTCATCATCTGGATCATAATAAGAAGATGAAAACTCCACCCTTTTATCCTCTAAAACTTTCAATAGTTTATTTTGAAGAATAGAATCTAATTCTCCTATTTCATCAATAAACAATACTCCTCCATGAGCTTCTGTAACTAATCCTGGCTTTGGTTCTGGTATTCCTACCTCAGCTAAATCTCTTTTACTACCTTGATATATTGGATCATGTACAGATCCTAATAAAGGATTAGTTATTTCTCTAGGATCCCATCTTAATGTTGTTCCATCTACCTCTATAAATTTTGCCTCTTCATCAAATGGAGTATTCTTTAATCTTTTTGCTTCTTCTAAAGCAAGTCTTGCTGCTGTTGTCTTACCTACTCCTGGTGGTCCGTATAGTATAATATGTTGAGGATATGGAGATGCTAACTTAGAGAGTAATGATTTTATTGCTATTTCCTGTCCAACAATTTCAGAAAAACATTCTGGCCTTAGTAAGGCTTGTAAACTTTTGCTGAGTCTTTTACCATCCAATACCTGTAATTGGGCATATTTTTTAAGAGTTTTGGCATTTTCAGGACCTTTTTGCTTTTTTATAATACCTAGTCTTATTTCATCCATATATTTGTTTTGTTTTTCCATTAAGTTTTTTTCAACTTGTTTTTCTATGTTATTTTGAACATATCTTTTAGCCAAATTCTCCGATATCCACCTATTAGTATCATCTAAAACCTGATAAACATTTTTTTCATCAGGAACAATCTTTGTTCCCTTACCATCACTTATTATTTTATTTAATGCATATAATCTTTTATAATCATCATCACTATCAATATATTCTTGAAGTTTAAATTTAACAGTTCTAGATCTTATAGTCTTCTCATCTAGCACTTTCTTCATGATTTCAAATAACACATTTATTTGTATATCTACTGGTAAAGCACTAGATTCTTCTTTGTCAATTTCGTTAATAAATTGTGATTTCACACTTATCCTCCTTATTGTTCTTCAACAATTACCTTGATTTTTGTAGAAATCTCAGGATATATCTTAACTTCTACTTCATATATTCCCAGTTGTCTTATAGCATCTACAACTATTTTCTTTTTATCTATGTCTACATTAAAACATTTTTTTAATTCTTCTGATATATCCTTACCTGTAATAGATCCAAATAACCTTCCAGATTCTCCTGATTTAACTTTTAACTTTATTTCTTTTCCTTTTAAATTATTTGCTATTTTTTGTGCTTCTTCAATTTCTGCAAGTTTTTGTCTTCTTTCTGCTTGCTTTTTATTATTTAATATATGCATATTAGAATCATTAGCTTCTATAGCTAATTTTCTTGGAAATAAGAAATTTCTTGCATATCCATCGGATGCGTTTACTACATCCCCCTTCTTACCTACATTTTTTACATCTGATAATAAAATTACCTTCATTTTTCTTCACCTTCCCTTAAGTATTTATCTATAGCACTTTCTAATTTCTCTACTGCTTCCTCAACTGAAACAGATTTAAGTTTAGCTCCTGCCATAGTCATATGCCCACCACCGCCTAAAGATTCTAGTAATACCTGCACATTTATATCACCAAGGGATCGGCCACTAATAAAAACTTCCCCTCCTATTTTAACAAATACAAAGGAGGTATGGATACCTGTAATATTTAGTAGCTCATCCGCTGCTTGCGCAGCTAAAACAGTATCTTCTATTATTGGCGGACATATAGATATGGCTATTCCATCTATAACCTTAGCTGACTTTATTATCTCATACTTTTTTAAATAAGTATCTAAGTCATCTGAAAATAACTTCTTCACATCTAAAGTATCTGCTCCAAGTCTTCTTAAAAAAGAAGCAGCTTCAAAAGTTCTTACACCTGTTTTAAAATAAAAGTTCTTTGTGTCAACACATATACCTGCAAGTAACGCCTCTGCTTCTATAATTTTTAATTTAGGTTTATCTACCATATATTGTATCATTTCTGTCACTAATTCTGAAGTAGATGAAGCATATGGTTCTATATAACTCAAAAGAGCACCTGTTACAGAATTAGTTGACTTTCTGTGGTGATCTATTATTACTAAACGTTTGCTTTTTTCCACTATATTAATATTATCTACATATCCAGTACTATGAACATCAACTAATATTAACAAACTTTCTTTATTCATAGTTTCTAATGCTTTTGAACTATCTATAAAAACTTTTTTATATTCTTCTTCCGATTTAAGTCTTTCCATCATAAGTTTAATGCTATTATTTATATTATCTAATATTATATAACATTCCTTATTTAAAAGCTTTACTGTACTATAAATTCCTACAGCTGATCCTAAACAATCTATATCAGCATTCACATGTCCCATTATAAATACTTTATCACTTTCATTGATTAAGTCCAATAATGCATGCGCTATAACCCTTGCTCTTACTTTAGTCCTTTTTTCAACCTCTTTGGTTTTTCCGCCATAAAACTCTAGCTTTTCTCCACTTTTTACTACTGTCTGATCTCCTCCTCTGCCTAAAGCTAATTCTTTAGCAGATACAGCATAATTTTCATTTTCTAAAGGTGTGTCCCCTCTTCTTCCTACCCCTATGCTTAATGTTACAGTCAACTTATTTCCCATATTTATTTCTCTTACAGAATCTAATATATCAAATTTTTTTTCCATTTCTTTTTGTATATACTTATCCTGAACAGAAAGTATATATTTACTAGAGGCATACTTTTTTAACATTGCATTTAAACTTTGAGCATAACTATTAATATTTCTTTCAATCTCTGCAATAAGTAAAGGTCTTTTATCCTCTTCTGTTGTTTTCACAACATCATCTAAATTATCAACTTCTATAAGCATTACTGTTTCTTTATTATCGTCTATACTTCTTACTATATTATACATGTCAGTTATATCACATAGATATACTAATATTATTTTATTTTTACTTCCTTTACTTTCAGATGTTTGAACTATATTAGTATATATATCATAGTAGTTATTTTTTATCTTAGCAGACTTTATAGAATTTCTTTTTCCATCTAATATATACTTTACATTAAATTCTGTAATAATTTCATTTATATTTTTTTCTAATATATTTTCTCCTTGCATTATCATAGAAAAATTTTGATTATACCACAATATACTTCCACTATCCCCTACAATAATCATTGGTAATGGTAGTTTTAATAATGTATTTCTTGTTGCATTATCTAAATTAGAAGAAAAATTTTCAATGAACTTTTTCCATTCTGTTTTTCTAGTTTCATTATTCTTTATATTATAAATTACTAATACTGCATAAAGCGAAATGGTCAATATCCCCAATTGAACATTATAATACATGATAATAAGTATAAGCATTGCTATTATAACCATATAGCTTTTATTTGAAGTAATAAAATAATTGTATCTTTTATCCATGGTAAGCCCTCGCTATTTCACTCCTAATTTCCTATTGGGATCTAACTTTCTAAAATCTATTATTAGATCCGCTAAACCTAATATAAAATACACAATTGAAAGTTGAGAAAACATCGTTAAAAATATTATTAATGTTATAACTCCCTTTGACATCTTATATCTGTCTTTTAAATAATATAATGCTACCGATAAACCATCAATAAAAAAAGCATATTGCAATAACAATTGAGATGACCCTGCTAAATATTCTCCAACTTCCACGTTTTGTCTTATTAATAATACACCTAAAAGTAAAAATATTGATAAAATGGCCCCTATCTTTACATTTATATGTATATGAGTAAATTTAGGAGCCTCCTTTATATTATAACCTAATTTTTTAAGTATAAGCTTTGTTACAATATAAGTTAAATATGCAGATACTAATGAGCCCATTATTAATATAGCAGGTACAACCTTTAATATATAATCAACATTAAAAATTTTTAGTATGTCTAAAATTGGTTTTAATTGTTCATTGCTTACTCCCATTTTAGTATAAAATTCTATAGCTGCATTTGCAGATTCTTCCATGATCTTTAACATTTCTCCAATAAAAGCTTTTAGGCTACTTCCACTTATAAGTTTTATATATACAGAAAAATCTATTACAGTTCCAATAAGAGATGCTATTGATAACAATATTAACATTATTGAAAACTCACTATTTTTCTTAATACAATAACCTAAAGTTATACCTGTAATTCCAAACATAATTGTTGAAGTTAATCCTGATAATGGACTATATAACATACCTACAAATATACCACTTGCTACAACAGCGGCTAAAGTTACTTTAAAATTATGTCTTAAAAATAAGACTGCTACTGGTATAGGAAGTATAAACCTTCCCAGTGTAGAAAATATAGGTATGTATACATTCATTAATGCCATAACAACGATAAGTGCTGTTATAAGGCCAGCTTCTACTGTAGCTCTGGTATTATAAATTCTGCTTTTCATATCTTCCTCCATTATTGTCTTTCTTTAAGATGTGAATAAAGCCTACTTAAATCCTTTCCTTCCTTTTCTATTTCATCATCTTCTACAATTCCCATCTTAAGCTTTTTTTTCATATTTTCATCTACTGCTGTATATGAGTATCCTAGCCTTTCAGCTAATATATATAATATAGTTATTGCCCCGGAAATGCAATCAAGTATAGCTCCCTGTGCTACATTACTTCCCCTAGTTAAAATTTTGAAAAAATCTCCAATTATACATACAAGCTCTGCCTTAAGTTCTTCTATAACTTGGATATTTCTCATTATATTAAAGTCTTCTTTTTTCATGTATACCTCCCCTTTAAACCATATATATATTTACATTATTTTAATATACCTATATACTATAAATTTATATTTTACATATACTTTAATTATATGGTTACTATAAATATTTTACAATACAAACTTAGGAGTCTTCTTTAACAATAAATATTATAATTTCATTTTTGTCTATTATTAAGATTTTTACCCAAAAATTTTAATAATAGACAAAAAAGATACCTCATAACTGAGATATCTTTTTATGTATGTTAATTTTCAACTATTATTCTGTTGTAAATGGTAATAAAGCTATATTTCTTGCTCTCTTTATTGCTTCAGTTAATTCTCTCTGATGCTTAGCACAGTTTCCAGAAATTCTTCTTGGAAGAATCTTTCCTCTTTCTGTGATATATTTTCTTAATTTATTTATATCTTTATAATCAATGGATTCTGCTTTGTCAACGCAGAATGAACAAACTTTTTTCTTAGCTCTTCTCATTCTTCCGCCGCCTCTTCTACCATTAGATTCTCTTCCAGCTTCTCTACTCATTTCATTCCCTCCTTACTTTTAAAATGGGATTTCTCCATCATCTACTGGAGTAATATCTTCTCCATAAGATTCAGCATCAAAACTTGATGCTGAATGAGACTCAAATCCTTCATATTGAGGTCCAGCTGATTGCTTATTTCCCCATTCTAAGAATTGAACTTCGTCCGCAACTACCTCAGTAACATATCTTCTAGTTCCATCTTTAGCTTCGTAGTTTCTTGTCTGAATTCTACCGCTAACACCCATAAGCCTACCCTTGCTCATGTAGTTTGCTGTAGATTCAGCCTGCTTTCCCCATACTACTACAGGAATAAAATCCGCTTCCCTTGTACCATCTTTGGAAAATCTTCTATCTACTGCTAAAGTTAAAGTGGCAACAGCTGTACCATTACCTGGTGTAAACCTTAGTTCTGGATCTTTGGTTAATCTACCAATTAAAACAACCTTATTCATCCAAGCACCACCTATTTTTCTTCTTTAATAATGATATGTCTAATAACTGAATCATTGATTCTAAATAATCTGTCTAATTCTTTCGGTAATTGTGGTTCAGCAGAAAAGTTTACTAATGTATAGTATCCTTCATTAATTTTGTCTATTTCATAAGCAAGCTTTCTCTTGCCCCATAAATCAACGTTTTCTACTACTCCACCAGCATTTTCTATAACACCTTTAAATTTTTCAACGTTAGCTGTAACAGCTTCTTCGTCTAATGATGGGTGTAGTATAAATATTGTTTCATATTTTCTCATTAGAATTCACCTCCTCCCCTTGGACTAACGGCTGTGGTTTCCACAGCAGGGACTACCAAATAATTTTATCACTAATAAAAATAAAAATCAATACATTATATTATAATTTTATATTTCTTCACTACTCTGTATCACTTTTTTCATATCTTTTTCGAACTTACTTCTTTCTAGCATTACAATCCTGTCACATCTACAACATTTTATTTTTATATCAGCTCCCATCCTTATTATTTTCCATTCCTTACTTCCACAAGGATGAGTTTTTTTCATTTCTACAATATCTCCAAGATTAAAAACTTTAGCCATACTATTCCTCCTTTAATATTCTTACCCTTGGATATGGTCTTTTTATATTCTCTTTGTCTAATATATTCTTTATTTCTTTTCTTAAATCCATTTCTACATCCCATTGTGTCATAGTTTTAGCCTTTCCTACTATTCTAATTGTAGTTGCAGTTTCTTTAAGTTGAATTACTCCTAAAACATCTGGCCCTTCTACAACATTTTCATTTTCTTGTTTAAATTTTTCACAAACTCCTTCTATTATTGAAATTGTATTATCTACATTTTCATCATTTGCAATATCTATATCTATTAAAATTCTCATATTACCTCTAGAATGGTTTGTTACCTCTCCAATTGAACCATTAGGAATTATATGTAGATCTCCATTAAAATCTTTTAATTTCGTTATTCTAAGCTCAATACTTTCAACAATACCACTCTTATCTTTTATAGTTATATAATCTCCTACAGCATATTGATCTTCAAATAATATGAAAAATCCATTTATCACATCTTTTATTAGATTTTGTGCTCCAAAACCTATGGCTACTCCCCCTATACTTGCAAAAGTTAATCCTTTTATATCAAATAATATTTCTATTATTACAAATATGCCAAAAAAGTACACCGAATATCTAAGAATACTCTTTAAAATAGCTCCTAATGTTTTAGATTTTTTTTCATTTAATGAAAATCTCATTTCATTTTGTCTTTCAACAAATCTATTAATAACTTTATTTCCTATTTTTATTATTATATACATTAGTACTAAAACAACTACCACTCTTATAAGGTTATATAATATTCCATATATATTTTCTTGATCTATAACTTTTAAGAGCTTATTCCATTTAATATTTGCAAAAAAAACTTTATTTGTCATTGTATAAATTCTTCACCTCATAATTTATATAAATATTTTACTAAAACATTAAACAACTAAATTATACTTTGATTCTTTACATATATAAATATTTTTTATTTTTATTTTTCCTTCATCTTTAAATTGTTCAATCTTTTTTATATATTCACTGTGTACTTTTACACTTATTCCACAACTTTTAGTTATACTAGTAGGAGTAGGCATTATCACCAATGAAATATCCTTTTCTTTAAGAAAATTTTCACACTGTATAGCTTCTAATGTATTTCTAAATGTTAATATAAAATATTCATGCACTGATATTCACCACACATTATATTTTTATAGTGTTAGTTGCATCATTCATTTTTTCCACTATAGTATACATATTTGATATTTCCCCAATCTCTAGTTTCTCTTTTAGTTCATAATAATCTAAACAAGTTCCACAACTTAATATACTAGTTCCCTTTTGTTCAAGTTTTTTTAAAATATCTAATACTTCTGATCCTTTAGTGGTCAACAATACTCCTCCATTCAAAAATATCATATTACCTGGTATATTGTCACTTTCTGAAAGGGCAAACAAATAACTTTTCATTAATATTCTTCCCAGCTCATCACTTCCGTCCCCAAGTTTATCTGTAGATATTATTATTGTTGTTGTTTTATCTTTATTATTTTTTTCTATTAGATTACAGCCAATTTGTTTTATAATAAATATTCTATATAAATTTTTTGATTCTTCTTTTAGTTCACCATTGTATCCACTATTTTTGCAAAATTTTAATATATTACTCTTAGCAATTTCATTGTCTATTATTATTTCAGCTTCGCCAACATCTATAGAATCAAAATATTTTTTAGTTTGAATTACTGGTTCAGGACATTTTAATCCCCTACAGTCTATTATTTTTGACATAACAATTCCCCCTTTTTAATTAGCTTTTTAGTCGCTTGCAAAACCTCAAGCCCCTTAGGGCTCGAGGAATTTCAAGCTTTATCAAAAGGATTTCCCCCACTCAATGTCAAATTTATATAAGTACCACCAAATATAAATTTAAGGAGGAACCCTTATAATCAATTTTAAAAACCAAATTCATCTTTGTAATATTTAGTTTTTTAAAATAATAGTTTTTCAATCAGCTAAATTAGTTTTATTAATAATTTAAAGTCTTATATAATAATATTACATATACAATTATTATACAATTTTTAAATCTTGCTCTATAATATATAATGTAATATTATACTATAATTATAACAAACTATTGTAAAGAGGATATATTTATGAATAGTATTTTAAATATACTCAAACCCTTTTTATCAGGATATTTTATAGGTATTATTATATCTATTCCACCAGGTCCTGCTGGAATAGAAAGTATAAAAAGGACTATTACCAAAGGTTTTAGGGAAGGATTTATATTATCACTAGGTTCTATATCTGCTGATGTAAGTTATCTTTTATTTATAAATGCTGGACTTTTAAAATTTTTAGGTGCTAACTCTAACAAGGAATCCTTATTTTGGATTATATCTGGTTCTTTACTAAGTACTATAGGTTTTACTTCATTACACCATAAAAAATTAACTCTAATAGACAAAAACATACTTTCTTCTATACCATTTTTGATGGGTTTTTTAATTACTTTTTCAAATCCAATGACTCCCTCTCTATGGTTAACTTTAAGTAGTACAATTATAAAAAGATGGTACTATATAAGCAATATCAGTTATTATATTTTTACTTGTTCAATAATTGTTGGAATGGTAACTTGGTTTGGTTTTCTTAATTATTTTGCATTTAAAGGTATAAACCTGCTAGGAAAAAACTTTACATGTAAAACTTCAAAAATATTAAATATATTTATATTCATCTTAGGAGTAGGATTTATTATATTTGGTTCAATACATCTATTTTACTGATTATTAAAGGAGATGATTTATATAAAAGTATATCTAGATAATGCAGCTACTACTTATCCAAAACCAGATTGTGTATATAATGGCATGATGAATTATATGAAAAACATTGGTGCTAGTTCGAGCAGAGGTGCATATTGTAATGCCTTAGAAAGTAGTAGACTTGTATATAATTGTAGAAAAGAATTAAGTTTATTTTTTAACTTCCCCAAAATTGAAAATGTTATTTTTACACCAAATGTTACTACTTCATTAAATATATTATTAAAATCAGTTATAAAAGATGGATGGCATATAATAACTTCTTCTATGGAACATAATTCTGTTTTAAGACCTTTAAATTCCATAGAAAAACATAAAAATATCGAAATTGACATAATACAATGTAATTCTAATGGATTAATTCCAATTAATGAATTTAAATCTAAAATTAAACATAATACCAAACTTGTAATATTATCTCATGCTTCAAATATAATAGGTACAATTCAGCCATTAGAAAAAATAGGAGAAATTTGTAAAAATAAAGATATTTACTTTATTATTGATTCTGCTCAAACTGCTGGTAATATCCCTTTAGATTTTAATAAACTTAAGTTTAGTGCCCTAGCTTTTACTGGACATAAATCATTGATAGGTCCCCAAGGTATTGGAGGATTTTTAATAACAGATGAATTAAATAATGAAGCTATACCTTTTATAGAAGGTGGTACTGGTAGTGAATCTGAAAATCCATTTCAGCCTAGTTTTCTGCCTGATAAATTTGAAAGTGGAACATTAAATACACCTGGAATAGCTGGACTATATGAAGGATTAAAATTTATCAAAAATACAGGAATAAACTATATTAAAGAAAGGGAAACTTATTTATTTAAATATTTTTTACACCATTTATTAAATCTAGATTTTATAAAAGTATATGGACATAATCCTAATCTTTTATATACTCCTACTATGTCAATAAACTTAAAAGACATGGATAGTTCAATGTTATCTTTTATATTAGATAGAGATTTTGGAATTGCAACTAGATCTGGTCTTCACTGTGCTCCATTAGCTCATAAGACAATAGGATCTTTTCCTTCTGGTACTGTAAGATTTAGTATTGGTTTTTTTAATACAATGGATGATATAAACTATACTATAAATAGTTTAATTAAGATATATAAGAGGAAGTGAACTTAATGAACAAAATAATTGAAAAGTTAGATAAAATTATTGCTTTCTTTATCATTTATTCTCTTTCATTCATAATATTATTTAAAGCTTTAAACTATACTTTACCATTTGTATTAGCTTTTCTGTTTTCTTTAATTTTAAGAAAACCTACTGAATTTTTAATTAATAAGTTTAAAATAAAAAAAGGCATTGCTGCTTTATTGACTACTTTAATATTTTTTACATTAATATTACTAATATTATCCTTAGGTATAACTTCTTTAACTAGAGAAGCTATTCAACTTGGTAAAAGCAGTCAAAATTATCTAGCTAATAATTCAAACAACATATATAATTTTTTTAGCAGCTTAGAAGGTTATTATAATAATTTAGATCCATCTATTACAAGTGCTATAGAAAAAAATTTATCAAATTCATTATATGAGCTTTCTAATTTCACTGTGGCTGCTACTAGTGTGATAATTCAAAGTGTAATTTCCTTCTTAACCTATATACCATATTTATTTATGGTTATATTATTTACATTAATTTCAACATATTTCTTTACAAAAGATTTGACTTCTGCAAAAAACAAAGTTTTAAACTTTATAGCCATAGATAATCCTGATAGAATTCATTCTATATTTAACCAATCAAAAAAATTGCTAGCAAACTATGCTTTTTCTTATATGTTAGTTATATGTATAACTTTTATTGAAACCTTAATCGGGTTTCTGTTTTTAAAAGTAAAATATGCTGTAATATTAAGTGCTATTGCTGCAATATTTGATATATTGCCTATCCTAGGAATAGGAGGAATATATATTCCATTAGCTCTAATTTATTTCTTTATAATTAAGAATTATTTTACAGCTTTGGGCATTCTTATCTGGTACATTATAGTTACAGTAGTAAGACAGATATTGGAACCTAAAATAGTATCTTCTTCTCTAGGAGTACATCCGGTTTCAATATTAGCTGCTATTTTTATTGGATTAAAAGCAAATGGTATTTCAGGAATGTTCTTTTGCATATTTTTAGTGATATTTTATAAAGTATTAAAAGGCGTAAAAGTATTGTAATAAATTGTATAAAAAACCTCACTGTGGACATAATCCCAAACAGGAGGTTTTTTATATGAAAGAAAAAATAGTTATAGATTCTTCTGTAAATAATTCTATTATAATGTTAAGAGATATTTTATGTGAATATTTAATTCCTATTATAAAATCTGAAAGGCCTATTGTTATTCTTTGTATAGGTTCTGATAGGTCTACTGGTGATAGCCTTGGACCACTAATAGGTTATAAACTTCGCTTTCTATCAAGAGAAAACTTATATATCTACGGTAGTTTAGATAATCCTGTTCATGCTAAAAATTTGTGTGAAATAACATCAAAAATTCAAAATGAATATAAAAATCCATATATAATAGCTATAGATGCATGTTTAGGTAATGTTCAAAACATAGGCAAGATATGTATAGAAGAGAAAGCTTTATGTCCTGGGTCAGCAATGAATAAAAATTTACCCCCTATTGGCAACTTAAGTATAACAGGAATAGTTAACATTTCAGGAACTCTTGAATTTATGGTTTTACAGAATACAAGATTAAATACTGTAATGCAATTAGCTGATGTTATTTCCAAAGGTATATATCATTCAATATTAAAAACTATCGGTGGTAGAAAGCCACAAAAACACTTGTCAACATTTGGTATAGAAAATCATATATAATAATATAAATAGCCAAGTAACATGTTTTCTTGGCTATTTATATTATTATTATTTTTTAAAATATTGAATTATATGTTCTATTATTAAGTATGTATTCTATTTCGTCTATACTTTTACTTCCTGCATCAACAATTAAGGTTCCATCCCTATTTATAGTATTTTTCATGCTTAACTTTAATAATCCACCATCTTTTAAATTACATATTACTGCATCACAAGAATCATTCTCTAACGTATCTATCACTTTATAGCCTCTTTTTTTTAATTCTTCTCTTATATATTCAAGTTCTTCTGAAACACATACAGTCATAAAAAAACCTCCTTTAAAGTAATATTACCATAAAGAAGGTTTTTTATTCATATTTATATAATAAATACTAAATTTATTTACTTAAAATTTACTTATGTTTAAATCCTCATCTAAAGTTAATTTTACTTTATTCATAGCATCTTTTAATACATATTTTTCTTCATCTGAAAGTTCGTATCTTGATAATCCTTTATCAATTGGCTTAGCATAAGTTGTACTTTCATTTCTTCCATATATTCCAGTAAGTATTACCCCATTATTATTATTATCTAATAAAGCTATAGAATAACTTAAATCACTTCCTACATCTTCAAATGCTCTATATCTTACTATTGATACTTTTTGAATACATGCATTTAATTTACTATCTAGTGATTTATATAACTTTTTCATATATTCTGTTTCCTCAGTAGACTTATCAATTCTATCTAAATATGTAATTACTAATTCCTCTATACTTTTACTATCTGTTCCTCTCATAAATTTTCTATACCTATCTTCCAGCCTATTAATTGCTTTAAATTGTATTATAATTGTAAAAAATAATATTATTACTATTGCTGAAAGTGCTATTACAATTATGCTTTGAAAATTGCTTATAAAGTTTAACACGTTGTCCATTACTTTTTTCTCCTTTCATAAATGTTTCACATGAAACATTTCGTTAGTTATATTTATAACTTTAGAATATCCAATATTCTTTGTAGATCCTCTTCTGAATAATATTCTATCTCAATTTTACCTTTATTCTTTTTATTATTAATACTTACCTTTGTACCGAATAAGTCTTCCAGTCTATTCTTAACATCTATATAATAAGGATTATTAATATTATTATTTTTAGATTTCTTTTTATCATTACTTGTATTTATCATACTTTTTATTAATTTTTCTGTTTCTCTTACACTTAAATTTTCATCTATAATTGTTTGAGATATTTTATATTGTAATTCTTTATCTTGTAATGGTAATATTGCCCTACCATGACCTTCAGTTATTACTCCATCAATTAAATAATCTTGAACTCTTTCATCTAAATTAAGTAATCTTAAACAGTTAGTTATGGACACTCTAGATTTTCCAATTCTTTTACTCAATTCTTCTTGTGTCAGCCCGAAGTCATCAATAAGTTTCTTATATGCCTTAGCTTCTTCAATTGGATTTAAATCCTCTCTTTGTATATTTTCTATTAATGATATTTCTAAAATAGACCTATCACTTAAATCCATTATTATAGCAGGAACATTTTTTAGTCCAGCCATTTTAGCTCCTCTCCAACGTCTCTCTCCTGCAACAATAATATATTTATCACT
The DNA here is from genome assembly GCF_017873215.1 of Clostridium tetanomorphum. Taxonomy (GTDB): domain Bacteria; phylum Bacillota; class Clostridia; order Clostridiales; family Clostridiaceae; genus Clostridium_AO; species Clostridium_AO tetanomorphum. The sequence continues at coordinate 19,895 of NZ_JAGGKA010000027.1, forward strand.
TTCTTTTTTTACTATTAACGGCTGTATTATACCATGTTCTTTAATTGATTCTGATAACTGAATTATTCCTTCTTCATCAAATTTTTTTCTAGGTTGCTTACTGTTAGGCTTAATTAAATCTATTGCCAATTCACTACTGCTAGTTATATCCTCATCTATTTCTTCAGGAATAAGAGCTCCTAAACCTTTACCTAATCCAAATTTTTTATTCATATTTAACTATTTTGCCTCCTTAAAAATTCTTTAGTTAAATCTTCATAAGCTTCTGCGCCTTTGCATTTTCCATCATACAAAACTATAGGTAAGCCAAAACTTGGTGCTTCAGCTAATCTAATATTTCTTGGTATATTAGTGTCATACACTTTATCTTTAAAATATTTTTTAACTTCTGAAACTACCTCATTTGAAAGATTAGTTCTACCATCATACATACTCATTATTACGCCTTCTATCTCCAAATTTTTATTTAATGATTTTTTTACTAATTGAATGGTATTAACTAGTTGTCCAACTCCTTCTAATGCATAAAATTCACATTGAATTGGTATTAGTACACTATCTGAAGCTACTAAAGCGTTTAATGTTAATAAACCTAAAGATGGTGGACAATCTATGAAAACAAAATCATATTCATCTTCAATTTCACTAATCTTTTCTTTTAATATCCCCTCTCTATTTTCTTTTCCTATTAGTTCTACCTCTGCTCCTGCTAATTCCATAGTAGATGGTGCTATACAAAAATTATTTATAAGTTCACTATGTTTAATCACGTCTTTAATTCTAACATCAGAGGTTAATAAATCATAAACTGAAAAATCTAATTTTCTTTTATCTATGCCCAATCCACTAGTTGTATTTCCCTGTGGATCTACATCTATTGAAAGCACCTTATATCCTTCCATACAAAGATATGAACATAAATTTATATTAGTAGTTGTCTTACCTACTCCACCTTTTTGATTAAAAATAGAAATAACTTTCATATATATCCCCACCAATCTTTCTTATGTAATAAATATACTATATTAATTATATATTCATTATAATAATAATAAAAGTACTTTATTAAAATAAAAATAGAAGTTCCTTAAAACAGAAACCTCTATTATAAATATTTATAATGTTTCACGTGAAACAATCTATTTTTTTGGTATACTAATTGTAATTTGTATTTTATCATCTAATTCTTTTGACGTATATTGAGCTGTTACTCCATATTTATCAAAAACTTGTTTTACAGTATTTATATAAACTTTAGCACTAAATATACCCTTAATTCTTTTTCTTCCATCTTTAGCTAAATTATTTTCTGTTATTTTAATTAATTCTTTATTAATAAGTTCTTCAGTTTTCTTTACATTTAAAGATTTTTTTATTACAGTATTTAAAACTTTTTTTTGTAATTCTTCTGTAGGTAATTTTAATAATGCTCTAGCATGTCTTTCTGTTAAGTTACTTTCTAAAAGTTTTTTTCTAATTCTTTGTGGAAGCTTAAGTAATCTTATTTTATTAGCTATAGTAGATTGTTTTTTCCCAATAAGCTCTGCTAATTTTTCTTGAGTATAACTATGTTCTCTTATCAAATTATAATAAGCTTCTGCTTCTTCCAAAAAATTCAAATCTTCCCTTTGTATATTTTCTAATAAAGCTATAGCCGCAGACTCTTTGTCTGTTACATCAACAATAATAACCGGTACCTCTTTCAGTCCTATTTTTTTAGCAGCCCTTAACCTTCTTTCACCTGCTACAAGCTCATATCTACTATCTCCCATTCTTCTCACTGATAGAGGTTGGATTATACCATAACTTTTTATTGATTTAGCTAGTTCATCTATGGCTTCTTCATTAAATATTTTTCTTGGCTGATATACATTAGGAGAAATTAAATCAATATTTACATAGTTTATATTTTCTTCCATAATTAAACCATCCCTCTTATGTTTTCCTTTAATTAACAATTCTCCAAACTTACTTAAAATCCTTCTTTATTTAATAAAATTTCTATGACAAATTGCTACAGAATAAATATTATTTACTTAATTGGATTCTTAGCTGCTGCTCCCGCTTTTCTTGGATATTTTGTTGGAGTATTTTTTATCTTTTTTATTACTACCAAATTATGCTGTAAATCACTTTCTTCTATTTCTACTTTTACAATCTGTTCTATTTTTCCACCTAAAATATCTATGGCCTTTTTCCCTTCTTTTATTTCCTCTTCAACAGAAGGCCCTTTCATAGCTACAAAATATCCTCCTACTTTTACATAAGGTATACAAAACTCGCTTAATACAGCTATATTTGCAACAGCTCTTGATACTACAGCATCAAATTTTTCTCTATATTCATCTTTTTTTGAGAAATCTTCCGCTCTTCCGTGAAGTGTATTAATATTATTAATTTGTAACTGACTTATAACTTCGTCTAAAAACTTAATTCTTTTATTTAGTGAATCTAATAAAGTAAATTCTTTATTTTCATCTACAATTTTCATAGGTATTCCTGGAAACCCTGCACCTGTTCCAATATCTATTACTTTTTTACATTCTTTTAAAGGAGAGAATTTATAAATCTTTATACTGTCTATAAAATGCTTTTTTATAATAGCTTCATCTTCTGTTATAGCAGTAAGATTAATTTTTTCGTTCCATTCTTTTATTAAATCCTTATACTTTATGAATCTATTATATTTTCCCTCATCAAACTCTATATTAACATCCTTACATGCAGAACTTAAAAGATCATAATATTGCATAATTAACCTCCAACATTATTCTATTTGCTATTATTTTTAAACTTATGCTCTAAGTATATAAGAAGAACTGATACATCTGCTGGTGATACTCCTGATATTCTAGATGCCTGCCCTATATTTACAGGTTTAACTGAATTAAGTTTTTGTATTGCTTCCTTCCTTAAACCATGTACATTATTATAATCTATATTTTCAGGAATAAGCCTTTTTTCAAATTTCTTATATTGTTGTACTTGATCCAGTTGTTTCTGAATATATCCTTCATATTTTGACATAGTATTTACTTCTTCTTGTACATCAAAAGATAATTCTGGTCTTTCTATATCTAAATCTTTTAATTTAAAGTAATCAAGTTCTGGTCTTTTTATCAATTCATATAAACTTATAGGTTTTCTAAGCTCTGAAGAATTTAATGATACCAAAAATTCATTAACTTCTTTTCTATTAGTTATTTGTATATTTTTTATCCTCTCAATTTCTTCTTCAATTGCTTGTTTTCTCTCTAAAAATTTATTGTATCTCTCCTCACTTACAAGCCCTACATCATATCCCATTTGTGTTAATCTTAAGTCTGCATTATCCTGTCTTAAAAGTAATCTATACTCTGCACGAGATGTCATCATTCTATAAGGCTCATTAGTTCCTTTAGTTATTAAGTCGTCTATTAATACTCCAATATAAGCATCTGATCTATTTAAAATAAGAGGATCTTTTTCTTTAATTTTCATAACAGAATTTATTCCTGCTATTATTCCTTGAGCTGCAGCTTCTTCATATCCTGAACTTCCATTTATTTGTCCCGCTCCAAACAATCCTTCTATATCTTTAAATTCTAATGATAATTTTAATTGTTGAGGATCTATACAATCATATTCTATGGCATATGCAGTCCTTAAAAATTCAACATTTTCCATACCAGGTACTGTTCTATACATAGCTATTTGTACATCTTCTGGCAAAGAGCTTGACATTCCTCCAACATATAATTCATCTGTATTTTCCCCTTCTGGCTCTATAAATACTTGATGTTTTTCCTTATCAGGAAATCTCATAACTTTATCTTCTATAGATGGGCAATATCTTGGTCCAATTCCTTCAATAGATCCATTATATAATGGAGACCTATCTATATTTTTTCTTATAACTTCATGTGTTTCTTCATTTGTATACGTTAAATAACAAGAAATTTGATCCTTCTCCAAATTATTGCTCATAAATGAAAAAGGTACTATTTTTTCATCTCCCGCCTGTTCAATCATCTTAGAAAAATCAACAGTTCTTCTATTTACTCTAGCTGGTGTTCCTGTCTTAAATCTTCTTAACTTTATTCCTAAATCTAAAAGGCTCTTTGATAAATCATTTGCTGGAAATAATCCATTAGGTCCACTACTATAACTAACATTACCTATAATTACTTTTCCCTTTAAATAAGTTCCTGTTGCAAGAATTATTGCTTTTGTGGTATAGTAAGCTCCATTTTTAGTCAATACTCCTTTTACTCTTCCATTCTCTATCTCTATAGAAACAACCTCTACTTGTTTTAATGTTAAATTTTCTTGTCTTTCTATTACACTCTTCATTCTTTCTGAGTATCTTTTTTTATCAGCCTGAGCCCTTAAAGAATGCACTGCTGGTCCTTTAGATGTGTTTAACATTCTTGATTGTATAAAAGTATGATCTATATTTATTCCAATTTCCCCACCTAAAGCATCTATTTCTCTAACTAGATGACCTTTAGCCGTTCCACCAATATTGGGGTTACATGGCATTAAAGCCAAACTATCTAAATTTATAGTGCATAGTAAAACCTTGCATCCCATTCTAGCACCAGCCAATGCGGCTTCACATCCAGCATGCCCTGCACCTACTACTACTACATCATACTCTCCACCAAAATATTTCATCTGTTTTTCTCCCTACTTTCCTAAACAAAATTCTGAGAATATTTTATCTATAATATCTTCTTCTAAAGTTTCACCTGTTATTTCACCAAGTCCTAGCCAAGCATTTCTAATATCAATTGAAGCTAGATCAATAGCATAAGTACTCTTTAAAGTTTCAATTGCTGATTTACAGCTTTCTTTTGCTCTAATCAACGCTTGTTTGTACCTTGTATTTGTTATTATAACATCACTAGATTTTATTTCTCCATTAAAAAATAAATCTTTTATAGATTTTTTTAGTCCTTCTAATCCTGTTCCTGTTTTAGCAGAAGTTTCTATAATATACTTTGAATCTAAATCATTTAAATCATCTAAATCTATTTTTCTATCTAAATCTTTTTTATTCAAAAGAACTATATATTTTCTATTTTTTATATATTTTATTATTTCATAGTCTTCATTATCTAATTTTCTACTAGAATCTAACATTAATATTATTAAATCAGCTTCATCTATTTTTTCCTTTGATTTTTTTACACCAATTTTTTCAACAATATCTTCAGTTTCTCTTATACCTGCTGTATCAACTATTTTTATTGGTACTCCATCTAAGTTTATATACTCTTCTATAACATCTCTTGTAGTTCCTGGTATTTCCGTAACTATTGCTCTCTTTTCCATAAGTAAAGCGTTTAGAAGTGATGATTTACCTACATTAGGTTTACCAACTATAACTACATTTAATCCTTCTCTTAGTATTTTACCCTCATCTGCTGTATCTAGTAATCTATCTATATACTTTTCTATTTCTAACAATTCTTTTGTTACTTCATTTGCTGTTATTTCTTCTAAATCTTCTTCTGGATAATCCACAGTAGCCTCAATATGTGCTATTATTTGAAGTAAGTTATTTCTTAAATTTTTTATTTCTTTTGAAACTCTTCCGTTAGATTGCATTACAGCTGATTTCATAGATAACTCTGTTTTTGACCTTATTATATCAATAACTGCTTCCGCTTGGCTTAAGTCTATTCTTCCATTTAGAAAAGCTCTTTTTGTAAATTCTCCAGGCTCTGCAAGTCTGCTTCCAGCTTTTATAACTTCTTGCAATATTTTATTTGTAGGAGTAACTCCTCCATGGCAATTTATCTCCACTGTATCTTCTGCTGTAAAACTTCTAGGTCCTTTCATAAAGCTTACCAATACTTCATCTAAAATATCTCCTGTTTCCCTTTCTACTATATGACCATATCTCATTGTATATGGCTTCATGTTAACTAAACTTTGACCATTTTTAGCTTTGAATATGCTATCAACTATTTTTAGACTATCCTTTCCAGAAACTCTAATAATTGAAATTCCGCCTTCTCCTAAAACTGTTGACACTGCTGTTATAGTATCAAATTCTTTCATTTTTTACACCCCTTATTTTTTACAGCTTGTTTTTTTAATTATATAAATTTAAAAAGAAAGCCATCACTAGGCTTTCTTTAAATCTACAACTACTCTTCTATAGGGTTCTTCACCCTCACTATAAGTCTCAACATAAGGATCATTTTGAAGAACTGAATGAATTATTCTTCTCTCATAAGGATTCATTGGTTCAAGTTTTACTATCTTTCCTGTTCTTCTAGCTTTATTACCTATTTTCAAAGCAAGTCTTTTTAATGTTTCTTCTCTTTTTTGTCTATAGTTTTCCGTATCCAATATTACTCTTTTGTATTCATCTTCATGATTCTTATTTACTACAAGACTTACTAAATATTGAAGTGAATCTAATGTTTCTCCTCTATACCCTATAAGTATTCCCATGTTAGGTCCTGTCATACAAATTCTTAATACATTTTCTTCTTCCTCAGCTCTTATTTCTGCTTTAATCCCCATAGATTCTAAAACTTCTCTTAAAAAATTTTTTGCTTCATATGCATGATCTTTTTTTACTGTTACTTTGACTTTGGCAGGTCTTGCACCAATTAACTTAAATAATCCTTTACTACCTTCATCAATTACTTCTACTTCTACTTTATCAATAGCAACATTAAGTTCTTTTAATGCATTATTAACAGCATCTTCCACCGTTTTCCCTGTCATATCAATTGTCTTCATACCGTAAGCACCCCCTTAGGCATCTGATTCTGACATATGTTTTTCTTCTAACTTTTTAGTTAGAATTGTTTGACCCATTTGCATTATATTACTTACAACCCAATACAATACTAATGCAGCTTTTAATCTCCAGCTTATAAAAATCATAAATAATGACATATAAAGATTCATAGCTGAAGCCTGCTTAGCTTGGGGATTTTCTCCAGGCGGATTCATGATAAGTCCTGAATAATACTGTGTAGCACCTGCAAGAACTGCAAGAATAATGTCTGATTTTGCTAAATCTTTTATCCATAAAAAAGTAACACCATTTATACCACTAATATTATTAAACACATAGTAAAGAGCTAACAATATTGGCCACTGAATAAGTAAAGGCAAACATCCACCAAAGGGACTTACTCCTTTTTCTTTATAAAGCTTCATAACTTCCTGCTGTGCTCTTTGCGGATCATTTTTATATTTATCTTGTAACTTTTTAGCTTCAGGTTGTATTTTGCTCATTCTAATACTTGATCTAATTGATTTTATATTTAGAGGTACAAGCACTATCTTTATAATTAATGTAACTAAAATAATAGCAACACCATAGGAATAATTAGGATTTGATATTACGCTAGCTACTAACTTGTGCACATACACAAAAAATTGAACTAATGCATTATTTAAATAACTCATTCCAAACCTCCAGACATTTTATTTAACAGGGTCATATCCTCCTTTGCTAAAAGGATTACATCTTAGAATTCTCTTAAAAGCCATAAAACCACCCTTTAATGCCCCATATTTAGATATAGCATCTATAGCATATTGAGAACATGTAGGATAAAATTTACAACAAGGACTTTTAAGAGGTGATATATATTTTCTATAAAATTTAATTAAGTTAATTAAAATTTTTTTCAACTATTATATAAACCTGCTTTCTTAAATAAATTTATTAGCGCTTTTTCAATTTCTGCATAATTTTTATCTCTAGAAGAGGTCCTTGCTATTACTACTAAATCATAACCTTTTTTTAAATTATTCGGTATTAACCTATAACTTTCCTTAATTAATCTTCTTACTCTATTTCTAATTACACTTTTTCCTACTTTTTTGCTAACTGATACTCCAAATCTATTGAAATCATTCCTATTATTCTTATGTATATATAGAACTAATAGATCATTAGAAAAAGACCTTCCTTTTCTGTATACTGTTCTGAACTCCGCATTTTTTCGTAATTTGTATTTCTTCATAATACCCACTACTCCTTTTTTTCTGCAATTGCAGAAAAAGGCCACAATATCGCGGCCTTATGCTGTCAATCTTTTTCTACCTTTTTGTCTTCTTCTCTTTAAAACATTTCTTCCTGATGAAGTCTTCATTCTTTTTCTAAATCCATGTTCCTTTTTTCTCTGTCTCTTTTTTGGTTGGTATGTCATAAACATTTACACAACACCCCCTTCATATTAAGTTATTTTATATATAGCAATTAACTTACTACCTACTTATAGTTTTACTATTAAATTATATATTCACCACCCTTTAATGTCAAGAAAAAGGCTATTGTTAATATTTTTAATTATTTTTTGTGGATAACTTCTTGAAACCCCTTAGAGGTTTTGATATTATTAATAAAGGACTGTTGATAACTTATAAAGATACAAAAGTTATCAACAGGTGTTGATAACTTTGTGTATAACTTGTTATTTTTAAATAATATTTTTATTTTTTTTATTCTATTTTATTCAAAACTCCACATTTAATAGTATGTTACTAATGTTATTATTTATTTATACACATATGTTGATAACTTAAATATTTTAAATTTATTAATCAAATTTATTAACATGTGAATATTTTTATAAACATTTGTCAAGAAGATTAATAATGTTTATAAATATGTAGATTTATTGTGAATTATTATAAACTTGAACTGGAGGATAAAAAATGAGTACCCAATTGAAAGATATCTGGGAAAAAACCTTGAACATAGTAAAAGGTGAACTTACAGAAGTAAGCTTTAATACTTGGATAAAAAGTATTACCCCAATGAAAATTGAAAATGATACTTTATTTTTATGCGTTCCAAATGATTTTACAAAAGGAATTCTAGATAGCAGATATAAAGATCTTATAATTAATGCTTTAAAACTAATTACTTCAAAAAAATATAATATAGAATTTTTTATCGCTTCTGAAGATATTGCTAATGTAGAATCATTAAATAAAAATCATAAAACTATCAATAATGCTAGCAATGTAGTTATAAGTGACGAGATGTCTACAATGCTTAATCCTAAATATACTTTTGATTCATTTGTTATTGGTAATAGTAATAGATTTGCTCATGCAGCATCTCTTGCGGTAGCCGAAGCGCCTGCAAAAGCATATAATCCTTTATTTATATACGGGGGAGTTGGATTGGGTAAAACTCACTTAATGCATGCTATAGGACATTATGTTCTTCAAAATAATCCTAATTCTAAAGTTGTATATGTATCTTCTGAAAAGTTTACAAATGAACTTATTAATTCAATAAAAGACGATAAAAATGTTGAATTTAGAAATAAGTATAGGAATATAGATATACTTTTAATAGATGATATTCAATTTATTGCGGGAAAAGAGAGAACTCAAGAAGAATTTTTCCATACATTTAATGCCCTTTATGAAGCTAATAAACAAATTATACTATCTAGTGATAGACCTCCAAAAGAAATTCCTACATTAGAAGATAGGCTGCGTTCAAGATTTGAATGGGGACTTATTGCTGATATACAAGCACCAGACTTTGAAACCAGAATGGCCATACTTAAAAAGAAAGCTGATGTAGAACATTTAAATATTCCTAATGAAGTAATGGTATATATTGCTACAAAAATAAAGTCTAATATAAGAGAATTAGAGGGCGCACTAATAAGAATAGTTGCTTTTTCCTCTCTTACAAATAAGGAGATTAGCGTAGATCTTGCTTCTGAAGCTCTAAAAGATATAATATCCAACAAACAATCAAAACAAATTACAATTGAACTCATCCAAGATATTGTATCAAGCTATTTTAATCTAAGAGTTGAAGATTTTAAATCTGCCAGACGAACACGTAATGTAGCCTTTCCTAGACAAATAGCTATGTACCTTTGCAGAAAACTTACAGACAATTCTCTTCCTAAAATAGGAGAAGAATTTGGAGGAAGAGATCACACTACTGTAATTCATGCTTATGAAAAAATTTCTACTAGTTTAAAAGAAGATGAATCACTTCAAAATACCGTAAATGAATTATCAAAAAAAATAACTCAAAAATGATTAACAATTGTTTATTATTTATTTATAATATCATGTGGATAATTAAATTTATTTTTTTTATCTTAATAATGTGGATAACAGTATGTTTTTATTAAATACTTATCCACAATTATTTTTTACTAACTTTTAAGCAATTTCAATGCTTATATTAGTTATCAACAAATTCACAGCCCCTACTACTATTACTACTAAAATATTTATATTATCTATTCTATCTATATATATAATTAACATGTGAATTATTAAGGAGGATTACCAATGAAATTAACATGTGAAAAAAACATATTACAAGAAGCTATATCAATATCTCAAAAAGCTGTTACAGGAAAATCTACTATGCCAATTCTTCAAGGTATATTAATAAATGCAAAAAATGATTCAATAATATTTACAGGTTCAGACATAGATTTAAGTATTGAAACTAAGATAAATGCAAATATTTATGAAGAAGGCTCTATTGTAGTTGATTCAAAAATTTTTGGTGAGATTATAAGAAAATTACCTAATGACACAATAGAAATTAGTACTAAAGATAATAATGTTATAGAGATAATATGTCAAAAATCTAATTTTACTCTTATACATATGGATAGTTCTGATTTTCCAGAACTGCCTAATATCAATGAAAATAGTATCTTTTCTATACCACAAAAAATACTTAAAAGTATGATTAAATCTACAATATTTGCTACTGCTCAGGAAGAAACAAGACCTATATTAACGGGAGTTTTATTTGAAATAAAAGATAAAAAATTAAATTTAGTAGCTTTAGATGGATATAGATTAGCAATTAGATCTGAATATATAGATAACGAAAATTCAATAAACGCTGTTATTCCAGGAAAAACATTAAATGAAGTTGCTAAAATATTAGAAGATACAGATGAAAATGTAAATATAACATTTACACCTAACCATATTCTATTTAGCATTGGTGAAACAAAAATAATTTCAAGGCTTTTAGAAGGTGAATTTATAAAATATAATTCAATTATTCCAGAAGAATACAATTTAAAAATTATAGCTAAAAGAAATGAATTACTAAATTGTATAGAAAGAGCATCTTTAATGGGAAAAGAAGGAAATACTAGTTTAATAAGACTAAATATTGAAGATGATAATATGATCATAACATCTAATTCTCAATTAGGAATGGTAAGAGAAGAAGTGGGGATAATTTTGCAAGGTCAGTCACTACAAATTGCATTTAACTCTAAATATTTAATTGATGTATTTAAAATAATGGAAGATGAAGAAATATCAATGGAGTTATCTAGTAGTGTAAGTCCATGTGTTATAAAAAGTAATGAAACTGATAATTGCACTTATTTAGTTCTTCCAGTTAGATTATTAAATAATTAAGGGGAGGATTATGATATGAATAAAATAAAAATAAATACAGACATAATAAAATTAGATTCTTTTTTAAAATGGTCAGGTGCTGTTGTTATGGGATCAGAAGCTAAAATGATGATACAAGAGGGCATGGTTAAAGTTAATGGAGAAATAGAATTAAGAAGAGGAAGAAAACTTATTAAAGGAGATAAAGTAGAAGTTAACAATGAAACTTATTTAATAGTATAATTTTAATTTATCATAGCACAATGTATAATGGATTAATAAAATGATTTTAACTATACATTGTGCATAATAATTTGTGCAAAGATTATATTATGATATAATTATAAATAGGTGTTTTTTATGTATATTAAATATTTACAACTTATTAATTTTAGAAATTATAGAGAATTAAGCATAGAACTAGATAAAAATATTAATTTATTTATTGGAGACAATGCTCAAGGTAAGACTAACATATTAGAAAGCATATATTATTCGAGTATTGGAAAATCTCATAGGACTAATAAAGATAAAGAAATGATAAACTGGAACGCTCAAAGTTCTTATATTAAGCTGTATGTGGTTAAAGATAGATTAGATAAAAAAATTGAAATAAAAATATTTAAAGAAGGTAAAAAAGGAATAAATGTTAACTCAATAAAGATAAATAAAATATCTGAACTTTTAGGTATTTTAAATGTAGTAATGTTTTCTCCAGAGGATTTGAAAATTATCAAAGAATCTCCAGCCTTTAGAAGAAAATTTTTAGATATAGAGCTATGTAAATTAAGCAATAAATATTATTATAATTTAGTACAGTATAATAAAGTATTAAATGAGAGAAATACTTTACTTAAAAAAGGTAATAAAGAATTGTATAGCATAATAGAAATATATGATAAACAATTATCGAAATTTGGATCTTTTATTATAAAAGAAAGAGAGAAATACATAGATAGATTAAATAAAAAAGGAAAATCAATACATAAAGATATAACTTCGGGAAAAGAAGATATAAGTTTTAAATATTTAACTTTTGTCAAGAATTATAATGATATAGAAAATGAATTTTTTGATATGCTATTTAAAAACAGAAAAAATGACTATGAGAAAAAAATTACTTCAGTAGGACCACACAGAGATGATTTTTCTGTAAAAATAAACAATATAGACGTAAGAAGTTTTGGTTCTCAAGGTCAACAAAGAACTGCTACTTTAACTATAAAATTTTCATCTTTAGAAATTATTAAAGAATTAATTGGAGAATATCCAATTTTGTTATTAGATGATGTATTATCAGAATTGGATGCTAAAAGACAAAAATATATATTAAATTCTGTTAAAGATATTCAAACTATAATAACCTGTACTGGATTTGAAAATATAGAAAATTATATAGAAAAAGATTATAAAATATTTAATGTGGTAAATGGTAAAATATATTAAAATATTATTTGGTTTATAGCCAGAGGAGGAATTTTTGTGTTTTTACATTTAGGAGAAAATGTAGTAGTTCCTTTAAAAGATGTTATTGGAATATTCGATATAGAAACATCTATGTATAGCTCTGATACAACTCAGTTTTTAAGATTAGCTGAAGAGGATGGATTTGTTGAAAGAATAACAAAGGAAAAACCCAAGTCCTTTATAATAGCAGAGGTAGATAAAAAAAGTAAAGTTTTTTTATCGCCAATTTCATCTGCAACTTTAACAAAACGATCACAAGCATTATATTATGAACCTTAAAATTAAGGAGGATAAATATGGTAGAAGAAAAAAAGCAAACCTATGATGAGAATCAAATACAGGTACTAGAGGGCTTGGAAGCTGTAAGAAAAAGACCCGGAATGTATATAGGTAGTACTAGTTTAAGAGGGCTTCATCATCTTGTTTATGAAATAGTTGATAATAGCATAGATGAAGCTTTAGCTGGATTTTGCGATAAAATAGATATATATATAAATAAAGATAATTCAATAACTGTTGAAGATAATGGTAGAGGAATGCCTGTAGGTATGCATCCTAAAATGCATAAACCAACAGTAGAAGTTATAATGACAGTTTTACATGCTGGAGGAAAATTTGGAGGAGGAGGATACAAAGTATCAGGAGGACTTCATGGTGTTGGTGCATCTGTAGTTAATGCTCTTTCAGAGGTTTGTGAGGTTGAAGTAAGAAGAGAAGGTTCTATATGGAAGCAAAGGTATGAAAGAGGAAAAGCTGTTACAGGATTAGATAAAATAGGTGAAACTAATGAACATGGTACTAAAACTTATTTTAAACCAGATAAAGAAATATTTGATGAATTAGATTTTGAATATGATACTTTGGCTCAAAGATTAAGAGAATTAGCATTTTTAAATAAAGGTATAAAAATAACTTTAATAGATGAAAGAACAGATAAAAAAGAAGAATTCCATTATGAAGGTGGTATAAAGTCTTTTGTATCTTATTTAAATAGAAATAAACAGGTATTACATAATGAACCAATATACATAGAAGGAAACAAAGATGATTACATTGTAGAGATAGCTTTACAATATAATGATGGATATACTGAAAATATATTTTCCTTTGCAAATAATATAGATACCGTAGAAGGGGGAACCCATTTAGCTGGTTTTAAAACTGCATTAACAAGGGCTTTTAATGACTATTCAAAAAAGTTTGGACACCTTAAAGAAAGTGATAAAAATTTATCTGGAGAAGACATAAGAGAAGGCTTAACAGCTGTGATTTCAGTTAAACTTACAGAGCCACAGTTTGAAGGTCAAACTAAGACAAAACTTGGTAATAGTGAAGTTAGAGGAATAGTTGATAATATAGTTGGTGGAGGAGTAGGAACTTTTTTAGAAGAAAATCCTCAAATTGCAAAAACAATTATAGATAAATCTTTAATGGCTTCAAGAGCAAGAGAAGCAGCTAGAAAGGCCAGGGAATTAACTAGAAGAAAATCTGTTTTAGAAAGTACTTCATTACCTGGTAAATTGGCAGATTGTTCTTCAAAAGATCCTAGAGAGTGTGAAATATATATAGTTGAGGGTGATTCAGCAGGTGGATCAGCTAAACAAGGAAGAAATAGAAGGTTTCAAGCTATACTTCCACTTCGTGGGAAAATAATGAATGTGGAAAAACAAAGACTTGATAAGATTCTTAATTCAGATAGTATTAGATCTATGATAACTGCGTTTGGAGCAGGAATAGGTAAAGATTTTGATATAGAAAAGATACGATACAACAGAATAATAATAATGACGGATGCTGATGTAGATGGAGCTCATATTAGAACATTATTGCTTACATTTTTCTATAGATACATGAGAGAGCTTGTTGAACAAGGACACATTTATATTGCACAACCTCCATTATATAAAGTAACAAAGTCAAGAAAAGAATATTATATTTACACAGACAGAGAATTAGAAAGATTACTTGATGAAATTGGTGGAAGAGATAATAACACCGACATTCAAAGATATAAAGGACTTGGAGAAATGAATGCGGAACAACTTTGGGAAACTACTATGAATCCTGAAAAAAGAATTTTATTAAGAGCTACTGTAGAAGATGCTATGGCAGCAGATGAAATATTTACAATTCTTATGGGAGATAAAGTGGAACCTCGTAGAGAATTTATACAAGAAAATGCTAAGAGAGCTATGAACCTTGATATATAAAGGTGGAAGGTGTGAAATAGATGAACAATGAAGGGAAAGTTTTGGAAGTAGATATAAAAAAAGAAATGAAAAATTGTTATATAGACTATGCTATGAGTGTAATAGTAGGTCGTGCTCTTCCAGATGTAAGAGATGGTTTAAAACCTGTACATAGAAGAATTCTTTTTTCAATGTATGAATTAGGGCTTACTCCAGATAAAGGATATAGAAAATGTGCTAGAATAGTTGGAGATGTTCTTGGTAAATATCATCCACATGGAGATTCTTCTGTTTATGATGCTCTAGTTAGAATGGCACAGGATTTTTCTATAAGATATACTTTAGTAGATGGTCATGGTAATTTTGGTTCTGTAGATGGGGATTCTGCTGCTGCTATGAGGTATACAGAAGCTAAAATGAGTAAGATAGCTATGGAAATGCTAAGAGAGATAAACAAGGATACTGTAGATTTTGGACCTAATTTTGATAGTTCAGAAAAAGAGCCTTTAGTAATTCCATCTAGATTTCCTAATTTACTTGTAAATGGATCTTCTGGTATAGCTGTAGGTATGGCTACTAACATACCACCTCATAATTTAGGAGAAGTTATAGATGGAATTTATATGATTATAGAGAATCCAGAAGTAACTATTCCAGAATTAATGACTAAAATAAAGGGACCAGATTTTCCTACTGCAGGAATTATTTTGGGAACTTCAGGAATAAGAGAAGCTTATGAAACTGGTAGAGGAAGAATAATTGTAAGAGCTAAAGCTGAAATAGAAGAAGAAAAGGGTAGACATAGGATTATTGTTACACAATTACCTTATCAAGTGAATAAAGCTAAACTTATCGAAAATATGGCTGATTTAGTTAAGGACAAAAGAATAGATGGAATATCAGATATAAGAGATGAATCTGATAGAGACGGTATGAGAATAGTAATAGAAATAAAAAGAGATGCAAATGCTAATGTAGTTCTAAATCAATTATATAAACATACAAAAATGCAGGATACTTTTGGAGTAATTATGATTGCATTAGTAGATAATGAACCACAAACATTAAATTTAAAAGAAGTGCTTGTTCATTATCTTAACTTTCAGAAAGAAGTAATAAGAAGAAGAACTCAGTTTGATTTAAATAAAGCCTTAGCACGTGCACATATATTAGAGGGATTGAGGATAGCCCTTGATCATATAGATGAAGTTATTAATTTAATTAGATCTTCTAAAAATACAGACACTGCTAGAAATGGACTTATGGAAAAGTTTAATTTATCTGAAAAGCAAGCTCAAGCTATATTAGATATGAGATTGCAAAGATTAACAGGTCTAGAAAGAGAAAAAATAGAAGCTGAATATAATGAATTAATTAACACAATAGAAAATTTAAGAGAAATTTTGGCTAACGAATATTTAGTTTTAAATATTATAAAAGAAGAGTTAATGGAAATAAAAAATAAGTATGGCGATGAAAGAAGAACTGAAATACAAAAAAGAAGTGATGAAATAAATATTGAAGATTTGATACAAGAAGAAGAAGTTGTTATTACTTTAACTCAATCAGGATATATAAAGAGAATATCTTCAGATGCATATTCTTCTCAGAAGAGAGGCGGAAAAGGAATTCAAGCTATGACAACGAAAGAAGATGACTTTGTAGAAAAAGTATTTATAACTTCAACTCATAGTGATTTATTATTCTTTACTAATTTAGGAAGGGTTTATAAGCTAAAAGCTTATGAAGTACCTGAAGCAGGAAGAACTGCTAAAGGAACTAATATAGTTAATTTGATTCCTTTAAATCCTAATGAAAATGTAAGAGAAGTTATATCCATAAAGGAAAAAGTAGAAGATGGATTCTTAATAATGGCAACCAAGAGTGGTATTATTAAGAAAACTTTCTTAAAAGAATTTTCATCTATAAGAAAAAATGGATTAAATGCTATCAATTTAAAAGAAGATGATGAACTGTTAAAGGTTAAAGTTACAAGAGGAGATGCAGAAATTCTTATAGTTACTCAAAATGGATATTCAATAAGATTTAACGAAAAGGATATAAGACCTATGGGCAGAGCTGCTACTGGAGTAAAAGCTATTACTCTAAGAGAAGGCGACATAGCTGTTAGTATGGATATTGTTGTTGAAGGAGAATATGTATTAGTTGTTAGTGAGAATGGTTTTGGAAAGAGAACTCCTGTTTCTGAGTATAATTTACAGAAAAGAGGAGGAAAAGGTATTATAACTTACAGATTATCAGAAAAAACAGGCAATATTGTAGCGGCAAGAGTTGTAAAAGATAGTGATGAACTAATGTTAATAAACAGTAGTAATATTGCAATAAGAATATGTGTATCTGATATAAGTATAACTAGTAGAAATGCTATGGGAGTAACATTAATGAAAACAGATAAAGAAGAAAAGATATTAGCTATTGCTAAAATAAATACTGAAGAGGATTCATAAAAATATATTGATAGAAATATATTAATATAAATAAAGGTTGGTATCTTTAAGATATCAACCTTTATTTTTTTAGTAAAATATAAGCAACTTTATCTGGTGTATCACTATATAAAAAAGAGAGATATATTAAGAAAAAGTGAGAAATATTAATTTAAATCAATATAGTAAGATATGACGAACTATTTAATTGAAATAAATTTGTTAAAATAACACTTGTCGCTGAGAGAAAAGCGACAACAAATTTTAAATTAAGTATCTTTTAATTAAAAAAATTATAAAAAAATGTTGACAAACATAAAATTAAATGATACTATATAGTAGTCGCTTGAAGCGACATGGTCTTTGAAAATTAAACAGAGAATTAAGAAACCAGTCAATTCTTAACAGGAAACTGTTAAAAATAGCGATGAGCTAAAAAATTGCTAGAAACG
>NZ_JAGGKA010000028.1 GCF_017873215.1 Clostridium tetanomorphum
CAATCATGCAGGTTGCAGACCTTGGTATAGTAGGAGACTTTAAGAAAGTAATTCCTGAATTAATAGCTGAAATTAAAGCTACTATGAACTAATAAGAATTAAAAATACATGTTTGTATCTTTAAGGTGCAAACATGTATATTTTAATACATCTTTTACTAATTATATTAATATAAAATTTATATAAAGGAGGTACATATCATGAAAAAGATATGTGTACTTGGTGCAGGAACAATGGGAGCTGGAATAGCTCAAGCTTTTGCAGTAAAAGGATATGAAGTTGTTCTAAGAGATATTAAAGATGAGTTTGTTGAAAGAGGATTAGCTGGAATTAATAAGAGCTTATCAAAGTTAGTTGCTAAAGGAAAGATGACTCAGGAAGACATGGATGCAGTTCTTTCAAGATTAACTGGAACAGTAGATATAAATATGGCAGCTGATTGCGACTTAGTAGTTGAAGCAGCTGTTGAAAGAATGGACCTTAAGAGAGAAATATTTGGAGAATTAGATAGAATATGTAAAGCAGAAACAATATTAGCTTCTAATACTTCATCACTTTCAATAACTGAAATAGCTACTTCAACGAAGAGAGCAGATAAAGTTATAGGAATGCATTTCTTTAATCCAGCTCCAGTTATGAAACTTGTTGAAATAATCAGAGGAATGGCTACTTCACAGGAAACTTTTGATGCTGTTAAAGAAGTATCAGTAGCAATTGGAAAAGATCCAGTAGAAGTTGCAGAAGCTCCAGGATTCGTTGTAAACAGAATATTAATTCCAATGATTAATGAAGCAGTTGGTATTTATGCAGAAGGAATAGCTTCAGCAGAAGATATTGATAAGGCTATGATGCTTGGTGCTAATCATCCAATGGGACCTCTTGCTTTAGGAGATCTTATAGGATTAGATGTTTGCCTTGCAATAATGGATGTATTATATACTGAAACAGGAGATTCAAAATATAGAGCTCATTCACTTTTAAGAAAATATGTAAGAGCTGGTTGGTTAGGAAGAAAAACTGGAAGAGGATTCCACAACTACGCAAAATAATTATAAAGCCATTGGATATCCCAATGGCTTTTATTTATGGATGGTGAAATTATATGGCGCATTTAGAGAATAGTTTCAAATTAATTGATATTGATAATAATGAGGAGATTCTAAAAACAAAATATAATTTTGATGATATAATAACTAGAAATATGGAGATGAAGAAAATCATATGGCAATGTAAAAAGGTTGCAAATAGCCAATCGGTTGTACTTATTCAAGGAGAAAGTGGTACAGGAAAAGAGATAATTGCACAATCAATTCATAATTACAGTGATAGATATAATAAACCTTTTATAGCGATCAACTGTGGAGCTATTCCTCATAACTTAATAGAAAGTGAACTTTTTGGTTATGAAGAAGGAGCTTTTACAGGAGCAAAAAAAGGAGGGCATACAGGTAAATTTCAAAATGCACATGGAGGAACTTTATTTTTAGATGAAATAGGGGATATGCCATTATCTATGCAGGTAAAATTATTACGTGTTTTGCAAGAAGGATATATTGTAAAAATTGGAGGAAATAAATCAATACCAATAAATATAAGAATTATTGCTGCCACAAATAAAGATTTAAAAGAGCAAGTAAGAAAAAATCAATTTAGAGAAGATCTTTATTATAGACTTAAAGTTATTCCAATTTACATTCCTCCTTTAAGGCAAAGAAAAGAAGATATAAAGTTACTATTAGAGCATTTTTTAAAAGAAAAGTCTTTGAAATTGAATAAAAAAGAACCTAAAATAAGAGAGGATTTATATTATAAAATTATAAACTATAATTGGCCAGGAAATGTAAGAGAGCTAGAGAACTATGTTGAAAATATTGTAAATTTTGATGGAGAAAGTAGTTTTATTTTAGATGATAATGAGAAAGGGAAAAAAACTATATATGAAAACGCTGATAATGAATATATATGTACTCTTGAGGAATTAGAAACAAAAGCTATAATATGTTGTATGAATAAATTTAATAGAAATATATCTACAGTATCAAAAGTTTTAGGAATTAGTAGAAACACTTTATATAATAAGTTAAAAAAGTATAATATCGAACTATAGATAAAATGTAAAAAAATTAACAAAATTTTATTATGTTTTTTTAAACTATTAAAAAATAATGTAAATTGTTGTTTTTATTACCATAAAGCGTAGTAATATATTAAATTATTTTTTATATTCAAATAATATTTTGTAAAATATATTTCTTTATTTGTGTTCAAAAAATAAACAGTGCTAAATTATTTAACATAAATAAAAGCTAGATATGATAATAAATAGAACAGAATAAAAAAGTTTTGTTTTAGTAAATTGAGAATCATTGAAATATAAGGATTATTTCAATGGCATGAAATTTGCTATTAAAATAAGTGTTAAAAAAATATCAAAGTGTTGTTTAAGGTTAGGAGGAAGATAAAATGAATAGATTTACAATTCCAAGAGACATCTATTATGGTAAAGGTTCCTTAGAAGTCTTAAAAAATATAAAAGGTAAAAAGGCTGTTATAGTAATAGGTGGAGGATCCATGAAAAGATTTGGCTTTTTAGATAAAGTAGAATCTTATTTAAAGGAAGCAGGAATAGAGACAAGACTAATTGAGGGAGTAGAACCAGACCCATCAGTAGAAACAGTAATGAATGGTGCAAAAGTTATGAGAGAATTTGAACCGGATTGGATTGTTTCAATAGGTGGAGGGTCTCCTATAGATGCAGCTAAAGCTATGTGGCTATTCTACGAGCATCCAGATTTTACTTTTAAAGAAGCAGCAGAAAAGGTATTAGCATTACCAGAATTAAGAAATAAAGCAAAGTTTATTGCTATACCATCTACTAGTGGTACAGCAACAGAAGTTACAGCATTTGCTGTTATAACAGATTATAAAGAAGAAATAAAATATCCATTAGCAGATTTTAATTTGACTCCAGATATTGCAATAGTAGATCCAGAGCTAGCAGAAACTATGCCTAAAAAACTTACTGCACATACTGGAATGGATGCATTAACTCATGCTATAGAAGCTTATGTAGCGGGACTTAGAACAAACTTTACAGATCCTTTAGCTATACAAGCTATTTGCATGGTAAAAGACTATTTAGTGAAATCATACGATGAAGATAAAGAATCTAGAGAAAGAATGCATGAAGCTCAATGTCTTGCTGGAATGGCATTTTCTAATGCATTGCTTGGAATAACTCATAGTATGGCTCACAAAATAGGAGCTGTATTCCATATACCTCATGGATGTGCAAATGCTATCTTCCTACCTTATGTTATAGATTTTAATAAAAAAGTTTGCTTAGATAGATATGCAACTATTGCTAGATTTTTAGGATTGAGTGGTAATACAGAAGATGAATTAGTAGATTCATTGACTGATATGATAAGAGAATTGAATAAGAAATTAGACATTCCTTTAAATTTAAAAGATTATGGAATAAATGAAGGAAAATTTAAGGAAAAAGTTCAATTTATGGCTCATAATGCAGTGTTAGATGCATGTACTTCCTCAAATCCAAGAAAAATTAATGAAGAAGAAATGATGAATATGTATAATTATGCATATAGCGGTAAGAAAATAGATTTTTAAAATTTAATATTTTGATCTATGAAAAGACTCTCTTAATACCTTATTAAGAGAGTTTTCTATAGACTTAATATTGTATTTGTAAAATCTACAATTTATAATGATGTTGATAAAATATATAAAATATATATAATGAATATTATATAAAAAATAAAAATATTTAGATAAGAGGATACGGAGGAATAGAAATGTATAAAATATTAGAAAAAAGATTATTAGCTCCGAATATTTATTTAATGGATGTTAGGGTGCCTAGAGTAGCAAAATCCGCACAACCAGGACAATTTGTAATAGTAAGAGTTGATGATAAAAGTGAGAGAATACCTCTTACTATTTGTGATTATGACAGAGAAAAAGAAACAGTAACTATAGTATTTCAAGTAGTAGGTAATTCTACTAAAAAGATGTCAAAATTGGAAGTTGGAGATCATTTTCAGGATTTTGCAGGACCATTGGGACAGCCTTCTGATTTGGTACATGAAAGCATAGAAGAATTAAAAAATAAAAATATTATCTTTATAGCTGGAGGAGTAGGTGCAGCACCAGTGTATCCTCAAGTTAAATGGGCTAATTTATTAGGGTTAAAGGTAGATGTTATAGTTGGAAGCAAATCTAAAGAGTATTTACTTTTAGAAGAAGAAATGAGAAAAGAAGCAGGGAATTTATATATAACAACAGACGATGGTTCTTATGGAAATAAAGGATTAGTTACAGATGTGTTGAAAAATTTAATAGAAAATGAAAACAAAAAATATGATTTAGTGGTAGCTATAGGACCTATGATAATGATGAAATTTGTAGCAAAACTTACACAGGAGTATGGTATAAAGACTGTGGTTAGTTTAAATACATTAATGGTAGATGGTACAGGAATGTGTGGTGCTTGTAGAGTAACAGTAGGTGGAGAAACTAAATTTACTTGTTTAGATGGACCAGAATTTGATGGACATCTTGTAGATTTTGAAGAATCCATAAGAAGACAGGGAATGTATAAAACAGAAGAAGGAAAACAATTGTTGGAACAACAAGAGAGAGAAGAAGGACATGTATGTCATGTAGGACTCGGAGGTGAAGAATAATGGATAGAATGAAAAGAATAGATATAAAAGAACAAAATGCCGAGGAAAGAATAAAGAACTTTAAAGAAGTATGTTTAGGATATACAGAAGAAGAGGCAGTAAAGGAAGCAGAAAGATGTTTAAATTGTAAAAATCCTCTTTGCGTACCTAAATGTCCTGTAGTTATAGATATACCTAATTTCATCAAACATATAAAAGAAAGAGATTTTAAAGGGGCAGCGGAAATAATAAATGAAGCAAGCTCTTTACCAGCTATATGTGGTAGAGTATGTCCTCAAGAAAGTCAGTGTGAACAGAAATGTATATTAGGTATAAAAGGAGAGCCAATTGCTATAGGAAAATTAGAGAGATTTGTTGGAGACTGGTCTAGAGAACATAATATAGATTTATCTCAGTCAGGTAAAAATGAAAAGAAAAACAAAAAAGTAGCTGTAATAGGAAGTGGCCCAGCAGGACTTACTTGTGCTGGAGATTTAGCAAAAAAGGGATATGAGGTTACTATATTTGAAGCTCTTCATGAACCAGGTGGAGTTTTAGTGTATGGTATACCTGAATTTAGATTGCCAAAAGATACTGTAGTTAAGCATGAGATAGAAAATGTAAAAAAATTAGGTGTTGAAATTGAAACAGATGTTATTATAGGTAAAACTGTAACTATTGATGAACTTATGGAAGAAGAAGGATTTGAAGCTATATTTATTGGGTCAGGAGCGGGACTTCCAAAATTTATGGGAATACCAGGTGAAAATCTTAGTGGAGTATTCTCAGCTAATGAATATTTAACTAGAAATAATTTGATGAAGGCTTTTAGAGAAGATTATGATACACCAATAAAAGCAGGAAAAAAAGTAGCTGTTGTTGGTGGAGGAAATGTGGCTATGGATGCTGCTAGAACGGCTAGAAGACTGGGAGCAGAAGTACATATAGTGTACAGAAGATCAGAAGATGAATTGCCAGCAAGAAGAGAAGAAATTCATCATGCTAAAGAAGAAGGAATAATATTTGACCTTCTTACTAATCCAGTAGAAATATTAGGAGATGAAAATGGCTGGGTAAAATCTATGAAATGTATAAGAATGGAATTAGGAGAGCCGGATTCATCAGGAAGAAGAAGACCTATAGAAATAAAGGGATCAGAATTTATAATGGAATTAGATACAGTTATAATGTCTCTAGGAACTTCTCCAAATCCACTTATAACATCAACCACTAAGGGATTAGAGTCAAATAAATGGGGATGTATATGTGCTAGTGAAGATACAGGGAAAACATCTAGAGAAGGTGTATTTGCTGGAGGAGATGCAGTAACTGGAGCAGCTACTGTTATTCTTGCTATGGAAGCAGGAAAAAAAGCAGCAAAAGCTATAGATGAATTTTTAACAAATAAGTAGGAATAATAAAATTACAGAGTAGAGGCTATAGATAACGGAGTACAGATAAGAAGACTTTATCTGTACTCCATACTTTGTTATTTATATTTTAAAATCTATGTGTAATTTTTAAAAAAGGAGTGATTTTATTTATGGATTTTGATTTTGTGGAGGAATTTACTGAAGATAACATATCAGGAGTTGTAGTAAAAAATGTGAAGAATTTCGAATTAGCACATATATTTGAATGTGGACAATGTTTTAGATGGAATAAACAGGAAGATGGTAATTATATTGGTGTAGCTTTCGAAAAGGTAATAGAAGTACAAAAACAAGATAATGATGTAGTAATATATAATACAGATGAAAAAGAATTTAAAGATGTATGGGCAAATTATTTTCATCTATATAGAGATTATTCAGAAATTAAAAGTATACTAAGTAAGGATGAATTGCTAAAAAAATCTGTAGATTTTGGATATGGTATTAGGTTATTACAACAAGAACCTTTTGAATTAATTGTATCATTTATAATATCTGCAAATAATAGAATACCTATGATAAAAAGAGCTATAGAAAATATAAGCAAAAAATGGGGAGAAGCTATATTATATAAAGGAAACACTTATTACAGTTTTCCTTCAATAGAAAAGTTAAAAGAGGCAACAGAAGAAGAATTAGAGGCTTGTGGAACAGGATTTAGGGCTAAATACATAAAAGATACTGTGGCAAAAATATATTATAATAGAGATTCTGATATGGATGACTATAGTGAAATTTTTGATATAAATTGGATTAAAAATCAAGAAGATGATAAGTGTCACAGTGTACTTCAAGGATTTATGGGAATAGGTCCTAAGGTAGCAGATTGTATTATGTTATTTTCCATGGGGAAATATTCTGCTTTTCCTGTAGATGTATGGGTAAAAAGAGCTATGCAACACTTTTATTTAGCTCCAGATGTATCATTGAAAAAGATAAGGGACTTTGCTAGAAATAAATTTGGCGAATTATCAGGTTTTGCTCAACAATATTTATTCTATTATGCTAGAGAAAATCACATTATAGTGTAAAAAAACTATTAAGAGTGTGTAAATGAAAGATATATTTATAAAATGTAAATAAATATAAAAATTTTTCTATAAAAACATTTAAAATATGTATTAATTTTTTTTGAGTTTCTGTTATAATAGTATATGTTAAAGAATTAACGACTTTAATAAGCTGTACTAATATAAAAGTAATTTATTTGACACAATTAAATTACTTTTTTGAAAATTAGGAGGAATTAAAATAATGATAACATTTGAAACTCAATTAAAAAAATTAAAGTATCTTGTGTTAAAAGAAGTAGCTAAAATGACTTTAGAAAATAGACTTAATAAAGAAGAATTAGAAAAAGTACCTTTTGAAATAATACAGGGAGATAAAGCAGAATATAGATGCTGTGTTTATAAAGAAAGAGCAATAGTATATGAAAGAGCTAAACTTGCTATAGGATGCCTACCTAATGGACAAATGGCAGATGAATTTGTTAATGTAGAAAAAGATGATCAGATAATATATGTAATAGATGCAGCTTGTGATAAATGTCCAATAAATAGATTTGTTGTTACAGAGGCTTGTAGGGGATGTATACAGCATAAATGTATGGAAGTCTGTCCAGCAGGAGCAATAACAAGAGCTGCAGGTAGAGCATATATAAATCATGAAACTTGTAAAGAATGTGGATTATGTAAGGAAGTTTGTCCTTATAATGCTGTAGCAGAAGTTATGAGACCATGTAGAAGAGTCTGTCCAACTGGAGCTCTTCAAATGAATCCAGAAGATAGCAAAGCTACAATAAATAAAGAAGAATGCGTGAATTGTGGAGCTTGTATGGGAGCATGTCCTTTTGGTGCTATATCTGATAAGAGTTTTATTGTAGATGTAACTCGTGCATTAATGGAAAAAAAGAAGATATATGCAGTAGTAGCTCCTTCAATAACAGGACAATTTGGACCTAAGGTATCTGTAGGACAAGTAAAATCAGCTTTTAAAGAAATGGGATTTGAGGATATGATTGAGGCTGCTTGTGGAGCAGATGCTGTTGCTGTACATGAAGGAAATGAGTTCATTGAAAGAATGGAAAATGGAGATAAGTATATGACAAACTCCTGCTGTTCAGGATTTTTAAATTATATAGAAAAGAAGTTCCCCGACCAGATTGAAAGAGCTTCAAGTACAGTATCACCAATGATTGCTGTAGGCAGAATGATTAAAAATGTGGATAAAGATTCAGTAGTAGTATTTGTAGGACCATGTACGGCAAAGAAAAATGAAATTAAAAGAGATAGTATAAAAGATGCAGTGGATTATGTCATGACCTTTGAGGAAATCACTGCTCTTATGGGGGCGTTTGATATAGACCCTGAGAAATGTGAAGCTTTAGAAATAAATGATGCTTCAAGTTTCGGAAGAGGATTTGCTCAAGGTGGAGGAGTAATTGCTGCAATACAAAATTATATAAAGAACAAAGAAGAAAAAATTGAATTTAAGCCACTTAGAGTAAGTGGACCAGATGAAATTAAGAGAGCAATGATAATGGCAAAGGTGGGAAGACTTTCTGGCAACTTCATAGAAGGAATGATGTGTGAAGGTGGCTGTATAGGTGGTCCTGCTGCTATGGTACCTATTATAAAATCAAGAGCTCAGTTAACAAAGTTTAGTAAAGAGTCAACAAAAAAAGATGTGTTAGATAATGAAAATTTAAAGAAATATGAAGGTTTAAATTTAGAAAGATAGTTATTAGAAAATGTAGACAAACTCTTATTTGTCTACATTTTATTTTTTTGTTATTTAGAACTTCTTTTGTAAATTATCCAACATAACATACTAAAGAAAACAATAAGTATGTTAATTAATATAGCACAATGTAAAAAAAATTCCTCTGGCAATATTTTTATAATAGGGTCTTTTTCAACGTCAAAGATCCAATAATCATTATTAAAAAATATTTTGTGAAATAGAGTAAATGCATTATCAAAATTAACAAATAAAGTGCTAAAAAGTAATATAGGTATAGTTAATAGCGTAATGCTTGAATATTTAAGAATAGAAAAGTTTTTATGTTTAATTAAGTAGTATAACGTGATTAAACCTATTATAGAACTTATATAAAACAAATAATCTATCTTCATAAAAATATGTTTCACTTCATAAAAATGAATTCTACCTTCCTGAGAAAATGGTAATGTTGGTATTTTAAAATTTATGTTGCTTTTTGACGTAATAAAATCAATTAAGTAGTTATAGTTTATTTTAATTTCATTGATATTAAAACCTGACTCTTTTGGAATATTTAGATGGTTTATATCAAAATAATATAATAGTTTAAAATGTACAGTAAATTTGATTGAAATAATAATAAGTAATAAAGCTAAATTAGCAGTTAGAAAAAAATTTGATAATAATTTAAATTTATTCATAATATGTAAGCTCCTTGGGAAATATTAAATATGTACTAAATGAATTTTAATCTATAGTTTAAATTATATATAGTAATATATTTTTGTAAATATAATTTTAAAATATACTATTAAAAAGAAAAAACAAGAAAATAATAGTAAAACACTAAAATAGTTAGATATATTCATATAAATGGATTAAATCGCTATTAAATAGAAAATTACTCTTGTTATTAGATTTGATATTATAAATACTATTATTTATTATAATAATTGTATTAGCACTCATAATTAATGAGTGCTAACAAAAATATGTTATTATTATTATATATATATTCTAAAATACATTGAGGAGGGGTTTAGATGAAAATTAGACCACTTGGAGACAGAGTTGTTATTAAAAGAATTGAAGTTGAGGAGACTACAAAGAGCGGAATAGTTCTTCCAGGAACAGCAAAGGAAAAACCACAAGAAGCTGAAGTTGTAGCTGTAGGACCAGGCGGAATAGTTAATGGCAAAGAAGTTAAAATGGAACTAAAAGCAGGAGACAGAGTATTGTTCTCAAAGTATGCAGGCAATGAAGTGAAGATTGACGGAACAGAATATACAATATTAAGACAGGATGATATTTTAGCTGTAATAGAGTAAAGTTAATTAATGAATGTTAAT
Organism: Clostridium tetanomorphum; assembly: GCF_017873215.1. GTDB lineage: Bacteria > Bacillota > Clostridia > Clostridiales > Clostridiaceae > Clostridium_AO > Clostridium_AO tetanomorphum. The sequence goes on from NZ_JAGGKA010000028.1 coordinate 10,195, forward strand.
TAGAATGAATATAAGATATTTGGGAGGTATTTGAAATGGCAAAAAGCTTATTATTTGGTGAAGATGCAAGAAGAGCTATGCAAAGAGGTGTAGATAAACTTGCGGATACTGTTAAAGTTACACTTGGACCAAAAGGAAGAAATGTTGTTTTAGATAAAAAATTTGGTTCACCATTAATAACTAATGATGGTGTTACTATAGCAAGAGAAATAGAATTAGAAGATGCTTATGAAAATATGGGAGCACAACTTGTAAAAGAAGTTGCTACAAAGACTAATGATGTAGCAGGAGATGGAACGACTACAGCTACATTACTTGCGCAGGCTATAATAAGAGAAGGATTAAAGAATGTAACAGCTGGAGCAAACCCAATGCTTGTTAGACGTGGTATTCAAATGGCTGTAAATAAAGCTGTAGAAGGAATCAAAAATATTTCAAAACAGGTTGATGGTAAGGAAGATATAGCAAGAGTTGCTGCTATTTCAGCTGCTGACGAAGAAATAGGTAAGCTTATAGCAGATGCTATGGAAAAAGTAGGTAATGAGGGTGTTATTACTGTAGAAGAATCAAAGAGTATGGGAACTGAATTAGACGTTGTTGAAGGCATGCAGTTTGACAGAGGTTATGTAAGTCCATATATGGTTACTGATGCAGAAAAAATGGAAGCAGCTTTAGATGATGCATATATTTTAATTACTGACAAGAAGATATCTAACATTCAAGACTTATTACCAGTACTTGAAAAAATAGTTCAACAAGGTAAGAGATTATTAATAATAGCTGAAGATGTAGAAGGTGAAGCATTAGCAACATTAGTTGTTAATAAATTAAGAGGAACATTTAATTGTGTAGCAGTTAAAGCTCCAGGTTTCGGTGATAGAAGAAAAGAAATGCTTCAAGACATAGCAATTCTTACTGGTGGAGAAGTTATATCAGAAGAATTAGGAAGAGATTTAAAAGATGTTACATTAGAAATGTTAGGTTCAGCAGAATCAGTTAAGATTACAAAGGAAACTACTACTATAGTTAATGGTAGAGGAACTAAATTAGATATCGAAGGAAGAGTAGCTCAGATAAAAGCTCAGATAGAAGAAACAACTTCTGATTTCGATAGAGAAAAATTACAGGAAAGACTTGCAAAACTTGCAGGTGGAGTAGCTGTAATAAAAGTTGGTGCTGCTACAGAAACTGAATTAAAAGAAAGAAAGTTAAGAATAGAAGACGCTTTAGCAGCTACAAAAGCAGCTGTTGAAGAAGGAATAGTATCAGGCGGTGGAACAGCTTATATTACTGTAATGCCGGAAGTAGAGAAATTAACTTCGGATGTACCAGATATGAAAGTTGGTATAGACATTATAAGAAAGGCTCTTGAAGAACCAGTAAGACAAATAGCTTGCAATGCTGGAGTTGAAGGTTCAGTTGTAATTGAGAAAGTTAGAAACAGTGAAGTAGGCGTTGGATATGATGCTTTACATGATAAATATGTAAATATGATAAAAGTTGGTATAGTTGACCCAACTAAGGTTACAAGATCTGCTTTACAGAATGCTGCATCTGTTGCTGCTACATTCTTAACAACAGAAGCTGCTGTTGCTGATATTCCAGAAAAGAATAATAACCCAATGCCAGCAGCACCAGGAATGGGAATGGACGGAATGTACTAAACCTGTGCTCTGCAATTTATAAAAATAAAAAAGTGCTTCGGCACTTTTTTATTTTTACCACATATTTTTTAAGTCTACATTTGTTAATGATGTTAATATCTTTTTTTGTGCATCTGGATAAGTTTTTTCTAGACTTATTAAAAGGTTTTTCATTTCTTCTCTAGTAGTTTTTTCATCTTCAGGACATAAATTTTTTATAATAGGAAAGTTATTTTCCTTAACAAATTTTTCTATAAAGTCTTCTCTAATAAGAACTAAAGGCCTTATTATATTTATACCTTTATCCTTATAATAAATATTAGGATGAAAGGTTCCAAGCTTTCCTACTTTTAAAGCATTCATAAATAAAGTCTCAATTACATCGTCACTGTTATGACCTAATGCTAATTTATTAAAATTGTTTACTTTAGCAATTCTTATTAAAGCTCCTTTCCTTAATTTTGAGCATAAAGAGCAAGGGTTTTTTTCTTTTCTATCATGAAATACTACTTCTGCTATATTAGTTTTTTCAATTATTAAAGGAATACTATTTTCATTACAGAAATGTTTCAAAGGAGAAAAGTCCATACCTAAGTCCATATCTATAGTAATTGCTGTTATAGTGAAATCTTTTACTGCAGTAAGTTGAATAAGTTTTAAAACAAATAATAAAAATACACTATCCTTACCGCCAGATAGACCTACTCCTACTCTATCTTGGGACTGAATCATATTATATTTGTCTATAATATATCTAACATCTTTTAAAAACATTCTATTATATTTTCTTTCAAAAGTTATCATAAATTTAATGCTCCTTTCTTAAATATAATTTAATATATTTAGTAACATTTTTAAATATATAATATAACACCTAAATTGTCTACTAAAACTAAACTTATTAATTAGAATGGCTAAGAGAACTTTAAAATATAGAAAATTATACTAAACAGACTATTGAAATAAATTATATTAAATGATAATATTTAACCATAATTTAAGATATTTAAAATATTTAAAATATAAGGGGAACTGTGAAATACATATTTGATTTGGGCATCTTTAGTATGTATGGAGTTAGTGATGCAACCCACCCTATATTCATAATTTTTATGAATATAGGGTTTTCATTTTTTTAAATATAATTTGTCCCAAGAATTATTTAATATATTGTTGTAAGGGAGGTATATATTAAAATGGATATTTTAATTATTGACGACTCTGCTTTTTCTCAAAGAATAATAGCCAATTTAGTACAAAAATATTTAGAGCATGTAAAAATTTATTTTGCAAAGGATGGAGAAGAAGGATTAGAAAAATATAAAGCTATTAAACCGGAGTATACATTTGTAGATTTATTGATGCCTAAGTTAAATGGAGAAGGCTTAATAAAGCTAATAAATGAATATAATTCAAATGCAAAGATAATTGTAGTTTCGGCAGATGTACAGAAGAGTATAAAAGAAGACATGAATAAATATGGGATAATGTCATTTATAAACAAGCCCTTTACAGAAGAAAAGGCAAAATACATATGTGAAATAATAAGGAATGACAAAAATGATAGATAAAGTAACAAGAGAGGATATACTAAAAGAGTTATTTAATATAAGTGTAGGAAAATCCGCAAGTATTCTTTCGGAGATAATTAATAGAAAAATATTATTAAATGTGCCTAATTTAAAAATTTTAGATTTAAAGAATAAATGGGAAGAATTAGATAAATATCTTCCTAATGTTTTGCATGGCACTATGATGGTATCATCTATTTCATTTAAAAAGGAATTAACAGGGAAAGCAAATTTGATTTTTCCTGCGGATAAAATGAGAACTTTCATAAATCTATGCTTAAATGAGAACAATAAAAATTGCTTTTGTGATATGAATTTTACAGACATAGATTTTGATGTTATTAAGGAAATTGGCAATATAATATTAAATTCAATTATTGGGGAAATAGGAAATTATTTAAATTTAAAATTAACTTATACTTTGCCAGAAGTGAAAGTATTTAACAAAGAAGATTTTAAAAAAACTATGGAAAGTAAAGAATATATGCATATATTGATGTTATATATAACCTTTAATATAGACAATTCTCAAATATCAGGAGCTATAATAATTAATCTTACTTTAAGCTCCTTAAATGAAATATTAAATAAAATAGAAATGATAGAAGATGATTTCTGTGGATAAAGCCTTATATGAGATATTAGACAATATAAACGAAGGCATAATAATATTAAATGAAAATTTGAGAGTCTTATTTTGGAATAATCATATGGAACATCTAACTAATATATCTGAAGAAAAAATAATAAATAATCATATATATGATGTTATTCCAAGTCTAAATAAAGGTTATTTTAAACAGGCAATAGATTCTGTAATTAATAATGGAAGTAAAATGTTTTTTTCTGCAGCTATGCATAAGAACTTAATTGACAGTAACAGAAACTTAAATTTAAAAATAAGTAAAATAAATATGAATAATTTAAATTATATACTTATGGAGTTTATTGATGTAACAAATCAATTTTTACGTATAGAACAGTTAAAAAAGTATATTGATGAATTGTATTTTTTAAATAAAGAATTGAAAGAAAAAGAAAAAACTATTAATAAACTAGCCTATTATGACAGCTTGACAGGTATAGCAAATAGGAATTTATTTTACAACATAGCAGAAAAATTTTTTATAAATGCTAAAAGAAACAATGGTTTGTTAGGATTGATGTTCATAGATGTTGATAAATTTAAAAGTATCAATGATACATATGGACACAAAAGTGGAGATGAAGCGTTAATTCATGTGTCTAAAATATTAAAAAGGTCTATAAGAAGAGGGGATGTAGTTGCTAGATTTGGAGGAGACGAATTTGTAATATTATTACCCTTTATAAAGAGTTATGATGATTCTAAGCTTATAGCCTCAAGAATTATTACGCCGAAAAATAAGACATTAAATTGCAGAGAAGGAAAAATAAGTGTATCATTAAGTATAGGATTAAGTTTGTTTCCATATGATGGCCAAAATATTGATGAATTAGTAAGGAAAGCAGATAAAGCAATGTATGTAGCAAAAAATAAAGGTGGAGATAATTATTTTTCATTTTTATAATATAAAATTAATTTGCGTATTTTGTATGTATTAAATTAAAGGTCTATATTCATAATTTTTTTATGAATATAGAGCTTTTTATTATATTTATATGCATATAATGTAAACATAGATTTATTATGCTATGCGTAGGGGATACTACGATGCATCATAATAAATGATTATATTTATGAAGGGATGGGGTTTAATGAAAAAAGTAAAAAAAGGCTTTACATTGGTAGAACTCTTAGTGGTAATAGCAATTATAGCTATCTTAGCTGCAATAATTGCACCAAATGCATTCAAGGCTATAGAGAAGAGTAAAGTAGCTACAGCAGAGTCAGACTATAAGGCAATAAAGACAGCAGCATTGAGTTACTATTCGGATACAGGGGAGTGGCCTAAAAATGATGACGAAAAAAACGGAGAAGATCCAGGATTTGTAACTAATCCAGGAGAAGGTTTAGGGAAAGTATGGAATGGCCCATATCTAGAAAAATGGCCTACCAAAAATCCTTGGGGAGGAATGTATATTTTTTGTAAGAATAAAGATTTTGAATTAGATGATGGGGATAAAGAAGTCAAGTATATAAAGTTAACACAGGTTCCTGAATCGGCAAGGGATAGACTAGAAGCTGACTTGGATGGTGACAGCTCAGGAAGAAAAGGTGTGGTTAGATACAACGATAAAGATGATAAAAATATATACTTAATAATCTCTGAGCAGTGATAATTTAACAGCATCAGAGTAGTTGGTGATCTAATATTTTTAGATGACAGATAACAGAGAATAATTTTATTTATACTCTGTTATCTGTACTCTAAAAAGTGTGGCATACTTTTTTCAAAATGGGGGAGTAAATATGATAGAAAAAATAAAAAGAGGTTTTACTTTAGTAGAGCTTTTAGTAGTAATAGCAATTATTGCTATATTAGCAGCTATAATTGCACCTAATGCGTTTAAAGCTATAGAAAAATCTAAAGTTAGTAGAACTTTAAGTGATATGAAATCTTTTAAAACGGCGGCACTTCAGTTTTATGCAGATGTAGGTTTTTTCCCAGCAGATGTGTCAAATGGAATAGATCCTGGTCTTGGCAGTAATTCTGTATATGATATCCCTGAAACAGGTTACAATTTTGGAACAAGTGTATATGATAAAAATTATATTCAAATTGTGAAGGAAAGATGGAAAGGTCCATATTTAGACTTTCCTTTAAGTAAAAAGACAGCCTGGGGTGGGGAATATGATTATGATTGTTGGGTTAAAGGAGTAACAGTAAAATTTCCTTATGACGAGTATATAAATGGACAGGGAAATAATAAAGGAAAAACCCATTATGGTATATATATAACTATACATGGAGTACCAGAAAATTCAGCTAAAAGAATAGCTAATGAAAGTCCTTTTGAAGTTGTTCCAACAAATACAGGAGACAAATATGGTAAGGATGATATTGATATATATAAAAATAAGGGCTTATATAAAGTAGTATTAAAAATAGCGGATTCACCCTATTAAAATAAATAATTTAAAATCATAAGAATGATACTTGAATATAAACAATGTGTAATATATGGTATAATAACTTATAATGTATTTATAGGTAAATATTATAAAGGGATGATAGCATGTTCAAATTTAAAGCTTATAAAAAGGGGTTTACTTTAACAGAAGTAATAATAGCCATGGTATTAATTTTAAGTACTGTGGCTATTTCTTCTAAGGTAGCATTTTCAGCATTAAAAGTAGGAAATACTAATAAACAAGAATTAGAGGGAACTATTATAGCACAAAATTATTTAGAGAAAATAAGAGCAGCTAGGGATAATAAAATTATCACTAATAATAGTACACTAGATGAATATATTAAAAGTTTAGGTTTTAACAAAGAGGAGAATTACAGAAAAGAAGATATAAAAGATGGCATAGAATACAAGGTAGCTTTGTCAACAGACAATATAGAGAAGACTGATGTTGGGAATTTACTTCAACTAATAGTAGAGGTAAAACCACAGGATAGTAATAGTATTAAAATAGGCACGAGAATATTTTTTAAGTAGGTGTTTTATGCAATGAAGTTTAGAAGTTTTAAGAAAAGAGCCTCGGCTCTTCCAATAGCTATAATTTCGGGAATACTTTTAGTATCTTTTAGTGGAATACTGTTAACCACATTAAATAATGAAATCAAAATAAATACAGCTTCAAAAGAAAAAGTGATTGCTAAAAACTTAGCTGAAGCAGCTATTGATGAGGGTATATATAACTATAATTTAATTTTGTCTACAGAAAAAGAAGTTAAAGATTTTAAATCTAATAACAAAATTTATATAAAAGGGGTAGGAAATTATAATTTTATATATAAAACACCTGCAAAAAAAGAAGATAAAGTAGGAAAGTTTATTGGACAAGGAATAACTAATAAGGGAAGTAAGTATACAATATCAGTTAAGATAGATACAAAGAATGGAGACTTAATAGAGTGGAAAGAAGAAAAATAGGAACTCTTTTGCTGGTGCAATTGAAGTTCCTATCTTTATATATAGAATTAAGGAGGAGTTGATGAATTTGTATAGAATTAACAATATATGTTATTATAAGAAGGGATTTACTTTATTGGAATTAATAATTTCTTTAAGTATATTAAGTTTTGTAATTGGAACAGCATATATTCTTATAAATTCCTCTTCTAGATTAGTTAAAAGACAGGTTAGTAATACTAATTCTCAAGATGATATTAGAATGGCAGTAGAGTGGATTACAAAAGATATAAAAGAAGGAAAAGAAATAATTTGTAATAGTGGACAGGGAGATGAGCTTTACGTTGTAAAAAAGGAAAATAATAAAATAATTAAATATAAGAAAAAGGAAAGTGGAAAAATTAGTAATGAAAACATTTATAAAATTATAAGAGAAAGTGATAAGGATAAGTTTATTCTTGTAGAAAATATTTGCAAGGATGGATTTAGCATAGATAAGAAAGATAATTTATATAATGTTAGTTTAATAATAAAAGATAAGTTAAATAAAGATAGATATATGAAATTTAATGTAAGTAGTAGGATGAATTTAGCTATTGTGGATAAACCTGATGAAGGGGATAGTGATAATAAAGATCCTACCAAGCCTTATATTGATATAGACAATAATGGGAAATTTGATGGAGAGGATTATAATGTTGATTTTATAAATGGTATTTATCATTGGAAAGATGATAAAAAGTATGAAAAAGGAGTTTTAGTATTTCCATCAAATTTTATAGTAAATGGCACTACAATAATATGCAATTGTAGAGATGGGATTAGAATAGATGAAAATGTTATATTAGGAACTACAAATGAAGGAAAGATAAATCTTATAACAAAAAATTTGATTGCTAGAAAAGCAATTATAAATATTAATGGACATGGTAATAAAAATGAACAAATAAATATACAAACCACTGGAGTAATAAATGTACAATATGCTAAGTTGATTGCTTATGGACAGGGAAGCCATAAATCAAAAACATCTGTGAATATAAAATCACAAGGTAGCATTGATGGGAGCTATTGTGAGATAACATCCAATGGTGGAGGAGGAAGTTTTGGAAATGTTCAAATTTATTCTTCTAGCAGTATTATGCTAGGATACTCTAAAATACAATGTAGTTCTAATGGAAATGGAAAATCAGAAGTTGTTATAAATGCTAATGGAGCTATAAATTGTAGTTATTCAAATGTTATTGCAAATAAAAATGGAAATAGTAATTCTTATATAAAGATATCCTCTTTAGGAGGAACTAATGCAAGCTTCGCAACTAAGGAAGGAAACGGTATGATTATCATCAAATAACCTTTGAATATAGGAGGTATAGCTATAATATGGCTAAATTAAGAAAAAGATTAGGGGAAATATTAATAGATTATGGACTTATAACAGAAGACGTGCTAAAAAGAGCTTTAGATATTCAGAAGAAAACAGGTGAAAAACTAGGTGAATTACTTGTTACTAAAGGTTTTGCAACTAATGAACAAATAGTAGAAGCAGTAAGAAGGCAGTTAGGAATAGACTATATTAATTTAGATAATATAAATATAAAACAGGAAATAATAGATATAATATCAGAAACTATGGCAAGAAAACATGAAATTATACCCATAGATATAATAAATGGCAGATTATTAGTTGTTATGAGTGATCCACTGAATTATTTTGCTATTGAAGATATTAAAGTGGATACAGGTTATGAGGTGAAGGCAGCTATATCATTAAGATCAGAGATTCTTCAAAATATAGAAAAGTATTATGGAAAGAGCAAAGCTGAAAAAGCTGCTGAGAACTATGAGAAAGTTTATGGATATAGAAAGGTAATTAATGATAATGATGAATATATAAATGAAGAAGCTGCGCCTACAATTAAATTCATAAATAGCATAATAGATAATGCTATATTAAATAATGCTTCAGATATTCATCTGGAGCCAGAAGAAAAAGAAATGCGGGTTAGATATAGAATAGACGGTGTTTTAAGGGAAATAATGCGAGTAGATATTGGAATGTTGGAGGCAGTAGTAAGTAGAATAAAGATAATGGCAGAACTAAATATTGCAGAAAAAAGAGTTCCTCAAGATGGAAGAATTAATTTTAGATCCAAGCAAAAAAATATTGATTTAAGAATATCTATAGTTCCTACTATTTTAGGTGAAAAAGTAGTCATGAGAATCTTAGATAAAAGTAATTTTTCTCTAGAATTTGAGGAAATGGGACTAGGGGAAGCGGAACTAAGTAAGTTAAAAAATATAATAAAAAATCCTTATGGCATAATACTTGTATGTGGACCTACAGGAAGTGGTAAGACAACTACTCTTTACTCTATATTAAATATTTTAAATGACAATTCTAAAAATATAGTTACTATAGAAGATCCAGTGGAATACAGCTTGAAAGGAGTAAATCAAATGCAGGTAAATAACAAAATAGGATTTACTTTTGCAGTTGGGCTTAGAAGTATATTAAGACAAGATCCAGATATCATACTTGTAGGAGAAATAAGAGATAATGAAACAGCAGAAATATCTGTAAGGGCTGCTTTAACTGGTCATTTAGTATTATCTACAATACACACTAATAATGCTGTAGGAGCTATAACTAGACTATTAGACATGAAAATGGAATCATTTTTACTTTCATCTACTATTGTGGGGATAGTAGCTCAAAGATTAGTTAGAAAAATTTGCCCCAATTGTATTGAAGAATATTTAAGTAGTAAAGGAGAAATGAGACTATTAAAAATAGATGCACCGGTTAAATTAAAAAGAGGAAAAGGCTGCAGTATATGTAGTGGAACTGGGTATAAAGGAAGGATGGGAGTTTTTGAAATAATGGAAATCACTAAGGAGATTAAAGAATTAATTGACTGTGGTAAAAGTGAAAGAGTTATTGAAGAAGAAGCTAAGAAAAGCGGAAATGTGACTCTTGTAGATGCTTGTAGAAAAAAGGTTTTACAGGGAATAACTACTGTGGAAGAAATGATAAGAGTAAGCTACGGATATTAGAAGGGAAATAATATGACTAAATTTATTTATAAGGCTAGTGATAATAATCTTAATATAGTAAAAGGCTATATAGAAGAGGAGTATATGGAAGCTGCAGAAGAACAATTAAGAGGAAAAGATTTAAAAATTATATATATAAAGAAGAGTATGATATTTAATATGCCTAAGCTTGGTAAAACTACAATCAAAGATGAACTAATAAGTTCATTTTGTGGACAGATGGCAATTATAATAAATACAGGTGTTAGTATTTTAAAGGGACTAGAAATAGTTTCAGAACAGGATAAGAAGTTAAAAAAGGTTGCTGATGCTGTACTTATAGGAATAAGAAAAGGGGAAACATTAGGGCATTCCATGAGTAGTACAGGATTTTTTCCTAAATTACTAATTGATACTGTAAATTCAGGAGAATTAAGTGGTAATGTAGATGAAATATTATTTAACATGGAAAATTTTTATCAAAGGGAAGCAAATATGAAAAATAAAGTTAAGGGTGCCTTAATATATCCATGTATACTCTTAATATTAACTATAAGTATGATGTTATTTTTTAATTTTTTTATTTTTTCTAAAATAAGCTCCATATTTGAAGATATAAATAATTTACCATTTATCACAAAGCTGCTGTTAAAGACAATGAATTATACAAATAACAATTTTTTATTGTTAATCTTACAAATATTTATATTCATATTGGCGGTAAACTATATTAAAAATATTAATAAAGTAAAATTATATTTGGATAAAATAATATTAAAAGTTCCTATAATTGGTGAATTTAAAAGAAATATAATCACTAATAGATTTTCTAGAAGCATGTGGATTTTTATTAAATCAGCAGTTCCTATAATAAATGCTTTAGAAAATTTAGAGCTTATAGTGGACAATCTTTATATTTCTAAAAAAATAGAGAATGCAAAAAAAGAAATTGCTAATGGAGCTAGAATAGCAGATAGTTTTGAAGATAAAAAAGTATTTGATCCTATTACAATCCAAATGATGAGAATAGGAGAAGAAACAGGAAAACTTGAAAGTATGTTTTTAAAATTAACTAGCATATATGATAGAAAAGTAGAAAATAGTATGAATAAATTAATGTCTTTAGTAGAGCCAGCGTTTACGTTAATAATTGGATTTGTCGTTGGTGTTGTAATAATTGGAATAGCATTACCCATACTCCAAATGTCAAATAGTATAAAATAACATTACATATATGGAGGAGTTTAATTTGTTGATAAACAATAAAGTAGTATTTAGATTTAATGAAGATTCTATAGGTATTGTTTTTCTAGAGTATAGATTAGGTAAAATAAATATAAAAAAAGTTAAAACTATTACAACTGAGAATTTATTAAATGGTAATTTTTCAACGGAGGAAAATGTAGATTTTACTCGTATATATTTGAAGAAAAATAAAATGCTTGGAAAAAAAGCTATAGCTATATTATCAGTGGATGGAATAATAACCAGACTGGTACAAGTCCCATCTATGGGAAAAAAAGACCTTATGAGTTTCATTAGAAATAATATAAATGAATATTTTACAGTTAATATGGGTGAATATTATTATGATTACAAAATAGTTGAAATAGAAAAAGATAAGGGGAAAAAATTTAATGTATTACTGGTGGTTATACCAAAGATTAAATTAAAAGATGTATGTAACTTTTTACAAAGTTCAGGAGTAACAATAGAAAGAATAACAATATATCCAGATTGTATAGCAGACTTGTTTGAATATAGAGAAGAAGAGAATATAGCAATATTAGATTTTACAAGAAATAAAGCTATTGTGACAATATTAGAAGGAGATAAAATATTTCTCCATTCTAGTTCTCATATAGAATTACCTGAAGGCATTGACAAGGATTATGAAGAGCTACTAGATAATGTAGGATATTTTCTTAATTTTTATTCTTCAAGGCATTTTGGGGATAGAGTCCATAAGATTTATTTGCTAGGGGAAGAAGTAGAAGATGAAAAACTTAGCACTCTTATCAATGGTCAATTTGATATACCTGTAGAGAGAGGAATAAGATCTATTGTAAAAAAGATAGGTTATTCCAGTGATATTGATATAGATAAATTTGGAGATGTATTAGGATGTAATTTAAACCTAAAAGAAATATACAATAAGAATATAGATTTTAATAAAGTCATTAATGGACATTGGGAAAAGTTAGATAATAAACGGCTTTTAGCTTCTACTATATCAATATTAGTTTTAATAACAGTAGGATGGATATTATTTAGCAATTATTATATAAATATACAGCTAACAAAATATAATACTGAGAAGCTAGATAAACAGATAAAAAGATTAGAATTAGTAAATAAAGAATACCATACTCTGAAAAATAGAGAAAAAGAGTACAAAGAAAAAGAAAGAGTTGTTAATACTATAAAAGAAGATGAATTTAATTATATGTATTATCTTGAACAACTAAAAAAGGGATTGCCATCAAATATTTTAGTAAATAGTATATATGTAGATAAGGAGAAAATAGATTTAATAGTAAGTATTAATAATAGTACCTTGGACAAGGTAAAATTAGTTGTTGCAATAAATAATATGGGGATTTTTCAGCATATAGAGATAGATTCTATTAAACTTGATAATACAGAAACAGAAGGGAAATTTACTTTAAAAATAAAGTGAATTTCATAGGGTAAAGTGGAATAAAAATTCCTTAAAGGTGTGAACAGCATGAAAAAAGAAAAGAAATGGATAGTATTTTCTATAATAATAATTTTGTTAATTAATTATATGATATATATTAATTTTTTTCTTCCTAAATATAAAGAATTTAGTTCAAAAAAAGAAGAGTATATAGAAAAAGAAGAAAAAATAATAACACTAAGGGAAACTGAAAATAAAATATCAAAAATAAAAGCAGAAAACGAAAAATTACAAAAAGATATTCAAATATTGAATAAGGTAACATCAAATGAAATAGATACTCCTCAATTAATTTATGATTTTTATATATCTTGTATAAAGTATAGTATAAATGGGGAAGAAATGAAATTTGATTTAAATGATGACAAAGATAGTGAACATGACAAGAAAGACAATTCAAAAGATATTACACTAGATAAAAGTAACATAGAAAATAAAGATATTAGTTTAAATACAAAAAACTATTCTAAAGAGGAAAAATATATTTCTAATGGCATTGTTAGACTAAGTATTACTTTAAAAGTAAACGGAGATAAAAATAAAATTGAAAAATATATAAATAGCTTAAATCACATTACAAAAAGAAAGCTTAATGTAAAAAGTATAAAACTTTCTTCAAAAATGGATATAACTGAAGAAGAAAAAATTAGTGAAAAAGAAATAGCAAGTAATAGCTATATAAATGATAGTGAAAGCTTAGATGTTAATAATATTCATAATGTAAAAGATAATGAAGTAATTGATAAAGAAGAAAATAATTCTATATTAGTAAAGGATGACGATATATCTGCAGAAATAGTATTTTATCAATATATAAAAGTAAATGAAGAGAATTATGATGCCATTAGAAATTATGATTTTTACAATAAAAAAATAGGATTTAAATCTATAGCAGACATGTTTGGAAGTAAGAAAAGGAGCCGATAGTATGATTAATTATTTAATTTTATTTTATATAATTTCTTTTTTAATAGGAACTATAATAGGGAGCTTTTTAAATGTATGCATTTATAGAATATCTAAAGAGCAAAGTATAGCATATCCTCCTTCACATTGTCCAAGCTGTAATTCAAGATTAAAAGTCTTTGAATTAGTACCTATATTAAGTTACTTATTATTAAAAGGTAAATGCAGATATTGTAATGATAAAATATCTTTTAAGTATCCAATAATTGAATTTTTTACAGGGATAATATTTTTATCATTAGCTATGAAATATGGAATATCAGTAAACTTTTTTAAATACTCAGTTTTATTATCAATATTAGTTGTTATCAGTTTTATTGATATTGAAACTATGAATATATACTTTAGTGTTACATTAACGGGAATTGTATTTGGAGTAATTTTTTTAATTATACAGGGAAGCTTGGAAAATTACACTATTAAAGATTATAGTTATTATTTATTTGGAGCTATAATTCCTTCCGCTATTATAGCTTTAATAATATTGATAACAAAAGGTATGGGATGGGGTGATGTAGAAATTTGTTTTATTTCAGGAATATTTCTAGGAGTAAAGCTATCTATGGTTATGATATTGGCGTCTTTTATATTAGGATCAATAATTTCTATAATTCTTATTTCATTTAAAGTTAAAGGAAGAAAAGATTATATAGCTTTTGGGCCTTTTATTGCACTTGGAACTTTATTTGCAATATTTTTAGGAGATAGAATTATATTATGGTATTTAAGTTTAATATAAAAAATTAAAAAATTTATATATTATAATTGACAAAATGCAAAAATACAAATAAAATAGTGTAAACAAGTTAAAAAACATATAATTTACTCATATATCCCCTGAATATGGCAGGAAGTATCTACCAGGAGCCGTAAATTCCTGACTATGAGTGAAATTTAAGCTTGTCAGGATTAGACATGCTAATTTCACTTATAGAAAAGAGAAATTAGCATGATTTTTTGATATATAGGTAAATATAAAGATAGTATTTATATAGAAAATTATTATAAAGGAGTGTAATATAATGGCGATTATATTAAAACAAGGATATACTTTTGATGATGTGTTACTAGTTCCCAACAAATCAGAGGTTTTGCCTAAAGATGTTACATTAACTACAAATCTTACTAAGACAATAAAATTAAACATGCCACTAATGAGTGCAGGAATGGACACAGTTACAGAATCTAAAATGGCTATTGCTATAGCGAGAGAAGGCGGAATAGGAATCATTCATAAAAACATGTCTATAGAACAACAAGCAGTAGAAGTTGATAGAGTAAAAAGACAAGAAAATGGAGTAATTACAGATCCTTTCTTTTTATCCCCAGAAAATAGTATACAAGATGCATTAAACTTAATGAGTAAATATAGAATTTCAGGTATTCCTATAACAGTTGATAGTAAGCTTGTAGGAATAATTACTAATAGAGATATAGTTTTTGAAACAGATTATTCTAAAAATATTTCTGAAGTTATGACAAAGGAAAACTTAATTACAGCTCCAGAAAATACTACAATAGAAGAAGCTAAGCATATATTAATGAAGCATAAAATAGAAAAACTTCCTTTAGTGGATAAAGATTACAATTTAAGAGGACTTATTACTATAAAGGATATAGAAAAAGTAAAAAGATTTCCTAATAGTGCTAAAGATGAAAAAGGAAGACTTCTTTGTGGAGCTGCAGTAGGAGTAACTAAAGATATGTTAGAAAGAGTAGAAGCATTAGTTAAAGCTAATGTAGATGTAATTACTATAGATACTGCTCATGGACATTCACAAGGAGTGTTAGATGGGGTTAAACTTATAAAAGAAAAATATCCTAATCTTCAAATAATTGCAGGAAATGTTGCTACATCTGAAGCTACAAGAGACTTAATACTTGCAGGAGCAGATTGTGTGAAAGTAGGAATAGGACCAGGATCTATTTGTACAACTAGAGTAGTTGCAGGAGTTGGAGTACCTCAATTAACTGCTGTTATGGATTGTGTAGAAGAAGCTAACAAATATGGAGTTCCAATTATAGCAGATGGTGGACTTAAATATTCAGGAGACATAGTAAAGGCATTAGCTGCAGGAGCTAAAGTTTGTATGATGGGATCAATGTTTGCAGGATGCGAGGAAGCTCCAGGCGAAACAGAAATATATCAAGGAAGAAGCTACAAAGTATATAGAGGTATGGGATCATTAGCAGCTATGGCTTGTGGTAGTAAAGATAGATATTTCCAAGAAGATAATAAAAAACTAGTTCCAGAAGGAGTAGAAGGTAGAGTTCCATTTAAAGGACCTATATCAGATACAATATATCAATTAATAGGCGGAATTCGTTCTGGTATGGGATATTTAGGAGCCAAGACTTTAAATGATTTATATGAAAATGCAAGATTTATGGTTCAAACTTCAGCTGGACTTAGAGAAAGTCATCCTCATGATATATCAATAACTAAAGAAGCACCAAACTATAGTGTAAATCAATAATTTGGAGGTAATTATGGAAAGAGAATTAGTTCTTGTAGTTGACTTTGGTGGTCAGTATAATCAGCTTATAGCTAGACGTGTTAGAGAAAATAATGTGTATTGTGAAATAATTCCATACAACTATACAATAGAGAAAATAAAAGAAAAAAATCCTAAGGGAATAATTTTTACAGGTGGACCTAATAGTGTTTATGGAGATGATACTCCAAAAGTAGATAAAGAAATATTTAATTTAGGAATCCCTGTACTTGGTATATGTTATGGACAGCAGTTGACTTCATATACTTTAGGTGGAAAAGTTCAAAGCGCAGAAATCAGAGAATATGGAAAAACTGATGTTAAACTAGATAAGACTTGTCTTTTATTTAATGAAATTGAAGAAAGTGAAGTATGCTGGATGAGTCACACAGACTTTGTATCAGAAGCTCCAGAAGGTTTTAAAATAGTAGGAACAACTTCTCAATGTCCAGTAGCAGCTATGGCTAATGAAGAAAAGAAAATATACGGAGTACAGTTCCATCCAGAAGTAGAGCATACTCCTTTTGGTAAAAAGATGTTATCCAATTTCTTATTTAAGGTATGCGGATTAAAAGGAGATTGGTCAATGACTTCCTTTGCGGAAGAAAAAATAGCAAAAATAAAAGAATTAGTAGGAGATAAGAAAGTAATCTGTGCACTTTCAGGTGGAGTAGATTCATCTGTTGCAGCTGTACTTGTACACAAAGCAATTGGAAAACAGTTAACTTGCATATTTGTTGATCATGGTTTACTTAGAAAAGATGAAGGAGACCAAGTAGAAAAGATATTTAAACAACAATTTGACATGAATTTAATAAGAGTAAATGCTCAAGAAAGATTTCTAGGTAAATTAAAAGGAGTATCTGATCCTGAAAGAAAGAGAAAAATTATAGGTGAAGAATTTATAAGAGTATTTGAAGAAGAAGCTAATAAACTAGGTGAAATAGATTTCTTAGTTCAAGGAACTATATATGCAGATGTAGTTGAAAGTGGAACTAATACTTCAGCTACTATAAAGAGTCACCATAATGTAGGAGGACTTCCAGAAGATCTACAATTTAAGCTTATAGAGCCTTTAAGAGAGTTATTTAAAGATGAAGTTAGAGCAGTTGGTGAAGAACTTGGAATACCTCATAAATTAGTATGGCGACAGCCTTTCCCAGGACCAGGTCTTGCTATAAGAGTTCTAGGAGAAATTACAGAAGAAAAACTAGCAATAGTAAGAGAAGCAGATGCTATATTCAGGGAAGAAATAGCTAATGCAGGACTTGAAGGAAAAGTATGGCAGTACTTTGCTTGTCTTCCAAACATTCAATCTGTAGGAGTTATGGGAGATGAAAGAACATATTGTCACACAATAGCACTAAGAGCAGTAACATCTTCTGACGGAATGACTTCAGATTGGGCAAGAATACCTTATGAAGTATTAGATAAAGTTTCAAGAAGAATTGTAAATGAAGTTAAACTAGTTAACAGAATTGTTTATGACGTAACTTCAAAACCACCAGCAACTATTGAGTGGGAATAGAAGATAAAATTTATATAAAGCTTTGTAAATCAATAGGTTTGAAATTTATAAGTTCAAAAACGTACTAAAAACGTACTAATATAAATCATTAAGTTTATTTGCAACAACATCACCTTTATTAGGATATAGATGAGAGTATGTATCAAGAGTGGTTTGCACTTTCTCATGTCCTAGTCTTTCAGAAATTAAAAGTGGAGTAAAACCAAGTTCGATTAATAGGGAAGCGTGAGAGTGCCTTAAATCATGTATTCGGATTTGTTTTACTTCACTTTTCTTATATACTCTTTGCATTTCATGTTTTAGAAAAAATTTTGTAAAGTTAAAAATGCTATCAGTTTCTTCATGATCATATAGCTTATCTTTGTATTCTTTTATATCTTCACTTTAAAAATGCTTCTATTATTGTAGGCAGCCTTACTTTAACGAATATAAGAATTAAATATACAACTCATATAGGTAACAGATTACGAAATATAAATGTAGAACTAGATAGAGCACTGGATGTTATGGACAAACTTTTTCAGTTTGTCAGTAAGAGAAAATATTTAATATCTGATGTAATTACTAAAAAAGGTATCTCAGCAATTTCAAAAGACACCTTCCTTACACTGGCTACAAAGATAGGTCAGATTTCGGAAGGAGGGGAAGATTGTACGGAAGGAAAAACTCTAATAGATACGGCCATAATTAAAAATAGTGTTCCTGCAAGTTCTAATGATGCATTCCCAGTTCTAGCTAACAAAATAGGACAGATAGACACAACGTGCCCTCCATGCTCACCTGCGGGAAATTTTGTACTTTATAGATAGCTACCAGTTAACAGCTTTTAATGTTTATGAGGTAATTGAATGAAGGGGGGGAAGTTTAATAATTTATGATTTATTAACAAATTTAATTAATGATAACTACTATGAAAAAGATGAAATGACTAATAAGATAAATGTATTTTATACTTTTGATCAAATTATTATAGAGCAACAGAGCTTATGGCTAAGATTAATCCAGCTACAAAAGAAGATGTGAAAGATACTGCAGAAGAAGTTGTTACACAATAGTAAAAAATATATTCCGAGAGGATAGTTAATAAAGGATTAAATCCTAAAACTAATAAGGTATATGTGCTTGATGATGTAATTAATACAGATTACAGAAATGCTATAGAAGATTACATACTTAAAAACCATCAGAAGTATAAATATAAAACAATACAATTAGTACAATATTATAACTATTATGTAATTTATATACAAATACGTATTTTATCATACAACTAGTTTAAATATGATTAACTCTAATATAGTTGAAATTAATAGTTAATTGATAATAGATGTACATTTGAAAAAAATGATAACTAATATATCATTTTAAGTAAATAAATTACAATTGTACAAGGGGGAAAAGAGTATGAAGATTTTAAAGAAAGTATTTATTTCATTGTTCTCATTAGTATTGTTTTGTGGTATATCTGTAACTGTACATGCTGCAAGTCCACGTGTATCTGCAACAGCATATGTGCAAGATGATAATGCTAGTATTGTTCTTGAGATGAAATCAAAGGATGGTAAAAAGCATAATTATAGTATGTATGCAACATATTATAATAAGAAGGGAAAAAGTATAAAACAAGAAAAATCTGTAGATGAATATGAATATAGAACAATGGAAAAAAAAGTTGAGTGGAGAGATGTAAGAGATTGGGAAGAAGTAAAAGTAATGATGTTTTGTGACGGAGAATTTGTACGTGACATGTCATTAAAAAAAGTTGTATATGATGAGAATGGTATATATGCAATGTGTTTTGTAGGGGAAGGTAGACAGATTATTGCTAGAATAGATTTTAAAGATGGTAAAAAACATGATTACAGAGTTGATTTAACATGTTATGATAAAAATAATAATGTTGTAGAAACTAATAGAGAAAAGGATACAACTTATGGAGACGCAGAGATAGGTTGGTTAATATTACCAGAATGGCATGCTGCAGATGTAACTTTCTTCTTAGATGGTAGAAGAATAAATCTTGGATTAACTAGGTAGTTAAAGAGCATCTATGACTGATAGAACTTGTCATAGATGCTTTTGTAACATGATTAATAGTTTTAAACTTTTAACATTTAGTTATTTCACAATAAGAAAACTTTACGACAAAAGTCAAAGTAAGGACTATTAATATGTAGTCTTTTTTTATTGTAAAAAATAAGAGTAATCCCTGCGTGGACAATTACTCTTATTTAACAAGCTCAGGAAGGTATACACAAATAGCTTAAGCAAATTTAAATTTTTATACTTGAAGGTGTAAGATGGATAAGCAAAATATATTTTAAATTTATGCTAATGCTTGTGGTGATAAAATATAAAATAATAAATAAATATTTTGTATAAATTTATTTCAGAAATTTAAGGCATATATCGTTAAAATTGTTTTATAGTACCTTTAAAGAAGAACTATCTGTATACGTATAGTTGGTATAATAGTATATATAGAATATATTATAATTAAAATTACAGCGCTTTAAGAGTGTTTTAAACACTGACATATATTTTAATTAAATTTAGAAAAATGGAATATATTCATGAAAATGATATAATTTACTAGAGAAGGTATGGAGGTGTTAGTAATGTTAGAGGAAATTAAAATAAATTCAGAAATTGTTAAAACAGAAAACGATGTGCTTATTATGTTAGATAAATTATTAGGAAAAGTAGATAGTGAATGGTGGAATAAATTTTATTCTAATAAGGAGAAACAAGTTCCATTCTTTAAAAATATCCCTGACGAAAACCTTATTTCATATTTTGATAGGGGATTATTGACACGAGGAAAGGCACTTGATATAGGATGTGGAAATGGTAGAAACTCTCTTTATCTTGCAGAAAAAGGATTTGAAGTTTGTGGAATAGATTTTTCAAGAACATCTATTGAGTGGGGAAGTGAACTAACAAAAGAAGATTCAAGAAGAATAACTTTTTTATGTAAATCTATATTTGATTTTGAGAGTGAACCGGAAAGCTTTGATTTTATCTATGATGCTGGTTGTTTTCATCATATTAAGCCACATAGAAGGAACCAATATTTAAATATTATTTTAAAATATTTAAAGCCAACTGGATATTTTGCAATGAATTGTTTTAACTTAAATGGAGGCGCAAACATATCTGATTATGATGTATATAGGGATTATTTAATGCATGGAGGTCTTGGATTTACAGAGCATAAATTAAAGACAATTTTAGAATCTTTTTTTGAAATAATTGAATTTAGGGAAATGAAGGAGTCTTCTAATGAAAATATATTTGGTAAATCATTTCTTTGGACAATCCTAATGAAGAAAAAATAAAATATGAACATTTTAAGTAGATTCTAATTTTTTATGCAGGAGGTGCGAGATGGATGTAAATATACAACAGGAAATTTTAGAAAGAATAGTAAGAATTGAAACTAAGATAGATGGCTACAACAGTACAAGAGAAAAAGCTGACTGTGCTTATACAAAAGCGTGTCAGAACGAAAAAGACATAGCTGAAATAGAGGATAATATGAAATGGCTCTGGCGAACAATCGCTGGAGCTATTATTTTGGGCATCTTAGGAGTAGTTATTAAATTTCAATAGGGAGGAATTTATTATGGAAATAAATATTATGGATTATATTGTGGAACAGGCACTAATACTTATACCAGTTTTATATGTGCTAGGAGTAATGTTAAAAAGTACACAGAAAATTAAAGATTGGTGTATTCCATGGATACTTTTAATTTGTGGTGTAGGAGCTTCTATAGCACTAATGGGATTTAACATAAATTCTATTATACAGGGGGTTCTTGTAACTGGCGCAACAGTATATACTAATCAGTTAATCAAACAGACAACAATAAAATCAAAAGAAGGTGAAAACATTGAATATAAGGAGCACTAATTTAAATTTTAGAAACTTATCTTACTGTAACAATCCAAAATCAATAGTCCTTCATCATGCAGAGGCTTCAAACTGTACTATAGAAGATATACACGATTGGCATTTGAATAACGGATGGTCAGGATGCGGTTATCACTATTTTGTTATAAAAAATGCTTCTATTTATAAAGGCAGACCAGATAATGCTATTGGTGCCCATGTAACTGGATTTAATAAAAATAGTTTAGGAATATGTGCAGAAGGTTCTTATATGGCAGAAATAATGCCAGAAATGCAAAAAAAGGCTATTATAGAGCTATGCAAATATTTATGTGATAAATATAAAATTAGTAAGATATATGGTCATAGGGAAGTAGGAAGCTCTAATTGTCCAGGAGAAAAATATCCACTAGAAGAAATCAGAAAAGCAGTTTTATCAAAGGAAACTGCTTCAATTAATAGCTTTATTACTATAGACGGTGGTGGATATGCAGCTTATAAAGGCGGTTCTCCTGGCTTAAATCTAATTATTAAAGATTATTCCAGTGATGTAGTAAGGATTTTTGCAACTGTAGATGATGATTCCAATGCTTCTTGGGCATTTGATGTAAATCCTCCAAATGACAATTATATTAAATTAAATAAGAGTTGTAACAAAATAATTAATAAAAGAAACGGTGGTAATTTGTTTTCACAAGGAGCAAATTACAAAATAAAAGCTAAAGGATACAATAAAAATGGACAAATTGTTGTAGAAAATGAAATAGTTCTAAAAGCCCCTGTAATAAAAGAAGAAAATGTATTACATAGAGTATAAGTAGGAGCATTTAAAAATAGAGCTAACGCAGAAGCTCTATTAAAAGAATTAAAAAATAAAGGCTTTGAAGGGTTTATAAAAGAAGAGTAATTTTTAAGGTAACTGAGGAATATCCTTAGTTACCTCTTTTTTTATTTCAAAATAACAGTACTGATAAAATCGAAGTAATTTCAATGCAAACATCCACTGTTATAAAAGATTTTCTTAAGTGGATAATCTTTTCTTAACCTTGCGCTGAATGGTTTTATTTATTGTTACTAATATAACAATAAATTTAAATCAGTAATAATTTTACAAAGCATATAGTTACATATTTATCCATTAAATTAATTATATGGTTATATTTTATATTTAACTATTGAATATATTTAAATATATGGTATAATTTATATTAAATTATTGATTTTTATTTAATTGTATTAATTATTATAATTAAATAAAATATAAAATATTTTAAAATTAATACTAACAAATATTATTATATAGAGATGAGCATAATTGATGAAAAATTAAATGATTAAAGTAAAATAGTTCTAAAATTTATTAAGCGGAGCTTGTTAAGCTGAATTTGAGCTAGGAATTAATAATAAAAAACCAAAAAAGGGCAGACTACTCCCGTAGATAAATTTAATGTTAAAAAATGTATTTTAATTAAGCTGTTCTTTTTAATCCCGATAGGGATTTGGATTTATCTACACAATCAGATTTTATTGCAGCTAAAGTAACGGTTAAAAGGCAAATGTGTCCAAATAGTATTTAGATTAGTAACAGAGTTAATGTTTCTAACATAAGCTTGTTCAGTATTAAGATTTTTCCATCTAGAATTGTATCTTTCAGATTCAGTTCTTAGACTATATGTTTTCTTAAAAAATATAGAATCACGATTTATAGAAGCTCTATAATCAGTGCCAATGCTTATGTATTTTACACACCCTCTGTTTTTTTTTACCATTAAAGTACTTTTCATGTTTACATGGACACAAAGAAGCATCTTTTGATTTTCTATAAGGGCAACAAAATTTTTGCTTAATATAAGAATTAAAATACTGTTTACCATCTTTGTGCATGGCTAAACCGCCATCGCATATAACATTGCCTTTGGAAGTTACTTTATTTTTCTTAGTTCCTCGTTTATTTAAAGCAATGAAGGCAAGACCTTTAAGGGTATTGCGAATAAAATCATGATTTTGCTTTGAATCATAGCCTTTATCAGCAATAATGTAACTGCCTTTGAGTGAAAATCATTCATTTGTAGCAGTAAGAATTTCTATAAGGTTAGAAATTTCATTGATATCGGCAGTTGTAGAAAATTCAGCAATAGGAAGACCTGATATAGCATCACAAATAACATGATTTTTATACCCCCAATAAAATTCATATTTTTTCTTTGATTTATTGGGTTTATCTTCTGAAACTTGAACATTCATAGAGTTATTAGCAGTATGAACTCCTAGTTTACAATCTTTATCAGAAGATGGAGGATTTTTTTTAGAAAATTTGTTATTTGAAAAACATTTAGGATTATTAAATTTAGTATTAGCTTTAACAGGAGTGGCATCGACTGATATAAAATTGTTGTCAATAAACCCTAACTCTTTAAGAACGTTAACTTGGTTTTTCATGATTTCTTTAAGATAAGAGTTAGATAAATTTTTAATAAATCTTTGAAAAACCCAGTATGAAGGTAAAGGCTTTAAAATCTCCAAACCGCAAAGCTGCGCTATAATTAAATTATTTTCTAAAAAATCTTTAAGCTCAGTAATTTGAGCAAACTTCTCACATTTCATAACAATAAAGGCTCTGAAAAGAGCATGTCGTGAAAAGCCCGTAGGGCCGTATTTAGAAGGAATCCTATCGGGTAATGAAGATAAATTAAGGTTATCAAAAATTTTTGTATAAAAATTGATAAGCTTTTGAGAAGTAAAAAGTTCAATTATGTTAAAGATTTCTTGACGTTGGTACATAGAGATTTCCTCCTTATTGTTTTTATATTATGTGTAATAATATAGTATAATTCGACAAAAATGTGAAGAAATCCTATGATATATATTTGAGTGATTAAAAAAAGTTAGCCCTGATGGGCTAGTAATATCAAGGCCTTAGAGTTATGCTCAAGGCTATATTATTATATAAAGAGGCGGTGATAAGTAATTAACAAATTAATTTACAATATATAATAATTAAAATGGGGGGAATTAAAATGAACAAAAAACAAATTATTGCATTGACAACATGCATGTGCATTTCTTTGAATACTTCTGTTTTTGCAAAAGGTATTCAGGAAAAAAAAGTAATGGCTCAAAAATATCAGGTGGGCATAGAAAACACTGATGATGAAAAACAATTAGTTAAAATGGAAAATTTAGTTTTAACTGAAAACTATTCAAAAGTTAAAATCACTGACTTAAAGGCGAATGAAACTGAATGGATTGAAGAATATGTGAACAAAGATTTTGATGGAAATGTCTCGAAAAAAATAGTAATTACTGACGAAAATGGAGACAAAACTTTCGTTGAAAATAAAAACAATAATATTGTGATAAGTAAAAATAACATTATATTACATGAAATCCCATTAGAAAATCTTGAGGACCCAAATAACTATAATTCAAAATTACATAGTTATAGATCATATGGTTCTTGGCAAGGGCCTTTAATTACAAGAACACATCAAGCTATTGGGGTAGGTTGGACAGCAGGAACACTTACAAGTATTTTTGTAGCTATAGCGTTTCCAGCAGCTACTATAGGAACAATTGTAGCAACTTCAGCTCTAAGTAGCACTATAAGCACAATAATTGCAGAACAAATTTCTGATGTATGGATTGAATTGCGTACTTATACAAGGGTTGATCAAGCAAATTCTAAATATGAATCAAAGAGAACATGCTATTCTTACAGAGTTAGTAACTATACGGACCTTATAGGAATTGCCGGGCCAATAACTTGGGAATATGATTATAGTGGACTATAAAGTTGAAATGAGTAAAAATATAAAACTGTGGTTAGCAGAAACTTTAATTAGTTTGATTTTGTATTTACTAATGTTTAATTCTTTCATAGAAAATAATAATTTTTTAACTATTATTTATATAATTTTAATTTCTGTTACAATATTTATTTTCTATATTCTAAGGAAAAAGTATGTGGTAGTTAATGAATCTACAAAGCTTGGTAAGTCTGATATTAAAATTATTCCTGCCCTAGGAATGATATTTTGTGTTGTTGTTGCATCTTATGCTAGATATAAAATTATTGAAAAGAATTTTTTTTATATAGTATTTTGTATAATTTCTGTTGTTTATATAATTTTGATGTATAAAAATATTGCAAAATCATAAATAATGAAGAATGCAGTTTCTTTGTATTATAGAACATTTCTATATATTTAAAAACTGTGTTCTTTGTTTTTATAAGTTTAAATTTCATATCTACCATAAGCTATGAGATAGCATAAGAGAAGTTCTGTACTACCTTTATGAGTTGTTAATTACTGGAGGGCAAATGTGATAATGGTATAAAATATAAGTTTTCATTGTATGTTGAGACGCATACTCTTAGAAGATGAAGCAGATACAATAGAAGAAGCCTGGGCTTCTTCTATTGTATAAATAAAAGCAACATCATTATCAAAGTCACTCCAATGAACACATCAATTCTTATGTAAGATTTTCGCAAGATCATCACCTCATAATAACCATACCCATAGGTGCAAGTAATATTAACCTAACTTTATAAAATACACTATATATTGCTATAATTTAAATTAAAGGGAGGGTTGTAATGAACAAAAAACAAACAATAATTACTGCTGTAGCAATTGTATTAGCATTTATAGTTGGATATTTTGTAGGGGATGCTTCAGCTATAAATAGAGTGAATAAGCAGATTAGTTCTATGGGCAAAATCGAAACTAATGCAAGCAATATTAAAGAAGAACCTGCTAAGGAAGAAGTTAAAGAGGAAATTAAAACTGTTAAATTAAATGAACAATCAGTAGCAGGGAATTTGGGGATAAAGGTACTAGAAGCTAAAGAAAGCACTGCAATTAGTAATGAAGCTGGAAAGTCAACACCAAGTGGTAAATTTATCGTAATAAAATTGGAAATTAAAAATAACGGGAAAGAGCCAACTGAATACAATACTAATGATTTTAAACTAAAAAACAAAGATATATTATATCAAGTCGATGATAATTCATTTGGAGCGCTAGGCGATTTAAATAGCCAAGAAACAATATATAATGAAAATAAAAAATTTATTGGGGCATATGATAAATTTAACGCTGGTATAACTAAAAATACATATATTGTATTTGATATTCCCAAAGAGGCTAAATTAGCTGATTTGAAATTACTAGTAAAACAAAATAAATCAATAGAATTTAGTCTTAAGTAAACAAAAATAAGCCCTGGTTAACTCGAGGCCACTGAAAAAGCTATGCTTTTTCTCTTGATATCGAATTAAGCAGATAAATGAGCACCAAGTATTCTATAATTTCTAAGAATACTTCGTGCTCATATCTTTTTATGGTTCAAATTTTATAGTTTTAGAGATTATTACTCCGTCAGGAGTTTGA
>NZ_JAGGKA010000029.1 GCF_017873215.1 Clostridium tetanomorphum
TTGGCTTTACTTCATTTTCAGCAAATTCTCTAACCATTTGTTTTACAAATTCTTGTTCTCTAGTTAATGCAAAATTCATTTACCTTTACCTCCTATCTATTTTTGAAGCATTTATCTCTTTTTTCAACAAATGCTGCCATACCTTCTTTTTGGTCTTCAGTTGCAAAACATTCACCGAATACTTCTGCTTCATATGCTATACCTGTATCTATGTCACACTGCATTCCTTTGTTTATAGCTACCTTACAAAGGCTTACAGCTATTGGCGCATTATTAGCTATTTTCTTAGCCATTTCCTTAGCTTCATCCATTAGCTTTTCTGGCTCAACAACTTTATTTACAAGTCCAATTCTTAAAGCTTCTTCTGCATTAATTATTTCTGCTGTATATATTAACTGTTTAGCCATTCCCATTCCTACAAGTCTTGCAAGTCTCTGAGTTCCACCAAATCCTGGTGTAATTCCTAAACCTACTTCTGGCTGTCCAAATTTAGCTTTCTGTGATGCTATTCTTATATCACATGCCATGGAAATTTCACATCCGCCACCTAGTGCAAAACCATTAACTGCTGCAATAACTGGCTTCTCTAAAGTTTCTAACTTTCTGAATACTTTGTTTCCAAGTATTCCAAACTTTCTTCCTGCTACTGTATTTAAGTCTTTCATTTCAGTTATGTCTGCTCCAGCTACAAAAGCTTTTCCTGCTCCAGTAAGTACAACTGCTAAAACTTCATCATCATTAGCTAAAGTATCAACTACTATATCTAATTCTTTTAAAGTTTCTGAATTTAAAGCATTTAAAGCGTTAGGTCTGTTGATTGTAACGATGGCTATATTCCCATCTTTTTCAAGGATAACATTTTTAAAATCCATAATAAACTGTTCCTCCCTAATAATATTCTTACGGCATTTTGTTAATAATATAACAAAGCGCTATAAAAAATAAAATGCATATACCAGTATTTTTATTATATACTTTAATGATTTATTTTTCAACAATAAACTTTATGTACCTTAATAAAATTTTAAATTTGCTTTATTATTTAATAAAAATTCAATACGAAATATGTTTGTTAAAGAAAAATATGACTTTAGAGCTAATAATAACTTTAGCTTTAAAGTCATACTAATTTAATGAATATTTGCAAATAATTCATAGCTAATTTTCGTTCATTAAATAACTTAATGTTAATAAACTGTCACTCAAATGAACATTTTCTGTAAATACACCTTCCGGTACATCTAAATCTACTGGAGCAAAGTTCCATATACTCTTTATTCCATTGTCTGTAAGTGTATCACAAACTTTTTGGGCACTTCTACTTGGTACACATATGGTTCCTATATCTACACTATGATTTTTTAAAAAATCATCTAGCATATCTATATCTTTTATTTCAATATCTCTTATCTTGATACCCACAAGTTTGGGATTTGTATCAAATATCCCTACCAGCTTAAACCCAAGTTTGTCAAAATTAGTATAATTAGCTACTGCCTGACCTATATTTCCAGCTCCTACTATAACGATATTATATTGTTTAGTAAGTCCTAAAATATTACTTATTTGTGTGTATAATTCTTTTACATTATATCCATACCCTTGCTGTCCAAAATCTCCAAAACAATTGAAATCTTGTCTAATCTGTGACGCAGTAAACCCTATCTTCTTACTTAATTCTTTGGATGAAATCCTATCCACATCATTTTTCAAAAGTTCCAGCAGATATCTATGATATTTAGGCAATCTTTTTATAACAGCCATTGAAATATTTTTTTTCCTGTCCATCATCACACCTCATCATGTTAATTTTGATAATTATATAACATCAATTTAATATTTTATCACATAATTACTCTTCATACTATATAGCTATATATAATAATAAATTATATTACAAAATAATTTTTATATCCATTTGATTTTATTATGTATCATTTTTAAACTTTTACTACAAAATTATTGCTTTACATAGTAAAATAGTAACAGTAAAGAGGTGAATATTTGAAATGATAATTTTAAGTTGTAAAGATTTAAATAAAAGTTATGGAATAGATGTAGTTTTAAAAAATATTACCTTTAGTATAAATGAAGGTGATAAAATAGGATTAATAGGACCAAATGGAGCTGGTAAATCTACACTATTTAAAATACTTACAAATGAACTAGATTATGATAGTGGCGAACTATTTGTAGATAAAAATAAAAAAATAGGTTATTTATCTCAGCATCTGTCTCTTCATTCTAATAATACTATTTATGATGAAATGCTTTCTGTTTTTAGCAGTCTTATATCATTAGAAGATAAATTAAGAAATTTAGAAACAAAAATGAATGAACCATACGATGCTTCTAAAGCAGATTATCATAATAAAATAATTAAAGATTATACTCTATGTACAGAATTATATAATAATAGAGGCGGTTATACATATAAAGGAGAAATAAATAGAGTTTTAAAAGGATTAGGTTTCTCCGAGGAAGACTTTAATAAACCCGTAAATATATTGAGTGGAGGACAAAAAACTAGAGTAGCACTATGTAAACTTCTTCTTAATAACCCTGATATTCTTTTATTAGATGAGCCTACTAATCATCTTGATTTAGATGCTATAGAATGGCTAGAAGAATATCTAAACTCATACAAAGGTACTATAATAATAATATCTCATGATAGATATTTCCTTGATGCCATAACAAATAAAACTATTGAATTATTAAATTCACATATTAATTCTTATGATGGAAATTACACAAAATTTATAGAATTTAAGAAAAAAGATTATGAAACAAAACTTAAGTCTTATAATTTACAACAGGCAGAAATAAAAAGGCAAGAAGAAATAATAGAAAGATACAGATCTTTCAATAGGGAAAAAAGTATAAAGGCTGCAGAAAGCAGACAAAAGGCCTTAGATAAAATAGAAAGAATAGATTCTCCTGATAAAGATCCTGTTTCAGCAAAAATAAAATTTAAAACCTCAATAACTAGTGGTAATGATGTACTTCACATAGAAAATTTAAGCAAAAGTTTTGAGAATAAACATCTATTTAGTAATGTAAATTTAGATATAAAAAGAGGAGAAAAACTTGCTCTAATTGGAGATAACGGCAGAGGCAAAACTACATTATTTAACATAATAATGGATAAAGTAGAACCAAATTCAGGAATAAAGGTGTTAGGTAAAAACGTATTTATAGGATATTACGATCAAGAACAATCAAATTTAAATCCTGATAAAACAATATTAGATGAAGTATGGGACGACTTTCCTAAAATGACTACTACAGAGATCAGAACTGTACTAGGAGCCTTTTTATTTAGAGGAGAAGATGTTTTTAAACCTATATCTAAACTTAGTGGTGGAGAGAAATGTAGAATTAATCTTCTTAAGCTTATGTTATCACAAGCAAACTTTCTACTTTTAGATGAGCCTACAAACCATTTAGATATAATATCCCGTGAAGCTCTAGAAGATGCCATATTGGAATATGATGGTACCGTTCTAGTTATATCTCATGATAGATATTTTTTAAATAAAGTTATTAATAAAATATATGAATTAAAGGAAGATGAAGCAAAAGAGTATTTAGGTAACTACAACTATTATGTCGAAAAAAAGAAAAATCCACATAGATTTATTTATGAAGAAGAGAAAGATGGAAAAACTAAAACTCAAATTCAACAAGAAAAAAAGAAAAAAAGAGAGATTGAAAAGCTTGAAAAAGAAAAAAAATCAAAAATTAAATCTTTAGAAGATGAGATAGCTAATAAAGAAAATTATTTAGTAAAACTCCAAGAACAATTATGTAAAGAAGAGGTATACTCTAACCCACAAAAAAGTGAAGAAATAAATAAAGAAATATTAGATATTGGAAAAGATATTGAAAATCTATATGCTGAATGGGAAAGCTTTATATCTTAAAAATAAAAAAATGAAGTAAATCTTCTATAAAAGTAGAGATTTACTTCATTTTATTTCCGCAATAAGGACAGAATAGAAATGAACTATTTTTTAGCTTTTCACCACAGTATGGACAAAAAGAAAACATAGGATGACTACTTCTGTTTTCTTTCTCTTCTAGCTTATTTAATATTTCTCTCAAATCCTCAATATTTATAGGAGTCCTTATAACTTCATTCACTCCACAATTTTCATAATCCTCCAACTTAAGTTTATTTGAAGAAGATAAAACACAGAATACATTCTTATCAATATCTTTTATCTGTTTTATAAGTTCATCTCCATTAATCTTTTTCATAAATAGATTACATATTATTAAATCTGGAAGATATTTTTTTATGTCATTAAAAATAAGGAATTCACTAGTTTCCTTAGCATTGTATCCTAGTTCCATTAACATATCTTTTAAAATAGCACTTTCAAATTTGCAATCATTTACAATCAAAACTTTTTTCATGGCTTACCTCACCATCTATTTATTATTATATAATATTAATTCTATCCTATATGAAATCAATTTTCAATAATTACTGTATAATTTATACTAATTATATTATCAAAATATTAGTTTCATTAATAATTTTTTATAATATTATACAAAACAACTATGTATAAATATGAAAAAACCTCCTACAAAATCACTGTAGAAAGTTTTTTACAAATATCATCCTATTTTTGAGACATTTTTATTGTTTTCTCTGTACATTTTCTCATAGCTTCTATTACTGAGCCTCTAAAATTATTCATTTCTAAAGAATATACTGCCTCTATTGTAGTTCCTCCTGGTGAACACACTCTATCTTTTAACACACCAGGATGTTCTCCTGTCTCTAAAATCATTTTTGCTGAACCTAATACCGCTTGAGCTGCCATCTTATATGCTTTATCTCTTGGCATTCCATCCAGAACAGCTCCATCTGCTAAAGCTTCTATAAACATATACACATATGCCGGTGATGATCCACTAACTGCTGGAACAACATCCATAAGTTTTTCATTTATTATTTCTACTCTACCAAAACTCTTAAAAATATTTATCACTTCTTCAAGTTCTTTTTCATGAATTAGTTCATTATAACATAATGCTGACATACCTTCTCCTACAAGTGCTGGAGTATTAGGCATAGTTCTAACTACTTTTATATTTTTGTTAAAAGATTTTTCTATATAATCTATAGTTATACCTGCCCCTATAGTCACTATGATAACATCATCTTTTACACAATCTTTAATTTCTTCTATAACATAATCATGTATATTAGGTTTAATTGCAAGGATAATTATATCTGAATCTGCTGCAACTTGTTTATTATCTGTAGTTATATTTACCTTTAATGTATCTTTAATATGACTTAATTTTTCTTTATCTTTATCACTGACTAAAATTCTTTCTCCTGTTACTAAACTAGCACCTATTATACCACCTATTATTGCTTGTGCCATATTACCACAACCAATGACACCTATTTTCTTATCCATATGTATCTCCTCCAAAGACAAAAGATTTTTTATTTTATTATATCACTTTTTTCATACTCAATGTGTTACAGAACCCATGTAAAATTAAACTTAAAAGAATTTATCCCATGTATATTTTTACTTATGTATAATTATAAGTCTAAATATACATGGGATAAATAATAAAAAATATCATGATTATTATTTAAAATATTTCTATCCTGGTATTACTTTTGTGATATTAAACATGTTGTCCAAAACCTGCCAGTTCTGCGGGAAAGGTTGTGCTAATACCCAATAGCTAACCCCTCTTAATCCATATTCACTTGCTAATTTATATTTTGCTTCTACACTCCTAGCATCTTCAAACCATACCACATGTTCATTACCATTTTCATCTCTATAATTATAGTAAGGTGATTGAGCCCTTGGATCATATTTTATAGCTGCACCATACTTTCTAGCTCTATCTATGGCTTCCTGATTACCTATGCTTTCAGCAAATTCTCCTCCAGGAGTATACGGAAGCGTCCAATCATATCCATATAAGGGCATACCCAACATAATCTTTTTAGGAGGAATAACAGATACTGCATAATTTATTACCTTTCTAACTTCATTTAATGGGGCTACTGCCATAGGTGGACCTCCAGACCATCCCCATTCATAAGTCATAATTATAACAAAATCCACAATTTCTCCATGTGCCCTATAATCGTGTGCCCCATGCCAAGCTCCAGAAGTTATATCATAAGTCTTCGGTGCTAATGCAGTAGCCACTATATAATTTGGATGCAATGCAGCTACTAATTTTCTCAAGAAATTATTATATTTCTCTCTATTCTCAGGTGAAATTCTCTCAAAATCAACTACCACACCATAATATCCTTTACTTCTTATCATATTTAATATATTGTTTATTAAATTTTGCTGAAGTTCCTCACTATTTAAAATATTATCAATGAGCTGAGTATCAAAGTTAGCTCCTGATATATTAGTAACAGACAATAAAGGAGCAACTCTATTTTCTTTTGCTACTTGTAATATAGTTTCATCATTTAAAGGAGTTAATCCTCCATTAGCTGTTACCTGATGACTAAAAGGAGTAATATAGGTTAAATACTGTATAGTCTCTGCTAAAATCCTTCTTTCTCTTTCAGGTGTAGATGGTTGAATAAATGCATTTACTTCAAGATATCCATA
This sequence comes from Clostridium tetanomorphum, assembly GCF_017873215.1. Taxonomy (GTDB): domain Bacteria; phylum Bacillota; class Clostridia; order Clostridiales; family Clostridiaceae; genus Clostridium_AO; species Clostridium_AO tetanomorphum. Next base: position 6,627 of record NZ_JAGGKA010000029.1, read on the forward strand.
ATTTTTTGCCTTTTCAGGAATCCTTAAAATTAGTCCTGGATAAATTAAGTATGGATTTACAATGTTATTTAATTGAGCAATACTTTCTACAGAAACTCCAAAACGTCTAGCAATTGACCAAAGATTATCTCCCATTTTAACCATATATGCTCTTTCTCTTGTTGGAATAACTAAAGTTTGCCCTACAACCAAAGAGGCTGAATTCTGAAGTGCATTTGCATTAATAATACTTTCAGGTGTAACCCCAAATCTTCTAGAGATTCCCCATACGGAATCTCCAGGTTTAACTACATAAATTCTCAATATATATACCCTCTTTAACATATTATCATGATTATTATATTCATAAATATCTTTTAGGTTCTATCTAAAGTACACATAATATCAATATTTTATCTATATTTCATTATACAAATGACATGCTACCTTATGATTATTTCCTAAATCTATAGTTGGTGGTTCTTGAGTTCTGCATATCCCCATACACTTTTCACATCTAGTGTGAAATCTGCAACCAGCTGGCGGATTTATGGGAGTAGGAACATCTCCTTTTAATATAATTCTCTCTTTTTTCTTTTTAGGATCTGGCACAGGTATTGCAGAAAGTAATGCCTGTGTATATGGATGCTTTGGTGAATTATATAAACTCTCATCATCTGCTATTTCTGCTAATTTTCCTAAATACATAACTCCAACCCTATCACTAATATGCTTAACAACATTTAATCCATGAGCTATAAATAAATAAGTCAAATTAAACTCATCTTGCAAATCATAAAGCAAGTTTAATATCTGTGCTTGAATAGAAACATCTAATGCAGATACTGGTTCGTCACACACTATCAACTTAGGATTAACAGATATTACCCTGGCTATGCCAACTCTTTGCCTTTGTCCACCACTAAATTCATGAGGATATCTATCTTTATGATAACTGGCAAGTCCTACACAGTTTAATAACTTTAACACTCTTTTTTCTAGCTCTTCTCCCTTTGCTATTTTGTTAACTCTCATTGGTTCTGCTATAATTTCCCCTATAGTCATTCGTGGATTCAATGAGGAGTATGGATCCTGAAATATTATTTGTATACTTTTGCTTAACTCTCTTCTATTTTTTCTTTTTAATTCTCTTATATCTACGCCATTAAATAACACCTTTCCCTCTGTGGGCTCTAATAAATTCACTAACATTCTTCCCATTGTAGATTTTCCACATCCTGATTCTCCTACTAATCCCAAAGTTTCTCCTTCATATATATTAAAGCTTATATTGTCAACTGCCTTTACATAGTCCTTAATTCTTCCAAAGAAACCTGATTGTATTGGAAAATACTTTTTTATATTTTCTACTCTCATTAAAGCTTCCATCTTATACTTCACCCCTATCCATATTTGCATATAAAAAACACCTAACTTCTCTTCCATGTTTTTTATATAAAGTGGGTTTATTTTTAATGCATATTTGATTACATTTATCACACCTTGAACTAAAAGCACATCCTTCTGGCATTTCTAATGGATTTGGCACCATACCCGGTATCATGAACAATCTTTCACATTTATCCTCAATTTTAGGTATAGATTTTAATAATCCTTGAGTATATGGATGAAGAGGATTTTCAAAAATTTCTTCTACTGTTCCATTTTCAACCACTCTTCCACAATACATTACCACTACTCTATCAGCTATTTCAGCTACTACTCCTAAATCATGAGTTATAAGCAAAATAGCAGTACCTAATTTTTTTTTAATCTTAACCATTAAATCTAAAATTTGTGCTTGAATAGTAACATCCAAAGCTGTTGTTGGTTCATCTGCAATTAATAATTCTGGATTGCACACTAAAGCCATAGCAATCATTACACGCTGTCTCATTCCTCCACTCATTTGATGAGGATAATCCTTTATTCTTTTTTCTGGAGATGGAATACCTACCATTTCTAACATTTCTATGGCCTTTTTTTCCGCTTGTTTTTTAGATAAATTCTCATGCCTTACAATAGCCTCTGTTATTTGTTTTCCTACAGTAAAAACAGGATTTAATGAAGTCATAGGTTCTTGAAATATCATAGAAATTTTATTTCCTCTTATATTCTGGATTTCTCTTTTACTTTTATTTAATAAATTATCTCCCTTAAATATTATTTCCCCATCAATAATTTTACCTGGTGGACTTGGTATAAGCCCCATAATAGACAAAGAAGTAACACTTTTCCCGCTTCCTGACTCTCCAACAACTGCTACCACTTCTCCTTTATCTATATTAAAATCTACTCCATCAACAGCATTTATTAATCCTTCCTTTGTTTTAAATTGAGTTTTTAAATTATTCACTTGAAGCAACATAATATCACCCTACTTTCTAAGCTTTGGATCCAATGCATCCCTAAGCCCATCTCCAAATAAATTAAAGGCTAAAACTGTTAAAGTAATAGCTATACCTGGAAACAAAACTATGTGAGGAGCATTATAAAAATACCCTCTTCCTGCTCCAAGCATACTTCCCCACTCTGCAAGCGGTGGTTCTACCCCTAGTCCTAAAAATCCAAGAGCAGAAGTTTCAAGAATAGCTGTAGATATACCTAAAGTAGCTCGTACTATTATAGGAGACATTACATTAGGCAGTATGTGTTTAAATATTATAGTAATATCATTGTTTCCTATTACCTTTGCCGCCTGTACATATTCATTCTCCTTCACTGATAATATACACCCTCTTACTATTCGAGCATATTCAGGTATAGTTACAATGGATATAGCTATTACAGCCTTATCTATACCTTTCCCTAGCGCACTCATGAAAGCTATTGCCAAAAGTAAGGATGGAAATGCTAAGATTATATCCATTATTCTCATTAAAAACATATCAACTTTTCCACCATAATATCCTGACAAAGATCCTATAACTGTACCTATACTAAGAGCTATAGCTACAGAAGTAACACCTACTCTTAAAGATATTTTAGTTCCGTCTATAATTCTGCTTAGAATATCTCTCCCTTGCTCATCTGTTCCAAATATATGAGCAGATGATGGTGCTTGAAGACTCTGTGATAAGTCTCCTACATAAGGATCATATGGCATTATAAACTTACCAAGTAAAGCCATTAAAATTAGTAAAAGAATAATTATCATCCCTACTAAAGCAGCCTTATTTTTAATTATTATATTTAATACACTCTTAAATACTCTACACTTTCCTTCTTTAGGTTGAACTTTGGCATTTAATTCTACATTTGTTTCCATAATAATATCTCTCCTTTCTAAATTTAGGAGTATTTTATTCTAGGATCTAAATAAGCATATAATAAATCTACTACTAAGTTTACTAGAACAAAAACCGTGGCAAGAATCATAACAGATCCTTGTACTACAGGATAATCAGATTTTAAAATAGCATCTATTGTATAACTTCCAACCCCCGGCCATGCAAATACCGTTTCTGTAAGAACTGCTCCTCCAAGCAAAGATCCTAACTGAAGTCCTATTACCGTAGTTACTGGTATTAGAGCATTTCTTAATGCGTGCTTTAATATAACTACTTTTTCAAATAAGCCTTTTGCTCTAGCCGTTCTTATATAATCTTGTTTTATAATCTCTAACATAGTAGATCTAGTCATTCTAGCTATAATAGCTGTAGAATATGAAGCAAGGGCAATAGATGGTAATATTAAATGCTTTAAGGAATCCTTAAATGCTACTACATTTCCTGTAAGTAGACTATCTAATAAATACAAGCCTGTAACATGAGTCGGCTCCATTCCTATACTTATTCTTCCTGAAACAGGAAGTAAATGAAGTTTAACAGAAAAAAGAACTATAAGCATAAGTCCAAGCCAAAATATAGGCATTGATACCCCTAATAATGATATAACCATACTAATATAGTCAGCTATAGAATTTTGCTTTACAGCTGAAATCACTCCCATTACAACCCCACAAACAGAAGCAATGACTATAGCTACTAACGCTAACTCAATAGTAGCTGGAAATCTTGATAAAATTTCCTTAGCAACAGAAGTTTTTGTAATCAAAGAATTACCAAAACTCCCCTTAAAAACACCCTTTAAAAACATTAAATATTGTATATACAAAGGTTTATTTAAACCTAATTCTTCTCTTAATTTCTCTACTTGTTCTGCTGTAGCATGTTGTCCCAATATAATGCTAGCAGGGTCTGTTGTAAAAACATGCATTACTAGAAAAACCAATATTGATACCCCTATAATTACTGGTATTAGTAATAGAATTCTTTTCAATATATATTTAACCATAATCTTGCCCCCTAATTTATTGTTATATAAACAGAAACCCCGTTTTAAAACGGGGCCTTCCTTAGCAAGCTATTATTCTTTTTCTACACCTTTCAAAAATACAACTCCTGTTGGATGGATTTTAAAGTTTTTTACCTTTGGAGAATAAGCTACCATATCCTTAGCATAAGAAATGGTTACCCATGCTGCATCCTTATCTACTAACTCTTGAATTTGTTTATAAACATTGTTTCTTTCCTCTCCGTTTGGAGTTTTTCTGCCCTTAGCTAATAATTCATCAACTTTAGCATTATTATATTTTGCAGCATTTAAAGTAGACTTTATTTCTTTTGAATCAAATAATGATAAGAAATTATCTGCATCTCCATTATCTCCAGTCCACCCATAGAATAATACATCTCCTTCTCCTTGAGCGATTTTTTCCTTATATTCTTTCCATGGATACACATCAATAGTTGCCTTTACTCCTACTTTAGCTAAATAATTTTGTATAGCTTCAGCTAATTTTTGTCCATTCACAGGATTGTATGGTCTTGGATTAGAATATGCTATCATTTTAATCTGCAAATTTTCTTTTCCAGCTTCTTTTAGTGACTGTCTAGCCTTTTCTGGATTGTAATCATAGGATTTTACTCTATCATTAAAACCTGGTATAAATGATGGCAATGGAGTGTTTGCTACATCCGCAAATCCTTGATATAGATATTTAACTAACTCTTCTTTATTTATTGCATAACTTATAGCTTGCCTTAACTTAACATTGTTAAATGGTGGTCTTGAACAGTTAAAAGCCATGTAATTTATATTCATTCCTTTTTCATTTAATATATTCATTTTATTATCCTTAATTTTTTGTACATCATTAGGGTCAACTCCATCCATTATATCCACAGCTCCAGTCATAAGCTCACTGGCACGAACAGAATTTTCTTTTGTAAATTTAAATATAGCTTTATCTACTTTTGCCTTCTCTCCCCAATAATCATTATTTTTTTCAAGGGTAATAGATTCTCCTTTTTTCCATGATACAAATTTAAACGGTCCAGTCCCTACTGGTGCTTCATTTAAATTTCCATTATTCTTTTTAACTGCTTGTGGACTTGCCATAGGTGCTGCAAGACACATAGCTAAATTTGCTAAAAACGGCGTATATGGTTCTTTTAAAATAATTTTTACTGTATAATCATCTATCTTCTCCACTTTTTGAACTGAACCAAATGTAAAAGACGCATAAGGCATGTCTTCCTTTACATTTGGAAGAAATTGCCTTTCTATATTAAATTTCACAGCATCTGCATTAAACGCAGTTCCATCATGAAATTTTACTCCTTTTCTTAATTTAAATGTGTACTCTTTTCCATCCTTACTTATATTCCAACTTTCGGCAAGACAAGGTTCTAATTCTGTTGATCCTTCTTTGTACTTTAATAATCCCTCATATACATTAACAATTACTTTAGCTGATTCCCCATCATCAACATAAGCCGGATCTAATCCTCTAGGATCAGAACCTTGTGCATATACAAGAGTTTTTTCTTTATTTTTTGCTGTACCACTAGATGGTTTATTTTGCTTCCCTGCACATCCAGTTAAAGCTAAAGAAAATATAAATATGACCGTAATAATTAATGCAAGAATGTTTTTTTTCATTTTCATATAACCCCTTTCATTTTTCTAAATTTTGAAATATAACTATAAAATCTGCAATCTTAAAACCCCCAATTTTAAAATTGCTAATTTTTTATACTTTATAGGTATCTTATATTAATCTCATTTGTTTTTATGCGCATTTCAGTAAATTGGCCCTTAATTAAACTAGTAAATTTTAACTAATACATCTTTATCTAATTATAGGTTATTACTCATTATAAATCAGAAAATTGAATTTATCAAATTCATAAATTGCAAAATTCAATTTTAATTTACCATGTAATCAATTTCATTTATCTATTTTTTACCTATAATTCTATTTACTCTTTCTTATGGAGTATTTGATATAAATACACTTGTCTCTTGTAGAAGTATCCATACAAAAAAAAAGAACGTCTTAAGTTCAAAGACGTTCTTTTTTTATTTATCTTTCCCCAAGTTTTAAATTAGGTATAGCATTTAAATCTAAACTAGCTGTCCTACCCTTAATGAATTCAAAATAAGCAGCACTACCTATCATAGCAGCATTATCTGTACATAATATAGGCTCTGGGAAGAGTACCTCTATACCTCTTTCTTCTCCAGCCTTTATAAGAGAATTTCTAAGACAAGAATTTGATGCTACACCTCCGGCCACCGCAATTTTATCCACCTTTTTTATTTTGCAAGCTTTCATGGCATTATCCACCAGAAAATCTACTACTGCTTTTTGGAATGAAGCTGCTACATCTGCCTTATTTATATGTTCTTCTTTCATTTGTATATTATTTAAGTAATTCAAGACTGCAGATTTTACTCCACTAAAAGAAAAATCTAAAGAATCATCATGAAAGTTTGCTCTAGGAAATTTTATAGCATTAGAATCTCCTTCTTTGGCTAACTTATCTATTTTAGGTCCTCCAGGATATCCAAGCCCTATAGCTCTAGCCACCTTATCATAAGCTTCTCCAGCAGCATCATCTCTAGTTTCTCCCATAACTTCAAATTCACCATAATCTTTCATATATACAATAAAAGTATGTCCTCCAGATACTACTAAACACACAAAAGGTGGTTCTAACTCTTTATATTGTATAAAGTTAGCACTTATGTGTCCTTCTATATGGTTCACCCCTATTAAGGGCTTTTTTGTAGCAAAAGCAAGACCTTTTGCATATTGTAATCCTACTAATAGTGCTCCAACAAGTCCTGGACCATATGTAACCCCTATAGCATCTATATCTTCTAAGGATACTTTAGCCACATCTAAAGCTTCCTGTACTACAGCACTTATAACCTCTATATGTTTTCTTGATGCTACTTCTGGTACAACTCCACCAAATTTCTTATGTATATCTATTTGTGAAGAAATTATATTTGATAATACATTCCTACCATTTACAACTATTGCTGCTGCAGTTTCATCACAACTACTCTCTATTGCAAGTATTTTTATATCTTTTCCCATAACTTTTACCTCACTTATTTTGTGTGATACAAAATGTTATTTTATCCACATATTCAACAACACAATTATACTGTATTAATATTTTATTATCAATGTTTGTATTGAAATACACTACTTTATAATGATAACATTAAAATACAGAACAATTTTAAAAGGGTGGTTACATGAAAAATTATGCAAAAGTTATAGTTAAAGGTTCTCCAATATCAAAATCTAATTTTAAATTATTTAATTTAAATGGTAGAGCTATTTTACCCTATAATTCTGGTAAATATCACGATAGATATGCCATTTATGAAGAAGAAATAGCTTATGAAGCAAGGATACAAAATCCTAACATTATTATGTCTGAATCCTTAATTGCGGTTCTTAGGGTGTACTATAAAAGTGAAAAAAGACATCCAGATACAAATAATATTACAAAAAGTATTTTCGATGGAATTGAAAAAAGTGGATTGATAGTTAATGATGCTCAAATTAGAAGAATTATTATTGAAGAATTCTATGATAAAGAAAATCCAAGATTTGAATTAGAACTCTTTGGGGAAAGCTCATATGAAATGAATTATTCCATATTAAAAAAGGCCAATAAGAATACTCCTATAGAGTATGAGCCTCCATGTAATAAAAAAAATTCTTCTGTAAACAAAGATAAAAAAATTTCTTCTTCTATTCATAAAAATTGTTGCCATATTTGTGGAAAAGTTATTAAAGTTAACGAAAGTATTTCTGCTAATAAAGGAAGTATGAAAATTTGTAGGGATTGTTTAAAAAAACTCTTTTAAACAATCCCTTTTGCTCCTAATCTAACTAAATTTCTTTTTTATACTTCTAGTTGCAATAATATTAACTCCTGTATCTGACACATTTTCTAATATAACATCCCCAATATTTATAGGTGCTTTTACTACAACTCCTTTTAGACATTTCATGCAACTTGAAATTTTATTTTTAGGAATATCTCTTTGTGTTTTAACAGGTAGCATATCAATTTCTCCATCCTCTACTAATACAGAAGATGTAACTATTCTAGTAGGATTTGTACACTCTTTCTTTGCATAATCTATACCTATTTTGCAACTATTTCCAGTAACTTTTTCTACTTTACTATCTTTTAGCTCTACTTTTAAAGCACAACCCATTGGACATCCTATACAAGTTAAATTTCTAACTTCCATAATTATTTATTCCCCCTCTACTTTAAAAGTAATTTTCTTCAATTGAGGATATTTTAATAACATCGCTTTAGTGATTCTAACCTGCTCCATTTCTCCTGGAGTAAGTATTCTTTTCTTCATATGCAACTCTCTAACTTCATCAAAATATACTGATATATAATTATTCTTATATACATTCCCTACTCTAAATCTAACTTCAACAAAGTCTTCTACATTATAGATATTTATAAATTTAGGAACCGTATATCTTATTCCATCTATGGCTATAATTTCTATATCACCATTTTTATTATCAAATTTCTTGCCCTTTATATATTTAGCTGCATTTTTTCCAGCTATATGACTTTCTATACTTACATTATCTACAAGATCATGAACATGCAACACATTTCCACAAGCAAAAATTCCTTCTACACTCGTCTGGAGACTTTCATTTACTATAGGTCCACTAGTAACTTTTGATATATCTATTTCTGCTTTTCTAGACAATTCATTTTCTGGTATAAGTCCTACAGATAGCAACAGTGTATCACAAGGAATATATTCCTCTGTACCCTGTATAGGTTTTCTATTTTCATCTACCTTTGCTATTGTAACCCCTTCTAATCTCTCCTTACCCTTTATATCTATAACGGTATGGCTCAACTTAAGCGGAATATCAAAATCATCTAAACATTGAACAATATTTCTTTTAAGTCCACTAGAATAAGGTAACAATTCAACTACAGCTTTTACTTTTGCTCCTTCAAGTGTCATTCTCCTTGCCATTATAAGCCCTATATCTCCTGATCCTAGAACTACTACTTCCTTTCCTGGCATGTATCCTTCAATGTTTACGAATTTTTGAGCAGTACCTGCCGTAAAAATTCCTGAACATCTGCTTCCTGGAATATTCAAAGCTCCTCTTGGTCTTTCTCTACATCCCATAGTTAATATTACAGCCTTTGCCTTTATCTCAATTATTCCATCTTCTCCATTTACTGCTGTTATTATTTTATCTTTGTTTAAATCAATTACCATAGTGTTAAGCCTATATGGAATATTCATCTCTATAACCTTTTCTATATATCTTTGAGCATATTCAGGACCAGTTAACTCTTCTTTAAAAGTGTGTAATCCAAACCCATTATGAATACACTGATTTAGTATACCTCCTAAGCTATTTTCTCTTTCTAAAATCAATATATTATCTATTCCATTTTCTTTTGCAGAAATAGCAGCAGCTAACCCTGCCGGTCCTCCACCGATTATAACTATATCATATTCTTGCATTTAAACCCCTCCTTAATTTAAATATTCTCTTTATTTTTGCCGCCAATTAATAAACTAGATTCTCCTCCAAACTTAGTTATTTCATCTGGTGCCTTATTTAATTCTCTTGAAAGAATATCCATAATTCTTGGAGTGCAGAAACCAGCTTGACATCTCCCTGCTCCTGCTCTAGTTCTTCTTTTAATTCCATCCATATCCCTTGCACCTAAAGGTCTTCTAATAGCATCAATAATCTCTGCCTCAGTTACAGTTTCACATCTACATATAATTTTACCATAGGAAGGGTTTTCTTTTATAAGTTTCTTTCTTTCTTCATTATTCAAATGAGCAAATTTTTTTATTCCATTTCTTACTGGATTAAAACTAAGATTTTCTTCAGGAGATAATTTATCTACAATTATTTCTCTTATCATTTCTCCAATTGCAGGTGCACTAGTTAATCCTGGTGACTCTATAGCCGCTGCATTAATAAAGTTTTTAGAATCACTAACTTCACCAATTATAAAATCTCCTGTATCTCCGTGAGCCCTAAGTCCTGAAAAAGATGTTATAATCTGAGAAGTTGGTACTTCTTTTATGCTTAGTTTAGCCTTATTTAATATAAAATCTAGTGCTTCCCCTTTTGTAGTAAAATCATTTTTTTCTTCAATATCCTCTGCATTTGGTCCTATTAATAAATTTCCATCTACTGTTGGGGTTACTAGAACTCCCTTACCTAGTTTGGTTGGTAATTGAAACAAAGTTCTAGTAGTTAAATTTCCAACCACCTTATCAAATAAGCAATATTCACCTTTTCTTGGAATTATTTTTATCTTATTATTGCTTACCATATTATTTAAATCATCTGCAAAAACTCCTGTCGCATTTACTATTATATTTGTTTCAAAATCTCCATTATTAGTTTTTATAGTATATTTATCTTCTAATTTTTTTATTTCTTTAACTTCTGTATTTAACTTAAATTCCACTCCGTTAGTATATGCATTCTCTGCAAAAGCTACAGTTACTTCAAAAGGACAAGTTATTCCTCCAGTAGGCAAATATAGAGCTGCCACTACTAAATCTGATAAATTGGGCTCCATTTTCAAAGCTTCTTCTCTGGTCAAAATCTTCATATTGGGAACCCCATTCTTTTCTCCTTGTTCTTTTAAAAACAATAATTTGTCCATATCGTTTTCATCAAAACACAATACGAAAGAACCATTTCTTTGAAATTTAAAATCTAACTCTTTAGAAAGCTCTTCATACATAGCATTTCCTCTAACATTTAATTTAGCCTTTAACGTACCCGGAATAGGATCTTCACCAGCATGCACTATAGCACTATTAGCTTTAGAAGTTCCCATTCCTATATCATTGTCTTTTTCTAGTACACAAACCTTCAATTTATATCTAGATAACTCCCTAGCAATAGCACAACCTGTAACACCAGCCCCTACAATTATAACATCATACATAAAAATTACCCCCCTTATAAAAAATGAAAAAGAGCACAAATTTAAGGCAATTTCACCTTAAAATTTGGCTCTCTTATACTCCGCCTAAACATATTTAATTTTAACTATATTTTACCATCTTAATAAATTAATTTCAAGCAAAAACCTATTTATATAAAAAATCCAATTAATGTTATTAAATTTAAAATTTACACATAAAATCATAATAACTTTTAATGTTTATTAGTGTCATCTTAAATATAATATTCGTATATTAATATAGATATATAAATTTTCATATGCTGCCTAGGGAAAGGGGGACTAGTAATGTCAAAAAAATTTTTCATATACTTAACATCTATAATATTATCACTAATATTATGTTTTTATATCCCATTTAAAATAAGCTATAAGAAATTTTCTAAAAGCGCTTTAACGGAAAATAAAAACCAATCTCTTTTAGTTAGTCCTACTTTAGATAAAATTAATAAAGTTGAAGAAAATAAGAAAAATACTTCTAGCGAAAAATCTGATAAAGGCAAGCTTAACGAAGAGAATATTATAAAAAGCAATGATAATGCAGATGAAACATCCAAAGAAACTAACAATATTAAAAAGGAAAATATTTATAATTACAAAAATTATTTTGAAAAATTAAAAGAACTAGGTTTTTATACAGGAGAGTTTAAAAATGAAGATATTGATTTCAGAAATGCCGTACTTAGATTTCAGAGTTCTCAAAATATAACTGTAGATGGCATAATTGGGCCTAAGACAAAAACTCTTCTTATGGACGAAAAAAAAGAAATATCAGATACTTTACCTCAAGACTTTCCTGATGAATATGCAATTGTAATAAATAAAGATACTAGAATACTTACAGTATATAAAAATAAAAATATATATAAAAAATATCCTATAGCTGCTGGAAGAGACCCTTCTTATACACCTGAAGGTAAATTTACAATAGTTTCAAAGATAATTAATCCTTCCTGGTATAATTCAAAAACAGACAAAGTTATAGCTGGAGGAATTCCTGAAAACCCATTAGGGAAAAGGTGGCTTGGATTATCTCTAAAAGGTGGTTCCATATATGGAATCCACGGAAATAATACCCCATGGTCAATAGGAACCAATGCTTCTTCTGGATGCGTTCGTATGATAAATGATGATGTAGAAAAATTATTTGATTATATACCAATTAATTCTGCTGTATGGATTGGTAATACGAAAAAATTAAATTCTTGGAGAGTTATACAAAAATAGGGGCTGTCGCACTATAAAATGGTCCCCGTGTCAAGGACAATTTGAAAAAGAGTGCTATGCACTTAAAAGATGATTCCTGTATTGTTCAGGAGTCATCTTTTTTAAATTCCATTGATATCTATCTTGATTGTAGTAGCTCATATAATCATCAATAAGTAAAGATACTTCTTCGTATGTTTGGCATGATTTTAGGTCGATTTCATCTTTCATATGCCCAAAAAAAGATTCTTGTGGAGCGTTATCCCAACAGTTACCTTTTCTTGACATAGATTGGCATACATTCAAATCCTTTAGCATCTTTTTATATTCTGAGCTAGTATAATGGCAACCTTGATTCGAATGTACAATTGTATTCTCTGTAAATAGTGTAGTACTATGATTGATTTTCTTGAAAGTATTTATTACAAGTTGAGTATCTATGTATTGAGACAGATTGTAAGCAATAATCTCGTTTGTGCATGAGTCTTTTATCGTTGATAAATAAGCTGTTTTTCCTTTTCCATATTTCAAGTAAGTTATATCAGTTAATAATACCTTTCTAGGTATTGATTGTTTAAAGTTTCTATTCAAAATATTTTCGACTTTATGATATTCTTGATTTATTCTTTGCATTTTTTTATAAGGATTTCTTTTCCTAATCGGACAGATGATATTATACTTGCGCATAATGCGTTGAATTCGTTTTCTATTGAAGTTTATATCAAATTTTCCCTTTAACGTCATTTTAATGCTTCTAGATCCTTTTTTATATCCACGATAATTAAAAGCCATCAAAATTATATCTCTAGAATTTTCATCACTTTTTTCACGCTCTTTACGTTTATCTGCTGATGTAATGTAATTATAATACCCTGAACGGGATACTCCGGAGCATTTACATAAATAAGACACTACATTTTTAAGTTTATGCTTTTTAATAGTATTTTGAATTAGTTCAAAAATCTCAGATACTCGTAACCTTTTATTTTTCTCTATCAGCCTTCTTTCTTTCAAGTCTATTTTTTTTAATAATTCTACCTCAGCTTCTAACAGTTTTATCCTTGCTTTTTGTTTTTTTATTAAATATTCTTGAGACAACTCTTTCAAAGATGTTGTTCTTAAGTTTGCTTTTCTATAGTCTTTCAAACCCTCCCAACTATTTTCAGCATAATCTTTCTTCCATCTAGAAGCAGCACGCTCAATTCGTTTGTACCCTATCATATCTTTATTGAATCCTGCACTTTCAAATATTCTTGTGGGACTTTTTCCTGATAAGTACTCTCTAATAAAATGAACTTTAAATTCATCTGTATATGTAATAGATTTTTCACTAGCATGTTTCACATAATGATTTTTATTTAGAATTAAAATCTCTACTTCAGTAAATATTTTTTTGCTCATATATAATTCCTCCAATAATGCTTTTAATTATACAAAAAAAGAACCTATATGAATAGACTCTTTTTACTTATGTCCATTCTATAGGTTCCATTTTACTATGCGACAGCCTCTTTTTTTATTTTTCTGGAATTTCTATAACTATTTGTTTTTCTACAATTGCTTGTCCATTTTTATTATATCCTTTAACTTTTATTTTGTATTTAGCTCCTTTTGAAAAAGTATATCCTCCATTTCTTTTAGTTACTACTTTACTTGTATTTTTGAACAATTTGCTATAATTATTATTTGGTGGAACTATATCAAATGCCCAGCTTGCTCCCTTGTCATTATCTACCCATGCAAAAATTCTTACTATATCAGTAGAATAATCTTTAATAATTAGATTTACCCCAGTTATTCCTCCTCTATAAGAGGCATATGCTCCACCATCTATAGTAATAAAACTATTAATTGAAGCAGTTTTTTCTGATAAAACTGATTTTTTGATTTCTTCTAGTGGATATTTTTTCCCTGGGCAATTAGAACTTCCCACTTCTCTATGGCCATATATCTTATTAATTTTATATTTATCACACAAATATTTGCATAGCTCTATAATAGCCTTTTTTTGTATTTCTGGCATTATTTCTGCCATATAAGAGCCTTCTGCACATATTCCTAAACTGTTTTTATTAAATCCAGTCACATGGGCACCAATAGCATTATCTGGTCTTCCTCTATATATGAAACCATTTTTTCTAACAAAATAATGATATCCACATCCTGACCATCCCTTATTCAAATGCCATTGGTGTATATCTTCTATAGTACAATTTGAAGCTTCTGCATGATGAAGAACTATAGATTTTGGATTATTGCCATAGGATAAATTTTTAAAACTTAGATTAGCTCCATTTATATTCATATAAATCATCTCCTACTATTTAGTATGAAATAACAGAACCATTTGTCATTCTTTCTTATACAATTGTAGATATTTACTTTAATTTTTATTAGAATAATTTTTAATCTTTTATCTAATAATATTATTAAAATATGATTTAAGAGGTGATTTAATGTCAAATTTAAATTTACTAGAGTTACAAAATCTTCGTCATCTTATTGGGGCGCATGAAACAATAGCAAATAAATTAGATGCTTATGCTAACCAATGTAGTGATCAACAAATAGTTCAAATGCTTCAAACTGATGCTCAAGATTCAAGAAATAGTAAACAAAAATTAATGTCATTTTTAAAATAGGAGGTTATGAAATGAACGAAAAGGATATAATGAATGATTATCTAACTATGATTAATAGCAGTTTATCAACTTATGCTAATATAATAGCACAAACTGATAATCAAAGCTTACGTCAACAACTTCAGCAAATGAGGAATCAAGACGAAACTCGTCAATATAAGATTTATGAAATTGCTAAACAAAAAGGTTATTACAAACCTGCTCAATCAGCAACTGAAACTGAAATAAATACAGTAAAATCAGAATTGACTACTCAATAATAATGTAATTTATCAATATAAATAGATATTATATTGGATTTAAAATAGTATCATAATATAAAAGCTAGTAATGAAAAACATTACTAGCTTTTATAAATTTATTTACTTAAATTTATTGCTGAGAATTATTCATAGAAAAATAGTGATTCTTAATCATATTCTTTTGGAAGATAACCAAAAGACAATCAAATTCTTAAAAACCACTTAACATAATATTATAATACAAAAACCAGTAACCTTTAAGATTACTGGCTTTTCTTCTGGCAGGGGCAGTAGGAATCGAACCCACAACCAACGGTTTTGGAGACCGCTACTCTACCAATTGAGCTATACCCCTTCACAACGATTTTAATTATAGCATAGTATATTATAGTCGTCAACTATTTTTTACTCTCTAATTCATCTTAACTTTGATCCACAATGAGGACAATATTGAAAAGCTCTATCTACTGTGGACTTACAATTATAACAAACTATTTCCCCGGAATTAGAGTTGTTATAAACTTCTCTTAATGAATGCTCTGGTACATTAACATTCTTTCCATTTTCTATTTCTTGTCCAAGCTCCACAGGTATTTGAAAAACAGAATTACAACATCTTGAAATTAAAAAATATCTTTTATTCCATTTAAAAATAGGAATTAAAAAAAAATGAAAAATTGTATATACCTTTATTAACTCGTAAGTAGACATACTTCCACAAGCTTTACATATTATATTTTGAATAAACTTAATACTTTTTTTTCTTTCTTCTATGCCAAATATACCAAAGAAAAACATATTGCCTCCTTAATTTAATCCCATTTGTCATCCCAATAATCTAAAGGCATATAACTTCCAAATCTACTTGTAAATACTATACCTATACATAAAGGAATAATAAATATTCTCCAAAAAATACTTCCTAAATTGAAAACAGTTATACTTCTTATTAATTCTATTGTACCTACTCCAATAATTATACTTAATGATTTAGAGATTTTATTTAAATTAAGTAAACTTCTTACTTTCTCCCCTAAATACAATGCCATTGATGCAAATCCAACTATAAACAATATATAGATCATAATAACTAATACAGGAATTATTATAATTCCTGCTAAAGAAAGAATTAAGGCTACACTAATAAGAATTCCTAATAGTAAAACTATATATCCATATAATATATTTTTAAAAGTATTTCTAGGTATTGCCCTAGTTATATAATAAACCTTAATAGGCATAACTTTATAAATAAGTATTGAAAATAAAGTTAATATTATAAAAGATAGTATTATGTTGTAATTATATGCTGCTCTCTTATTTCTAAAAAAACCTTTTATATCCCATTTAGGTAAATGCACATCCTTAATAATTTCACTAGTACTTCCTTTAACTACACTATTATAATTTAACGTTATAGTACCTGCTATGGAAGTAACATTTCCACTTACTTCTCCATTTATATATATATTTCCTGCTAAAGCAACTACATTTCCATTTACTTTACCACTTACATATATGTCTCCACCTAGAGAAATTACATCTGAATTTTCAACTTCATCTTCTCCAATATATATTTTTTCTCCAAATTTAATAGTTCCTGTATTTATAAAATCCTTATCCTTAGCTTTTACAACTGAAGAAAATAAAATACTTAGTAAAAATACTAAAACTAAAGTTATAGTGGTACTCTTATTCTTCACTACTTACCATCCCCTCTAGCTCTTTAGCATATTTTCTATCCTAATCATATTTTGCTTTAATATATTTATATAATCCGTATTTTCTTTATATATTGTTATTTTTAATAACTTAGGATGATATTTCTTTATAAAATTATCATTTTTTTTCAATTCTTCCTCATTGGTATATAAAAATACTATATTTTTATTTCCATTTATCTTTTCATCTACATCTTTAAACTCTTTACTTTCTACTAATTTATTGGCTTTTATACCGGAATATTTAATAAAATATTCTAGATCTTCATCTAAATAAAATATAGAATAATTTTTAAATTTATTTCCCAGTTCTTTAAACTTCTTTTCATAAGTTTCTAGCTCTTTTAATTTATCGGAAAAATTCTTTTCATATATATCTCTATTTCTAGGATCTCTATCTTGTATTGAATTCTTAATATTTAGCAGTGCTATTTTATAATTATCTATATTAATCCAATAGTATGGATTTTCTTTTAAAATTAAATTTTTATATTTCACTTCTTTATTATAAATCAGTAAATTAACTCCTCTTGAAACATTAATAGTACCTACATTATTTTTATTTAATTTATTTAAAAAATCATTTATCCATGGCTCCAAACCTGCCCCATTATATATAAACAAATCTTGTTTAGCTATATTGTTCAAGCTATCTTCTGAATACACAAAATCAAATTCTTCCTTCTTATTTTTGAACATATACTGCACGAAGTGCTTATCTCCAACAATATCTTTAGCCATAAAATATAAAATTTTATCTGTTACCATAATATTTAAATTTTCTTCATTAGTCTTTTTTATTTCCATATCTAATTCCTTTATTGAAGCATTGTTCTGTCCATTATTACAAGCAAAAAATAATACTGAAAAACACATCAATAATATATATAAACTCTTTTTCAAGTATTTCACCTCTTACAAATACATACATTTATATATATTTTACATAATGTAGTTATGTAATGCAAACTATTATTTATTAATACTATGAGTTATGATAAAATATATTTACTAATTTTTATAAAGTGAGGTATAAATATGAAGATTAACCTTGATAAAGTAATACGATCTATATCTATAGCTTTAGACTTAGCTGAAATTAGTTCAATTGATGGAACAAATATTATAGAAGATGTCAGTAATATAAATTTTTCTGAACATAAGTTTATGCATCACGCTCAAAGGACAACCTATATTTGCTTAGAAATAGCATCACAGCTTAATTTAGATGAAAACACGAAAAAATTAATATATGTTTCTGCTTTATTACATGACATAGGAGCAGCAAATTTTTTAAACATGAGTCATTCTTATAATGCATTTATTAAAGAACATTGTATAATTGGCGCTAATATAACAAAAAATTTTCCTATTTTAAGTAATTTATCTGAAATAATTCTATATCACCATGAAAATTATGATGGCACTGGTTCTATGGGACTACATGAAGATGATATTCCAATAGAAAGTCAAATAATTCGATTAGCTGATTTAGTAGAACTTCTTTATACAGAAAAGAGTCCTTCTTTTAAACAGAAGAATAGAATAATTAATTGGGTAAACGAACATAGGGGGAAAATTTTCTCGTCCCAACTAGTAGATGCCTTTATAAATTCTTCTAAAAAAGATTCCTTTTGGTTCAATGTACATAATATACAATATATGGAATTCATATTAGATACTATAGCTCCTAATTTAAATACATATTTAGATTTAGATAACTTTGAAAAAATAGCATATATATTTTCAGAAATAATAGATAATAAAAGTAAATTTACTGCAAGACATTCTAGAGATATATCTAATTTAGCTTACAATGTATCTAAATATTTAAAATATCCAGAAGAAAAATGTAGAAAAATGCGCATAGCTGGATTACTACATGATATTGGTAAATTAGCTATTCCATCAAAAATATTAGATAAAAATTCATCTTTATCTCCGGATGAGTTTTCTATTATTAAATCTCATGTATATTATACAAAACTAATACTAGATAGAATAGGAGATATACCTGATATAAGTGAATGGGCCTCCAATCACCATGAAAAACTAAATGGTAATGGTTATCCTAGATCTTTGTCTGCTGAAGATATTTCTGAGGAATCTAGAATCATGGCTGTATGTGATATATATCAAGCTTTAACTGAAGATAGACCTTATAGAAATGGATTAAATAATGAAAGAGCCTTCTCCATTATGGATGGCATGGTTGTAGATGGATTTATATGCGAAAAATCATTAACATATTTAAAAAATTCACTAGGATATAGAAGTGGAAATTTTTCAGAAAGCTAAGGTAATTAAAGTTGCCTTTTCTTTTTTAGTTTTTTTGGATAAAATATGTTTATAAAGATATTAAAAATTAGAAGGTAGGTTTACTAAATGGAATTTATTGTACAAAATGTTTCTCAAACAGTTGAGATAGGTAAACAAATTGGTAGATTAGCGAATCCTGGTGATATAATTTGCTTAATAGGTGATTTAGGTACTGGGAAAACTCATTTAACCAAAGGCATTGCAGAAGGTTTAAATATTAAAGATCATATAACAAGTCCCACATTTAATATTGTAAATGAATATAATGATGGTCGTTTAAAATTTTATCATTTTGATGTTTATAGAGTAAATGACCCTGACGAAATTGCTGCTATAGGATTCGATGAATATATATTTGATGATGGTGTTAGTATTATAGAATGGGCTAATTATATAGAAGAGTTAATTCCAGATGAACATATGCTAATATTAATAGAAAAAATTTCAAAAGAAAATACTGATGCAAGGAAAATAACAATTAACTACTATGGTGAAAGATATAATTATATAAAGGAGATTAGACTATGAGAATTTTAAGCTTAGATTCAGCTACAGAGTCTGCCTCTTGTTCAATTGTAGAGGACACAAAAACATTAGGTGAAATTACTTTTAATTATAAAAAACAACATTCAGTTATACTTATGAACATGATAGATTCGCTTTTAAAAAATTTAAATTTAACTATTGATTCTATTGATGGATTTGTTGTATCTAAAGGTCCTGGCTCATTTACTGGTCTTAGAATAGGTAGTGCTACAATAAAGGGATTAAGTCAAGGTACAAGTAAACCATTTGTTGGGATTTCATCTCTAGATGCACTAGCCTACAATATGGCATATACTCCTGGTATAGTATGCCCTATACTTGATGCTTTAAGAAATAACGTTTATACTGCATTGTATACTTTTACAGGCGAAAAATTAGAGAAAATAACTGATTATATGATTATATCAGTGGATGAACTTATATCTATATTGTCTGAGAAAAATGAACCTGTATGCTTTATAGGAGATGCTACATTTAAATTTAAAGACAAACTTAAAAATTCTTTAATAGAAACAACCTTTGCTCCAACTCATTTAAATTTAGTTAGATCCTCTTCACTTGGAGAAATAGGTTTAGAGTTGTTAAAGGAAGGTTCAAAGGATGATCTTCTAACTTTCGCTCCAATATATCTTAGAAAATCCCAGGCTGAAAGAGAATATGAAAAAAAACATGGGGCTGATATAAATGAATGATATAAATATAGTAAAAGCTTCAATAGAACATATTGATGATATATTTAAAATAAGCAGTTTAAGCTTTCCTGTTTCTTGGAGTAAAGATTCTATAGAAAAAGAAATTAAATTTAATTCTAATGCAAACTATTTGGTAGCTATAAAAAATAATGTAATTATAGGATTCGGTGGACTATGGATAATACTAGATGAAGCTCATATAACTAATATAGCCGTACATCCTGAGTATAGAGGCATAGGAATAGGATCTATGTTATTGTATGCTTTAATAGCCTTATGTAAAAACAAGTCTGTTGAGCATATGACTTTAGAAGTGAGAAAATCAAATATTGCAGCTCAGAATCTATATAAAAAATTTAATTTTATAGAGGAAGGCATGAGAAAAAAATATTACTCTGATAATGGTGAAGATGCACTAATTATGTGGAATCATAATATATAAAAAGTGTAATACACTTTTTTTAGAGTACAGATAAAAGAGCACAGATATGAAAAATTTTCTTTCCTAACACTATAGAAAATTCTTTATTTTAAAATTTTTTGTAGTGCTAACGGATAAAATTTCTCCTTATCTTTACTCTTCGCTCTGTACCCTAAAAAAATTTCATATCAATTTTTTATTCTAATATTATTCTATGATAATTTTTCTTTCCTCTTCTTACAAGCATACTTCCATCTTCAAAAAATTCTTCTGTTATTATTAAATTTGTATCTGTTACTTTTTCATTGTTTAAATTTAATCCACCTTGCTGTATTAATCTTCTTCCTTCAGCCTTTGATGGAAGTACTTTAGTTTCTACTAATATATCTAATATTGGGGAATTAAGCTTATCCTTTGATATTGAAACTGTTGGTACATTATCCATATTGATTCCACCAGAAAATAGTGCTTCTGCAGCTTCTTTAGCTTTTTGAGCTTCTTCTCCTCCATGTATAAGTTTTGTAACTTCATATGCTAAAATCTTTTTAGCTTCATTTATTTCAGCTCCCTGAAGCGCTCCTAGTCTTCTAACTTCATTCATAGGTAAAAATGTTAATAGCGCTAGACATTTTTCTACATCTGCATCATCCACATTTCTCCAATATTGATAAAACTCATATGGAGATGTTTTATCTTTATCTAACCATAATGCTCCTTTTTCTGTTTTACCCATTTTTTTACCTTCGCTATTAGTAAGTAAAGTACAAGTCATAGCAAAAGCTGGCTTTGCTTCCTTTCTTCTTATAAGATCAGTTCCTGCTAACATATTTGACCACTGATCATCTCCACCTAATTCCATTACACAATTATATCTTCTATTAAGTTCTAAGAAGTCATACCCTTGCATTAACATATAATTAAATTCTAGAAATGACAAACCCTTTTCTAATCTTTGCTTAAAACATTCTGCTGTAAGCATTTTATTTACTGAAAAGTGTACCCCTATTTCCCTTATAAATTCAACATAATTAAGCTTTAAAAGCCAATCTGCATTATTAGCAAGTATAGCTTTGTCATCAGAAAAGTCTATAAATCTTGAAAGTTGCTTTTTTATACATGCAACATTATCATCTATAACTTCCTTAGATAACATTTTTCTCATATCAGTTTTACCGCTAGGGTCTCCTATCATAACGGTTCCCCCTCCAACTAATGCTATTGGTCTATGACCTGCTCTTTGCATATGTGCCATCATCATAAGGGGTAAAAAATGCCCTATATGCAAACTATCTGCTGTTGGATCAAATCCTATATAAAATGTAGTCTTTTCTTTATTTAATAATTCTTTTATTTCTTCTTCGTGAGTTAACTGCTTTATGTAACCACGTTCCATTAGTATATCGTATACATTATTCATTTTATATTCCCTCCAAATAAATAAAATTATATAAATATGTAAATTAATAATAGTAATAAATATAATTATAGTATATAAATAAACCATTTTTTTATCAACTTTTTATATTCTTGTAATTATAATTATTATAAAATTCCAATGTATTTACTCTTAAAAAAGGAGGCGCTTTTATGCAAAGTTGGACCTTTAATTCTTTGGTTCTAGCAAATGAAATAAACTTAAGTAGTATAGCAGCTCATTTTGGAATTACAACTAAATTTAAATGGGGAGATCCTTTAGTACTTTCTGATAATAATTTAAATGGAATAGTAAAAGACACAGCTAATAAATACATATACTTATATCATTTTGGTTCTATGGTATCTATAAACATGGAATATCATGAAATTCAAGATGTAACAAACTACATAAAAAATGTAGATACTTCCCTTAAAAATAACACTCTTAATAATTATATGGATGAGTACAAATTAGAAATAAGCAAAGAATATGATTATACTCTTTACAATGACTTAATGACTGCTAATGAATTTAAACCCTATTACTTAGATATAATATCTTTAGTTCTTGCAAAATCTACTTCTCTTAGGAAAATTGAAATGAATATAGATAAGGTATTGGATAGTATAGAAAGTATAATCAATTATCTAGATAACGGTAAATTTAATATGTCTGATGAAAAACTAGCAAAAACCTCTGCTAATGTTTTGAGATTTAAATATAATACACTGTCCTATCTTATGTTATTAGATAAACCAAAAGCAGCCTGGGAAAATGAAGATATAGAGCATTTTTTTATAGAACTAATATCCTTTTTTGAAATTACAGATAGATATGAAAAAATAACTCATAAAACAGAACTTTTAAGAGATATTACTGATGTCTTTGCTTCCTTAAGTCATGAAAGAAGAGGAACTAAATTAGAACTAATGGTAATTATTCTGATATTATTTGAGCTTATAATATCTTTAATAGAATTTTTTTATAAATTCTTCTAAAAAAGCTGAGTATACATTACTCAGCTTTTTTCATCTATATATTAATCTATATTAACTAAACGTTATTTTCCCCTTAATTAAACCCTTTTCAGCTAACTTTAAGCACAAACTAAATTTATATATTTCTGCATACATTCAGGTATATCTTCTTCTTCATTGACACTTATATACAAATCAATGTTATATTCTTCTTCTAATTTTTCCAATCCATAAAACAAATGTGCCGCATCTTCCACATCTAAATCTACAATATTAAATAACCCATCTATAAAAATGGTATCAATATCATAATCCGCAGAAAATATGCCGCACAAAAATCCGTAAAAGCTATCATGATTTTTTAAATTGTAATCACAAGTAGAAATAAACCTAATATCCCTATGCAACTCAAACAAAGCTCTCTTATCATCGTCAATAAAAACTATATGTCCCTTATTGTCATGTACTTTATTGTTTGCCATTTCTATTAATGCTTTTGTCTTTCCTGCACCTCTTTGATCACAAAGTACTTGAATCATGTTACCACCCCTAACTATATTTTTTAAGGTTTTCCATTAAGTAAATTATATAATATTCTGAATTTTTTTTCAATACAACTCACCTTTAAAGCGTAACCTAAATTCTATTATTTTAAAACAATAATCTACATTTATTTTGTTCCTTAAAAAATATAAATTTATTTAAAAGAATTTGCTCCCGGATATATAATCTTAAAAGAATTTTCTCTTATAGAATTCACAAATATAAGTCTACCTCTTCCTTTAAAATATCTTTTCATTCTAAGAAATCCCCTACCAGAATCTAAAAACCTTTCTTTATTATCCAAGGTGATTAACTTTTCATATATCCACATATTACGTTTTGAGTATTGTGATAAACTTATATTTTTCCCATTCATAAGTACTCCTGGACTAATAAGAGTTATACTATTGTAATTTAATTTTATTTCTATCTCTCTATAAGATAGTGTATAATCTCTATAAAGAATAGCATTTCTTATACCTTCAAATATTCCATTTACAGGATAATTTTTAGGCAGAATCTTTCTTAAAGTATCTTCACAACTATCTAAAATAGAAAGTAAATTTCCTTGTATTACTATAGTTTCTTTAAAATTTTTATTTACTTTATTGATAATTTTTATCATATTATGTGGTATATATATACTACTTAAATCTGAAAAAACCAATATTCCACCAAAAGTAACCATATATTTATTGGAATCCTTATCAAAGATTATAATAGAAGCATTTTCCATAAGGCTTATTAAATTATCTTCATTTATTTCTATACCTTTTAATTTAAAATATTTATACACTAAATTAGTATTTATACAGTCTATATCACTTCTTACTATGGGACATAACTCTGTATTTAAACTTAAGTTTTCTTGCAATGCAGATATTATTTCGTCTTTTCTCATAGTATCTGTAGTTGAACCTCTTCTTATATAAAATGCTCCATTTTCTCTTAGTTGATATGGTTTTTGTGGCCCATCATATATATTGATTATAGCCAACTTTTTGTTTTCAAAATTAATAAATTCTAAAGATACTGGAATAGGTGGTTCACATCTTGAACTAACTATTTGTTGAATCTGTTCCTCACCATATTTTTTTTCTTCTATTCCTATAACTTTTTTAGTTTTATCTTCTATACCTATTATAAGATAACCTCTTCCACCCTTAGAATTAGCTATAGCGCAAATATCTTTAGCAAATTCCTTTCTACCGCTTTCCACATCTAAATCTAATTTTTGTTTAAAATCAACTTTAGTTCCTTCTCCTCTTTTTATCAAATTTAAAAGTCTTTTTCTATCCATATTTATACCCTCATTATTAATTAGTTAATTATATTATATGATATTCATTAAAATTATTATAATAACTCTTACTTATTATCATATATATTACCAGAAAATAAATTTAATTTCCATTTTATTTAAAATTAAGCTTAGTAGAAGATCCTTCTATGTCCACATGAACTTCAACATCTATTTCTGTATTTTTTAAAACTTCATTTAATTTTTCATGAGGATATTTAATATTAAATTCTTTTTCTACATTAAAAATATCGAGATTTTTTTGCTTATATTCATTAAATACATCTTTACAAGAAAGTTCTATATTCCTTTCAGCACGTCTAGCTATGGTATAAATTTCACCATCTGTAATATTAATACTATCTTGTGTCTCTCCAAAATTAGTTCTTACTTTTATTATTTTTTTTAGCTTAACAGAATTGCCATCGTAACTTAACTTTGTTTTAGTTTTACTATTTCGTATTTCTAAAGTAACAAACTTTTCATCGTGCTCAGGATTTGATACTTCTAAGGTTCCACTTTTTACTTTATCTATTATAAAATTATATCCTTGGCTCTTATCTTTAGGCAGTCTATCTACCATTTTATCATCTTTAACTACTGCTCCTCCATCTATTCCAATTAAATCATTAATTTGATCCTCATTCATTTTAAGAACTGTTAATACACAAGTTCTAGATGGTTGTTCCCTTTTATTTAAATAATCATTAATACTTAATTCTACAGCTCTAGATGAAGTTCCTATATTATCCATAAGGTCTGTCAAAAAAATTCCTATATATTCTTCAGATTTAAATTTGCTCTTTAATAATCTTTCAACGTCACCTTCATATATTGCAATATACTGCCTAACTAAAAATTCCTGATCTCTATCAAATAAATCTATAAAATTATCTATGCCATAAGCTGCTGCTTTTTCCGTAAATATTATTGCTTTATTCTGAGTTGCATTTAATTTATAACTAGAAGATAATCCAACGTCTCTTATTGTCTCAAAAACAGTTTTTGCATTTCCTTTATATATAATCCTTTCTCCTTTTTCAGACCCAGCAGTAGCACTTCTATAAGGCTTAAATGTTTCCATATATAATATAGGATTGTTATCTTCATCTATATCCACTATAATACTAGTCATGAATAATACTCTATTTATGTCCTTATAATTGAAACATCCATTAAAAATTAAGCACATACATATAATTAAACTAAGTTTAATTTTTTTCATCATCATCATCCTCACCAATATTTTTCGATATATCCTGAAGGCTTCCTCTTAAAAGTAAATCTTTAAATTTAAAATTTTTCCACGTTCCCAATGGATATAGGTAAGGATAGCCTACAGACTCTAAACTTGCTATATGTGCCACAAATGTAAGCATAATTATATAAAATCCAGGCAATCCAAGTAATGATGAAAATAAGATTATTAGAGGGGTCCATCCTGTAATGACTGAATATAATTTGGGCACTAAAAAAGATGATATGGCTGAAATAGCCACTACCATTAACCCTATTTGTGAAGCCAATCCTGCTCCTATTGCTGCATCTCCTAATATTAGTGCTCCAACAATGCTCATAGCCTGACCTATTGGAGGGGGCAATCTAATACCCGCTTCTCTTAAAATTTGAAAGAAGAACATCATTAAATATAATTCTACTACAGTTGGAAAAGGTACTCCCGCCCTAGATACTGCTAATCTAAATACAAAAACCGATGGTATTAATGAAAAATGATAGGTGGTTATAGCAATATAAAGCCCTGGTAATAAAGTTGATATTAAAAAACATACTTCTCTCAATACCCTTGTAAAATTTGTGTAATATTTATTTAAATAATAATCATCAGGCATTTGAAAATTTTCTATAAAAAAATGTGGCATAGTTACAGCAACAGGGGTTCCATCAATTATTACACCTACACGCCCTTCAAGTATTTTTGAACAAAATATATCTGGCTTTTCAGTATATCCTACCGTGTCAAAAAATGTCTGCTTCTCTTTAAATTGTTCTTCAATATAATTTGACCCTATCGCAAAGTCTATATCTATACCATTAAGTTTATTTCTTATTTTCTCTACTAGCTTATCTGAAGCAACGTCTTTTATGTAAGTGATAACTACTACTGTATTAGATTTTTTACCTATATAAAAATTTTCAAATTTCAATTGAGAATTTTTTATTCTTCTTCTTATCAATGCTATATTATCAACAAATGTTTCATTAAACGCTTCCCTTGGTCCCTTTACTACATCTTCTGTCACAGAGCTAGTAATAGCTCTTTTGCTAAACCCCTTTGCTTCACAATAAATCACTTCATTTGAAGTTTCCAAAATGATTAATACATCTCCTGAAAGAATATGTATTATAGCATCGTTAAAATCTTTGACATATCCTATTGAATTAGCTTCTAGTATTTGTTCTTTTATATTTTCTATATTAAAAATCGAATTTCTATTTATAGTTATAGGAGATATAATATAATCACTTATAAATTTTGAATCACATAAATTATCTATAAAAACAATATGAATTAATCCACTGGTGGTCATTACTTCCCTATATTTAACATCCATGCTTTTATCTAATTTTTCCTTAATAAATTTTACATATTCACTCATATTCCTCACCAATTATATTATTTGTTTATATGCGAATATTATTCTCTATATGGTAAATAATAATAATTAGTAATATATACTAATATATCCAAATATGTTTTTTAAAAAGGTGAGTTCATGAATAAAATAACTTCAAAGCAATTCGTTTTTCTTATATTTGCTATAACTATAGTCTCTTTAAAAACTTATCCTTCTATATTAATATTTGATAGCGGTAGGGATACTTGGATTTCGGTAATTATATCTTCTATAATTGCATTTTTATATTTTCTCTTTTGTTTGAAAGTTTTTCAAAAAACAAATTCCTATGACCTGCATTATATATATTGTAACTCTGTAGGAAAATTTTTTGGCAATATATTTTTCTTTATTTTTATATTAGGATTATTCTTAACTTTAATAGAATGTGCGGGGGTAGAATCAAATTCTATGCATACTAACTTGTTACTTGAAACTCCTGTATGGTACTTGCTTATATTTTTAATATTTCCAGCCATATATGTTGTTAGAAAAGGTAATAGAAGCATATTATCTGTAGCTATAATAGGAATGATTTTAATGATTTTAGCAGGAATTAACTTGGCCATCTTAACCAGTTCATATAAACATTATTCTTATTTATTGCCTATATTTGAAAATGGCATTACAAAAGGATTTATAGCTTCAATTTTAAAAAGTTTAGGATTATATGCTCATGTAACTATATCCTTTTTATATATAGATAGAGTCCATAAAAAAGATAAACTTTTAAAACATAGTCTATTAGGATTTCTTTTTGTAATACAAATGGAGATAATTGCCATGACGGGAGTTCTTTCCACTTTTCAAGCAGACAGAGCAGTAAGACTAATATATCCTAAACTTGTACAAACACAGTTAATAAGTTACTGGAAATTTCTCGAAAGTGGTGAGTTATTTGTTATGCTTCAAACAATAGGAGGATGGTATGTAAAATATATTCTTATATTGGATTGTACTATTAAATGTTTAAAAAATATTAATATAAAAAATAAATACATTATATACTTAATTAGTATTTTAGCTTTTATTACAACTGCCTATATAGCAGATGATTTATTATATCTTTTAAAATTCTTAAGTATATATACATATATATGTCTCATTAATTTTTTTGTTATACCTTGTATACTTATATTTATATTTTATATTAAACATAAAAAAGCTATAAAGAATAATTAAAACTACTTATTTTATCATAAATAATTTTCACTTCATTTGTAAAAATTCCAGCTATATTTTAAAGTTTTAATATTGTTTTTTATCGCTTTTATGCTATAATTTTACTTAAGAGATGTATTTCTCTTTATATTAATGGTAGGTTAATTTGTTCAGGTAATTTAACTCCTTTGTCCTAGGAGAGTTATCCATGAAAAATTAATCCTATACAAAGGAGGTTTTTTATAATGGCAGACAAGAGTATTGTTTGTAAAGATTGTGGAAAAGAATTTTTATTTACAGAAGGAGAACAGGAATTCTACAAAGAAAAAGGTTTCGAAAATGATCCTGTAAGATGTCCTGAATGTAGAAAAGCTAGAAAGACTGCAAGAAATAATAGAAGATAAAAGAGAGGTTTTACCTCTCTTTTTTAATTGTCTATAAATAAAACCACCTGCTATGCAGGTGTGTTCAGAAAAGCTTAAGCGTTGAAAAAAAACACCTCACTTTGATAGAATAGATATGGTT
>NZ_JAGGKA010000030.1 GCF_017873215.1 Clostridium tetanomorphum
ATATCTATTCTATCAAAGTGAGGTGTTTTTTTTTCAACGCTTAAGCTTTTCTGAACACACCTGCATAGCAGGTGGTTTTATTTATAGACAATAAAGAGGGAAATTCGCCCAAGCGAATTTCCCTTATCTATATTTCAATTGGAATTTTTCTAGAAAATATTCCTTCGACATTTATTATTTATACCTTACTATTTATCCTCTATTATGTCAATTTCTTCTTCTGTTAAATCAAAGTATTTGTACAAATACTCTTTTCTAAAATTTTCCTTTAAAAATTCCTTTGGAATCATCATATCCATAAGTGTGTTAGGATAATATTCATATAAATCTTCTCCTAACTTTTTCCCAAAAGATTGAAAATAAAATTTGTATAATTTACTATTAAGTAAAAATAAAAGAAAATTGTAACTATAATTATTTATATTCTCTTTTATACACATACAGTAGATATCTGCACTAAAATAACTTCCTTTATCTAATGCAAATCTGTTATCTTTACTTTTATATGGAAATACAATCTTTTCTTTTTCAAATATTTCTGACTTTCTTCCCCATTGAAGCTCATACCACTTTCTAATTCCATTTTTACATTCTCTTCTATTTAATAACTTTTCCTTAAAAGGATCTAAATGTTTTTTTATATTTGGGTATTTTTCAATATTTTCTATGTCATTAGAATAAATTATAAATTTATCGCTTTTATTAACATAATTTTTTTCTATAGAACTACTTTTTATCCATGGACGTATTATATCTTCTTCTAAGTTTCCATCTACAATGTCTTCCTTTTTTATAATAAATGCTTTGTCACATCCTGTAATTATTCCTTGATAACTTTCACATATGTCTCTAAGTCTAGATTTTGATTTATTTCTTATTTTATTTAATATATTTAACTCATTCTCATTTTTCAAAATCCATCTTTTTTCTTTAAGATTTTCACTACTTATAAAAAATTTATTAAAGCTATTTCCTTCGTTAAGAAATACTGACTTAATAAATTCTCTTCTATTTATTTTATTACTATCTATAGGCTTTATTATTTTAATACTATTTTCTCTACAAAGATTTTTGTCTCTTAAAAATATTATAACTGGATCTATTCCTGTATTTTTAAAAGGCCTTATGCCATAAAAATCTACAATTTTTAAAATAGTAAAGTTATTTATAATAAACTTTCTTAAATTCTCCCCACTTTGAGATTCGATGAAATATCTAGATGTAATAAAACTTATTTTGAAATCCTTATTTACATTCATAAATGCACCTTTAAAAAAACAATAGCTTAAATCTCCTTTGTCCTTGTAAACTTCCTTATATTTTTCTTTTATCTCTTTAAAATAATTTTTCTCTACAGTTTTATGTCCTATATAAGGTGGATTTCCTAAAATAATATTGAATTTAAATGGCAATTTTTCATTTAAAAAATCTTTATTTAAAATGTTATTTTTACAAATTATATCAGCATTATGAAATAGATCTATATATAATATCATAATAGCAATATTGTCTATATCTACACCATATATATTATTTCTTATTATATGTTCTTTTATATCATTTTCTTTAATGCAAAGATTATTTTTTAAATTTATTTCTTCTAAATTCTCTATATATAGATTGTACAAATATTTAAATAATGGAATTATTATATTTCCACATCCACAAGCAGGATCAACTATTTTTATATAAGGATTACTTATTATATCTTCTTTTTGTACTGTATTTTTTATAATATACATTGCTATTTCTTCCGGAGTATATACGATTCCTCTTTCTTTATTGTCTTTAAGTAAATTATAATAAAACTGTCCAAAATTTTCATTATAATCTATATTAAGAATTTTTTTATACTTTATTATAGCAATTTTCTTGTATATACTATTTATTGGTTGTAAAATAATATTATATAGTTCTTTAACTTTTTTTACAAAAAATTCGTACATTACATATCTCTCCATCGTATATTAATTTATAAGGAACACAAAATAAAGTATATCATACTAATGGCAGGTGGTAAAACATGAAAAGAAAAACTATAACATTAAGCATATGTATAATGTCAGTATTAATACTTTACGCTTTTGGTGGATTTTTTAATAAGAAATCCAATACTTTTAATAAAGAAACTAGTGTTTCTATCACTTCTTCTGATAAAAATCTAGACAAAAATAAGGATTCACAAAATAATAAAGAAAAATCATCTTTAGAAGATAAAGAAAAAGTTACCCATGACAAAGCTAAAACAGAGGTTGAAGAAAAAAAATCTAATGATGAAAGTAAAACTAAAATTCAACCTTCAAAGGATAATAACATAAAATCTTCTAATAATGCATCCTTAGAAACTAAAGAACGTGATTGGTTTTTTGTTCCTAAAAAAGATGGTACACCCTCTGGAGCACCAGGTGATGTTCTAAGTATAATAAATAAACATTCTGGCTATTATTTAGGTGATACTTCAAAAAAAGTTATATATTTAACCTTTGATGAAGGATATGAAAATGGTTATACATCTAAAATATTAGATGTATTAAAAGCAAATGATATTAAAGCCGCATTTTTTGTAGTAGTTCCTTATATAAATAGTAATAAAGATCTCATAAAAAGAATGGTAAATGAAGGTCACTTAGTTTGTAACCATTCTAATCATCACCCTTCTATGGCGCAGACAGCTTTAAAAGGTAAAGATACCTTTGATAAAGAATTATTAGATACAGAAAAAGCCTTTGAAGATTTAACAGGCAAAAAAATGCCTAAATATTTCAGGCCTCCTATGGGAAAGTATAGTGAGCTATCTTTAAAATATACAAAAGATCTTGGCTATAAAACTATATTTTGGAGTTTTGCTTATAATGATTGGGATCCTAATAAGCAACCAAATCACGAGTATGCTAAAAGAATTATAAAAGAAAGAACTCACAATGGTGGTATTTTCTTGTTACATGCAGTTTCTAAAACAAATACAGAAATATTAGATGAAATAATTAAAGACTTAAAGTCCCAAGGCTATAGATTTGGAACTTTAGATGAATTGAGCTAGAACTTAAAAAATCCAAGGAAATCCTTGGATTTTTTTTTAATGTTTTATATTACTAATTTCATTTGTGTAAGCTTTATTCCAACTATCTAAAAAAACATAATCTCTAACATCTTTCTTTTCATAATGCTCTTTATTCTCTCCTATTTCTCCTACAGGAGTCATAGCAATTACTCTATAATCTTTAGGTATATTTAACACTTCTCTTATTTTATCCTCATCTACTGCACCTACCCAGCAAGTTCCATATCCTTCTGCAGTAGCTGCTAATATGAAATGCTCCATAGCTATAGCACTATCTACTAAATAGTATTCTCTTTCATCTACAACTCCTGATTTTGATGGATCTGCAACTATTACTGCAGTCATTGGTGCATCTTTTATAGATTTAGTAGTTTCATCTGTTTTATTCATTATTGTATTTGCTAATTGCTCTCTCTTATTTGCGTCTTCTACTAAAATAAATTTATAAGAAGTTTTATTTTTCCATGATGGTGACATCATTGCTGCTGTAATCATTCTTGCTACCTTATCTTTTGAAATAGCAGTATTCTTAAATTTTTTTATACTTTTTCTATTTTCTATTACATCATAAAATTGCATAAAACCACACTCCTTTAAAATTATTATGTGTAGCTTTTATGCAAAGTATTCAGCTATTTATTCTTGCCAACCTTAATTAAAAACCTTGGTATAGATGATAATCTCTTTATTCTCCATGGTTCTTTCGCTACTCTATAAAGCCATTCCAATCCTATACTAATCATCCATTTTGGAGCTCTTTTTACTTCTCCAGCTATTACATCAAAGCTGCCTCCAACACCCATAAATATAGTAGACTTTATATTTCCTATATATTTGGTTATAAATATCTCTTGTCTTGGTGCTCCCATAGCTACGAATAAAGCATATGGTTGTACTATATTTATTTCATTTATTATTTCATCACATTTATTTAAATCAAAGAATCCATTATGACTTCCCAATATATTTAAATTAGGATACTTTATTTTTAAATTATTTATACATTTATTCAATGTTTCCTCTTTAGTTCCTAATAAATATATTCCTTTTTTTTCTTTTTCACATAGCTTTATTATTTCTTCCATAACTTCTATTCCAGCTATTTTTTCTTTTACTTTATTTCCTACCATTTTAGAAGCAATAACAGTTCCTACGCCATCTGGTATAATTACAGAATTTTCACTAGTAAAATTTTTAAATAGCATTGAATTATTTAATCCATTAATTAAAACTTCTGGATTACCAGAAACTATATGTACTTTATCAAATTTTCTTATATATTCAATAAGTTCCTTTTTGCCTTCCTTATATACATTATAATTCAATATTCTAGTAAACATAACAATCCTCCTAATTTAAAATAAGGGGACTGTCGCATTAAGAAATTTACATACAATATATTGCTTTGCAAATCAATATCAAACACAATATGTTGAGAGATTTATTCTTAGTGCGACAGCCCCTTTCAATTTTAAAAAGCTCCTTCTTTTTTAAATACCGAAAAAACTGTTTTAAATAATATTTTAATATCTAACAATATAGAAAAATTCTCAATATAAACTAAATCGTAATGTATGGTTTTTTGAAGTTCTATTTCTCCTCTGCCACTAACTTGAGCAAGTCCAGTTATTCCTGGAGTAACAAGTAATCTCTGAGCATATTCTGGTGGATAATATTTAACTACATCTGGTATTTCTGGTCTTGGACCTACTAAGCTCATATTACCAATAAGTACATTAAATAATTGAGGAATTTCATCTAAACTGCTTTTTCTCAAAAAAGATCCTACTTTAGTTATTCTATTATCTGATCTACTTTGAAAAACAAAATTTCCTATATTATCTGGATCTATCTCTAATTCTCTTTTTTTATCTGCATTTACTATCATAGTTCTAAATTTATATATTACAAAATCTTTTCCATCCTTGCCAACTCTTAGTTGTTTAAAAATGGCTGGTCCTTTTGAATCTAATTTAATTAATACTGCTAAAATTATATAAATTGGAGAAAGTATTACTATTCCTATTAAAGATAAAACAAAATCTATTATTCTTTTTATAAAAAATTGAAATTTTTTCTTTTTTATATGCTTTTCTACATCTATTTCTATAGTATTATATTCCATAATATCCTCCTTTATTTTCTTTTAATCTTTTCTCTTATTAAATCTATAAAATAAGTAAACTCTTTGACCTTCAAAAAGTATATGATTATAAAGTATATCAAACTTCCTATTATAAAAGAAGTCCCTAAAGATATTATACTTCCTTTCATATTCATTCCAAATATTCTTAAGCATTTTTCATTTATAAAAAATACAATTCCACCCATAGATACAGATGCAATTAAGATTTTATTAAAACTTAAAAATACATTTTTCAATCCAATTCCTTTTAATTTTTTATTCAAGCTTATTAGCATAAGAATTGTAGTTATTATAGCAGATATAGAGGTAGCTAATGTGAGTCCAGATACCTGCATATATTTAACAATAAATATATTTATAATTATATTTATTATTATTCCCAAGAAACTATTTATCATAGGGGTTTTAGTATCTTTTATTGCATAGAATGCCTTATTTAAAACATCTCTTAGTCCATAAGCTATCATAGCCGGTGAATAAAACAATAATGCATTAGCCGTTAAATTTACCGCTCTTTCATCAAATGCCCCTCTTTTAAATAGTATAGTTATTAATGGAATTCTTAATACTCCTATTGCAAAAGATGCAGGTATCATTATTAAAAAAATAACATTTATCCCTTTTAATAATGCCTCTTTATACTCTTTTGTATTATTATCTGAAGCATATTTCGATAAAGTTGGATATATAACCATGGCTATTCCTATTGCAAATACCTCATAAGCTAAGGTATTTAATTTGTTTGACAAATCCAGTGCAGTTACTGCTCCTTCAAATATATTTACAGCAAAGGCTCTATTTATAAAATTATTTAGTTGAATTAGTGAAGTACTTATTATAACTGGCATCATTAATGCTAGCATTTTTTTAAGTTCTTCATCTCTAAGATTAAACTGTATTTTATAATTATAACCCAGCTTTTTATACTTAGGCACATTTATTATAAATTGAGCAAAAAATCCTATCACTGTAGCTACAGCAAATCCGTAAATTCCATAACTGTCTGTAAAAAAAATCAAATATACTATAAATATAATATTTGAAACCATAGACATAGCTGCTGGTTCATAAAACTCATTATGTGATTGAAGTACTCCGGTAATTACACTTTGTATACTAACAAATATTAATGATACAAGCATAATTCTTATTACAGTTACTGAGGTATTAAAAATTTGTATATTACTACTAAACCCACTTCCAAATATGATTACTATCTGTTTAGAGAATAAAATTAAAATTATAGTAATAATTATAGTAAAAATACTGTAAGTACTTATTATATTGTTTACAAAACTATTTCTTTTTTCCCAAGTATATTTTTCTATATGATCTGTATTTAATGGTATAAAAGTAGTAGTTAATCCATAACTTATAGTAGTCAGTAAATAAACTATGCCTATAGAAAAATTATATATATCAGCTGTATAGGTGGCTCCAAATTTAGCTGCTACTAAAGAGTCCCTTATAATAGCAAGAATTTTACCCATAATTATGATTAACATTACTATTAAAGAACTTTTTAAAAATTTATTCTTGCTCATTTATTTCACTCCACTTAAGATATTACTATAAGCTATATAATAATTCTGCCAAAATTTTTCTATAGAAAACCTATCTAATACATCTTTATATAAATTTTCACCTATATCTTTCAGCTTATCTTTATTTAAATATGCTTTTTTCATTTTATCATAAATATCTTCTTGTGAGTTAGGATTTATTAAAAATCCATTGTTACTATTAATTATAAAAGGCATGTCTCCTACATTTGAACATATAATTGCTTTTTTTACTAAAGCACTCTCAAGTACTACTAATGGAGGTGCTCCTCCTTCATTAAAAGATGTTAGTATGCTTATATCACATGCATTTATATAATCAATAGGATTATTTTTAAAACCTGTAAATATTACTTTATCTTTTATCTTTAAATCACATACTTTATCTTTTAGACTATTTTCAAGTTCTCCATCTCCAAGTAACATTAATTTTATATTTGAAAATTCTTTTTGTAATTTATAAAA
The DNA here is from genome assembly GCF_017873215.1 of Clostridium tetanomorphum. Taxonomy (GTDB): domain Bacteria; phylum Bacillota; class Clostridia; order Clostridiales; family Clostridiaceae; genus Clostridium_AO; species Clostridium_AO tetanomorphum. Next base: position 7,235 of record NZ_JAGGKA010000030.1, read on the forward strand.
GCAATTGATTAATCCTAAATGATTTTTTATAGGATGCATCCTTCCTACCATTATGTATACATAATCATTATCACTTAATCCATACTCTTTTCTAATTTTATCTCTAGAAATATTTACAATATGTTCTTTAAAATGAAATCCATTAGAGACTATATATTTATTTCCTTTAAAATTTTTCTCCTCTAAAAGATTCTTTAAATAATTTGAAGCACATATATAATTATAAAATCTTTTTAAAGCTATGACGTTTAAAGGAGTATAAAAATATTTTTTTATCTTGTTATTTAAAAAATCATATCTATAATCACTATGTATTGTAGTTGTAACCGGCCTATCTATACTTCCTTTAATTAACATATAAATAAAATTGGCTTTAGGTCCATGAAAATTTATTATGTCTACATTGTTTTTTTCTATGTAATCCTTAAGATTTCCCATAAGCATTTCTTTTAAACTAAAACTAACTGTGGGTATACCTATTTTTTTAGATTTATTATATAAATCACCTGTCCCTATACATGCTATTGAACAATTCATGTCTTCAATATTATTCTTACAAATATTAATTACATGGTTTCCTCCGCCACCATTATCATTTCCCGATATAATCTGTAGTACTTTAATATAAATCACCTTCCTTAGCTTCTCTATACATTACTCCTTCAAAAACAGCTATTAAAAGCCAAAAGAAGGCTATAACTTTAGGAGCTGAAAAAAAGTTATCTATAAAATTCATACATATAAAAGCTATTAATGACGCTAAAAAACCCTTATAAAAAGTTTTATAAACTTTGTCCTTAGTTGTCCTTAAAAAAATACTTACTCTAGAAATAATAGATACTATCATGGCTATAAATGCTATAGTTCCAAATATACCTAATTCAGATTGAATTTTTAAAAATATATTGTGGGTATGAAAATTATCTGTAGGATAATATTCTATTTTATTTTTGTATTTTAGCTTATACTTTTCATAAAATACTCTATAATTTCCATTGCCTACTCCTTTTATAGGGTGATCTTTTATCATCATAAAAGCTATATCCCATAACTTCACTCTAGATAAATTTTGACTTTTATCTGTAAATTCTATTAATCTATTGGATATTTGAGGTATAAATAAAGATATTCCTCCTAACCCTAAAAAACCAATAAGTATTTTCCAACTATAAATAAAAGCTAGTACCAAACACCCTATAGCAAAACCAGCCCAAGCGTTTCTTGAAAGACTTAAAATTAAATTTATTAAAGCTAAAAAAGCTAATAATGAAAAAAATAATTTTTTCTTTCTTTTTTTCTCATTTAAAGCTAACATTATTAATGGAAAAATAGCTATAACCATAAACACTCCTAAATTATTTGAGTTTTCTAAAGTAGAAAAAATTCTAATTCTTACACCATGTTCGCTTTTATCAACAAATCCAATCCCATTTATACATTCTACTATCCCCACTAAATTTATTATAGTGGTAACTCCTAAATATAATTTCAATATATTATCTGTAATTGCCTTTTTATTAAGTTCATATTTTATAATAAAATATAAAACAATGTATGTTAAAAATCTTATACTTTCTCCTAAAGCAATTTTTTTATCTCCTGCATAAGAAACTGATATAAACATAATTAAAGCTAATATAGTTATAAAAATACTTAAATAATTAGTAAAAAAATCTTTTAATCCTTTCATAAATCTCTTCCTACTATCTCTAAATATTATTATTGTGAATAAATATACTAAAATAATACAAGCTAATAATATATCTCCATTAAAAGGGATATTTTTAATTTTAAATTTGCTTGGAAGTAATGGTAATAATAATATGTACAAATATAATAGTAAACTAAGTATCTTATTTCCTAAATTCATTGTTTAATCCCTTCCCTCTAATAAATTTAATCTACATTGTTATTATACACAAAATCAGCACACAAGTATTGACTTTTTCAATAATTGCGTGCTGAAAAATTAATTCTTATCTGGACATTTTAGTATTCTTCTCAATGGCCTTTTTAGATTTCAAAATATAAAAGTTCATTAGTCCATTTAAAAATCCAAGTCCATAACTTATATGTAGTATTGGGAATATAAAGAATATATATTTCCATATTTTTTTATTCTTTTTTATTAACTTTGAAGAAGATACTATATCTCCAATAGCATATAAAGCTAATTCTATAAACCATAAATACAATATCCACTTAAAAAATATTCCTAAAGATATTCCTAAAATATTAGTAACAACAAATGCTGCTGGTACTAAATGTCTAATTGAAGCAGTTCTCCCATGCTTCTGCATTACTCTTACTTTCCAAAAACCATATTGATAATATTGTTTCCATAACTTTTTTAAAGAAGATCTACTGTAATAGTAAGATCTTATTTTAGGCGAAAGTAATATGTTATAGCCATTTTTAACCACTCTAAAATTCAATTCATCATCTTGATTTCTAACTAATTCTTCATCAAAATATCCCACTTTATCTAATACACTTTTTCTATAACATCCAAAAGCAACAGTATCTACATAAGTTTCTTCTTGTGCATATCTAAAAAGTGCATTTCCTACTCCAAAAGGAGAACTCATAGCCATAGATATAGCTAAACCCTTATCGTCTTCATTTATGGTCTCTATAGGTCCTCCAACACATCCAACATCATTAGCTATTAAAGTCTTAATATTTTCTTCAATAAAATCTTCTTTAGCATAGGCATGAGCACCAAAAATTATAATTACATCTGCTTTACTATACTTTATGCCTTTATTCATTCCCTTTGGTGCAGATAAACCTTCATTATCTATAAGTTTTATATTATCATAATCTTCTTCATATTCTTTAACTATTTCTCTAGTACTATCTATAGACATGCCATCACAAACCAAAACTTCATATAGTTCTTTTGGATAAGTTTGATTTATAAAGGAATCTAAACATTTCTTTATATAGCTTTCCTCATTTCTACAAGGTATAACTATAGATACTGTTAAATTTTCTTTCTTATCCATAACTAACTCTCCTAACGGCAAAAATTTCTTCAACCTTTGCTAGTCATTTTTTCTTCTTTAAAAGTTAATTGGAGTACTCCAAATATAATAAAAATAATAAGAGTTCCAGTTATAACTCCCTTATGATTAAATTCATTACCTGTTACAAGTGAAAATATAGAATATATTGCAACCGAATTAAAAGCTCCTCTGTTATAATTAAAATCAATAAATGAAGCCTTAAATCTATTTATTATTAGAATAACGAATATTATTGCAGCTACTATTCCAAACTCTACTCCTATCTGAAGAAGTAAATTGTGAGCATGCTCTAAAGGATAATGAGCCGCTGTAGAATTAAATCTTATATTTTCAGGCATTAAAAGATATCCTTGAAAAGAAAATTTCTTATATACTTCTCCAAAATTTCCTCCCCCTATGCCAAAAGGATAATTTTTCATCATTATTATATCTGTAAATATAGATTGCATTCTTGCTACTGCAGATTCATTATTTAAAAATGAGGTACTAGTTCCTCTATTTATAATATATGAAAATGCAGGCTTTGCTATAATCAAAGCTGGTATGCATGCTATATAAATTATCTTTCTATATTTTTTACTTATTAATGATAAAAATACTACAATTATAAATGAAAGCCACGCTCCTCTAGTAAATGTAATTAATATAGCCAATGTATAATTTAAAAAAGAAAGATATAAAAATAACTTTTCTTTTTTAGTATTCTTTTTATACAATATCATTTCTAATAACAATGCTAAAACTGTAACAAGTATTCCTGCAAATATGTTTACATTATGGAATCCAAAAGTTAAAAAAATTCTATTGCTTTTTATAGCGCTTAAACTTAATCCTCTTGGTAAAAGTTGTACATATCCATAAATACAGCTAAAATTCAAAGCAGCTATAAGTATATAGTATAGCTTATATTTATCCTCTCTATTAAAATAAGTGATAAATGTTAGCATAAGCATTATTGGAGTTAGTAAACCAATATAGACTTCACTTAAACTTCCCATTATATCTGTAGCAAAGAAACTACTGTTTATACAAAATAGTAAAAATATCATTACTAGAAATATAAACTTATATTCTAATTGCTTATTTGAAGTGAACATATTTTTAATAGTTTTACATACATCTCCAAAGCTTAATATAAACAATATTGTTACATAAATTGTTTCAAATGTAACCTTAATAAAAAAGAAATCAAAATAGCAAACCCTTCTTACTGTAATAAAAATAGGCATAAGAAGTAAAAATAAAAGAATAGACTTCTGTTTATCTTTCCTAATTAAATATATATCTATAATTAAGAAAAACAAACCTGCAAAAATCATTGCCGAATTTTTAACTCCTAATTTTCTAAAAAAGAAAATAGTTATAATAAAGGAAGATATAAATGATACTGATATCAATTTATAATATTCTTTTAAATATCTATATATATATTCTAACATATTAGTCACTTCTCCAATCATAAAGTGAAACTTAATTTATTTCTTCTTATAGTTACTAAAATCAAAATTTTCCTTGTCTATAGCAAAATCATAATACTTTTTGAATTGTTTATTCAATTCATTAATTGCTGAATCCACACTTCTAGAACCTTTTATAGCTTCCAAAACCAAATTTATTTCATATCTAGAATTTCTACTTAAAAACATTGTAGGATCATAAGTGGCATTATGATAGTTTCTCACATCATTATATTCTTTATATATATCATTTTTAACAGATTTATTTTTCAAATTAACCGGTAATGCATTTCTTGTTTCTAATATCTCTCTATTAACACTTTCACTTAACAGATATTCATATACTTTTCTCATAGCTTTTTTCTTTTCTTCATCTTTTACAGATTCACTATTTAATACCAAGAAATTCATATTTTGCGTATAATAATAAGAATTTTTATTTTTCTTATTTACTTGAATAATATCTTCTATTCCTGTATCAAAACTTAATGGAAGTATATTTGAAAAATATCCTTTATCCTCAAAAGTGCTTATCATCATAGCTATATTACCTTCATAAAATTCAGCTCTTAATTGATTTCTACTCTTTTCATCAAAGTCTTTTACAATAAGACCTAAAGAAAACATTTTACTATAATTTTGTAATATATCTTTAGCATAGTTAAAATTATAATTACCATTTTTATAATCCCAAAAAGTTGTATATATACTTCCGGAATTTGTACTAGGTTCTCCTACAGAAATATTCATATCTTCATATTCCTTAATAGGAAATGCAAAAGGAATGACATTAGGGAATTTTTGTTTTATCTTTTTTCCATATTGGATTAATTCTTCCCAAGTTTTTGGTAAATTATTTGGGTTTAATCCTGATTTTTCAAATAAATCTTTATTCCATATAATCTTTGCATTGTTTTCCATTAATTTTATACCTATAGGTGTATCTTTATAATAAATAATATTGGATTTATCGATTTTATTCATATCCATATTAAGAGCATCTAGACCAGCTATTTGATTATTTTTCATTAGTGTAGAATAACCATATTCAAACATATCTGGACCATGCCCAGATGCTAAAGTTGTTCTTATAGCATTATAATAATCCTCTTTATATTCCGTAAAAATAATATGTATATTGTCTTTATTTTCTCTATTAAATTTATCTATTTGATAGGATCTAGTAGGAGATATAATACTTTTTTTCATCCAAAGCCTAACTATTGTTTTTCCTTGTAACTCTGGTGGTAATGTAGATTTATCACTAGCATAGCTTTTATAAAATTTAAATCTATATACCATAGAGGCTAAGAGTAATAAAAAAACTACTATAATATATACAGTAAACTTTGTCCTCTTATTGTTCATTTATATTTTCCTCTCCTAAAACTTTTTATTTTTCTTCTTTAAAGATATTAATTCTTTTAGTTCATCTACTTTTAGTATTATAAGCATAAAAATATATACTAATACACCTACAAAAGTACATATCATTATATTTATTATTAGATATAAATTTCCAGTAGGCATAAATTTGTTCATAATAGAATAAATTCCTCCTACTATCAAAGCCATGGTAGCACCAGATAAAAACATTTTTATAAAACTTATAAATATATCTTTATAATTTACATCTTTTATTCTAACCTTTATTTCAATGAATAATATTAAAGCTAAAATTGTTACTGAAAGAGTAGTACCTAAAGCTATTCCATTTACCCCCATTAAAGGTCCAAGTATTAAAACAAATACTATATTAACAACTACCAAAATAAATCCATTTATCATAGGAGTAATTGTATTTTTCATAGCAAAAAATACTTTTCCTAGTATATCCATTAGTGAATATCCAAAAGCTGAGAATGCTAAATATTTTAAACATACAGATGTTATTTCTGTAGCATTACTATCAAATTTACCATGTTCCATCATTAGTTTTATAACTGGCTTACTTAAAACAGCAAGTCCAAATATTAAAGGTATAGCCACCAACATAACTATATTAACGGATTTTACAAAAATCTCTTTAAACCCTTTTAAATCATTTTCAGCATATTTTTCTGTTAACTTTGGATATAAAACAGTAGTTACTGAAACTATGAACACTTGATTTATTATAGTACTAAATTTACTAGCATAATCTATAACTGAAATACTTCCTTCCACTAAATTAGAAGCAAAATTCCTTGCTACCATTAGATTTATCTGAGATACTGCACTACTAATTAAAATTGGTATAGATAATGCTAACATCTTTTTAACATTATCATCTTTAAAATCAATTATTAATCTATACTTATAATCTTTTCCCATAAATGGTCTTTGAGTTAATGCCTGTGCTACTGCTCCTAAAAATACTGATATTATAGCTGCAGTTAATCCATAATACTTATAAAATATTATTAAACCAATTATTATAACAACATTTGCTGCAATTCCAGTTAAAGCTGGTTGAACAAATTTGCCATAGGATTGCAGATATCCAGTATATAATCCACTTATACCTAAAAATATTATGGAAGGCATTAAAATTTGAGTCATTTGCACTGTAGCTATAAAATCTTCTCCTTTAAATCCCCCTGCAAATAAAGATACAAGTTGTGGAGATACAAATATAGCAATTATTGATAAGACTATACACAATATAGTTATTATATTTAAAACATTATTAAAAAATCTATTTGCTTTTTCCTTATCATTTTTTATACCTGAAAAAATGGGTATAAATGTTGTGACTAAAGCTGCTGCTACTGCACTGAAAAATACTTGCGGCATAGTACTTGCAGTTTTAAATATATCAGATTCCCTTGTAGCTCCTAATTGTATTCCAACAATAAGCTCCCTAAAAAATCCTGTAAATTTACTTACTACCAAAAGTACTGTTATTATTAAACTATATTTTGCTACACTTTTTACATCCTTTTTTAATTCAGACATAGAACCTCCAAAAACTTATTCTAATACTTTATAGGCTTTTAATAATCTTTCTTCGCAGATAGACCAGTTATATGATTTTTTAACTACATCAAATCCATTTTCGCCCATCTCTTTAGCACCTTCTATATTAGAAGCTATAGTCCTAATAGCATCCCCTATTTCCTTTGGTGAATCTGGCGTAACTAAAAGCCCACTGTTGGAAGGGATTAATACTCTTTCTATCATAGGAAAACCACTGCCTATAACTGCAGTTTTACTTATCATATACTCAAATAATTTAATAGGTTCTGAATTAACATATCTCCAATTTCCTGGTTGAAGAATTACAAAACCCGCATGAGCAGTTTTAAGATAATCGAAAACTTCTACATGTGGTATTTTACCTGTAAAAGTTATATCTTTATCTTTAAGATTTTTTTCTATATACTGCTCACATTTAATTTTAAAATCTTCTCTTTCAAACGATCCAATAAATATATATTTACACTGTTCCTCTACTAGCTTAATCCCTTCTAAAATTTTAAATATTCCTCTATCCTCTCTTAATCCACCAACATATACAAAGGTTGGTTTTCCTTGAAATTCTTTATTAATTTCATCACCTTTTAAAACAGGATAGTTGGGTAAAAGCTCTACATTATTGTGATACTTTTTAAATTTATTTACTAATATATCATTTACACTTATTATACAATCTGCTTTTTTAGCAATATTTTTTTCATAAGTATATATAACTTTTTCCATTAATTTTTTACAACTGGGAAAATGTTCAGAAAAAGCCTCCGGATAATACTCATGTGAATCATATATTATTTTTGCTCCAAAGTTTTTCTTTAACTTAACTGCTACTTGAAAAGAATCTGGTTCATGGGCATGATATACATCAGCCTTTATTTCCTTGGCAATACTAAACATATCTTTCATAGGCCTTATTCTATCTCTCCAGTTTTTCCTTTTAGGAAAACATTTTACAATTACTCCATCTTCCGTAGTAAAATTTTTTTCACCTGGAGCTACTATGTATATTTCATCATATTTCTTTCTTAAAGATAAAATTTCTTTATAATATATTCTATTATCATATACATCATGTCCAGATGTTAACATACATATTTTCATATAATACACTCCATATGGTTTATTGATTTTTTAAAAGTTGTTCTTTTGGAACATTTCTAAAATGCTTAGCAGGGTTTCCGGCTACTATACTCTCTTTTTCTACATCCTTTGTAACTAAACTTCCTGCTGCTGCAAAACCATCTTCATTTATAACTTTACCTGGTAAAATAACAGCACCTGCTCCTATTCTTCCACCTTTCTTTACAGTAACTCCTTTAAATTTGCCAAATCTTTCTTTTGATCTAGCTGCATAATTATCATTAGAAGTTACGACACAAGGTGCTATAAACACATAATCTTCAACTTGTGAATAAGCTGTTAAATAAACATTAGTTTGGATTTTACAATTAGATCCAACTTTACAGAAGTTCTCTATAGTTGCACCTTTGCCTATTATGGTTTTTTCTCCTATAGTAACATCTTCTCTAACTACAGCCAAATCTGCAATTAAAGTTTTATTACCTATATTTGAACCAGCATATATGATTACTCCTGCTCCAATTAAACACTCATCCTCAATTTTAGCAGGTGGTAATTTCTTATCGTCTTTAAAAATACTGTTTACAGCTCTCATAGGTTCTTTCCCTATGACGGTATTATCATCTATTCTAACGTTGTTTCCTATTATAGTACCTTTATGTATAACTACATTGTTAGCAATAATGCAATTATCCCCAATAACTACATCATCTTCTATTACAACAAATCTTCCTACGCTAACATTATCTCCAATCTTAGCCTTTTCAGATATATAATTCATAATTATTCTCCTTACACCAATTACTTATGAATTTTCTCTACATTAACCATTTCCATAGTTGAAAAGTCTTCTAATGGGAACTTAACTGGATTTCCTGTAAGTCTTGATTTATAAGCAGCAAGTATTATAGCCATACCTTTTTTGCCTTCTTCTCCATTTATTAATGGTTCTTTATTTTCATGTATAGCTTCTATTACATCTTTAAACAAATATGTGTGACCAAATCCATAAACTGTATCTGGATCTTCTCCTTGTTCCTTTAATATTTCTTCTTCACTATCCTTGTTATCTCCAAATCTCCAAGTTTCAATTTTATTTACCGCAAGACCGCCTATTGATACTGCTCCATTTTCTCCAAATATACTTAAAGTTTCCTCAAGATTTTTTGGATATACACAAGCACTTCCTTCTACAATTCCTATAGAACCATTCTTAAATCTTATTACTATTGCTCCGAAATCTTCTGCTTCTATATCTCTTAAGAAAGTATCACATTGAGCATATACTGTATCAATTTCTCCACCCATCATCCACTGTAGTAGATCTATATTATGTATACATTGATTCATTAATGTTCCACCATCTAAAGGCCAAGTTCCCCTCCATGGAGCTTGTGTATAATAACCCATATTTCTATTCCATAAAATTCTTGCCGTACCATTAACAAGCCTTCCAAATCTATTTTCTTCTATAGCTTTTCTAAGCTTTTGTATAGGTGCATTAAATCTATTTTGATGACTTACACATAATTTCACATCATTATCTTTAGCACATTTAATCATATTATCTGCATCTTTTATTGATAAAGCCATTGGCTTTTCAACAATAACATGTTTTCCTTTATTCATACAGTAAATAGCTATTTCAGAATGATATCCACTTTCAGTTGCTATTGTTATTACATCTATTTCTTCTTTATCTAACATTTCTTTGTAATCAGTATAAACACCTACATTTAAAGGACTGTTCATTTTTTCTATGTATTCATTCTTCTTAGCTTCGGCATTTTCTTTAATAATGTCACAAGTTCCAACAAGTAATGCTTCTTCTTTATTATTAACTAATGCTTCTACATGCTTATATGAAATTCTTCCACACCCTATAATTGCAAATCTTAACTTTTTCATAAAAATCACCTCATATTTTATTATAGGATAAGTCAAAATTGACTTATCCTTTAAAATTAAAGTTTATATATTTTTTCTCTATTATTTTTCACTTCTTTTGTAGCATTTCTTGTATCGTAAATTATCTTAGCTTTTTCAGTTAAAGCTTCATAATCTACATTACTATGATTAGTTGTAATAACTACTATATCAGTTTCATCTATTACTTCTTTCCAATCTACTGTAAAGTATTTCTTTCCCTTATGTTCAAATTCAGGAATATATGAATCGCAGATTACAACCTCTGCACCATTCTTTTCTAGGTGCTCTATTACTTTTAATGCTGGAGATTCTCTCATATCATCTATATCATTTTTATAAGCTACTCCCATAAGCAATACTTTTGCACCATTCATAGCTTTCTTTTCTTTATTTAATAACTTCATTACATTATCAACCACATATTCTGGCATTTGGTCATTAATTCTTCCTGAAGTTTGAATTAAGCTTGTATGGAAATCATATTCTTTAGCTTTCCATTCTAAATAAAATGGGTCAAGTGGTATACAATGTCCGCCTAATCCAGGACCTGGATAAAAAGCCATAAATCCATATGGTTTTGTTTTTGCTGCATCTATTACTTCCCATACGTCTATATTCATTTTGTTACATAATACAGCTATTTCATTAGCTAAAGCTATATTTATATTTCTAAACGTATTTTCAAGAATTTTCTCCATTTCTGCTATAGCTGGTGAAGATACTGTATGTATCTCTCCTTCTAGTACACTTTTATATAATGCTGCTGCAACTTCTGTACATTCTGGAGTACATCCACCTACTACTTTTGGAGTATTTTTAGTTTTAAACTGTTTATTACCTGGGTCAACTCTCTCTGGTGAAAATGCTAGAAAAAAATCTTCTCCACATTTAAGTCCAGTTTCTTCAAGTATTGGTTTTAGAACTTCTTCTGTAGTTCCTGGATAAGTTGTACTTTCTAAAACTACTAACATTCCTCTATGTAAATATTTTGCCACACTTTTAGTTGAATTTACAACATAGGATAAGTCTGGTTGCTTATATATATCAAGTGGAGTTGGCACTGCTATACAAACAGCATCTACTTCTCCTACAAAGCTAAAATCAGTAGTTGCTTTTAAGTTTCCTGCTTCTACAATTTCCTTTAAATCTGTGTCTACTACATCACCTATATAATTATGTCCTTTATTTACTAGTTCTACTTTATGATCCTGAACATCAAATCCTATAACTTTATATCCAGCCTTAGCCTTTTCTACTGCTAGTGGTAATCCTACATATCCTAGTCCCACTACTCCTAGCTTTGCTGTTTTATCCTCTAACTTTTTTATTAATTCGTCTCTTATCTGTGACATCGTTTTAACCTCCTAGGTTTATAGATTTACAACCAAATAAAATTATACACTTTGTTAATATGCCGGTCAAACTTTTTTATATTTTATTTAAAAATTTATAACAACTTTGTTATTTTAATAAGGATTTATAAATAGAAATAACTTTCTTGGCGTTTATATCCCAAGTAAAATTCTCTTTAACAGTTATCTTACCATTATTACCTATATCTATTCTTGCTTCTTCATTACCTATTAAATAATCTAAAACTTTAATCAATTCATGAACATTTTCTCTTTCTACAAGGAATCCATTAATTCCATTATCAATAGCATCTTCTATTCCTTCTCCTTTTACCCCTATAACTGGTTTCCCTTGAGCCATGCCCTCTATATATACCATACCAAACCCTTCTTTGTAACTTGGCAAAGAAAAGATTTCACAAAGAGCCATTTGTTTTATTACTTCATCATGAGGAAGTTTGCCTAAAAAATTTACATTTTTTTCTAAACCAAAATCTTCCACTAGAACCTTAAGCTCTTCTTTAAACTCTCCATCACCTATTATATCATACTGTATATTTGGATATTTTTCTATAAGATTACTTATAGCTTTTAAATTTATATGAATTCCTTTGGTCTTTTTTAAATTTGAAACACTTAATATTTTAATGTTATTCTCTATCTTATCCTTATTTTGAATTTTATAATCTAGACATATTTTATCTATACCATTATTTACAACTTCTATTTTTTCATAAAAGCTTTCATCTTTAACTGCATTTTTCAATTTATTACTTACAGTTACTATTTTATCCACTTTATTTAAAGTTTTAAATAAAGCCTTTCTACATTTTTCATTTCTAGTCATTGTATTTTGAAAATCTTGACCATGTACAGTAACTATATGTGGAACATTATATTTTTCATTAACTTTCATAGCGCTATATCCATCTGGTAAAGCTACATTAGAATGAATTATATCAAATTTAAACTCTTTGTATATTTCTTCTACAATATTTTGTATCCCTAATGCCATGAATTCACCAGATTTATAGAATAAAATCCCCTTTGGAAACTCTATATATCTAGGATAATAAATTTCTATAGAATCCATTACAGTTTTAAAAGGAATATTAGAATAGGCTTTCCATTTAGCACTTAATTTATTAATAGGAAAAGGTGCTAATGGAACAGGACTCACTACTTTAACCTCACAACCTTGGTTTACTAAAGCTTTAGCCTGTTGGTGTACAAAAATTCCCGACATATTATTAAAGGTAGATGGATACATATGAGAAATTATTAAAACTTTCATATTTTACCTCTTTATTTTTCTAAGAACTTTTTTATGCAACTAACTACATATTCCTGCTGTTCCCTTGTAATTTCAGGATACATAGGTAATGCAAAAGTTAACTTACACGCTTCTTCTACTATAGGTAATTCCCCTTCTTTATATCCTAAATATTTATATACGTCTAGCATTTGAACTGGTACTGGATAATATATTGCTGTAGATACTCCATTATCCTTTAAAAATTGTACAAATTGATCTCTATTCTTAGCTCTTACAACATATTGATGATATATCTGAGTACAATCTTTATCTTCATAAGGAAGTACTATGTCCAATCCCTTTAGTAATTCATCATATATGTGGGCTTTTTCATATCTTAATCTATTCCATTCTTTTAAATATTTTAATTTTACTCTAAGTATAGCTGCTTGAATTTCATCTAATCTACTATTATATCCAATTACTTCATGATGATACTTCTTTTTACTTCCATGAACTCTCAATAATCTTATTTTTTCTGCTAATTCATCATTATTAGTAACTATCATACCTCCATCCCCATAACAGCCTAAGTTTTTAGTTGGGAAAAATGAATAAGTTCCCGCCATTCCAATGCTTCCAGCTTTTTTTCCCTTATATTCTGCTCCTATAGCTTGGCAAGCATCTTCAATTACAGGTATTTTATGCTTATTTGCAATTTCCATAATTTTATCCATTTGACACATTTGTCCGAATATATGAACAGGTATAATAGCTTTTGTCTTTTCTGTTATTTTTTCTTCTATTTTTTCTGGATCTATGCATAAAGTATTTTTATCTATATCTACAAATACTGGTGTAGCTCCAATTACAGAAGTAGTTTCTGCTGACGCAAAAAATGTAAATGGCGTTGTTATAACTTCATCTCCTGGACCTACTCCTAACGCCTTTAGTGAAAGCATTAATGCGTCTGTCCCATTAGCTACAGAAATGGCATGCTTCACCCCTGTAAATTCTGCTATCTCTCTTTCTAATTCTTTTACATTAGGTCCCATAATAAAATGAGTTGATTGTAAAACTTCTTTAATAGCTTTATCTATTTCCTCTTCCATTTTACCATACTGTACTTTTAAATCTAATAATTCAACTTTCATAAACTCTCTCTCCTTTAATTAGTTTTTCTCTTGTAACTAGGAACCTTTTCCTCAACTAATTTAATTATATCTTCTTTTTCTTTATATATAACTTGCTTAAATTCATCTATGGATTCTTCTACAAATTCTATAGTATTATCTGTAGGCTTCTCTACATATATTTTATCATGTTCTGTAGATGTTAGGGCAATTTCGTTCATAAGTAATTCTTCATATAGCTTTTCTCCTGGTCTAAGACCTGTATATTCTATTTTTATTTCTACATCTGGTTGATATCCAGAAAGCCTTATTAAATCCTTAGCAAGATCAACAATTTTAACAGGCTCTCCCATATCTAATACAAATATCTCTCCACCTTTTGCCATAGCACCTGCTTGTATAACTAATTGAGCTGCTTCTGGTATAGTCATAAAATATCTATTTATTTCTGGGTGAGTTACTGTAACCGGTCCTCCATGTGCTATCTGCTTTTTAAATAGTGGAATAACAGATCCATTACTTCCTAACACATTACCAAATCTTACTGCTACATATTCTGTATTACTAATACTATCAAAAGCCTGTATAATTATTTCACAAAATCTCTTAGTAGCTCCCATAATGTTTGTAGGATTTACAGCTTTATCAGTACTAATTTGTACAAATTTTTTTACACCAAATTCATGACTACATTTTACCACATTATAAGTTCCTACTATATTATTTTTTATTGCTTCAGCAGGATTACTTTCCATAAGTGGAACATGTTTATGAGCTGCTGCATGAAAAACAACTTCTGGTTTATATTTTGAAAATATATCATTTAACCTTTTCTCATCTCTAATAGAGGCTATTATAACTTCTTTGTTTAAATTAGGATAATTATAATTTAACTCCATTTGTAAATCGTAAGCGTTATTTTCATATATATCTAATATAAGGAGTTTTTTAGGGTTAAATTTTGCTATTTGTCTGCACAATTCTGATCCGATAGAGCCTCCTCCACCAGTTACTAAAATAACTTTGTCCTTTATATACTTGTTTATATTGTCACTATTTAGTTTTACTTCTTCTCTTCCTAATAAGTCTTCTATACTTACGTCTCTTACTTTATTTATGCTAACCTTTCCATCTATAATTTCATATATTCCTGGAAGAGTTTTTAACTTTGCATTAGTATCTTTACATATGTTTATTATAGCTCTTTTTATTTCTACATCTGCTGAAGGAATTGCTAAAATTATTTCTTCAACACTTTTTTCTTCACATATAGCTTTAATATTTTCTCTTCCACCAATTACTTTAACTCCACTTATAAGCTTTCCAATTTTACTTTTGTCATCATCAATTAATCCAATTATATTATAGTTTAAATTATTACTCTTTTTTATTTCTTTAATTAGTAATGCTGAAGCATCCCCTGCTCCAATTATTAATAACTTCTTCTTTCTTTTATTACAAGTTTTATCTCCTATAGTTTCTTCCATTATTCTGTATCTAAATCTCATACCACCTAAAGCTACTACAGATAATAGCCAAAATATTATATGTACACCATAAGGAAATCTTACATACTTTGCTTCTAACAATTTGTAATTTATAAAATAGTTATAAATTATAATAACTACATTTGATAAAGAAATAGAATAAATTATAGACATTAGTTCTTCTATTGATGCATATTTCCATATACTATCATACAAATGAAAAATTTTATTAAAGAATAATGTTATAAGAATCGCAGGAATAATAGAAAGTTTAAAGAATTCTACATATTCACTAGGAATCCTAAAATCAAGCCTTATTAAAAAAGCTAAATATAATGATAAAACTACTAGTAAAACATCACTTAACATAAGTTTTTTATCTTTTTTCATAATTTATCACATCCTACTACTAAAATAGTATTATATTACTTTAATCATTTTACATCATTTAAAAAATTATTCAATAAGCAGATTTCCTCTAGCATAACAAAAGTTTAACATATTAGAGCTAAAAAATATATACTATATATCTTCTATACACAAAAAATTCAACCTTATTATTAATATAACAAGGTTGAATTGTGCAATTTTTCTATTAAATTAAGCCTTTTTTATCTTTAGCTTTTTATATAGATTTTTCTTTTATTGTTAACAAATAATTCATAAAATCTTCTCTTAAATCTTCTCTTTTCAATGCAAATTCTACTGTAGCTTCTAAAAATCCCAATTTATCTCCTACATCATATCTTCTTCCTGTAAAAGAATAAGCATACATTGCTTCCTGTGATGCTAAAGTTCTTAATGCATCCGTTAGTTGAATCTCTCCACCTTTACCTGGCTTTGTATTTTCCAAAATTTCAAATATTCTTGGAGTTATTATATATCTACCTAATATAGCAATATTAGAAGGAGCCTCTTCAACTTTTGGTTTTTCCACTAAATCTTTCACTTTATATACTCTATCTTCAATATACATACCTTTCACTATACCATATTTATACACGTCTTCTGTATTAACTTCCTGTACACCTAAAATAGTTGTCTTGTATTCATTAAAACAATTAATTAATTGTTTTAAACAAGGTACTTCACTATCTACTACGTCGTCTCCTAACATAACTGCAAAAGGTTCATTTCCAACAAAAGTCTTGGCACATCCTATAGCATGACCTAATCCTTTAGGCTCTTTTTGTCTTATGTAATAAATATCTGCCATATTTGAAATATCTTCTACCATATTTAACAAATCATCTTTTCCTGTATCTTGTAATTGATGTTCTAGTTCTATAGATTTATCAAAATGGTCTTCTATGGCTCTTTTATTTCTTCCTGTTATAATTAAGATTTCTTCTATTCCTGAAGCTACAGCTTCCTCTATTATATACTGAATAGTTGGTTTATCCACTATAGGTAACATTTCTTTAGGTTGCGCTTTTGTAGCTGGTAAAAATCTTGTACCTAACCCTGCCGCAGGTATTATAGCCTTTTTTACTCTCATTAAAAGTTCTCCTTTCATTTCCCCGTATTCCCTAAAATATATAATTTACACAAAACCTTAATATTATTCCTTACTTAATCTGTTCTAACATTTATAGTTTTGTAAAATACCTTCCAATTGAAGAACTATTTCATCTTTCGGATCAAGTCTTTTAGCAATTTCTAGATGATTTTTAGCATCTTCTATTTTTCCACTATTTATATAGCACATAATTAAATTTGTACAAATTTCTACAGATTTTGTTACTTCAAAAGCCTTTCTTAAAAATTCAATAGCTTTATCAAAATTGCCGAGAGATGCATAATTTATTCCTAACTCGTTTACTATTTCAGGCATATTACTATCTATGTTAATAGCTTCCATAAGGTAATAAATAGCCTTTTCATAATTTCCTATTATTCTATATCCTACAGCAATATAATAATTTAAAACTACATCTTCTTTAAATTCATCTAACAAAGGAATTAGTAAAGCTAATCCCTTACTTGTATCTTCATAAATTAACTCTTTTCCTTTTTCATAATTTACTATGTTCTTTAATGAAATTTTAATCTCCGTTATCTCAGAAGTTTCTTCTCCTCCTAAATTTATATAACTATTTAGAGCTGTTAATGCCTGAGAGTAATTTTTTTCATCTCTTTTTACTAAACATTCATATAAATAAGGTAGCTCATAATTAGGAAATACTCCTTTTGTTTTTTCTATTATATAAAGTTCTTCTTCATTATAGCTTTTATCCAGTCCTCTTAACTTTTCTGCTAACATAATTAATTTGCTATAGTTCTCTTCATTTTCTTCAATTTGAACTAAACCTTTTAACATTATATAAGCATCTTCATATTCACTATTAGTAACAGCCTTATATATTTTCCCTTTTATAATTTTTATGCTTTCTGGTAAATTCAGTAGCATCTTTTTATAAAAACTATTAAATTTAAATTTTTCGTCTGCACCTAAAACATAAACTATAGCCTCGACAAAATAAATAGCTGATATATTATCCATACCTTCTCCAGCTTTTATTTTATTTATTATATCTTGTGACTTAATAGGTATATATATTTCATCTTCAATTTTAACTTTAAATATCTGCCATAATTTCTCCTTGTTAACTTCTAAAAAAAGTATTTGTGAAAGTTTCTCTGAAAAACGAGATTTAATATTCAACGTTTAACCATCTCCTGTATCCTAATTTTATAATCTTTTGTTCATTATAATTATGAACAGTTAGTTTCTATGTGTATTATATTCATTACACTTTCCTTAAAATGTTTTAATTTATTTTCTGCTTCTTCATTGCTAGATCCTACAACTGAAAAATAAATTTTAATTTTAGGCTCAGTACCTGAAGGTCTTACAACAAACCAAGAATTATCATCAAGTATAAACTTAATAACATTTGATTTAGGAAGTGATATTAGACTTTCTTTTATATTTAATATGTCTTTATCAATACCTAATTTATAATCAACTTTTCTAGTTATTTTTTTTCCATTAACATAAGCACTCATAGAATGTCTTAGAAAATGAAGTATCTTGTCTATTTTGTCCTTTCCTTCAATGCCTTTTAGCTCTAATGATACCAACTCCTCTTTAAAATATCCATATTTCTCATAAAGATTCATTAAAGCATCATATAGACTAATTCCCTGTTTCTTATAATATAATGTCATCTCACAAATAAGAGCTGCTCCTATAACAGCATCTTTATCTCTTACAAAACTTCCTCTTAAATATCCATAACTTTCTTCAAATCCAAATATAAAATTAAATTTTTTATTTTCCTCAAATTCTTTAATCTTTTCTCCTATATACTTAAATCCAGTCAACACTTCTAATACATTTACATTAAAGTCCTTTGCTATTTTCTTTACCATATCAGTAGTAACAATAGTTTTAATTATGGTATCATCCTGAAAAATAGAATTTTTCTCTTTTAATGATGTTAATATATAATGGGATAATAGTACTCCTACTTGATTTCCTGTTAATACCTTATATAATCCTTTACTATCTCTTACCACAATTCCTATTCTATCACAATCAGGATCTGTACCAAATATAATGTCTGGATTAATTTTTTCTGCCATTTTTATCCCTATATTAAACACCTCATGAATCTCTGGATTAGGATAGGGAACTGTAGGAAAATTTCCATCTGGAAGTTCCTGCTCTTTTACTACAAATAAATTATTAAAGCCTAGTTCACTCAATACTCTTCTAACAGGAATATTTCCAGCCCCATGTAGTGGAGTATATATTATATTTAAATCTTTGGCATAATTTTTTACCATGTCTTTTCTTATAACTAAATCTTTTACTCTTTCATAGTAAGTTTTATCTATTTCCTCTTTTATATAATTTATTTTTCCTAAATCTATTCCTTCTTCAAATTCTTCAATTTTAATTTCACTAAAATCTTTAATTTTTTCTATAGAATCTAATATTTCCTTCGCACATTCATCAGTTATCTGTCCACCATCTTCTCCATAAACTTTATATCCATTATATTCTTTTGGATTATGTGAAGCAGTTATACAAATCCCAGCCTTACATTTTAAATATCTAACACTATAAGATAGCATTGGTGTAGGCCTTAATGAACTAAAGATATTTACACTTATATTATTAGCTGATAATACTTCTGCCGTAGTCTTTGCAAATTCTTTTGACATTATTCTAGAATCATAAGCAATAGCTACAGATATATCTTTTTCATATTTATTTTTTAGATAATTTGCCAATCCCTGAGTGGCTTTTCTTACTGTATATATATTCATTCTATTACTTCCTGCTGCAATTACTCCTCTTAATCCACCAGTACCAAATTCTAACTCTCTATAAAATCTATCTTTTATATCATTATCCTTTGATGAAATACACTTTAATTCTTCTTTAGTTTCTTTATCTATATAATTCGAATTTAACCATAGATTATATTTTTCTTTATAATTCATTTTCATAAACCTCCCTTATATAAATTATTCTTTTAACTTTTAATTCTTCCATTTAATCTAAAATTCACTTCATATACAGTTATTATACTATGCTGATATTGTAAAAATCTATAAATAAAATATTTATATGATTTTATTTGTTTTTTATATATATAAAAAAGGCCATACTGCATAAAATAAATTATAATGCTGTACTTAAAAATATTTTCTCAATTTATATTGCATTTACCTAACATTTACTTTATAATGATATTGTTTTAAGATAAATTCCACGGGAACCATTGATTTTTCATAGTTTCACGGGTGTAAATTTGTGAAAGAAGGTGTTTATCAAGGTGTATAAATTAAATCAAAATGAAACTCCATTATTCCACGCTTTAAAAGAATATGTAAACAGAGAAACAATTCCTTTTCATGTACCTGGTCATAAAAAAGGTGTAGGTATAGATGATGAATTTAAAAATTTTATAGGAGAAAATCCTTTTAAAATTGATGTTACTGTATTTAAATTAGTAGATAGTTTACATCATCCAACAGGACCTATAAAAAAGGCTCAAATTTTAGCTGCAGATGCTTACGGTTCAGATGCTGCTTTTTTCTCAATCCATGGTACTTCAGGTGCAATACAAGCAATGATAATGTCTGTTGTATCTTCTGGTGATAAAATAATTATACCAAGAAATGTTCATAAATCTGTAACTGCCGGTATAATATTGAGTGGTGCAACACCTGTTTATATGCAACCAGAACTTGATAAAAAAGTTGGAATAGCCCATGGTGTTACTCCAGAAACTGTAGAAAAAGCTTTAAAAAATAATCCAGATGCTAAAGCAGTATTAATTATAAATCCAACCTATTATGGTGTTGCTACTGATATTAAAAAAATAGCTGACATAGTTCACAATTATAATATACCTTTAATAGTAGATGAAGCTCATGGTCCACACCTTGGTTTCAATGAAAAATTACCAGTATCTGCAATGAACGCTGGAGCCGATATATGTGCACAAAGTACACATAAAATTATAGGAGCCCTAACTCAGTGCTCATTACTACAAGTTCGTTCAGGAAGAGTTGATATTCATAGAGTACAGCAAATACTAAATGTTTTACAAACTACATCACCTTCTTATATCTTAATGGCTTCATTGGATTGTGCTAGAAGACAAATTGCACTACAAGGACGTGAATTATTAAATAAAACTATAGAACTTGCAAACTATGCTCGTGAAGAAATAAATAAAATTCCAGGTTTCTATTGCTTTGGACAAGAAATTCTTGGGGAACCTGGCGTATATGCCTTAGATCCTACTAAAATAACTATTACTTGTAGAGAATTAGGTATCACAGGTTATGATTTAGATATGATTCTTTCAAATAAATATCATATTCAAGTTGAACTTTCAGATTTATACAATGTATTAGCTGTTGGATCTTTTGGAGACACTAAGGAAAGTATAGATGCATTACTTTCTGCATTAAAAGAAATTAGTATAGAGTACTATGGAAAAGGAAATAAAAAATCCGATTTTATAGATATTCCAGCTATACCAGAAGGAGTTAAAATTCCTAGAGAAGCTTTTAATAGTGAAAAAATTTGTGTTCCATTAAATAGGAGTATCGGTAAAATAAGTGGTGAATTTTTAATGGCTTATCCACCAGGCATCCCTATACTTTGTCCTGGTGAAATAATAACACAAGAAATAATTGATTATGTACAAAAATTAAAAGATACAGGTTTATATGTTCAGGGAACAGAAGATCCTGAAGTTAATTTTATAAAAGTAGTAAAATAAAATATAACAGTACCTTGTATTTGTACAAGGTACTGTTATTTATTGTCTTAAGCCATTTAAATTTTCTTTTATTATTTCTTTATGTTTATTTCTTATAAGTTTAATATAATTATTTTCATTTAAATTTAATATATTATTATATGTATTTATAACTTTTTTAAAATAGCTTAATACATAATCTAATTTCATAAATTTATCTTTCATTTTTCCATTAAATCTTACAACAATGCTTCTTTTCTTTTTAGAACATTCTTTATTTAATTCATCATATACATCCATTATAGAATATATACAATTAATACTTTTAAAATTAATTTTTAATACATCTTCAAAGATAGAATATGATTTTATAAATAACTCTTCGTCAAAAATATAGTTTTTAGATTTCAATTTCTCTTCTAACTTTATCAATTCTTCTAATTTGTTATTTTTTTCCTTTCTCAATCTTATGACTTTTTCTATAACTCTTTTAATAATCTCTATATCAAAAGTTACTTCTTCTTTAAGAGAATTTAATGCTTCTATTGATTTGGAAAAATCTTCTTCATACCTATTTATAGTTCCTTTGTCTTCATAAGTAGATATTATAGCTAACCCACTATCCCTATCAAATATATTTTTATAATGAAAAGCTAACTTTTCTAATTCATATAATAAACTGGTATCTTTTACAATATCATTAGTTTGTGAAAGATATATTATTCCTTTCAATATATAATTACCTTTTCCAAATGCTTTTCTTCTAAATTGTATTTGTCTATATAATTTATCATTGTATTCTATATTTATAAGTTTTATATTTTCTCCTTTTTGTATATGAGCACTAACCTTTTCTTCTATTTCCTTGCCAACTTCCATATAAATAGACAATATAAACTTCACCTCACTACTATAATACATTTTCTTTTATACGTTCTACTTCTTTTTCTGTATAAATTTCCACTCCATTTTTTTGTAGTAATTCTGCTGTAACTCCATTTCCCTTTATCTTCTTTCCTAAAAAACTTCCATCATAAATACTTCCAAATCCACAGGATGGACTTTTAGATTTCAATATAGCTATCTTAGCATTACAAGCTTTAGCTATATTTAATGTTTCATAAGCTCCTTTTATAAATTCTTTTGAGGAATCTTTTCCATTGCTGCTAATAACTTTTCCACTATTATTAAGCACTTCGTCTCCTGTAGCATGTAAAATTTCATGACAATCTCTTGGAGTAGTTAATCCACCTAGTTGTTCTGGGCATACCGGTATAACTTTCCCTTTTTTAAATAACTCTAATACATATTCATTTAAATTATTTTCTCCATTATACTTACAATTAATTCCACATAAACATGCACTTGCTATTATCAAAATACTCACTCCTTAATTTCTAAAAACCCGTATAACATTTTATAATTTATCAATATAGTTAAGCGTCAGATAGTGTTACCCATCTGACGCAAATTTCAATTTACTTTAATTCTACTACCGTTACACCACTACCGCCTTCTCCGTATTCACCTAATCTATAAGTGCTCACATGAGAATGTCTTTTTAACATGTCATTTATAGATTTTCTAAGTATTCCTGTTCCTTTACCATGAATAATTGTTACTTGTTTTAATCCTGCCATATAAGCCTCATCTAAATATTTATCTGTAGAATAAATTGCTTCTTCTGAATCCATTCCTCTTAAATCTATAGATGATTCCACCATCCTTAAATTTAATTTTGCCTCTCTTTTTTTATTCTTTTTACTTTCAACTTTTGAATTTTTACTTACTCTTAAATCTTCAATATTTACATTTATCTTCATAATTCCAGCTTGAACTTGCAACTCACCTTTGTTATCTGGTTTAGATAAAATTATAACATTTTGATTTAATTTAGGAAGATATGCTTCTTCTCCTAATTTTATATTCTTAATTTTTTCTCCCTTATCCTGTTCTTTCTTTTCTCTTTTTTCTTCAATTTCATCTAATTTATTTTTTAATTTTCTTCTTTCCTCTTCTAGCTTTTGTCTTGCCTCTGAAGAATATCCCATTCTTTCCAATTCTCTTATATTCTTTAATATATTATCTGCTTCTTCCTTCGCTTCCTTTATAGCTCTTCTTCCTTCTCTTTGAGCATCTTCTAAAAGTCTTTCTCTAGTTTTATCTAGGTTATATAGCTTCTCTTCATATTTTTCTTTTAACTTGGCTGCCTCAGCCTTCATCATCTCTGATTTTCTCGCATCTTCTGCTGCCTTAATACTTTTTTCTTGTAAACTTTGAATTAAATCTTCAAATCTTAAGCTTTCACTAGATATGCTTTCTTTTGCATCCTGTATTATGTATTCTTGTAAACCTAGTCTCCTTGATATTTCAAATGCATTAGATTTTCCTGGAATACCTATAAGCAATCTATAAGTTGGTTTTAAAGTTTCTACATCGAACTCCACTGAAGCATTTTCTACTCCTTCAGTCTTTAAAGCATATCCCTTAAGTTCACTATAATGGGTAGTAGCTATTATTTTCACATTTTTCTTTCTCAAGTTTTCCAAAATTGATACAGCTAAAGCTGCTCCTTCAGTTGGATCTGTTCCAGCTCCCAACTCATCAAATAAAACCAAAGAATCACTATTAGCTTGTTTTATAATTTGAACTATATTAGTCATATGAGAAGAAAATGTAGATAAACTTTGCTCAATACTTTGTTCATCTCCTATATCCGCAAAAACTTCTTTAAAGAAACTTACAGTGGAATTTTCTCTTGCTGGAATCATCATTCCGCTCATAGCCATAATCTCTAAAAGTCCTACAGTTTTTAAAGTTACAGTTTTTCCCCCAGTATTAGGACCTGTAACAACTAGAGATGTAAAATCTCTACCCAAATATACACTCATAGGCACTACAACTTTAGCATCTATAAGAGGATGTTTTCCTTCTACTATATCTATTATCCCATCATCATTAATAGCAGGACATATACAATTTAAACTGCTGGCAAACTTAGCCTTAGCAAATATAAAATCTAATTCCCATACTATATTAGAATTGTTTCTTACTGCTATTATTTCATCATATATTTTTTCTGAAAGTTCTTGGAGAATTCTTTCTATTTCTGCTCTTTCTTTTAACATAAGCTCTTTTATTTCATTATTTAAATTCACTAAACTCATAGGCTCAATAAAAAGAGTAGCTCCAGAAGAACTCTGATCATGTACAAGTCCTGGTACTGATGCTTTATGTTCTGATTTTACAGGTAAAACATATCTTTCTCCTCTCATAGTATAAATGCTTTCCTGCAAATATTGAGAATAGTTCCTCATAAGTGAATTAACCTTATCTCTCACAGAAGTATTTTTATCTTTAAGAGCTCTTCTTACATTATAAAGAGTGCTACTAGCTCTATCAGAGATTTCTTCTTCACTTACTATTGCATTGAATATTTTATCTTCCAATGCTCTCAAGGGAACTATACCTTCACAAATGTCTTCAATTACTCTGTGACTCTCTTCTTCTTCCTTACGTCCTATATATTCTTTAAATCTTCTAGCACTTCTCAACATAGCTGCAATTTTCAATAGCTGTCCTGGCATAAGAGAAAAACCTTTTTCTGCTCTTTTAATAGCATCTCTTACATCATAAACCCCTTCAAAAGGAGGTGCCCCTTTCTTTATTAATAAATTAAATGCCTCTTTAGTTTCTTGTAGATGCTCCTTAACTTCATATAAATTATCATAAGGCTCTAATTTCTCAATAATATCTTTTCCTGCTTCTGTACTTGTATATGATTTTAACATTTCTTTTATTTTATTAAACTCTAATACTCTTAACGCTCTTTCGTTCAATTTTATTCAACCACCTTTTTAGTTATTCTACTCCTCTTTTATAGTGTCCTCTAGTAAAGTTTTTAAAATCTTTACCCCAATTTTTGTTCAAGGTAGCCTTTAGTATCTCTAAGGTTTTATTGTAATTCTCATCTATAAAATCTAATCTAAAAGAATTTCCCCCTGACTTCTCTAATTCTCCTATATTATTTATAAGATTTAAAGGAACGCTATTATAAATGTAGCTTCTACAAAATTTGTCTGTTAACAATATGAAGCCTTCCCCCATTCTATCAATCAAACTAAACTCCTTTTCTTTACAATATCCATTGCATTTATTTTTCTTACTACTTCTTCCTCCAAAACAACTTCCTATAGGACAGTACTCACTTACCATAAGCTCTATTTTACCATAAATAAGATTTTGAATATAACCTTTACTATGCTTACTCGTCTCTTCTATTTCTTTTTTATTTAATTCAACACTTAAACAATTCATATCCAATAGCTCTTTAAAAAACTCTACTGAATATCTATTAAAAGTATTTAACTTATAATCACCTATAATAGAAATCCTTTTATGAAATCTACTAATTATACCTAAATTGGCAGTAATTATCCCTTTGATGTGTTGTAAATTATTCTCTATAAAATTACTTACAACTTCAAACTCCTCTTTTATTATATTGGATATTTTCAAATAAACATTTAAATCTTTTAATAACAAATCATCTAACATAATTTCATTTTTTCTCATAAAAGGATTAAATGCTATATCCTTTATACCAGAATCTACAACTGCTCTTAATTGCTCTTTAGTTGTGATATAAACTATATATTTAGGTAAAGTTTTGTTTGATTTTTTTTCTTCTTTTAATATATGATCTATATGCTCTTTTCCTTTTATATGTTCTTCCTTTTTCCATTTACTTAAAATTTCTTGTTCCACTTTTAGAAGAAAATTTCTCCTAACTTCGTTAATAGATGATACTGGTAAAAATCCTTCTTCATACTTTATAAATACAATTTTTTCAAATTCAAAAGGAGTGTCTCCTGTCTTTCTTAAATTTTCTTCTATTTTATTTTTTTCCAAAGGTCTTTTTATTGCCTTTTGAACTATATCTCCTTCTACTGAAATTAATTTATCATTAATACTGGTAGTAATTTTTAATGGTGAATTTACTTTAAAAATAATTTCAACATCTAATTTATTTTTCTTTTTATATGGATTAATATAATACTCCTCATATTCTTTTAATAAATTTACATCTGAAGTTTTAAATAAACTATCATTAAAATTATAATTATTGGGATAAATCTTAACTCTATCGCCTTTAAAAGCTACAGGAACTTCCTTATTATTTTTCATTATTTTTGATACTGTAAATCCCTTTTCATTATTTCTTATACCATCTTTTATACTTATCTCTTCTTCTAAATCTATTGATAAATCTTTGTTTATCTTACCAAGAAAAACTCCTGTGTTCTTAGGAAAAGAATAGGCCATCATATCTTTCCCTACATTTCCAAAAAGATATGCTTTTGAAAAACCTTCTCTGTTAAATAACTGCAGAAGACTTCTATTCCCTTTTTTAAAATCAAAGTTATTACTTTCTAAACTGTCAATAGCTTTTCTATATGTATCTACTACTCCCGCCACATACTCTGGTCTTTTCATACGTCCTTCTATTTTTAATGATCCGGCTCCACTTGAAACTATATCTTTAATATCCTGTAATGTACATATATCCTTTGGACTTAATATATAAGCTTTTTTTTCTTTTCCATAAGTTTTATCTAAAAGCGTATAGGGTAATCTGCAAGGTTGTGCACATCTCCCTCTATTTCCACTTCTACCTCCAATTATACTACTCATAAGACATTGCCCAGAGTAACATATACATAACGCACCATGAATAAATATTTCTGTCTCTATGCCTAACTCTTTTGATATATCTTTTATTTCTTTTAATGATAATTCTCTTGAAAGCACAATTCTTTTAAACCCTAATTTTTTTAATAATTTAGCTCCTTCCATATTATGAACAGTCATTTGAGTTGAAGCATGAAGTTCAAAATTAGGCAACTCACTTTTTAACATATAAGCTAATCCTGTATCTTGAATTATTAATCCATTCACTCCTATTTTATATAAAAATCTGCTATATTCTACAGCTTCTTTTAGCTCCTTTTCTTTTAAAAGAGTATTTATTGTTACATATACTTTAACATTATAAAGATGGCAATATCTTACCGCTTTTTCCATTGTTTCGTTATCAAAATTTGAGGCATATGCTCTAGCTGAAAATTTGCTGCCACCTAAATAAACTGCATTAGCCCCAGCTTGAACCGCTGCATATAAACTTTCAATACTCCCTGCTGGTGCTAATAATTCTATATTATTCATTTTCATCTCTCCTATTAAATCCTAAAGTTTATTATACAATATATTATTCCTATTTAAAACTTATTTTACCTAAAGCTATGTAAAATAAAAAAGGGGCTGTCGCACTATAAAATTAGTGTGACAGTTTTTTTTGCATAAAAAAATAAATCTCCCACTCGGAAGAGTGAAAGACTTATGGTAA
>NZ_JAGGKA010000031.1 GCF_017873215.1 Clostridium tetanomorphum
TTAATGATTGGAGATAAGAAAGTAGATTTAAAAAATATTAATATGCCACTTTTAAATATATATGCAGAATACGATCATTTAGTTCCACCATCAGCCAGCAAAGCTTTAAATAAATATGTAAGCAGTACAGATAAAGAGATGTGCTCTTTCCCAGTAGGACATATAGGAATGTATGTTAGTTCAAAATCACAAAAAGAGATAGCTCCTAAAATGGCAAAATGGATTATGGATAGAAGTAAAAAATAATAAATCAGATGAAGGTAAAATGAGGATTGGAAGTACTTGTTGCTTCTAATCCTTATTTTGATTTCTTGGAAATTAATTTGTATATTAAAAAATATAAGGAATATGGCAGAGTACATTAGAGAATTTTATAGTTTTAATAATTAGTACAATATATTGTATAATGTGAAAAAAAAGTATATATTATATATATACTTGTACATATAGTATTATTTAATTGAATAAGAAATAGTAAGAAGACAAATTTTCTGAATATTCACATGAAATATGATTTTAAAATATTTTGTGGAGAGGGGATGAAACTATCAGTATGTCTTCAAATATATTAAATTCTGCAAATAACGATAAATTTGTAAGTAAAAAAAATTATAATTATTATGAATTAACTTTAGGAGTTAAACGTATATGGCTTTCAGAACCGCTTTTTGTAAATTGTGATAATAATAAAGTATTTGAAATTGAAACAAAACTAGGGAAAAAATTTGAGGGGAATATTATTAAAATAGGAGAAGATGAAAAGGGATTTTATATATTATTTCGTATGTTAGATTATAATTTAACAAATAATTCTTTTGATTATTTACCAAAAAGGATACCTAGAGGAAAGATAAACGTAAAAGAGGTGTTTTCACCTGAGAATATTAAAGGTGGAAGAGAACTTATTCAATATTGTGGAGGGTATTGGCCATATTTTCATGAAACACTACTATATACAGAAAGACAAAATAATAATCTTACTTTACATTTTAAAGAGGGATCACTTAGAGATGTAGCAGTAGATATTAATCTCATAGGAATATATGAAGAAAAATATTACGGTTATAAATGCAAAAATTTACAGTATTTTGAGAATGGTAATATTAATGAAATAAAGATTCGTAAATTGGAAAACTTAAATTATATGATTACTATTAATAATAATTATGATGAAGTTAAGATATCTGAGGGGAATAATTGTATTAATAAGGATATTAAATATACCGTAGAAAAATATCATAATGAAGCTGTTATTTATTGCAGTGGATTGAGCATTAAACATTTTAATAATTTTTTTTATGAATTGAAAAAAAGGGAATTTATTGCAGTAGAATTGATGAAAAGCGTAATAGAAATGATTCTAAGGCAAGAGAACTTAGAATTAAGTGGTTTAAAGCTTTTGCTGATAATATAGATACTAATGATATTCATATTGATCAGTATCTTTGGCATATTTTTAGTTATAAACGTCTTAATTGTTTAGAAGGAGAAGAAGCAGATGCAAGACTAATTTCAATAAAAAAGAAAAGTCTTTATGTGTTTTTTAACAATGAAAAAACTTGTTATGAATTAAGAAATGCAATGAATTTTCATCCTGATGATATTAGATACTATACTGACATTTATGTAACAGATAAAGATTTTTCTTGGACTTATGTAATAACCC
This sequence comes from Clostridium tetanomorphum, assembly GCF_017873215.1. GTDB lineage: Bacteria > Bacillota > Clostridia > Clostridiales > Clostridiaceae > Clostridium_AO > Clostridium_AO tetanomorphum. The sequence goes on from NZ_JAGGKA010000031.1 coordinate 1,667, forward strand.
ATGAGACAGGAAGCTGTGGGCCATATTTTTATTCAAAATAAAAAATATTATACAAAGATTGTGATAGAATATAGATTGAGATATGAGGTTATTTAGTAAAATTTTTATATTGGCTGAGGAGTGGTTTTAGATGAATAAGAATTGCTTTGTTTCATGGAGCGGAGGAAAGGATTCATGTCTTGCTTTATATAAAGCTATAGAACAGGGGTATGTACCTAAGAAGTTGTTTACTATGTTTAGTATAGAAAATGATATAACTTCAGCACATAGATTAAAAGAAGATATTATAAAAGCACAAGCTGCTGCAATTGGAATTGACAATTTACTTGGAAAAGCATTATTCAATGATTACGAAGAAGTATTTGTTTCTAACCTTAAATTATTTAAGTTACAAGGAATAGATTATGGTATCTTTGGTGATATTGATTTAGAGGAACATAAGGAGTGGGAAGATAAAGTATGTGAAAAAGCTGTCATGAAAGCAGTTTTACCATTATGGCAAAGAAATAGAGAGGAAATTGTAAAAGAATTTTTAGATTTAGGTTTTAAAGCAAAAATAGTAGTAGTTAATACAACAATGCTTGATACTAGTTTTTTAGGAAAAGATTTAAGTTATTCATTGATAAAAGAAATTGAAGAAGCTGGTGCAGATGTTTGCGGTGAAAATGGGGAATATCATACAGTAGTATATGATGGACCAATTTTTAAACATACAGCTAATTTAGAGTATGGCAACGAGATAATACCTATAGAAAAGAAATGGGCTAAGATTGAAGTAGTAGCTAAGTAAGTTCAATAATTAATTTTTATAAAGCATTAGAAGAAAATCTTATATTTACGTGGGAAAAAACAGGAGAAATTTTATACTATAAAATAACTTTTAAGGATGGAAATAAAATAAATATTGCAGACAATATATTATGGAAAATGAACAAGTAGAATCATTAAGAAAATTTTTCAGTAGATTATCGATTGGTATAAACGTGACAAATTTAGTAAAAAATAGAGTAGTAACTAAGCAAATTTAAAAAGAATATATAAATAATGATCTAAAAACATCCTAAGTATGCAACAGAATTAGGGATGTTTTTAAATATTCATTAGTTTAGTTAATGAATAAATAGTTATAAATAGAGTCACCTGGTGCAAGGTGACCCTATTTAATATTTTAAAAACATTAGAAAAAATATAGATATTTGATTTATGAAAATTCGTATTTTTTATCTAAAATTAAGAAAAGTAAAAAAGTTATACTGCTGTCCAGCCCCCATCTACACATAGTATTTGACCTGTAGTATAGCTGGAAGCATCTGATGCAAAATAAATAGCTGCACCATTTAATTCCCCTGGATTTCCAGGCCTTCCTGCTGGGCATACCATGTTGTAAAGTTTTAATTTATCTTCCTGAAACAATGAATTTTTGGTCATTTCACTTTCGAAAAGACTTGGTCCAATTGCATTTACTGTTATACCATATTTTATTAAGGATGTCCCCATACCTCTTGTTAAATTCACTACTGCACCTTTTGAAGCATTATAAGCATGAAGAGGAACATTCTTACTTCCTACAAATCCACAAATGGAAGCAGTATTAATAATTTTTCCATATCCTCTTTCTTTCATATGCTTTACAACATACTTTGACATTAAGAAGGTACCTTTTAAATTTGTGTCTATAACTCTATCCCATTCAGCAGTATCTATAGTTTCCACTGAACCTACTGAAGCTACACCTGCATTGTTCATTAAAATATCTATTTTTCCAAACTTAGTTATAACAGTATTCACAGCTGATTTTGCATCATCTTCTTTTGTAACATCACATTTTACAGGGAGAGCTTTTCTACCTATAGCTTCAATTTCTTTAGCAACATTTTCAAGTCTATCAATTCTTCTTGCAAGTAATGCTACATTTGCTCCTTGCTCAGCAAATGCTTTAGCAATTTGAATACCTATTCCACTAGAAGCACCAGTTATAATTGCAACTTTACCAGTTAAATCAAATAAATTACTCATACAAGAATCCTCCTAATATAATTTTATTTAAATTTATAATTAGCTACTAATCTAAATTGTCTTCCCACCAATCCCATCTTAAATAGGAATAAGGTATAAATGACATTGGATTTATTTCTTCTAAAACAATTCCTTTAAGTAGCACATTTGTGCTTACTGTATAAATTCCACCTAACATTTTTACTACTTCTAATTCTGCCCATGGATCATGAGGAGAGTCTTTTAGAGTTATCTTCACTTCTCCAGCTTGAAGCAGAGTTGTGTCCATATTTATGCTTTGCTTTACAAGGGTAGGCTTTAAATCAAAACCACTGCCATCTATTGCTTTTGAATATTTTATATTAAATATTGGTAAGCCTTTACCATAGTTTTCAGCAAGTATTTTTTCGGCATGTTCATCATTGAGATTGCCATTAAGGTTTGCTTTTACATTAAAGAAGTCTGTACCATGACGACCTACAGTTCCTTCAACAAAATCGTTATCCTTTTTAAAGTTTATATCCGCCATCTTTTTTGGAAGTCCACAAAACTCTCTACCAAGTGCCATACCCATGCCATCAGTTATAGGCATGGATAAGCAGTAAGTTCCAAGCTCTCCATTGTAATCTGCCAGTATAAATAAACCCGCTTCTTTATATGTTGGACAGAAATTTGTTTTAGGATAGTTTGCTATAAAAGCATGAATTAAAGGTCTTTTAGCTGGTTTTAAAGGTGGTGGAAGTATACGTTTAATGATTTCAGGCTTTGTTTCCCAATAAATTGTAAGCATTTCAGTATCATAAAATTTTGTAGGTTTGCTACCATATTTCATAATGTCATTAATATTTTTTACAAAACTTCCCATAGGCTAAACCCCTTCTATTTTTAATTAATCTTTTTACTCTAAAAAATAAGCTTTTTCAAATCCAGTTTCAATTGCTTGAGCAATTCTTCCTGGTTTATTAGCATCTCCAAGAACATGTACTATGGAGAAATTCTTTTCTATTTTTTCAATAAATGAGGTGTTTTGTTTAACTCCAATAGATAAAACTACAGCATCAGTTTTTTTCCTTAAAGTAGAATTATCACTTGTATTTTGGAGAAGTATTTCTCCTTCAGATATTTTAATAAGCTTCATAGATGGAAGCATTTCTACATTATATTTTTTAAGTCTAGTAGTTAAATCAATAAGGTTTGGAAGATATGCATCAGGACCTATTTTGTTTTGCATTTCTACAACAGAGACCTTATTTTTACCTACAGAAAGATATTCAGCAATTTCAAGCCCAGTCATTCCAGAACCAATAATAGCAATATCTTTATCTTTTAAAACAATAGTACCGTCTAATATATCAATAACTGTATACACATTTTTACCTTCTACTCCCTTAATATTTGGAATTATAGGAGAGGCACCAGTAGCAACAAATACTGCATAGGGATTTAGTTTTATTAAATCTTCTACAGTTGGTTCGGTATTAAGTCTGATATCTACATTAAGTTGCTTTAACTGATAAGCAAGATTATCTATAAACCAATTTAGTTTTTCTTTAAGAGGTGGTTTGCTCCCAAGATATACGCTTCCTCCTAACACGTTTTTCTTTTCAAATAATACAGATTTAAATCCTCTTATTGCCAAAACTCTGGCAGCTTCCATTCCAGCAGGGCCGCCGCCTATAATAGAGACTATTCTGCCGTTACCATCTTTTTTGAAATTATCAAATTCTAATTCCCTTCCCATTCGTGCATTTACTGCACATTTTGAAGTTTTACATTCCATTAGCTCTTGTATACAGTAAAGGCAGGAGATACAAGGTCTGATTTCCATTTCTCTTCCTTCTATGGCTTTTTTGGGCCACTCTGGATCTGCAAGAAATTGTCTTCCTGTTGCAACAAAATCCACACTTCCTTCTTTTATAAGACTTTCTGCAAAATCAGGTTTTCTTATAACATTGCAGGCGATTATAGGAATGTGTACTGCATTTTTTATTTTTTCTGCAAGATGCCTCTTCCAGCCTTGGGGGTAGGAAATAGGTTCTATTATTGTATTTACAGATTCATAAGTACCTGAACTTACATTTAGTGCATCTACACCTAATTTTTCAAAGTATTTTGATGATTCAATTGCATCATCAAGATTAAATCCTCCTGGAACAAATTCATCTCCATCTACTCTAACAGATATTGGGAAATTTGGTCCGCATATGTGTTTTATTCCCATAATTATTTCAGTAATAAATCTCATTCTGTTTTGAAAGTTGCCACCATATTTATCCTTTCTAAGATTAGTAAGAGGACTCATAAACTGACCAAGAAGATATCCGTGGGCAGCATGAAGTTCAACACCATCAATTCCGGCTGCTTTAGCAATATAGGCTCCAAAAACAAATTTTTTAACAAGGGATTCAACTTCATCAGTGGTTAATTCTCTAGGCATTTCACCAATAGATGATGACATAACAGGACTTGGTGCAGTAATTTGTTTCCCACCAATTAAGTTACTATGATTTTGTCTTCCTGGATGGTGTAGTTGAAGGAATATTTTTGTATCATATCTATGAACTACTTTTGCTAGCTTTTCAAGTCTTGGTATATGTTTAAGATCTGTTGCACAAAGTTGATTTGGTGTACCTATTCCTGTCTCATTATCAATTCTTGTTATTTCTGTAATAATAAGACCACATCCGCCTTTAGCTCTTTCTTCATAATATTTTATTATCTCATCGGATGCTTCTCCAGTTGAGGTAGCAAGGGATGTACCCATAGCAGGCATAACTATTCTATTTTTTATTTGAAGATTACCTATGTGGCCTTTTGAAAAAAGTTTTTCATATTTCATTAATTTACCACCTCCAACTTAAGTATATTGTATAAAGGAGATAGTTAATACATTCAATAGAGACAAAAATAATTGACTTTGTTGTGCACTATGCACTACAATTATGGTAGGTGATTTGTATGAGTATTACTTTTGATGAACTTTGTGGATATTTTTCCAAAAATATAAAAAGTCAATATTTAAATAAAAAATATGAGTTTTTACTATTAGATGCTAAAATGCTTACAAACAATCAGAACTTTTTTGAGAATAATATTGTCTATATAGGTAAAACTTCAATGCTTAAGAAAAAGTTCAAAGATATTAAAGATACAAATCTTATCCTTATTAATGATAATAATTTATCTATTAAAGATTTTTTTTTAAATGATTTGAATATTATTGAAATTAAAGATTCAGAGGATATTTTTGAAATATATAATTTAACAAGAGATTTTTTTATTAGTAATATTGAAATTGAACATTATACAGCAGCTTTGTTTAAATCTTATATAGTAGGCAAAGGTCTTTTTAATATAGTAAAAGTGGCTTCAGACATACTTAATAATCCAGTTATTGTAATGGATTTAAGCTATAAGATACTAGCTTATTCAAACATTAGGGATATAACTGATGATATTTGGATTGACAATATAAAAAATGGGTATTGTTCTTATGATTTTATTGTAGAAGTAAAAAAAATAAAAAGTGTACAGGATGGGAAAAAGTTTGATGAACCTTATGAAGTTATATGTAATAAATCTCCTATTTTAAAATTAATTTCAAAGATAAAAATAAATAATAAACATGTTGGAAATGTAATACTTCTAGAATGTAAAAGACCTATAATAAAGAGGGATAAGGAAATATTAAAACTTACAAGTGAAATAGTAGCAGAAGAAATGAAAAAGAATGTTTTTTATAGAAATACAAAAAATGTAGTATATGAAGATTTCATTTATGATGTTCTTGAAGGTAATTTAAATGAAAGAGATGTAGTTAAAGAAAGAATGAAAAGTGCAAATATAAAATTAGGAAAAAAGCTGTTAGTACTTATATTTGATATTTCAAAGTATAATCCTTCTGATAGATGTTGTGGATACCTTAGAGACACTTTTAATTCTCTATTTCCTTCTAAAAGTTCAGTATATTATAATGATAATATTGTAATTATTAATGATAATAATATATCAAACTTCAGCGAGGAATTTATTGAAAGAGTTGAGCAGTTTTTAATTTTAAATAAAATATACTTAGGAGTAAGCAGAGAGTTTTCAGATATAATGGAATGTAGAAAATATTATCTTCAAGCTGCAAAAGCAGTGAAATTCAAAGATGCTATAGGTGATGGAAGTCCAATTATATTTTATTCTGATATTCAAATTTATGATATACTTTCATCAGCATATGAACATATGGAGTATAAAGATTTTTGTAATCCCATTCTTATTAAGCTAAAGGAATATGATAAATTAAACAATACGGAATTATATAAAACTCTATTTATATATTTAAAAAACAATCAGAGCATTCAAAAATCATCTAAAGAACTTTTTATTCACAGAAACACTATGAGAGCTAGATTACAAAAGATAAATGAATTAACTAATTTGGATTATTCTAATGTTGATAGTGTATGTAGTATATATTTAGCATATAAGGTGAATAGTTATTACAACAATATTATAGATAGATGATATTTACGATTATATTAGAAAATTTTATTTCATGGATGTCACCTCCAACGTTACTAAAAATTACAATTGATAAATAGTAACAATACATTTAATATAGGAATATAGTGAAGTAAATAAAAGTAAATTTATATAGAAAAATTATTATACTATATTAAATAAAAGGAGCGGACAATGGCTATGATTATAAAAAGAGAATATGAATTATATCATGCTATTGTAGAGAATATATTTGATGGCTTTGCTTATAACAAAATAGTATTGGATGAAAATGGGAGGCCTAAGGATTATATTTTTCTCGAGGTAAACGAAAAATTTGAAAAATTAATAGGAATGAAGAAAGAAGAATTAGTTGGGAAAAAATGTACAGAAGTATTTAAGAATTATAAAGAAAAAGCAATTAAGTATATTGATGCTTGTGGTAAAATCGCTTTAAATGGAGATACAATTAGATTTGAAGAATATTGGGAATGGGTAGATAAATGGGTATCTATTTTTGTTTATAGTGATAAAAAAAATTATTTTGCTGCAACCTTTATGGATATAAGTAAAATAAAAAATATTTTTTGTAAAATGACGGAAATGTGTTGTGATTTTGATAAGATAATGTATCTTTGCTTTCATGATAAATTGACTGGACTTTATAATAGAGCATTTATTGAAGAAGAACTTATAAGACTTAATTGTGAAAGACAGCTTCCATTAACTATAATTATGGGTGATATAAATGGACTTAAGTTAGTAAATGATGTTTTTGGTCATGATGTAGGGGATAAGTTTATTAAAAAAATTGCAAATATTTTAAAAAGTAGCTGTAGAAAAGAAGATGTAGTGGGAAGAATAGGTGGAGATGAATTTTTAATAATGTTACCCAAAGTAAGTGAAGAAAGAGGATATGAAATTATAAAGAGAATAAAAGAAAGTTGCAAAAAAGAAAATGAAGATCCTATAAGACCTAATATATCTTTAGGAATGGCAACCAAGAATTCTATTACTGACAACATAATGGAAGTATATAAAAAAGCAGAAGAAGAAATGTATAATAATAAATTAATAGAAAGCAAAAATTTAAAAAAAGAGATAATAGCAGCTCTAACAGATATTTTAAAAGTCAGATGTAAAGAAATGGAAAATCATAATAATAATTTAAAAGAACTTTCAATAAAAATTTCAAAAATATTAAATTTAAATAAAAATGATAAAGAGGCTCTAGAGTTATTAGCTAGTCTACATGATATAGGGAAAATAGGTATTCCAAAAGAAATTTTAGATAAAGAAGACAGATTAAATCAAGTAGAATACAATATAATGGGGAGACATTGCGAAATAGGTTATAGAATAGTTTCTTCTATTCCAGAGCTTGCCCATATTGCTGATTGTATATTAAGTCATCATGAACATTATGATGGAAATGGATATCCTCAAGGATTAAAAGGAGAAGAAATACCTTATTTTGCTAGGGTCATATCAATATTAGATGCTTATGATAATATGATAAACCCTAAATTTTATACAGAAAAAAAAACTAAATTGGAAGCTTTAGAGGAAATAAAAAAATTTTCAGGAACTAAGTTTGATCCTAATTTAGTTCAGATTTTTATAAAATTAATGGACAAAATGGAGAAGTATTGTGATAATACTAAGTAAAAAGGTTATATATTTTAATAATAGAAAAATAGAGTGGAATAAAGAAGTAATTAATGTCTATAAATTTATGAAAGGTCTTCTTAGTCCTCTCTATTTTTTAGAATAAAGAGAATATAATAGGCATTTTCTAGTAAATGTCAATTTTACTCTCCTACACCAAAATCTGTGTTCTGGTAAAGAATTTCTATATTATTCATTTCATCTAGAAAACTATAATTTTCTCTAAACCATTTAATAAGTTCATTATCCCTTTTAATAGAAGTACTATTTTCTGTAAAAATATTTATAGTACCATAAGAAAAATTATTTAGAATAATATTAATATCATTTTTTATCATTTCTTTTGTTTGACCTTCTATGCCTACAATGATACATACAGATTGAAAGTATTTTTTTACTTCAGTATAATCCTTAAAGTTGGCATTTTTATTTAAAATATTATTTCTGAAATTGTTGTCAAAGGTTTCTACTCCTATTTTAAATATTATTGGTATCTTAAAAAAATCTCTCATATCTTGGAGTCTATTTCTATAGATCCAGTGGCTTTCTAAAAATAATTTTTCTATTTTTTTTTCTTTTGTGATCTCTTTTATTCTTTCTAAGGTGTTTTTAGGAAGTTCAAAGCAGCTTCCAGAGTTTATTATTTCTAGTGCCTTATATTTTCCTGTTATATTATTTAAAACTTTAAAATTTAGATTATTTATGTCTGCTTCATTTAGTGAATTATCTTTTATATAGTCACAGAATGAGCATTTTCCCCAAAAGCATGGAAATGCTTTTAAAAGAACAATTTCTCGTCTGTTTTTATTTTTTATAATACTATATCTATTCATATTATCACCATCATTTTAATAACTATATTTATTATTGGAAAGAATTAAAGATATATCTTCTTCAAATTCTTTAAAAATAGTTTTTAGGAACAGCTCCATAAATCTATGTGCATTTACTTTATTAAGTACAAAGCAGTTAGGTTTATTATTATAGAAAGAAGCTACATCAACAACGCTTTGACCAATAGATATGTCTTCTGTGGCAATATCTACATAGGAGTTGAATCCAGAACATAAACTATTATCTATAAAGTAAGCTATAGCTAAAGGATCATTTATGACACATCCTAAGGTCTTTTCTTGCTTCCAATGAAAATTTACATAAAATTTAGTTATATCTACAATAAAATTTGATAAAGAAGTATTAAATTGTTTTAAAAGTTCTATATAGTTTGGAGTAAGTACTATTTCTCTTGTAACATCTAGTCCTACCATAGTAAAAGGAACAGCTATATGCCTATACACATATTTAGCAGCATGAGGATCTACAAAGTAATTAAATTCTGCTATAGGTGAAGAATTACCATGACTTTTAAAAGTTCCTCCCATGGAAACTATTTCTTTAACTTTACTAAAGGTTTCATTATCTTTTTCCATAGCCTTAGCTATATTGGTCATGGGACCTAGAACTATAATACTCACTTCTCTTTCTTTTTTTATAGTTTTTAATATAAAATTTATAGCACCATATTTAATAGGTACTTTTGATATATCTGGTAGAAATGTATTTCCAAGGCCATCACAACCATGAGTATCTTCAGCTGTAATAAGTTCTCTAACTAGAGGATATTCTTCTCCTATATAAACAGGTATATCTAACCTGTTTATTAAATTCAAAACTTTTAGACAGTTTTTCCATCCTTGAAGGGCAGGCACATTTCCAGATACTATGGTTATACCTAAAATTTCTAATGCTTGTGATTTTAAAGCAAAAATTAAAGCTAAGGCATCATCAATACCTGGATCACAATCAATAATAACTTTTCTTTTTTTCATCTTCATGTCTCCTCTAAATTGAATTCTTAAATTTACATGCTAGAATATAGTTTTTAATGAAGAAATTTGGTATACAATTATATTTTGCATAAATGATAAAATTTATTTAAATTTATTAGTAAAGTTAAAAAAAAAATTAAAAGTTAAGAATTACTTCATTTGAAAAATGGATAATAGATGATATAATGTAAACATATAATGAATAAAATGTAATATTAAAAATAATAAGGAATAAATAAGTCAATAAAGTATATTTTTAGTAATTTATTGGCAATATATAGACATTTCTATTGAGGAGGAAATATACATGGAATGGAAACATAAAATACCAAAGGATCTAGCTGAAAAAACTGTAAGAATGTTATATGACATTACAGGGAAAAATGTAAATGTAATGGGAGAAGAAGGAGAAATTATTGCTACAGCTCAAAAAGAAAGGCTTGGTAATATTCATGAAGCAGCTAAAAAGATTATTGATGGAGAAATAGATTCAGCGTCAATTACTATAGATGAAGCAAAGAATCTTCAAGGAGTTTTACCAGGATACAATGGACCAGTAATTGTAAAGAATGAAATTGTGGGATGTATAGGTTTAACAGGAGATCCGGAAGTAGTAAGGCCTTTGCAATTAATGGCAGCGAAAATTATGGAAGATGAAATTGATAAAAGAATTGCAGAGAAAAGAAAACAGGAGACTATAGATATAGTTTCATCGCAAATACAAGAAGTTACTTCTCTTATTAAAAATATTTCTAAATCAGCAGAAGATATTTCAGGAACTAGTGAGAATATAAGAGACACTGCAAAGAAGCTTGAGGATGAAATAGTAAATATAAATAAGGTACTAGAATTTATAAAAAATATAGCTAGGCAAACAAATCTTCTAGGATTAAATGCAGCTATAGAGGCAGCTAGAGCTGGAGAATATGGAAAAGGATTCTCTGTAGTTGCTGCGGAAATCAGAAAACTATCTTTAAATTCTGCAGATTCCTTAAAAGACATAGAACAAATATTAGAGGAAATAAAAAAGTTTATTATTTATATAGCTAATACTGTAGATGAGAACTTAATAAAAACTAATGATCAGGCTAATGAATTAGGACAAGTTGAGAAGAATATGTTTAGCATTGAAGATGAAATTGTAAAAATAAGTAATTAGATATAGTTATAAAATAATTTAAATTAAAGCAGTTGGAAATTTTGTCTGAATTTTATTGTTTAACAGTATTTTTGATATTTTCTATAAAATTTCAGAAAAATTTCCTAAAATCTATTGACAATAGCAAATATTAACTGTAAAATAATAGGTGAATTGGGTAATCGTTTTCCTGGGAGGTAATGATGAAATCAAAAAAAAGTATATCCATTAAGGAAATTGCTAAATTAAGCGGAGTATCGGTGGCTACTGTATCTAGAGTTTTAAATAATAATGGTAGATTTTCAGAGGAAACTAGAAAAAAGGTAATGGATATAGTAAATAAATTTAATTATCAAACTAATATGGTAGCAAAAAGTTTAAGAACAAGCAAATCAAATATCATAGGGGTAATAGTACCGGATATAACAAATGAATTTTTTGCTGGATTAGTTTTAGCAATTGAAAGTTACTGTTTTCCTAAAGGATATTCTGTGTTTGTATGTAATACCAATGAAGATGAAACGAAAGAAAATGCATATTTCACAGATTTAGCATCAAAGGGAGTGGATGGATTAATATATATTTCTGGTAAAAGTGACAAAATATCAAAAGATAGTGATTTTTATAATACTCCAATAGTATGTATAGATAGAAAGCCTAATATTAGTAATGATGTTATATGTATAACTTCTGATAATTATAAAGGTGGATTAATGGCCACAGAAACCCTTATACAAAAAGGATGTAAAAATATCTTAATACTTAGAGATTATAGAAGGTTATCTAGTGGAAATATGCGTTATTTAGGATATAAACATGCTTTAGAAAAGCATGATATAAAATTTAAAGAAGAACTCATAATAGATGTTAAGGTTAGCTTTGATTCAGCTAAAAATGCAGTAATTGATTTAATAAAAAAAGGAATAAAGTTTGATAGTATATTTGCATGTACTGATTGGTTAGCTATGGGAGCTATAGCTGCTTTAAAAGAGAATAATATTAATATTCCAGATGAAATTAAGATTATAGGTTTTGATAATATATCTATAGCTAAATATAGTCATCCAAAAATTTCAACCATAGAACAAAACAAGAATGAGATGGGAAAAACTGCAGCAAAAGTTTTGCTAGATATTATTGAGGATAGAACAAAAAAGATAGATGATTTGGTTTTGCCAGTAAATTTAATATTGAGAGAAACTACATAAATTTCAAAGGGAATTTTATGAGGTGTGGGTAATCGTTTACCCAAAATTATAAAGGTATAAAAAGGGAATAAATAATTTGTTTAAAAAGCAAATTGTTTTATAAATAAAATTTTTTTCAATATTTTAGGGAGGGGAAATCATGAAAAAAATCTCAAAAATTGTAGCACTTGCTCTTAGTTTAGTGCTTACAGGATCATTATTAGCAGGGTGTGGTAAGACAAGCCCTACAGAAAGTAAGAAAGGTAGTGAAACTAAGCAGGAAGAAAAGTCTTCTGGAACAGAAGTAGCTGTAATTCTTAAAACTTTATCTAATCCTTTCTGGGTATCAATGAAAGAAGGGATTGAAAGAGAAGCAAAAGCAAAAAATATTAAGGTAGATGTTTTTGCTGCAGCTTCAGAAGATGATGTTCAAGGGCAGCTTAAATTACTTGAAAATCTATTAAACAAAAATTATAAAGCTATAGGTGTGGCACCTCTTTCACCTGTTAATTTAATTCCAGCTATAGCTCAAGCAAATAAAAAGGGAATATATGTAGTTAATATTGATGAAAAAGTTGATATGAAAGAGCTTAAAAATGCCGGAGGAAGTATAGTATCTTTTGTAAATACTGATAATGTAAAGGTTGGAGAAAAAGGAGCAAAATTCATAACTGATAAATTAGGAGCTAATGGAGGAGAAGTAGCAATAATTGAAGGAAAAGCAGGAAATGCCTCTGGAGAAGCAAGAAAAGTAGGAGCGAAAAAAGGTTTTGAAGCTGCAAAAGGAATAAAATTAGTAGCTAGTCAGCCAGCAGATTGGGATAGATCAAAGGCTTTGGATGTAGCAACAAATATGTTACAAAGATACCCTAATATAAAAGCGTTTTATTGTGCAAACGACACTATGGCACTTGGTGTAGTACAGGCTGTTGAAAATGCAGGAAAAAAAGACAAAATAGTTGTAGTTGGTACTGATGGAGCTCCAGAAGCAATTCAGTCCGTAAACGATGGTAAGTTAGGAGCAACTGTAGCTCAAGATTCAGCTCAAATAGGAGTTGCAAGCTTAAATGAATTATTAAAAGCTTTAAAAGATAAACCAGAAATTTCAGCAGATAAAGAACCAGCAGTTATATCTGTAGATTCAAAATTAATAGTTAAATAACATAAAATAATTGAGGGCTATCGCATTAAGAAATTTATATACAATATATTTGTGATTTATTTTTAGTGCGATGGCGCCTTCCAAAAAAAATAAATAACCGGATATCCGGATAAATAGGAAGAGGATAGTATATGGATCTTTTAGTTGAAATGAAAAATATAACAAAGAAATTTTCAGGGATAACTGCTTTGAATAATATGAATTTTCAGTTAGCGCCTGGAGAGGTTCATGTGCTTTTAGGAGAAAATGGAGCAGGGAAATCTACTTTAATGAAAATATTAAGTGGAGTATATGAGCCAACTGAAGGAACTATTATTTTAGGAACTAAAGAGTATTCTAATCTTACTCCAAAAGATTCAAAAGAGAATGGAATAAGTATTATTTATCAGGAGTTAAGTGTAATAGATGATTTATCAATAGAAGAGAATATTTTTGTTGGAAATTTACCGGAAAAAAAGATTTTTGGTATACCAATAGTAGATTATAAAAATATAAGAGAAAAAACAAAGGAACTTTTAAGGAGAGTTGGACTGAATAGAGATCCAGCTACTTTAGTAGAGGAATTAAGCATTTCGGAAAAGCAGCAGGTTGAAATAGCAAAAGCCTTAGCACAGAATGCAAAAATATTAATTATGGATGAACCTACATCCTCACTTACTATTGAGGAAACCAATAATTTATTTAATATAATAAAGTCATTAAAAAAAGAGAAAGTAGGAATTGTATATATATCTCATAAACTAAAGGAAATTGTAGAAATAGGTGACAAAGTAACTATTTTAAAAGATGGAAATTACGTTGGAACTAGGAACGCTAAAAATGTAACAGAGGAAGAATTAGTTACAATGATGGTTGGACGAGAATTAAAATCAAAATATTTAAATACAGATAAAAGTTATCAGGGAACTAGTGAAGTTGTTTTTGAAGTTAATAATTTAACTAGAAAAGATAATAAAGTTAAAGATGTGAGTTTTAAATTATATAAAGGCGAAATTCTAGGTTTTGCAGGACTAATTGGAGCAGGTAGAAGTGAGCTTATGAATGCTATTTTTAGAGCTGAACCTATATCCTGCGGAGATATGTATCTGTTTGGTAAAAAATTAAATATATCAGAACCTTATGATGCAATAAAAGCTGGTATAGGGTTGATAACTGAAAATAGAAGAGAAACAGGGTTTTTTAAGAATTTTAGTATAAAAGAAAATATATCTATAGTTCCCTTTTTAAAAACATCCAAGGCAAAAGGAATTTGGGGACTAATAAATATGGAAAGAGAAAAAAAATATTCATTAGAACAAAAAGAATATTTAAATATAAAGTGTTCCTCTGTAGAACAGAATATTACTGAGTTATCTGGAGGAAATCAACAAAAAGTAATTATAGGGAAATGGTTGGCGGCAGATTCAAATTTAATTATATTTGATGAACCAACTAAAGGAATAGATGTTGGAGCGAAAAGTGAGATATATTCAATAATGAGAAATTTATCTGAAAATGGAAAAGGGATTCTTATGGTATCATCAGAATTACCAGAGCTTCTTTCAGTATGTGATCGAATAGCAGTATTTAAAGATGGAAAAATAAAAACTATTTTTACTAGTGAGGAAGCAACAGAAGAAAAAATTCTTCTAGCTGCTACTTCTGAAAATTAGATGTAAAAAAGGAGTAGTATATATGAAAAAGGATTTTAATAGTATATGGCAAACATATGGTACTTTGGGAATATTTGTTTTGATTACAGCTTTATTAGGGATACTTTCACCAGAATATTTTTTAACATCTAATAATCTTGTTCAAGTAGTATTACAAAGTTCAATAACTATATTAATTGCCTGTGGAGAATTTTTTGCAATATTAATAGCTGGAATAGATTTATCAGTAGGATCTATTATAGCGTTAACTGGAATGATAACTGCAAAAATGATGGCAAGCGGTATACCAGTAAGTATAGCTGTTTTAGTTGGAGGGATTCTTTGTGGAGCACTGCTTGGAGCTATTAATGGCTCTTTAGTTAATGCAACGGGTCTACATCCATTCATAATTACACTGGGAACTCAAGCCATATATAGAGGTATTACTCTAATTATTTCAAATGCTAGACCAGTATTTGGTTTCCCCAAATCTTTTACTAGCGGATTGGCAGGATGGTTATGGAAAATACCCATTCCAATAATTATAGCTTTAATGGTAGCTGTTATATTAACATTTGTAACAACTAAAACAAAACTAGGAAGAAATATATATGCCTTAGGAGGAAATAGCCAATCCGCTTGGTTTTCTGGAATAAATATTAAAATACATACATTAATAGTATTTATAATTTCAGGTGTTTGTTCAGGGATTGCAGGAGTAGTAATGACAGCAAGATTAGGAGCAGCAGAACCATTAGCAGGTGTAGGATTCGAAACCTTTGCTATTGCTTCAGCAATAATAGGAGGGACGAGCTTCTTTGGAGGAAAAGGAAAAATATTTGGAGTTGTAATGGGAGGATTAATAATTGGTGTTATAAACAATGGGTTGAATATATTAAATGTTGAAACTTACTATCAACAAATTGTAATGGGAGCATTAATAATTGGTGCTGTAACTTTAGATAAATTATTTAGTAAAAAGAAGGGATGATGTTAAAATGAATTATGGTTTTGCGCCTTCTCTAATGTGTATGAATATATTAAAGTTAGAAGAACAAATAAAGATATTAAATGAAAGAGCAGATTTTTTTCATGTGGATATAATGGATGGACATTATGTTAAGAATATAACTTTATCACCATTTTTTATAGAACAAATAAGACCTTTAGCTAATATTCCAATAGATGCACATTTAATGGTAGAAAATCCAAATGATTTTCTAGATGAATTATCAAGAGTTGGAACAGATTATGTGTCATTACATGTTGAAACTATAAATAAAGATGCTTTTAGAATTATTAATAAGATAAAATCATTAGGAATGAAGGTAGGAGTTGTTTTGAATCCGGCTACTTCGGTACAGGTAATGAAGCATTATATAAATAGAATTGATAAGATAACAGTAATGACTGTAGATCCTGGCTTTGCAGGTCAGAAATTTATACCGGAAATGTTGGAGAAAATAAAAGAATTAAAAGAAATGAAGGAAAAAGAAGACTACAAATATATAATAGAGATTGATGGTTCTTGTAATGAAAAAACATTTAAGCAATTAAAAGAAGTAGGAGCAGAAATATTTGTAGTTGGATCATCAGGATTATTTAATAAAGATGAAGATTTAGAAAAAGCTTGGGATATGATGATGGCTGATTTTAATTATTCACTTTCTTATAAAGAATAGAGCAAAAAAATAATAGAAGGTGATTGATATGCAAAATAATTTTGTACTTGGAGTGGATATTGGAGGAACTAATTTTAGAATTGGGTTAGTTAATGAAAAAGGTGAACTAAGTAATTATATAAAAGAAAGTAGTTCAATACTAAACGAACCAGGGAACCCTCTAATTAATTTGAAGGAATATTTATTAAAATATATTAAGGAAAATTTATCAGGAGAATTAAAGGCAATAAGCATTGGCTTTCCTTCTACTATTAGTAAAGATAAGAAAAAAGTTTATTCTACTCCTAATTTACCAGGATTTAATGATATAAATATAGTAGATTATTTATGCAGTGAAATTAAGGTACCTATATTTTTAAGTAAAGATGTAAACTGTCTATTGAAATGGGATATGGTGGATAAAAATATTAGTAAAGAAGGAATAACTTTAGGTTTTTATATAGGAACTGGATTTGGTAATTCTATATGTATAGATGGTAAATTCTTAATTGGAAAAAATGGTTCTGCAGGAGAATTAGGTCATATTCCAGTATTAAATAGTGATGATAAATGTGGATGTGGAAATATAGGCTGTATAGAGCTATACGCATCTGGGAAAAGATTAAGTAAGATAAGAGAAGAAAGTTTTAAAAATACAGAAATAGATGAACTATTTGTTAAACACAGACATAGTGAAATTCTTGAGGAATTCATAAATACTATTTCTATTCCTATTGCCACAGAGATAAATATATTTGATCCAGATAATATTATAATTGGTGGCGGAGTAGTAAACATGAATGGATTTCCAAAGGATTTTTTAGAAGAATGTATATATAAACATTCAAGAAAGCCTTTTCCAGCAGAAAGTTTAAAGTTTTTATATTCCTCTCAAACTCAAGAAGCAGGAGTATTAGGAGCGGCATTTAAAGCTATGGAAAAGTTGAATAGGAAGTAAGAAAGGAAGTTTTGTTAATGATAGCTATAGGAAGTGATCATGCAGCTTTTACTTTAAAAGAGGAAATAAAGAGATATTTAGATGAAAAAGGATTAGACTATAAGGAT
This sequence comes from Clostridium tetanomorphum, assembly GCF_017873215.1. Lineage (GTDB taxonomy): Bacteria > Bacillota > Clostridia > Clostridiales > Clostridiaceae > Clostridium_AO > Clostridium_AO tetanomorphum. The sequence goes on from NZ_JAGGKA010000031.1 coordinate 19,494, forward strand.
TACGGATGTTTTAATGAAGAAAGAACTGACTATCCAATATATGGTCAAATGGTTGGAAAAGCTGTAGCTAGTGGTGAATGTGAAAAAGGAATTTTACTTTGTGGGACGGGGGTAGGCATATCTTTAGCTGCTAATAAGGTAAAAGGAGTCAGAGCTGTAGTATGTAGTGATTGTTATACTGCAAAGTTGTCCAAAGAACACAATAATACCAATATATTAGCTATGGGTTCAAGAGTTGTAGGGGTAGACTTAGCGAAAATGATCTTAGATGCATGGTTAAGTGCTAACTTTCAAGGAGAAAGACATCAAAAAAGAGTGGATATGATACATCAAATAGAAAATAATAATCTAAAATAGTTAATTAAGCTAAGCTACTTAACAATAATACCTCACACCAATATACCTATATACCATTATAAAAGTGGTTTAGCTTATATTATAGCACTATGTTAGTATAGCATGGTGCTTTTTGTTTCAAGAATAAATTTTTATAAACAAGTACACTAAACTTGTGCAGGATTTTAAATAGAAATGCAGAATATATACAATAATTAATATCATTAAATAAATTATGCTATTTAAGGGAGTGATAATTGTGTATGATATTATTATAATTGGAGCTGGAGTTGTAGGTGCAAATGTTGCAAGAGAGCTTTCAAAATATAAACTAAACATATGTATTTTAGAAAAGCAGGATGATGTAAGTTGTGGAGCTTCTAAAGCTAATAGTGGAATAGTTCATGGTGGATATGATGATAAGCCAGGTACTTTAAAAGCTAAGTTGTGTATACAAGGAAATAAAATGTATGAACAATTAGAAAGAGAACTTAATTTTGGATATAGAAAAACCGGATCTTTAGTAATTGCCTTTTCTGATGAGGAAAAAAGGGGATTAGTGGAGCTTTATGAACAAGGAGTAGAAAATGGCATTAAAGATTTAGAGATAATAGATGGAGATAAAGTTAGAGAATTAGAGCCTTATATTAGTAATGAAGTAAAGTGGGCTCTTTATTGCAAACATTCAGGTGTGTGTTCTCCTTATGAGTTTTGTATAGCACTTGTAGAAAATGCTATACAAAATGGAGTGGAACTTAAGCTTAACAATGAAGTGAAAAGTGTAGAAAAAAAACAGGGATATTTTGAAGTAATTACATCTAAAGAAAAGTTAAAAGGTAGATATGTAATAAATGCAGCAGGAGTTTATAGTGATAAAATATCTCAAATGGTAGGTGTAGAAAATTTTTATATAATACCTAGAAGAGGGGAATATATATTATTTAATAAAGATCAGTCTTATTTAATAAATAGAGTGATCTTTCAAGTTCCCACGCAAAAAGGAAAAGGAATATTAGTAACTACAACATATCACGGAAATCTTATGATAGGGCCAGATGCACAACAGGTAGCTGATAGAGAGGATGTTTCCACTAATGAGGAAAATTTAAAATATATAATGAAAACTGCCAAGAAATCTATAAGTGGATTTGACATGAAAAAAGCTATAACTTCTTTTGCAGGAATAAGACCAACTAGTAGTAAAAAGGATTTTATAATAGAGGAAACAGAAGTTAAGGGATTCATAAATGTAGCAGGAATAGATTCACCAGGTCTTACATCTTCACCCGCTATAGCAAAGATAGTAATCTCCATTCTTAGAACTTCAGGATTAGAGCTTAAGAAGAAAGAAAATTTTATAAGTTATAGAAAACCTATAATAGTCAAAAAGGATGAAAATTTTAAAGGAGATATAAATTCAGAAGATTCAAATAAACATATAATTTGCAGATGCGAAATGATAACAGAGGTTGAAATAGTAGATGCATTAAGAAGAGAAATAAAGATAAAATCAATAGATGGCATTAAAAGACGTACTAGAGCTGGGCAAGGTATGTGTCAGGGAAATTTTTGCGGTAAAAGAATAAAAAAATTAATTGCAGAAGTACTTGATATAGAAGAAGATGAAGTTGTTGAAAAAGGATTGGGGTCTTCAGATATTCACAAGAGAATGAAGAGAATGGATATAATGAAATTAGAATAGAGAAGGGAAATGCATATGAAAATATTAACTTTAATAGAAAATAGATGTGAGCGAGATGATTTGATAGCAGAACACGGATTGTCTTTATATATAGAAAAGGATAATAAAAAAATATTATTAGATACAGGAGAATCAGGTAAATTTATTGAAAATGCAAAAACAATGGGGATAAATATTAATGATATTGACATTTTAGTGCTTTCTCATGGTCATTATGATCATGTAGGAGGAGTAGAAAAGTTTTTAAATGAGAATAGTAAAGCAAAAGTATATTTAAAATCTGCTGTTAAAGAAGAGTGTTATGCAAAAAGGTTAGGAATTAGTAAATATATAGGAATTGATAAAAACATATTAAAAGAACATTTTCATAGATTAGTATTTGTAGATAAATTAAGTGAAATAGATAAAGATATATTTATTATTACAGATATAGTAAAAGAATATTCTCTTCCAGAAGGAAATAAATATCTTTATATTAAGGAAAATGGAGAGCTTAAGAAAGATGATTTTAAACATGAGCTTATACTAGTTATTAAAGAAAAAAATGGGCTTGTTATGTTTACCGGTTGCGCACATAGTGGTATTCTTAATATGATCAAATCAGTGAAAAATAATTTTCCTAAGGAACATATTAAAGCTGTTTTAGGGGGATTTCATCTTATGGTAATACCAAGAGCAAATCTTTCTTGTATGGATCAAAAGGATATAAATTATATAGCAGAAAATATTATAAAAGAAAAAATTGATAAAGTTTATACAGGACACTGTACTGGGAGAGAAGGATTTGAAAGATTAAAAAAAGTGTTAGAAGATAAAGTAGAATATATTAATACAGGTTGTTGTATAAATATATAAAATTTTTAATAAGTTAAAGTAAAGAGGTGGAGTGTAGAGTAGGAGCTAAATCTATGATGCACTATTTTTTAATTTAAATATTCGGAAAATTACCTAAAAATGTTGACAAATATTTAACAATGAATTATTACATTTAATCTATCTTAATTAAAATAAATTAGAAAGGGATTGTCTTGAAAATCATTTGAAAAGGCAATTCCTTTTCTATGCTAAAATTAGAAAAATATTAATAGCTACATTGATTTTTCATGTATTTCTTATTTTTATTCATAAGATGTTGTCACACCTAGAAATATTTCTAGGTGTGACAATATCTTATATATTGGAAAAATTTTTAAATTAAATAATTTTTATAGATTAGATACATACTTATCTATTAAATTTACCAAATCGCCTACCTCTGGTTTACTTAATTGAGCATCTGCACCAACAGATTCCCCTTTATGTCTCAGGTTATCTGTAATTAATGAAGAAAATATAATAACCGGCAATTTTCTTAAAATAGGATGTTCTTTAATTTTTCTTGTAAGAGTGTGTCCATCCATTTGAGGCATTTCAATATCTGTTATAAGTATTTGAACATCTTCTGTAAAACGGTCTTGTTTCCTTTCAAATACATTTTCTAAATAATCTAGAGCTTGTTTACCATCATCAAAAATATTTAATTTATTAAATCCAGCTTTTGTAAGGGTATCTTTTAAAAGTCTTCTTATTAAAGCAGAATCATCTGCTAACATAACTTTAATATTAGACCTGTCTTTATAATCTACTTGTACAATTTTATCTTCACTAATACCAGTGCTTGGACTAATATCTGTAACTATTTTTTCAAAGTCTAGTAATAATATTATTTGTTCATTTAATAGTATGTTTCCTATAACTAGAGAATTTTCGGATAAATCATCTGGTTTCATTATTTTTTCCCATTTGATACGATGAACTCCTACAATATCATCAATATTAAAAGCTACTTTAATTTTATTAAATTCACATATTATTATTTTAGATTTATTAAAATCTTTTCTTATACCATCTAAAACGTAATTTAAGTCTACTAAAGTTATTATTTCATTTCTACAAAGTATTAATCCCGCTATAGCAGGGTGTGTTTGTGGAAGTTTTGTGACACTATCAATATCTATTACTTCTTTAACTTTTATAACATTGATTGCGTAATGTTTATTATTTACTATAAATTCTAATATTTCTAATTCGCCTGTTCCAGATTCTAGTAGTATGCCATTGTCCATAATTTCACTCCTTTTATATAATCAATTATTTAATTAATATAAAATATTCATAAATGGTATTTATGGAATATTTCGAATAAAAAATCCATTACTTTAATAGTAACATAAAAATTTTTTTATATATATAAAATTATGTAAATATAAAGAACGAAAATTGCCACTAAATTTTTAATATGCCTAAAAACCCTATTTTGTTAACTAAATAGGGTTTTAGAGCAAAGTTATTATATTTCCATAGTATTTACTGTTACATCCTCTATTTTTAGTAAGTCCTTTTCTAATTCTGATATTTCTTGGTCTGATCCGCAAAGTTGAAGTAAAACTATACCTTTTCGAGAACAGCAATCATCTGAAGTCTCATGTAAACCTAATCTTGTCTTTATTATACAACCATGTTTTGTTAACACATCTTGAACATGAACAGCATGAGTGTTTCTAGTATTGATACTTATACCCATTATTATTGTTTTTTCCATAAGAAAATCATCCTTTCTAAAAATATATATTATTATTATTGAACATATAGATTTTATTTAATCAATAATCTTTAGAAAAAGTTTCATAAGTATATAATAGAAACAAAAATTCTAATTTAATTTAAAAGTGTTAGCTTCTTTGTATAATTCTTCTGTAAATATTGTTAATTCATCTACTAATTTTTTCATAGATATTATATTTTCATTTACCTCAGATGTAGAAGCTGCAATTTCTTCAGAAGAAGCCGAGATTTCTTCTGTTACTGTCAAAATAGATTCCATAGATGTAGTAATAGATTCTTTTTTAGTAAAAGCATCATTTACTTTTTCTAAGTTTTCTTCAATTGAGTTAGGTATTTCCTTGATAAATGTTACTACATTTTCAAGAGTATCTTTAGTTTTGCTTATAGCCAGTGTTTGCTTTTGTGCTACCATATTTGATTTTTTAACAGTTTCTACAGATATATTAATTGCCTCAACTAAATCCTTTATTAAGTTATCAATTTTATCTGTAGCATTAGAAGTTTCTTCAGATAATTTTTTTACTTCATTAGCAACTACAGCAAAACCTTTACCATATTCTCCAGCTCTAGCAGATTCTATAGAAGCATTAAGAGCAAGTAAATTTGTTTGATAAGATATATCACCTATAGTATGAATTATATTTAATATTTCTCTTGATTTTTCTAAAAGATTTTGCATTTTTAAAGTGGTTTCATCTGCAATTTCCCTATTTTCTTTATTTTGAGTTTCTAATAAGTTTAAAGTATTTATTATATTTTCATTTAGAGTTGATGTTTTTTCCACTTCTTTATTCATTGCGGTGCTTGTATCTTTAATAGAATTAATATCTGTAGATAGAGTGGTTATTTCATTTGAGCTTCTTTGTATTTCTTTTGTAGTATCTGCTATGCCAGCAGATATTTCTTCCATAGCTTCTTTTATACTATTGGAATTTTGTTCAGTAACCGATGTAACTGAATCAACTATGTAAGTTTTTTCTTTTAACATTTTAGAAGTATCATTTATTTTAGTAATTATTGAGTGCATTTTATCTAACATATGGTTAAATATATTAGATATGTATCCAAGTTCATCTTTTGAATTAATATTTAGTCTAATGCTTAAATCTCCATTAGAAGCAAGTTCCATAGCATTTACTATTTGTGTTAAAGGATTTATTTTATTAGTAATAAGTTTTCTTATTATTAATATAGATAAAATAAAAACAATCACAGTTATTATCATAATGGATACCAGTATATTATAAGCAGGTTTGTAAAAATCTTCATTATAACATCCTACATTTATGTACCAATCCCAAGGCTCAAAGTAACCTACAGCATTTACTTTTGGACGTTCTTTTGTTTCATCAGGGTTTTTCCACCAGAAATGTATTATACCATTATTTTTAGGCGCTTTTCCTTCTTCTATAATAAGCTTAGTTACACTATTACCTTTAGCATCAGTTACTGAAGAGATGTTTTCACCCTCTTTAAAAGGATGCATAACTTCTAGCCCATTGCTATCTATTGCGTACATATAAGCTTTAATACCAAGTTCAAGAGTCTCATTAAGTCCTCTAGTTTTGCCATCACTTTCCTTTGGATTTAACATTTTCATTCTAAATATTTCTTGAGCATGATTTCTTGAAATTTTACCTTCTTTCACTTCTTCCTCTAAGCTTGACATCATAGCAAGTCCCATTTGAATTCTGTTTCTTAGAGCTTCTTCACCTAAAGCAGTTAAAGCTTTTTTTGAGCTTAAAAATGAAGTTATAGTCATTGCTAATATAGAAACAATTATCAAAAGAAAAATTGATATATAAGATGAAAGAAGACTTCTTTTTAGAGTATTGTTTTTCATTTGTTTTGCCATATAAAAACCTCCATTAAATATTTATAATAAATTATAAAAGTGTACAACAATAGTAATTATATAATAATTTATATTAAATAACAATATATATTACACGGTAACTAATAAAAAATAATTTAGTTTATTAAAAAACCTCCCGACAAAATATATAATTTTATTGGGAGGTTGCACCATTAACTCCAAATTTCCCAGGTGCCCAAATATAGGAAAATCTTCATTGCTCCAATTTCATTAAAATTATGGAATTATTCAGTAATTATAGCATATAATATATAAAATATGAAGATAAATATTAAAATAGATGAAAATTATTGTATAAAATGCATTGACGAGATGTATAATATATGCTACTATTTATCACAATATAAATCTAAATATTGCGTTATAAAGTTTTAGAGACTATGAAAGGTAAAAAGTTACTTACACTCAGTTACAGAGAACCAACCTAGGCTGAAAGTTGGTACTGATGGGGTAATGATACTCGACCTAGAGTCTGAAAGGCTGAAAATTATAAGTAAGCTTTCACGGGAGCAGCCGTTAAAATGCAAGGGTTTTTAGCTTTTATTTAATGAGATCATCTGTTATTTAGGTGATGAAATAGAGTGGTACCGCGTTAATAGACGCCTCTATATGTCTTTTATGATATGTAGAGGCGTTTTAATATAATTTTAAAAGGGGGCATTTTTATGGATGGGCTATTAGCATTCACAGTATTATTTATTATTTTTGGTTTTGGAGATTTTGTTTCTTCTAAAACTAAAGCGATTTGTTCAACTTTATTTATTTCTTCAGTGATTCTCTTAGTTGGTTTTTGGATGGGGCTACCTAAAACCATATTTAAAGATTCATATTTACTTCCTATGGGATCTATATTAATTTCTGTATTAATTACTCATATGGGTACATTGATGGGGATTAAGGATCTTGTAAAGCAGTGGAAGACAGTATTAATAGCTTTGATAGCTATTATAGGAATTGGAGTTTTTGTTTATTTATTAGGTACTCCTATTATTGGACGAGACTATTCAGTAGCGGCAGCACCACCAATAGCTGGAGGAGTAGTAGCAGGAATAATGATGGGAGAAGCTGCAAAAGTAAAAGGACTCGAAACAATAATGGTTTTTGCAACTTTACTAGTAGTAGTACAAGGATTTTTTGGATATCCTATAGCATCTATTTGTTTAAGCAAAGAGGCAAAAAGAATTTCAAAAGAGTTTAACAATGGAGGATTAAAGAAAAATATTGCTGAAGATGAAGTAGTTAGTACTTTAGAGACAGAAATAAAAAGACCTAAATATAAAATTTTTCCTGAATTCCCCAAAGAACTTCAAACTCCATCTATACTTTTAGCTAAATTAGGATTAGCATCATTTCTAAGTTTTAAATTGGCGGCAGCTACTGGTGGAGTTATAAATAAATATGTTATGTGTCTTATAGTAGGAATAGTGCTAAAAGAGGTAGGATTTCTTGAAGGAGATATTCTTACAAAAGCAAATGCTTTTGGATTTGCCATGGGAAGTCTGCTTGTAGTTATATTTGCAAATCTAGTAAGTGCTACCCCTGAAATGGTAGTATCATTGCTTTGGCCTCTACTTGTAAGTTTAGTGTTAGGGGTTGTTGGAATAGCAGTATGTAGCATACCATTAGGAAAAGCTTTGGGGTATAGCTGGCAAATGGCTTTTGCCATAGGAATTACAGCACTTTTTGGATTTCCTGGGACCTTTATAATTTCTCAGGAGGTTGCTAATGCAGAGGGAAAAACTGATGAAGAGAAACAATTTATTTTAAATGAAATGTTACCTAAAATGTTAGTGGCAGGATTTGTAACTGTTACTATAGCTTCTGTTATATTAGCAGGTATTATGGTTAAAATGCTCTAATTTTTTAATTAATATACTTTAATAATGTATAGCTGTACATTTTAAAATTACTAAATAAGAGGGGGATTTTTAAATATGAAAACCTTAGAACTATCAAGAAAATATTATGATTGGATGGTGGAATTAAGAAGAGATTTTCACAAACATCCAGAAGAATCTTTTAAAGAATTTAGAACTTCTCAAAAAATAAAAGAAGAATTGAATAATATGGGAATTGAAGTAATGTCTATAGGAGACACTGGAGTGGTTGGATTACTTAGAGGAAAAGAAGGAGGAAAAGTGGTAGCGCTTAGGGCAGATATTGATGCATTATCTGTTAATGAAGAAACAGGACTTCCTTATAGTTCAGAAGAACCAGGTATGATGCATGCATGTGGGCATGATTTTCATGCATCTATGCTTTTAGGAGCTGCTAAAATATTATCGGAAATAAAAGATGAAATACAAGGAAGTGTAAAATTTATATTTCAACCTGCTGAAGAAGTAGCAGGAGGGGCGAAGAGTATGATACAAGGTGGAGCTTTAGAAAATCCAAAAGTGGACATGATTTTTGGAATGCACATATGGTCAGATATTCCAGTAGGGCAAGTTAGCTTACAATCTGGCCCAATAATGGCATCAGCAGATGTATGGAGTATTACTATTAAAGGTAAATCTTGTCATGGATCTTCACCATGGCAGGGGGTAGATGCAATAACATGTGCTACAGCAGTATTACAGGGACTTCATACTATAGTAACTAGGGTAAATGATGTTAGAAATCCTATAGTAATTAATGTAGGAACTATTAATGCAGGGGAACGTTTTAATGTAGTACCTGGAAGGGCAGAAATTACGGGAATGAATAGAACATTTACAGTAGATTCTAGAAATATGATGCCTAAATGGATGGAAAAAATGATTAAAAGCACTTGTGAAGTTTATTGCTGTGAGTATGAATTTAAATATGATTTTACATGTAGTCCTACCGTAAATGATGGAATTTCTGTGAATATAGCAGCAGAAGCTGTAGAAAAAATAGTAGGAAAAGAAAATATGATTAATATAGAAAAAGTTATGGGATCAGAAGATTTTTCGGAGTATGCATATAAAGTACCAGCAGCATTAATGTTTTTAGGTGGGCGTAATGAAGAAAAGAAATGTTGCTATTCACATCATTCAAATTTCTTTAATGTAGATGAAGAGGCTTTACCAATAGGTGCTGCCAGTTATGCTCAGGTAGCATTAGATTTCTTAAATAAATAAAAATAGCTTATAATACCAACTATTATGGTAAAATATAATTGAATAGATATGAAGTTAAAAAGGATTTTCTAAAAGTGAAAATCCTTTTTTTCAGAGTACTACATATAAAGCATACATTGTACTGTGAAAAAATTTATAAGATTTGGAGGGAAAGTTGTGGCGGATATGAAATGGACACAAGAACAACAAAATGCTATATGTACAAAAAATTGCAACTTACTTGTAGCGGCAGCAGCAGGTTCAGGTAAAACTGCAGTACTGGTACAAAGAATTATAGAAAAGATAATGGATATAAATAATCCTATAGATATAGATAGACTTTTAGTAGTTACTTTTACTAATGCAGCAGCTTCAGAAATGAAAGAGAGAATAGGGGAAGCAATATCAAAGGAATTGGATAAAAATCCTAATTTTAAAATATTACAAAGGCAACTTACTTTACTTAATAGAGCTAATATTACAACTATACATTCTTTTTGTCTTCAAGTTATAAGAAATAATTTTCATATTATAGATATAGATCCTTCTTTTAGAGTGGGAGATGGAACTGAGACTATATTATTAAAGAAGGAGGCACTAGATGAGCTTTTTGAACAAAGATATGAAGAGAAGAATTGTAAAAAAGAGTTTTTAGAACTTGTGGATTCCTATGGAGGTAGGGATGATGCTAAAATATTGGAAATGGTGGAGAGTATTTACAATTTTTCTCAAAGTCTTCCCTGGCCTCAAATGTGGTTTGATAAAGTTTTACAAAGCTTCAATGTAGATTCTGATTTTAAATTTGAAGAATCTAATTGGGCTAATATAATAATTGAGGATATAAAAATTGAAATAGTGGGGTTGAAGAAAAAAATTTTAAGGGCATTAAAATCTTTAAAAGAAACTGAAGGGTTGGAAAGTTATGTAGAAGTTTTTAAAGAAGATTTAATAACAATAGAGAAGATAGAGAGTAGTTTGTGTTGGCAGGATCTGAATAGTGAAATAAAGAATTTTAACTTTGGAAACCTTCCTAGAAAAAGAGTAGATGATTCTATCAAAGAGATAAAAGATAAGGCACTAGATATAAGAAAAAAAGTTAAAGAAAAAATAGAAAAAATTAAAGATGATGTATTTGTAGGAACTGAGAATATTGGTGAGAATTTAAGAAAACTGTATCCAAGAATAAAATGCTTAATAGAACTTACTATGGATTTTAGTAAAATATATAGAAGTAAAAAAAGAGAAAAAAATATTGTGGATTTCAATGACATAGAACATTTTGCATTAGAAATACTTACAGATTTTAATGAAAATAAAGAAGTGATTCCTTCGGCAGTTGCTATAGAATATAGAGAAAAGTTTGAAGAAGTATTAGTTGATGAATATCAAGATAGTAACTTGGTACAGGAAGTTATACTAAATTGCGTGTCAAGACAACCAAATATAAAGTTAGAAAATCAGAAGCTTATTCAACCTAATAGATTTATGGTAGGAGATGTAAAACAGAGTATATATAGATTTAGACAGGCAAAGCCAGAACTATTTTTAGATAAATATAATAACTACTCTGAACAAGAAGGAGATAATAATAGAAAGATAAAACTTTTTAAAAACTTTAGAAGTAGAAAAGAAGTTATAGATGGAGTTAATTTTATATTTAAACAGATAATGTGTAAGAATATTGGCGAATTGGATTATGATGAAGAAGAAAAGTTAAATCAGGGGGCTAATTTCCCAGAATTAGATGAAGAAATAAATTGTGGTGGTTCTATAGAAATTAATTTGATGGAGAAAAATAAAGTTGATTCTAATAATAGCTCTTATGAAGAGTATGATAATTATATATTTTCTGAAGAAGAGGAACAACCGGATAATATACAATTAGAAGCATCTATGGTATCACAAATAATAAAAAATCTTGTAAATGGGGAAAATGATAATTCATTCATGGTATTAGATAAGGCAACAAGTAAATATAGGAAGATTCAATACAGAGACATAGTAATTCTTATGAGGGCTACAGCAGAAGCTGCACCTATTTTTATGGAGGAGCTTAATAATAGGGGAATACCAGTTTTTGCTGATACTGCTTCAGGCTATTTTCAGACAACAGAAGTGAAAACTATTTTATCATTGTTACAAATAGTTGATAATCCAAGACAGGATATACCACTTCTTTCGGTAATGAGATCTCCTATATTTTCCTTTTCATCAGAAGAAGTTATAGATGTAAAACTTATAAATAAGAATATGAGTATCTATGAAGATTTAAGGAAAATAGAAGATGAAGGCTTATGTACAGAAGATGAAAAGAACTATGTAAAAAATTTAAACAAAGATTTGATAAAAAAAGTAATAGGATTTTTAAATAAACTTAATAGTTGGAGAGAAAAATCATTACATATGGGTATAGATCAATTTATATGGTATCTATATACTGAAACAGGGTATTATGGATATGCTGGAGCTATGCCAGGAGGTATTCAAAGACAAGCAAATCTAAGAATATTATTTGAAAGAGCTAAACAATATGAAAGTACAAGTTTTAGAGGATTATTTAATTTTATTGATTTTATAAATAAATTAAAAAATAGTAGCGGAGATATGGGAAGTGCTAAGGTTTTAGGAGAAAATGAAAATGTAGTTAGAATTATGAGCATACATAAAAGTAAAGGGCTAGAATTTCCTGTAGTTATTTTGTCTACAACAGGTAAAAATTTTAATTTACAAGATATTAGAAAATCTATGTTATATCATCATGAATTAGGGTTAGGACCAGATTATGTAGATTTAGAAAAAAGAATAAGTTATCCTACTATTATAAAACAAATAATAAAAAAGAAAATAAAGCTTGAAACTCTTTCAGAGGAAATGAGAATACTTTATGTAGCTTTTACTAGAGCTAAAGAAAAGCTTATAATTACTGGAATGATAAATAATTTAGATAATACTCTAGAAAAGTGGGCTAGTATTGCCATGGAGGGAGAAGAGAAAATACCTGAGTATGCATTAATGGAAAGTAAGAATTATCTAGATTGGATTTTCCCAACTGTATTAAGGCATAAAGATTCAGTAGATTTTGCAGATAAATTTGATATTAAAGATATGGAACAAAGAATAATATTAGATGAATCAAAATGGAAAATCAAGTTGTGGGATAGAGATGAACTTATAGAAGATAAAGTTGAAAAAGAAGAAATAGATATATTGAAAGAACTAGAAAATCTTCAGTTTTCTACAGAAGAAAGTAAGTATAAAGAAGAAATAAAAAGAAGATTAAAATGGGAATATAAATATATAGAATCTTGTACAATACCTGCAAAATTTTCTGTATCAGAACTTAAAAGAAAGTTTTCAGAAACTGATGATGAAAATTCAACTCCTTTGTTAGTAACATCCTTATTAAAGAAACCGATTTTTTTAGAAAAAACAAAAAAATTTACTTCAGCGCAAATAGGAACATTCATGCATTTAGCAATGCAACAGATAAATATAAACAAAACCTCTAGCATAGAGGAGATAAGAAATGAAATAAGTAGGATGATTATAGAGGAATTTATTACAGAAGAAGCAGCAAGAGAAGTAAGAATAAATAAAATATATAATTTTTTTAAAAGCACTTTAGGGAAAAGAGTGAAAGCAGCTAGTCATATAAAAAGAGAAACTCCTTTTTATATAGAAGTTAATAGTACTGATATTTACAAGGACTTATCAAAAGATATATATGGGGGAGAAAAGGTAATTCTTCAAGGAGTAATAGACCTTTATTTTGAAGAAGAGGATGGTTTGGTATTGATAGATTATAAAACAGACTATGTAGAAGATATTGAAGATATTAAGAAAAAATATTTTATGCAATTAAAGTATTATAAAGAAGCATTAGAAAGAATAACAGGCAAAAAGGTTAAAGAAAAGTTTTTATATCTTTTCCATATAGATGATTTTATTGAAATATAATATTTAAATTACATTGTGGAACAATATTATTTAGAAGTACTTAATAGATTAATATTTTAAATTATTAATGTAGAGTATATAAAAAATACTTGATAATAATTATTAATTAATATATAATATCTACAAAAGGAAATTACTAAATAAGGTGGTAATATATATGAATAAAAAAGGAATTAAAATATCAATAATTGGAGCAGGATTTGTTGGTTCTACTACGGCTTATGCCATTATGATGGAAGGTTTAGCTTCAGAAATAGTTATAGTAGATATAAATAAAGAAAAGGCAGAAGGAGAAGCTATGGATTTAGCACATGGTGTATCCTTTGTTAAGCCTGTAGAGATAATTTCTGGAGATTATAAAGATACTAAGGATTCAGATATAGTTATAATAACAGCAGGAGCAGGGCCAAAACCTGGTGAAACAAGATTAGATTTAATAAATAAAAACTTTAATATTTTTAAAGGTCTAGTACCAGAAGTAGTTAAATATAGTCCTAATTCTATATTACTTGTAGTATCAAATCCTGTAGATATATTAACTTATGTAACATATAAATTATCGGGTTTTCCTCAAGAAAGAGTAATTGGTTCAGGGACTGTACTTGATACATCAAGATTTAGATATCTTTTAAGTAATCACTTTAAAATAGATGTGAGAAATGTGCATACTTATATTTTAGGAGAGCATGGAGATTCAGAAATAGCTGCTTGGAGTCTTACTAATATAGCAGGTATTGGTGTAGAAGATTACTGTAATGACATTTGTAAGAGTTGTAGTGGAGACTTTAAAAGACGAATTCCAGAAGAAGTAAAAAATGCTGCTTATGAGGTGTTAAATAGGAAAGGATATACTTCTTATGCCGTAGCTTTGGCTGTTAGAAGAATTGTTGAGGCAATTATTAGAGATGAAGATTCTATACTTACAGTATCCTCATTACTTACTGGGCAATTTAGTATAGAAAACATATATATGGGAGTTCCAACTGTAATAGGAGAAGGGGGAATCAAAAGAATAATAGAAGTAAGGTTAAATGATGAGGAAGAAAAAAAATTAAAAGAGTCGGCTAAAGTACTTAAGGAAAACTTAGAGAAAATTAAATTTTAAATTGTATTATAATAAAGAAATAAACAAGGAAAAATTTGCCTTGTTTATTTTTTATTGTGTGCCCAGCATGGGCAACAACTTGACGGTGAAAGTCCGTTGTGGGCTTGGTAGTGGGAAGCACTAGCTGACGGCAAGGGTGTCCACCGTGAGGTGGAATCTGAAGGAAGCCGAAGGCAAAATCTTGGTCTGAGGAATACAAATTACATATAAGGC
>NZ_JAGGKA010000032.1 GCF_017873215.1 Clostridium tetanomorphum
CACGAAGTATTCTTAGAAATTATAGAATACTTCGTGCTCATTTATCTGCTTAATTCGATATCAAGAGAAAAAGCATAGCTTTTTCAGTGGCCTCAGGAATTCTTACAGGATTTTTTATTATTTATTTAATGCTTCTAAAAGTGTATTTAATTCTATACCATGTACCATAGCTGCTTGCTCTATTGTTTCTGCTTGAGCTGAAGGGCAAAATACGCATCCCATTCCAAAATTAGCTAGTATATCAGCAGCTTCTGGTTTATTCTTTATTGCTTCGCCTATAGTCATATCTTTATTAATTTGCATTTTATCTACCTCTCTCCTATTTTTTAATTATCTTTAAAGTATATAAGTGTGGTCAACTTTCTAATTTATATTATAAATAACAAAACCTAATATTTCAAGTACACACTTATTATATACTAAGATACTAAAAACATACCTAGGAATATATTCTTATATACATTATATATGACTTACTTCTATAGTTTGATCTCTTCTTGGACCCACTGAAACTATAGATATTCTAGTTCCAGTAAACTCTTCTATTTTCTTTAAATATATTTTTGCTTTTTCTGGTAGTTCATTATAAGCTCTAGCATTAGCTATACTTTCATCCCAACCATCAAATTCTTCATATACAGGTTCACATTTAGCTAAATCTTCAAGACTAGCTGGAACATAGTCTATTATTTTATCTTCAAATTTATATCCTATACAAACCTTTAGCTTTTCTAATCCTGCTAAAGTATCTATCTTTGTTACTGCAAAACTTGTTAATCCTGAAACTCTTGCTGCTGTTTTAAGTATTACAAGGTCTAGCCATCCACATCTTCTAGCTCTTCCTGTAGTTACTCCATATTCATGTCCTTTTTCTCTTATCCAATCTCCTGTTTCATCTAATAACTCTGTTGGGAAAGGGCCTTTACCTACTCTTGTAGTATATGCTTTTGCAATACCAACTGCATTTGTTATCATAGTTGGTCCAATACCTGATCCTGTACAAACTCCTCCTGCTATAGTATTTGAGGATGTAACATATGGATAAGTTCCATAATCTATATCTAATAAGGTTCCTTGTGCACCTTCAAATAATACTTTCTTTTCTTCTTTTATTTTATCAAATACTATTACTGAAGAGTCTTTAACAAAAGGTCTTATTTTTTCAGCATAGTTCATATACTCATCATATATTACCTGAAAATCTACGGATTCTTCTCCATATATTTTATTTATTATGTTGTTTTTATCTTCAATGTTATCTTGTAATTTTTCCTTAAATACTTCTTTGTGCATAAGGTCACAAACTCTTATTCCGCTTCTTTCCATTTTATCTGTATAACATGGACCTATTCCTTTTCCTGTAGTTCCAATATCCTTTTTACCTCTAGCTCTTTCTTTTATTCCATCTAATATTCTATGATAAGGCATAATTAATTGAGCTCTATCACTTATTATAAGATTATCTGGAGTTATATTTACTCCTAACCCCTTTAAGTACTCCATTTCTTCAAAAAGAGCCTTAGGATCTAAAACTACACCATTCCCAATAACATTTAATTTACTTCCATATAATATACCAGAAGGTATTAAATGAAGTTTATATTGTTTTTCTCCTACTTCAACAGTATGTCCTGCATTATTTCCTCCCTGATATCTTACAACTACATCTGCCTTTTCTGCTAGATAGTCTGTCATTTTCCCTTTTCCTTCGTCTCCCCATTGAGCTCCTAGTACAATATATGCTGACATGAATACTCCTCCTTATAATATATACTGATTATATCAGTATTAAAATTTTCCATTTATATCTCTAGCTACAACTACTCCAGTAACTGAAGCTTGCATAAGACCTCTTGTAATACCAGCTCCATCACCTATAGTATATAAATTCTTTATAGAAGTTTCAAATTTATTATTGGTTTCAAATTTGCTTGAATAGAACTTTACTTCTACACCATAAAGCAATGTGTTTTTACTATAAAGCCCTGGTGCAATTTTATCAAAAGCTTTTAATGCTTCTACTATAGCAGTTAAATGTCTTTGAGGTAGTACAAAACTTAAGTCTCCTGGAACTGCTGACTTCATAGTTGGTATAGTAGTAGACTTATTTAGTCTAGAATAATCAGTTCTTCTTCCATTTAGGAGATCTCCAAGCCTCTGTACCATTATCCCTCCTCCAGTTAGCATGTTTCCCAATTTTGCAATATATTTACCATAATCTATTGGCTGATTAAATGGTTCTGTAAATGTAGTGGATACAAGTACTGCAAAATTGGTATTGTCTGTTCTTAATTCTTGTTCAGAATAGCTATGACCATTAACTACAGCTATATCTCCATCATAATGTTCCTCAGACACAACTCCTCCTGGATTCATACAAAATGTTCTAACCTTATTTTCAAATGTATCAGAATAATATACCAACTTAGCTTCATATAAATCCTTAGTTAAATGATCCATTATAGAATTTGGAACTTCCACCCTCACTCCTATATCTACTGCATTATTAGTTGTCTTCAACTTATGCTTTCTAGCTTGTTCTGTTAACCATTCAGCCCCACCTCTTCCTGGCGCTGCTACTACATAATTTGCAGAAACTTTTTTAATACCCTCTTTATTTTCTATTAATACCCCTTTTACTTCTTCATTCTCTATAATTATATCTTTTACTTCCGTTAACTCACAAAAATCAGTATTAGTTTCATTAATTAAATGATGATACATCCCTTTTAAAACATTATAAGCAAGTTCTGTTCCCAAATGTCTTACTGGACATTCTATAAGTCTTATATTATGTTTACTAGCTTCATATTTTATTTTATCAGTATTTTCATTATTTAAACCATAAACAGTTTTATTGGCTCCAAACTTTAAATATATATCATCACAATACTTTATTAACTCTTTTGCTCCATTTTCATCAACATATTCTAATATTCTTCCCCCTACTTCAGGGCTTAAAGAAAGCTTACCATCTGAAAAAGCTCCCGCACCTGACCAACCAAAAGTTATACCACAAGGTTCACAATTCAAACATTTTCCATTAATTCTTGCAGGGCAATTTCTTTTTTCAATATTTCTTCCCTTATCTAGAATAAGGACATTTATTCCTTTTTTTAACTTTGTTATCTCTAACGCTGTAAATATGCCTGCTGGACCTGCTCCAACTATAATTAAATCATACTTATTTCTCAATTTATATCCCCTCCTGTAATATGGTAACAAAAATGAAGATACCCGTCAATAATAAATACGAATATTTATCGTTTTCATAGTTAAATAATTCGCATTTCGTCATTTTATAATGTATCTATTATTAATTATCAAAGTTATTTTACAAATGCTTTAATTATATTATACTATATTATATAAGTATCAAACTTCCTGTTAAGGATAAGTTTTCAACCACCGTTGCTTCTAAATAATAATTTATAGGAGAGGGATATATGAATCTTCCAAATATACTAACTCTATTTAGAATGTTTTTAATACCAATTTTTATACTAGTATTTTTTTCAAACATTAAAAATAATATCTTTTACTCAATAATATTGTTTTTAATTGCAGGTCTTACTGATGTATTAGATGGATACATAGCTAGAAAAAAAAATTTAGTAACTAAATGGGGAATCGTACTAGATCCACTAGCTGATAAACTTATGCTTCTTACTGTGCTTACTTGCTTAACTATTAATGATATTATTCCCTTATGGATAATTATTATAGTATCTATAAAAGAATTAGCCATGATTATTGCTGGGGCAATATTATATAATAAAGATTTTATTATCCCTTCAAATATTTTCGGTAAAATGGCAACTCTCATGTTTTATATATCTATATTTATATTAAATTTTAATTCAAAATATGGTGAATACTTATTAGATATAGCAGTATTAAGCGCTCTTTTAGCATTTACAAACTATCTCTTATTTTATTTAAAACAAAAATAACACATTAAAGCTATGGTACTTTATACCATGGCTTTAATGTGTTTTTATAACCTTCAAAATATTTTAATTTTCCCATAAATCTTTAGTCATTTCATCTATATCATATTTTAATTTCTCAGTTTCATCCTTATCGATCCGTATAATATCTTTATCAATATTAAGTACATCTCCTTCTTTTGCATTGCTTGGCACTTTACTTTTTTCTATGTTTATTATGGTTCTATCTTGTAGTTCTACAACTACATAATTTTCTTCAAACCTGTCAATTATTCCTTTCATATTATATTCCTCCACATTGTAAATACAAGAATATCTCTAATCCATAGCAACCAGTTCTAATTTAATGACATGTTCCATATTTCTTATTTCATCTAATAAAGCATTTAGTTCTATATTTAAGTTTGATATATCAAAAGTTATATTTACATTAGCAGTATTATTTATAGGTATTTCTTGATTTATAGTTAATATATTACCTTCATATGAGGCAATTATATCTAATATTTTTGATAAAGTTCCAGGCTCATGATCTAATGTTAAGGAAATTATTACCTTTCGATTATTCATAGTTTCAGATACTGTAAAAACATAATCTTTATATTTATAATAAGTACTTCTGCTTATTCCTACGATTTTTACTGCTTCAGTTATTTCTTTAATTTTTCCTGTTTTCATCATTTCTTTTACTTCAATTACTTTTTCAAAAACTTCTGGAAGTACACTAGTATGTATCATTAGAAATTTGTCACCCATAAAATCACCTCATGTGTACATAATTTAAAACAAATATATTATGCCATAATATTAACATAGTAAATTCATATATACAACTGTAGTAAAAATATTATTTATGTCTTTAAGAATTTAGTTGACATAAAAAAATGATAATGCTAAAATATGAAAGTGCAAATTACAAATACATTTGTTCTTTTTATACGGACAATCATTGTAATATATTAGGGGTGATATTATGTTAAAAAAAGTAGGTCTATTTCCTAGGTTAATTTTCGGTATTATTTTTGGTATTATCATTGGAATTATCTCAAAGTCCACAGGATTTGTATTTCCAGTAAGAATACTTACAACTTTTTCTGCAATATTTGGAAACTTTCTTAATTTCATTATTCCTTTTATAATAATAGGTTTCATTGTACCTGGTATTTCAAAATTAGGAAGTGGTTCTGGAAAACTTCTTGGTATAACTGTTATAATTGCATATGTTTCAACTATATTCGCTGGATTACTTGCTTTTATGGCAGGAAATTGGATTCTACCTCATGTACTTAAAATTGGGCAACTTGCTCCAAAATCAAATTTATATTTAGAACCTTTCTTTAAAATAGAGATCCCTCCTGCAATGGGAGTAATGACAGCTTTAGTAACAGCTTTCATGATAGGTCTAGGTATAGCTCATATAAAAGGTAAAGCTTTAATGAATGTTTTTTATGATTTTGAAAACATATTAGAACTAGTTATAAAAAATATTTTAGTTCCTCTTATACCTATTCATATATCCGGAATATTTTCAAAGCTTACAGCTAATGGAGAAATAATATCAACTATTAAAGCATTTTCTATAGTTTATATTATGCTTTTATTAATACAAGGTATTTACTTAGCTATACAATATAGTATAGCTTGGTCAGTAAGTGGCAGATCTCCACTTAAATCATTAAAGAATATGTTACCTGCATATTTTACAGCTGTAGGAACTCAATCTTCTGCTGCAAGTATACCATTTACATTAAAATGCACTAAAAAAAATGGAGTATCAGAAGACATTGCTAATTTTGTTATTCCTTTATGTGCTACTATACATCTTGCAGGTGATACTATTACAATAACTTTATCCGCCATGGCAGTTTTAATGATGAGTGGAACTATTCCTACATTTGCAATGATGATGCCATTTATATTGATGCTTGGAGTTACAATGGTGGCAGCACCTGGTATACCAGGTGGAGGAATATATGCTTCTCTTGGTTTACTAAAAGATATGCTATTATTTACTCAACCTCAACAAGGTATTATGATAGCTTTACATGTATCTCAAGATAGTTTTGGTACAGCTACAAATATAACTGGTGACTGTGCATTATCTATGATTATAGATAAAATCTCTAATAAATATAGAAATAAATCATTAAATAAAAATAATAATTTATATACTGACAATGAAGTTATGGGGGCTTAAAATATAGTTAATAAAAAGAACTTATTGTTTCAAAACAATAAGTTCTTTTTATTAATATACAATATGATTTTACTATTGTTGTATTACTACAAGAGTATTTCTTGGAATATTGTTATAAATCCACTTAATATTTTCGTCCTTTAACCTTATACAACCATGAGAGGCTTTTCTACCTAACTTATTATATTCTGATTGAATTATGCTGCCATCTAAGTAATGAAGAACACTATGAAACAAATAATCATGATTTATTCTTACAAAATTGTAGCATATATATCCCTTTTCTTGTCCAAAACTTGGTCCTCTTCCTCCAATTAAATATGTTCCTGTTGGAGTAGGTGTTGCATCCATTCCTGTTGAACAAATAAATTTTTGTACTAGCTTACCATATTTATATATATATACTTTCTGGTCACTAATATCTACTATTATACTGTAAATATTAGATGGTGTTACCTGTTTTACATAATCCTGTCTAATGTATCCTTTTACATTCCTAAGAGTGTCATAATCCTTAGCTTGTACATAATAAAAATTTCCTTTTTTGCCTAATACTTTGATTCCTTGAGTGCTTCCATAAATTTGTCCAACTACTGGTGAATTTAAACTTGAATCTCTTCTTATATTTATTTTTGAGTTTTCATTATCATTTCCTACATATATAGGCTGTATTTTAGGTGCTTCTGGTTCTGATGATTTAGGCTTTGGTTTTGGTTTCTTTATAACAGACATTGTAAAGTTTTTTAAATTATCATAGTCTCCTAAACTATCTAATTTACTACCCTTATAGCCTGCCTTTTTAACTCTAACAGATAATGTATATGAATCCGCTGATAACTTATCTGTAGATATTTTATAAACTTCTTTTGCATTTATAGCTTTTGTATATCCATTAGTTATACTCTTCCATTGCTTAGTTTTATTTGAATATAATAAAACATTATATTGAACTAATCCATCAAATCCATTAGACTTTAACGTTATCTGCTCTATACTTCCCTCATATAAAGGAGATTTTCCTTGTATAGATGCATCTAATTGAGGATCTATATTTTCTACACACTGGAATTGCTCAATTTTATAATCATCATATTTTACATCATACTCTTTTATCTTTATGTTTTTTTCTCCTTGTGATTCAGCCTTTTTAGCAAAAACTATAATCTCATATTTTCCTGGAGTAAGCTTAAGTAAATTAGCTTGATATAATTCTCTTCCATTCCTATCTAAAGTATATCCAGGAGTAATATCCTTCCATGAATCACTATCTAAATGGTGTAAAAATACTCTATAATTAATCTTACCATTATAATTTGCATTAATTAAATAGTGAATAATATCATTTTGATATATTATAGAGTTTTCAAAATGCATAGAAGCATTTTTTAATATGGTATTTTCCTGTACTGGTATAATAACCTTATTAACTTTTTCTTCTTTAACGGTTTGTCCATCTTCTACACTATCTGCTGCATAAACTCTAAAAGATAAACTACCTAGCATAACAGTACAAATTAATACTACTAGAAAAAGTCTTATTAGATTTAACTTTTTTTTCATATATGCCCTCCTAGAATTATTAATTAAAATACTAGACATTAAATAGATTATATTAAATTAGTGGATTTAAATGGTTACAAATTTATTTCAAAATTTAATGCCATAATCTTCTATTCAATGAATATTATATATTAACAGAAGGCAAATGTAAAAAATTTTTCTTATATAATTTAAAACATTTTTATTAATTAATCAATCCTATTTCTTTCATTACTTTTACAAACTTTTCAATATCAATAGGTTTAGCAGCATAAGCTTCGCATCCTATTTCAAAAGCCTTTTTCACATAGCTTGTATCAGCCAATGCCGTAATCATTATAACTTTTACTTTTTTATCATTTGAAAAATTTCTTTGACTTTCAAAATCTCTTATAGCTTTAAGTACTTTAACACCATCTACTTTAGGCATCATTATATCTAAACATATCAAATCATAAGGTTCATTATCTTTTATGGCCACTAAATATGCATCTAAAACTTCCATACCATCAACTACTATATCGCAATTTCCATACTTTGAAAGAAATTTGAATAAAAACTTTCTACTTGCTAAGTCATCTTCTGCTATTAATATTTTCATATATTTCCCCCCTAAAAAATTCCTGTTATTTTGAAAGTATTAAATATATCAATAATTTTTAATGCATATTCTACTACTTCGTTTAAATTACCACGTCTAGCTGCAAGTTCTATTTTGAAAGCATTAATCTTTATTTCTTCTGCTCCTATTTCATTAGCTAAAATCTTGATTTTATTTGAAATAGATTCTATAAAAGATATTTGATTTTCCTTTAATGATTTTGATAACTCATAAATTAGATTTTCTAATTTTTTTATTAATAATATTTCATTATCACTTATTTTATAAGTTTCATTATTAAAAAATTCAACTTCTCCATTTTCATTCAGCCTTACACTTAAGTTAGGTAATTCATATAATCTATTATCTTTATTAACTACCCTATGAATAACTTTTAGCAATTCTTCCATGATTACAGGTTTTGATACATATTCATCCATTCCATTTGATAAAAACTTTTCTTTATCTCCCTTTAATGCATAAGCTGTTAACGCTATTATTGGAATATGATTGCCATCTCCTTCTTTTTCCCTTATCTTCTTAGTAGCATCAATTCCATTCATCTCTGGCATATTAATATCCATTAAAATAACATCATATGCTTTTTGTTCATATGCTTTTAAAACCTCTAATCCATTATTTACTATGTCAACTTTATGTGTTTTTTCTTTAAGCATTTTAGAAATTACTAGTTGATTTATTTTATCATCTTCTGCTATCAATATATTCAATGCATTTGTATGATTTATACGTTGTGGTATTTCATCTTTTGTTTCACATAATTTTGTTGCTAATGGAAATTTTAAAGTAAAATAAAAGCTACTTCCTTTTCCTTTTTTACTTGTGACTTCTAATTCGCCCTCCATCATTTCAACAAGCTTTTTACATATTGCAAGTCCTAATCCTGTTCCCCCTCTTTTTCTGGTAAAAGAGCTATCTAATTGTGTAAAACTCTCAAATAACTTATCTACATTCTCTGCATTAATTCCTATCCCTGTATCAGAAACCATAAATTTAATAGATACATTTTCTTTATCTAAATTAACTTTTTTAATAGTTACCCAAATTTCACCTTTGTCTGTAAATTTAATAGCATTAACAATCAAATTATTAAGTATTTGTTGTAATCTTCCTGGATCACCAATAATATAATCAGGTATAGATGAATAAAAAGTATAATTTAATTCAAGTCCTTTACTTTCAGCATTATGTTTTTGAATTTTTATAATTTCTTCTATTAATTTTTTAATGTCAAAATTAACACTTTCTATTTTAAGTTTCCCTGCCTCCATTTTTGAAAAATCAAGTATATCATTTATTATTCTTAAAAGTGAATTTACACAAGACTTAGCAGTCTCTAAATTTTCTCGTTGTTCACAATCTAAATTAGTTAGCAATGTTAAATCTACCATACCTACAATACCATTAAGAGGAGTTCTTATTTCATGACTCATATTACTCAAAAATTCACTTTTAGCTTTATTAGCTAATTCCGCTTTTTCTTTAGCAGTCTTTAATTCATTTATAAAACTATTCCTTTCCGTTATGTCTGTTAATATTATTGCAAAATAGTTCTTTTCTGGACTGAATATTGATATATTATACCATTTGCCAGTTATAGGAGATAAAAATTCTGTTTCTAGTTTTATATTATTATTTAATGAAATCTCACCACATTTACTAATAACTTCTTTATAATAGTGATAATATTCATTAAATATATAAGAAAAATTTTTACCTATTAAATTGTTTTTTTCTATATTAATCAGCTTTTCATATTCATAAACAAAGCTCTATACTTAGTATTTGTTTGTCTCATTACAGCTTCTGCATTTTTTCTTTCAGTAATATCATATATTAAGCCTATATAACCTGCAAAATTATTTTCCAAATCATAAAAAGGTATTCCTTCATTTATTACATACCGATATTCTCCATCAACTCTTTTCATCCAATATTCACATTGAAATGGAATTCTTTTATTAAAAGCATTATTAATATCTTTTTTAAATTTTTCTACATAGTCAGTATGAATACTTTCTTCTATCCTTTTATCTATATCCTTACAACCCTCTGTACACATAAAATCTAACATACTTTGATTTACATAATCATATTTATTTTCTACACTTAAACGCCAAATAGGGGCTGGAAAATGATTAAGTATATGTATACAATAATCTCTTGCTTCTATGGCACTTATCTCTTTCTTTTTTCTATCAGTTATATCCATAATTATAATTACTACACTTATATTATTGTTATTCATTATTGGATTAACACTTACTTTAAACCAATAAATAACCTTCTTATTATTTATGATAAATTCATTGCATAATTCAATATCATTAGTTCCTTTATTAGATTGTAATGCCAAATTTATAGCTTTATTAAGTTTACAATTTTCACATGTTAAACTGTAACTACAAGATTTTTTACTTTCTATACTTCCTATACAGCTAAATGCATCTCCAAAAGTCTTTCCAATAACTTCTTCCCTATTCTTTTGAAAAATCTTAAGTGCTGCACCATTAATCTTTTCTACATTCTTATATTTGTTTAAAATAAGCACTCCCACAGGCGCATTATTCAGAACACTCTTAAAATTTTTATTTTCATTTAAATTTTTTATCTCAATATTCTTTATTCTTGTTATATTTCTAAATACAACAACAACGCCTTGCACAACTCCTTCATAATTCTTAATTGGGGAACAACTTGCAGATATAAATAATCTTTGTCCATTTTTAATCAACAAAACAGAGTTTTTTTTGAGTCCTATAGGTTTTTCTAATCTTAAAACGCTTTCAATAGGATTTTGTTCTAATTTATCATCAATATCTAATATAGTAAATACTTCGTTAAATTTTTTGCCAAAAACATCTTTCCATTCCCATCCTGTAATCTTTTCAGTTGAATCATTTATAAATATTACATTAGCATCTAAATCGGTACAAATAACTCCATCACCTATACATGTTAAAGCGGAAATTATAATATCTTTGTCCATGAAAGTATTAAATACGTTTTCCACTAAATTAACCCCTTTCTACATTTTTATTACCTAATATAGAATATATGGTATTAGAAATATTATCCAAAGAGACTTGTCTTTCTACTGCCCCTATATTAAATGCAACTTTAGGCATACCATATACAACTGATGAGGTTTCATCCTGTCCAATGGTTGTCGCTCCCTTTCTTCTCATCTCCAATAATCCCTTTGCCCCATCATATCCCATACCTGTAAGTATTATTCCTATAGCCTTATCTTTTGCTTCTTTAGCTACTGAATTAAACAATAAGTCTATAGATGGACAATGTCCATTTACTTTATCTCCTTTAAAGCATTCAACTCTATATTTATTATTAACTTTCACTATTTTCATATGCTGATCCCCAGGTGCTACTAGCACTTTTCCAGTATCTAAATAGTCTCCTGATTTTGCCTCTTTAGCAGATAAATTAGTAAATTTATTTAATCTATCTGCAAACATTCTTGAAAAAATAGGTGGAATATGCTGGACAATAACTATTCCTGGCACATCAGGTGATAAGGATTTTAATACATTAAATATTGCTTCTGTTCCTCCTGTCGAAGCTCCAATAGCAATAATGTCTTTATTTGAATTAAAAGACTTATGTTCTATTTTATTATTTAATTTTATAGACTTTTTAACTAAAATTTTTGCATTAGCAGCAATCTGTATTTTTTCTATAATTTCATGTATAAACTCTTTCACACCTTTTGCTTCTTCTACAGTTGGTTTTGTTATAAAATCTACAGCTCCTGCATTCATAGCATCAAATACTGCTTCACTTCTAGAGCTTATTACTAAAATTGGAATTGGATATTGAGGTAATAATCTTTTAATAAATTCAATACCATTCATCTTAGGCATTTGTACATCGCATATTATTACATCTGGCTTAAAACTAATAATTTTGTCTCTTGCATCAAATGGATCTATTGCTGTTGCAACAACCTGTATACTAGGTTCTGACGATATTCCCATTTCTAAAATTTTTCTAAAAACTAAACTATCATCTACAATTAAAACTTTTATTTGTTTTGGCTTGTTCATATCCCCTACTCCCCTCTATAAAAAGAAAATATCATATATCTAAACTTTATAAAATTATTAAACTACATTAATAATTTCCACCTATTTATACATAAGAGAGAGTTTTTAACCAACTCTCTCCATAAAATTTCTATATTAATGGAATTCTTTACTTTCTAAATCAATTGTTAAATCAGTTGCCGCTGCTTCTAGCTCAACATCCTTCATTGATGAATTATTCTCTCTTCTTCTTTCTTTCATATTATCAAGTATCCTTAAAACTTCTGGATTTAAATCTTCAAGTCTATCATAAGAATTATTTATTTCCTTAAGTTTAAACTTAGCTACCATATCTTTAAGAACTTCTGCCTGTCCTGAAAGTTCTTCACTGGCTGCAGCACTTTCTTCCGCTGTTGAAGAATTAGTTTGAACAACTTGTGATACTTGTTCTATTCCTTGATTAATTTGTTCAATTCCAGCCGCTTGTTCAGTTGAAGCAACAGCTATTTCGTTTATAATGTTAGCCACTTTTGCAACTCCATCTACAATGCTATTCAATGCTTCTGCGGTTTCAGTAGCAATCTTTGTACCACCTTCCGTTTTCTTTATTGAACCTTCAATCATTGTGGTAGTTTCTTTTGCAGCATTAGCACTTCTTGCAGCAAGATTTCTTACTTCTTCTGCTACAACTGCAAAACCTTTTCCATGCTGCCCGGCTCTTGCCGCTTCTACTGCTGCATTAAGTGCAAGTATATTAGTTTGAAATGCAATTTCATCTATAACCTTAATTATTTTTGAAATATTTTTTGATGATTGGCTTATTTCTTCCATAGCTTGTACCATTTCTTTCATTTGACTATCACCTTTTATTGCATTTTCCTTTGCACTTTCAGCTAATTCGTTTGCATCATTAGCATTACTTGCATTTTGTTTTGTCTGCGATGATATTTCCTCGATAGATGCGGTAAGCTCTTGGATTGCACTTGCCTGTTCTGTTGCACCTTGTGAAAGTGCCTGTGCAGTATCAGAAACTTGTGATGATCCTGATGATACTTCTTCAGCTGCTGAATTAATATCACGTAATACATCATTAAAAGACTTAATAATATTATTTAAAGAAATCTTTATATGATTAAAATCTCCTCTATAATCCTTATTTATTGAAACATTAAGGTTTCCTTTGGCCATACTAGTCAATACACTAGATATTTCACTTATATATGCAGATAATATATTTATAGTTTCATTCATTGCATTCTTTATCTTTGCATTATCTCCTTTATAATCTCCTTTTACACTTACTTGAAGATTTCCTTTTGACATTTCATATAATACTAATGATGTTTCTTGTATAGGTGCAATAATAGAATCTACTAATCCATTTAATCCTTTAATTAATATAGCCCAGTCTCCTTGGAAAGCTTCTGCATTAGCTCTCTCATTCAGTTTTCCTTCATTAGATGCAATTATAAGTTTATTTATTTCTAAGTTAACTTCCTTTATATTTTTTCTTAAAGCCTCTATATTATCATTAATAAAAGCTTTTTTCCCAGGAAATTTTTCAAGTTCAGCATTAAAATTTCCTTTTACAAATTGCGAAATACAAGCCATGGATTTTTTATTTAATTTTATATAGTCTTTTACCATGTCGTTTATACCTTTCGCCATTGTTCTATAGCTTCCTTGGAAATTCTCTTCTGAAACAAAAGCATCTATATTTCCTTCATCATGGCATTTTGACATATTATCCATTTCTATAATTAAATTACGCAAATTTTCAACTACTAACTTCATACTTTTTAATAATATATCCTTTTCTGATCTCACTGCTAATTCAATATTTAAATCACCTATGGCTATTTTTTCTGCTGCTTCAGCTTGTTCCTTGATATTCTTAATCATTTCATCAAAAGAATTCATCAATTCTCCAATTTCATCATTAGTTTTACCTTCTACATTTATATCTACTTCTCCAATAGCTATCTTTTTAGCTGCTTGTACTAATTTTTTGATTGGATTACTAATAATTCTTGATATATATAGACCTAATATAATTGCTAAAGCAATTGTACCTATTATTATAATTATCATTGTAGATATAGCTGTTTCTGTACTTTTACTATTTTCTAAACTTTCTTTATTCCCTTCATTTGTTTTTGATTCTAATAAATTATCTATAATATTAGATATATCTTCTGCCAGCTTAGTTCCTTCTCCTCTAAATATAACTAATGCCTCTTTCTCTTTGTTCAAAACAGCCATACTTATAACCTTTTCTCTTACTTGCTTATATTTATATAAATTATCTTTTAACTCATTTAATCTAGCTTTTCCCTCATCTGTCTGCATTTTTTCTTCTATTTTAACTAAAAAACTATCTATTTTCTTATCATTTTCTTTTATTTCATTTAAATATTTTTCTCTATTACTGTTTTTATCTAGCATTATATCCCTTACAGTATTTCTAGTATCATGAAATAATATACCTAATTTTCCGATATCTCCTTGAGATGCTCCATAATTAATAAACTGATTCGAATATTTATGATCTATATTTCTTATATTTTTTATCCCTATATAACCTACCACTCCTGATAATATTGCTACTAATACAAAAGTAATTATTAGCTTTACACTTATCCTTAAGTTATGAAACCATTTCATTATAATACCCTCCTTATATATTTGATAACATTTCAGCCTCATTGATATTTAGCAATTTATCACAATCAAGTATTAACTTAACATCATTTTCTACTTTTCCAATACCTTTTATATATTTATTGCTAAATCCTTTTAGAGTTTCTGGAGGTTTAATAATATTTTCTTCTGATATAGTTAGTACTTCTGATACACTATCAACTATAACCCCTACTGTTACATTCTTTATATCAACAACGATTACACAGGTTCTGTCATTATACTCTCTAAAAGGTTTTTTAAATCTAATTCTTATATCCATTACAGGAATTATGTTTCCTCGAAGATTTATTATGCCTCTAATGTAATCTGGTAACTCTGGTACTTCTGTAATAGTTTGAATTCTTATAATTTCTGTAACATATTTTATTTCCAATGCATAAGATTCATATTCTAATGAAAACGTAAGAAATTTTCCTTTTTGGGTATCTTCTTCTTCATATGAAATTGTTTCAGCATCTCCTCTCATAACTTATCTCCTTTCTATATTATTTGTAAGTTTTTCCTGTGTTTAATATCAATTGTTCATTAAATCATTAATATCAAAAATTAAACTTATGCTTCCATCTCCTAATAAGGTGCATCCTGCTATACCTTTTATTTTCTTTATATTCTTTATATAAGCTGGCAATTCTTTTACCACCACTTGTTGTTCTCCTAAAAGTTCGTCTGCAAATATACATAAAAATTTTTCATTATTTTCAACCATTATAATTATTCCATCCTGCATATTCGTTATATCTGTTTTAACATTATAAAATTGGTAAAGCCTTAATATAGGATAACATTCTCCTCTTATCATAATCATTTCGTTACCATCTATATCTTTTATAATATCTTTTTCCCTTGCCCTAAATGATTCTCTTATAGATATAGTAGGTATAGTATATCTTGAATTTCCAACCTTTATATTCATCCCATCTATTATTGCTAAACTCAAAGGTATCTTCATTGTTATAGTAGTACCTACATTGACTGAACTATCAACTAATATAGATCCTCCAATAGCTTCTATATTTTTTGTCACTACATCCATACCTACTCCTCTTCCAGAAAATTCTGTAACATTCTCTTTAGTTGAAAACCCTGGAAGAAAGATAAGTGAATATATTTCCTTATCAGTCATTTCCTCTTCTGGCTTTTTAATTGCTCCATGTTCTTTTGCTTTTGTTAGTATTTTTGACTTATCTAATCCTCTACCATCATCTTTGACTATAATAAATACCTCACTACCTTCCGTGTGAGCTTCCAATGTAATTGTTCCCCATTCCGTTTTTCCCTTTTCAATTCTCTCTTCCTTGCTTTCAATTCCATGATCTATAGAATTTTTTACAATATGCATTAATGGATCAGATATATGTTCTATAACATTTTTATCAACTTCTGTATCCTCTCCTATAATGTTCAATTTAACGTCCTTTCCTAATTTTTTATTCATATCTCTAACTATTCTGTTCATTTTCATAAAGGTAGGCTCAAGAGGTACCATTCTTATAGACATTACCATATTTTGAGTTTCATTTATAATTTTTCTTAACCGTCTTGCAGATTTTAAAAAATTATCCAAATGAACATCCTTTAAATCTGGATTTTGTGTTACCATAGCTTCTGTTATTACAAGTTCACCTATCAAATCCATCAATTTATCTAATTTTCTGACACTAACACTTATAATACTTTGATGTGATGAAGAACTACTACGTATTTCATTATCATTTTGCGTCTTTTTATTATCAATAGTTGGAACTATAACATTATTATCAACAACTTTTTTTTCTTTTTCAAAAGTACTTAACTCTTTTCCATTTTCCAATAAAGTAAGCTGAAAACTTTCTAAAAAGAAAACTTTTTGGAAAAATTCACACATTTCCTCATATGTTTTATTTGCTTTAAAATATATAACAAACCCATCTTTCTTAATTACTTCTGCACTATCATTATTATCAGTAATATCTTCCGGTAAATAACTATA
Organism: Clostridium tetanomorphum; assembly: GCF_017873215.1. Lineage (GTDB taxonomy): Bacteria > Bacillota > Clostridia > Clostridiales > Clostridiaceae > Clostridium_AO > Clostridium_AO tetanomorphum. The sequence continues at coordinate 17,024 of NZ_JAGGKA010000032.1, forward strand.
TTCCTCTGTGATATCTTTAAGATTATGTATAATAGAAAACGCTCTTATATTTTCCATTTCACAATCCTTTTCAAAATATATAACTACTTTATAGCTATTTTCGTAATATTGCTGTTCAGTTTTGCTTGAGCTAATATAATATTGTTGTTTAGGTTCAAAATTTGTTTTTAATTTCTCACTATGGTCATTTATATTTCCCATAGTTTCCTTTAATGCTTTAAGATGATTTTTTAATTTAGATATAATAATAGATGCATCACCATCAACTTCATCATTATTTTTTATTTTTTCTAGTTCTATTTTTATAAAATCCACACCTTCTAATACTAAATCATTTATATCAGAATAGTTTACGTTATCCGGTTTATTTTCCCTTAATACATAAAATATATCTTCTGTAGAATGAGCTATAGATGATATATTATTAAAAAGCATCATAGCAGCCGAACTTTTAATAGTGTGCATTATTCTAAATATTTCATTTATAGTATCATCTGAATATGTATTTGATTCTTCACATTTAATTAAAGATTGTTCAAGTTGTTCAAGCTGTTGAGATGTTTCATAGACAAATAATTCTAACATAGGATCATTTGTATAATCTGATGTCAATTTAATCACCCCCTATAAAGTGGTATCTTATATCATAATTTTAAAAAAATTACATATGCCCCTGTTTTCTATTAAATTACTTTTTGCACATTCTTTTAAGTATAGTTGTAATATCAAATCTTCATAAATTAAGAAAACTGCAGCCACTATAGGATAATTTTTATAGTATTATTTATAGCTTAATATCTATTAACTAAGAGTTGAATAATGTTTGCAACATATTATGAGAAATGATTTGAAACAGCACTCATAACTTCTGATTTACTTTTGAAATGTTTAAATAAAATTTACTTAGGCTATAATATTATTTTAAAATTTTTTTCATTTATTGTCAATATTTAATATTAATTGAAATATAATTCCAATAAACATTGCAAAAATAGCGGCTTTGATTTTTCAAAACCGCTATCTTAGTAGTTTAATTTATTGTTTATAAAATTACCATATTTTCTTCTAGAATATATGATCAACAAAATTTCAATAAGACCTTTTCTAAAATATTTAAAGCTGTATTAATTTCATCTATAGTTACATTAAGTGGAGGAATAAATCTTACAACATCTTTGCCTGCACATACAAGAAGCAGTCCTTCCTTAAAGCATTCATCTACAAAGGCTTTTGAATCTATTTTCATAACAATTCCAATTAATAGACCCATCCCTCTAATTTCATCTATTACTAAATATTTATCTTTTAATTTGTTAAGCTTGTCAAAAATATAATTACTTTTTTCCTCCACAGAATCAATTACTCCACCCTCTAATAACTCTGTCAATACAGCACATGAAACTGCACAAGCTAATGGATTTCCACCAAATGTTGTACCATGATCTCCTGGAACAAAAGCAGAACAACTTCTTGAATTCGCAATAATAGCTCCAATAGGAAAACCCCCTCCAAGAGCTTTAGCCATACATACCACATCTGGAATTACACCAAATTTTTTATATGCAAAAAGACTTCCTGTTCTTCCTATTCCACATTGAACTTCATCAAATATTAAAAGTGCATTATATTTATCACAAAGTTCTCTAACTTTTTTTAAATAATTAGTATCAGCAAGAATTACTCCACCTTCTCCTTGTATTGGTTCTAGTATTACTCCACAAACATTATCATTAAATATACTTTCAATATCTTTAATATCATTAAAATTTACTGAATGTACTCCTCCCATTATAGGTTTAAAGTTTTCCTTATATTTTTGTTGTCCAGTTACAGATAAAGCACCTATTGTTCTTCCATGAAAAGAGTTATTCATATATATTACTTTATTCTTTTCATTTGTTCCATTAAGTTTTCCATATTTTCTTGCAAGTTTCAATGCCGCTTCTACAGCTTCAGTTCCACTATTACAGAAAAACGCCTGTTTATGATCACTATTTTTACAAAGTATTTCTGCTAACTTTATAGCATTTGAATTCCAATAATAGTTTGATATATGCATTAATTTATTACTCTGCTTTGATAAAGCGTCCACAATAACAGAATTTGAATGTCCAAGACAATTAGTAGCAATTCCTGCTACAAAATCTAAATATTCCTTTCCGTTTATGTCATATAGTTTTGTTCCTACTCCTTTTTCGAAACTTACATCATACCTTCCATAAGTATTCATTAAATTAATTTTTGTCATTTTTCATCTCACCTTTCAAACTAATAGTAGTTCCATAATTAGAAAATATATTATTAATTAATGAGTGTTCTTTTCTTCCATCAATTAAATAAACTTTTTTAGTTCCTTTTTCTAATGCATCAATACAACATTCCATTTTAGGTATCATTCCACCATTTATAATTCCTAAATCAATATAATCTTTTATTTCATTAGTTGTAATAGAATTTATTATAGTGGATTTATCGTTAATATCTTTATATATTCCTTGAACATCTGTTAAAATAATAAGTTTTTCAGCCTTCAAGGATGAACTTATATATGAAGCAACATAATCCGCATTTATGTTATATTTATTTCCTTCTTTATCGCATCCAATTGGGGAAATAATTGGTACATAACCTGCATTAAGTAAATCAAAAATCAAATCTTTATTTATTGCTTCAACTTCACCAACAAATCCAATATCGACAGGTTCTCCATCTATATTTAAGTATTTCCTTTTAACAGTTATAAGGTTATTATCTCTTCCGCTAATTCCTATCGCCTTTATGCCATTAATATTAAGAGAACATGCTATGTTTTTATTTATTTTACCTGATAAAACCATTTCTGCTATTTCTATTGTGCTTTCATCTGTAATCCTAAGACCATTAATAAAGTTACTTGCAATACCAACTTTTTTTAACCACTTTGATATTTCAGGACCACCTCCATGAACAATTACTATATTAATTCCTGCACGATTTAAAGCTAAAATATCCTGAAAAAATGCTTCTTGTGAAAATTTATTCTCCATTATGCTACCACCATACTTAATAACAAAGGTTTTACCTTTAAAAGCTTCGAGGTCTTTCTGAATTTCCATTTCATCACACCAACTTTCAAATATAATAGTATTATATTTGAATAATTATACTATTATATTTATATATATTCAATATTTTTTATAAAATATATTGAATATATATTCTTTTTTATGTATAATCTATATATAATTTTAGGAGGTGATGGTATGATAAGTGTAGGAATACTTGGCGCTACAGGCTATGTAGGTCAACAGTTAGTGTGGTTCTTGCATAAACATCCAAAAGTAGAAATTAAGTTTATGGTTTCTTATAATTATGCAAATATAGAATTTAGTGAAATATACAATAATTACTTTAATTTTATACAAAGTAAATGTATAGGCTTTGAAGAATATGAAAAGAAATTAGAGCAAATTGATGTACTCTTTATCGCACTACCTAATGGAAGTTCTTTTGATATAGTAAAAAAAGCTTTGCTAAATAACGTAAAAGTTATAGATTTAGGAGCAGATTATAGATTAAATTCTCCTGATGTATACAAACAATGGTACGGCATAGAACATAATGCAAAAAATTTACTTGCACAATCTGTATACGGCCTCTCAGAAATATATAGAGAAAAAATAAAAAAAAGCCGTCTCATTGCTAATCCAGGTTGCTATACTACAGCAAGTATTTTAGCATTATATCCTTTGTTAGAAAAAAATTTAGTAGATACAAAATCTATAATAATAGATGGGAAATCAGGAATATCAGGTGCAGGTAAAACATTAAAAACTAATTCTTTGTTCTGTGAATGTAATGAATCAGTAAAAGCATATGGTGTAGCTGGGCATAGACATACTCCTGAAATTGAGCAACAATTATCTGCTGCAGCTAAAAAAGAAGTTATATTAACATTTACTCCTCATTTAATACCAATGAATCGTGGTATTTTAGCAACTTGTTATGCTAATTTAAAAACCGTTATATCGGAAGAAGATTTATATAACTTATATAATTCATTTTATGGTAAGGAATACTTTATTAGAATTTTAAAAAATTTACCTGAAACTCGAAATGTAAGAGGAAGTAATTTATGTGATATTGGTATGAGAATAGATAAGAGAACTAATAAAGTAATAGTTATATCTGCCATAGATAATTTAATGAAAGGTGCAGCAGGGCAAGCTATACAAAATATGAATATAATGTTTGGAATTGATGAAAAAGAAGGCATTGACGTTTTATCCATGCAAATCTAATAATTTAAATTTATTTAGGAGGGAGAAATAGCATATGAAAATATTAAGTAACAGTTTTGCTAATGGTGTTAAGGGATTTAAAACAGCAGGAATTGCAGCAGGTCTAAAGAAAAGTTGTAAAAAAGATCTTGCTATTATATATAGTGAAAAAAATGCTGTATCAGCAGGCACATTTACTACAAATAAAGTAAAAGCAGCTTGTGTAGTTTTAAATATGGAAAATATAAAACATCATAACACTCAAGCTATTATTATAAATAGTGGACACGCAAATGCATGTACTGGCGACAATGGTTTTAAAGATGCGAAAACCATAAATGAAATCACTTCAAAAGAACTTGGTTTAAAATCAGAAGAAGTACTACAAGCATCCACAGGTGTAATTGGGTTACCTATTCCAATGGATATCATGAAAGATGGTATAAAAAAAGTTTGTAGTAAAATTTCAAATGATGGAGGAGATGATACTGCAAAAGCTATCCTTACCACTGATACAAAAACTAAATATATAACTATAGAAATAGAAATTGATAGTAAAAAAGTATTGCTTAGTGGTGTTGCAAAAGGTTCTGGAATGATTAAGCCTAATATGGCTACCATGCTAAGTTTTGTAGTAACAGATGCTAATATAAGTAAAGAAATGCTTAATAAAGCAGTAAAAAATAGTGTTAAGGATTCATATAACATGATTTCTGTAGATGGCGATATAAGTACTAATGATATGTTTTTAGTAATGGCTAATGGAGCTGCTGAAAATAAAATAATAGATTGCGAAAATGATAATTATAAGATTTTTAAAGAGGCATTAGATTTTATAAATATTGAGCTTGCAAAAAAAATAGCACGAGATGGAGAAGGAGCCACTAAGCTTATAGAATCACATGTTGTAAATTCATGTAGTGTAGATAGTGCTAAAAAGTGTGCTATGTCAATAGTATCTTCAAATTTAGTAAAAGCGGCGTTATTTGGAAGTGACCCAAACTGGGGAAGAGTAATTTGCGCTCTTGGATATTCCGGTGGTGAGTTTTCTATAGATAAAGTAAATCTTACTTTTAAAAGTTCCATTGGAGAAATTGAAGTATTTAAAAATGGAATGAATCTAAATTTTGATGAAAATAAAGCTAGAAATATTCTTCAAGCTGATAATATTATATTATATGTAGACTTAAACGATGGAAAATATAGTGCAAAAGCTTGGGGATGTGATCTAACATATAAATATGTAGAGATAAATGGACAATATAGGACTTAATATATATCATTTAATTTTTCTGGTGCTCCTGACAGGCTTTGAACCTGCGACCTGCTGATTACGAATCATAATTATTTATTGATTATTAATTTTTATATATTTTATTCATTCTTTATAACTATTGATATAAAAGGCATTGAACTCACAACATTCCTTGTTAATACATTTTTACTTGTAGTGTTTTCAATGTCCTTTCCCACCAATTTCCCCACCAAATTGTTCAGTTTTTATAAATTATCTTATTTATATACTTAGCTCATTATAAATTTGCACATTTTTAATTTCTTGAAGAATTGTTTTATATTCATCTGAAAGCACATCCTTAATAATTCTATTATCACTAGTATTATTTTCTAACATTAATTCTTCCCATTTCACTTTATTCCATTTCTCTTTACTATCTGATGTAATTCCACTCCATCCATCAGTAGTACGATCTTTTTCCAATACATCAATAAATGTTTTATGGTTGAATACTTTTTCTGATGTTCTTATAATTTGTTGATATAATTCTGGTGATGGACTTATTTCAATAAGATTAGAGGTTTCTAATAAATCTTTTATTGTCATCAATTCACCATATAACAGATAAATTTTATCAATATATAATTTAACACTATCAATATAGCTCAATGAAGATACATTTTTAATCCATTCATTACTAAAATACATTCTCAGCGGAGTATTTTCTGTATAGTCACCTATCTTTTGAGCTATATATAACTTTTTTAAATCATTTAATCCTAAAAACAAGTCATAATATACAATTAATGCATCCTCTTGAATTTTTTTTATTTGCCTTATTTGTTCAGATTTTAAAACTTTTTTTTGAATTTTTCTAGTTTCATTTGTTGAAACATATAATGCAATTAAAGTAGTTATGCCCCCAATAGCACCACCAATAAAACTTGCTAAAATTCCATACCACTCTGGATATGATAAATTAGCATATATAAGTTTTAACGCTAGTGGAAAGATTATTGTAAAAATAATAAATGACCCAATTATCCATTTAATATATCCATTCTTATCTATATTGGATTACCTCCTTTAAATTATAAATTCTACTTACTTAGTAGATATAATTCTTTCCCATTAATATTTAATTTCCATGTAATTTTTAATAACAATTCTATTATCTATACCTTAATTTGTTTTAATAAAACTTTTCAATACTCATATACATTTATCACTAAAATCCCATTGAACTAATTCTTAATATATATTAATACTCATATATATATTAGAAACATAACTATTCCATATATGTAATCTATATTTCACCGATATATTTAGCTTATTATACTATGAAACTGTTTTTAAACCCGTTACCAATATTCTGGTATTCTTACATATTTAATAATAAAATAAACTTTTAGATAGTATATTTTATATTTTTGTGGCAAAACTAAAGTTATATGCATATATTTAAAGTAAATAGGTAATTACCTGCTATTAATATACTATAATCTAATCATACATTGTTGACAATATATATGCTTAGATGTTATATTTAATGTAACAAATAGTATATAGCTCATCTACCGATGGTAGAAGGAGATCACCGGATTCCTGTTGGGAAGACCGGTATTTTTATTTTATAGATTTTATATATTTATTATATTCCTTGTCCATTTTTTTCTTATCACCTGGAAGAAACACCGGATATGCTGTTCTGAAATCTAAATAATTTAATTTTGTTTTATCTTTTTTATCATATAATTCATTAAATACAATTAAGTAATCTACAATCCCTGACTGATACCTAACATATCTACTCCAGTACCATTTCCCCATACCATCCTTAGAATCATATCTCCATATTTTCGTATTTGCATTATTATTATTAGCATATTTTATTATTTCAGGTATCCAATGAATTCTAGATAGTCTATAATAACACTCTACTCTATTTAGTTTTTGAAAAATAAAATTGGCATTATTAATATTACATTGAGGGATACATTTTATTGAACCTATGTCATTAGTACATGGTAATATTTTTTGATGGTATCCCTTATCTTTAAGACTAATACTATGCAAATATCTTTCTTCCATACCATTAATTTTTTTATTTTCTATAAATATTTTAATTCCTTGTAAACTCGGTCTTATTTCAGGATTTATAAATGTATTACATAACCCTTCATATTCTGCTTTTATATCTATGAAGATATTTCTGTTAGAAAACATCTTTGGCTGACTTAATCCATAGTACTCCATCTGTTTCCACCACCTATTCCTGCATTGGATGCCATATGAATATATTAAATTTATCTTCTTGACGTAATGTAGTTTTAAGTAAACTATATCCTGTTTTCCTCTTTATAAATTCAACTAACTCTAATTTTGCAGTTGAATTTAATATCTCCCCCATATATAATCTATTAGCATATCCAACTGCTCCTATTAATATATCCACTAATTGCATTAATTCACTATCACTTGAATTAATAATTTGCATGTTATTTATTAGTTTAAGATCAAAATCTAACTTTTCATTACATAAACATTTCTTTAGGTCTTTTATTTTTCTTCCACCTCTAGTATCCTTCTTATCTATATATATATTGTTAATTTTTCTTGCATCTATCATTTCTCTTAATAAATAAAAATACATTATATAATAAATCTCATTATGATCATATTTTTCATAATTAAACTTATTTTTGTCCTGAAAAACAATTGTTCTAAATCTTAAATCATCATTGTTAAAAAAATACTCAATAACCTCTTTGTAAAATTCTATTTTATTATATGATGCCTTTGTCCACTTAACTTCATTAAATTTCCATATACCATGTCTGCTCTTTATCTTCCTTAATTCCTCACTTACATTTTTAACTTTCTCTTTTGGGCAACTTATTCCTCCCAATATCATAGATACTTGCTTTGCTTTATTCTTATCAGTAAATTCCAAATGACAACTTTCATCACAATATATATTAATCATAATTCACCTCTATACAATATATGGTACTATAAAATTATACTATACTATTTAATTTTTCATAGTGTATATTAATTATCATAATTTAATTTTATCTATAATACATCTTAATATCTGCTATTTACTTAATTTTCCGCCTATTTTTATAATTTTACTTCTGTAAATACAACAAAACTGTCTCTAGATATAGAAAAAAGAACTAGCTTTCACTAGTCCTCTAATCCATATAACAATATTTCAGCAGTAAACACCATTCGCCCAATTGTATATAAAATATTATTAACCTTACTTTTCTTACAAAAACTCTGGCTATACCCCATTACACTTCCTATCTTTGAATATGACATATTTTCAAAATATCTATAACATATAATCTTCTGCTCCTGTTCACTTAGTACATCCATTGCATTTTTTAACTTTTCTATTTTTATTTCCAGTAATCTTTTTCTTCTACTTAGCATTTTAATTTCTTCTTTAGATTCTTCTACTTTTTCACTGCACCTCATAATTTCTTCATCTAACTTACTTATTTCTTTTTTTACCTCTGGAATATTCTTAATATAATTTTCAGTTTTAATAATTAATTCATCTCTAGTCATTATATTTCACTCCTTCATATGGATAAATATCTATCTGCAAAATTAATTCTATTAATAGTTTTATCTATGCTATACTTTGCCTCTTCAATTTTTCTAGTATATATCTCTTCAGCCTTTATTGCTCCCCATGGGCTTCTTCTTATCTTTCTTAAAGCTGTATTTTCAGTATATCTAACATTTTCTAATGTAGTTCCAAATACTCCTCCAACCTCATTTAATGTCATTGGCTTATTACCATTCCATCCATACCTAAGTTTTAATATTTCTCTTTCTTTTAAAGTGTTATGATCCATCATTACTTCCTCTAGTTCTTTTCTAAGCTGCTGATTATATATTCGCTCTTCCACGTTCTCAAAGCTATAATCAACACTTTTTAGGGTATCCATAATCTCCGCATCTTCATCTTTACCCACTGGAGTATTAAGGCTTGTTTCATCATTAGTGTTCTTTTGAGTTATATATCTGTTTATTTTGGAGTATATCCAATGTACTGCATAGGTGGTAAACTTAGCTTTCTTAGGATTGTTAAAATCATATTTTTCAGCTGCTATCATTAAACCTATAAATCCTTCCTGCTCTAAATCCTCTTTATCTATGCTATTAGTATCTTCTACATAAAACTTATTAGCTAACTTATATACAATACCTGTATTTTGCTCCATGAGCTTACTTAAAGCTTGTTTATCTCCTTGTTGATATAATTGCACCAGTTCCTCATTAGTCATGCTATATCACCTTATTTCAAGCTTTTTAAACATCTTATTCTCATATCTGTATAATGTACTAACTGATTTATTAAATATTGATTCCAATGTTTTTAAGCTTAATTTTTTTTCATACTTTAGATATAAGTATGTTCTTTCTTCTTCATTGATATAATTCTCAATTCCATATTTTATGTAAAATATATCTGATTCAATATCTCTTATCCTGGATTCAATTATTATTTGTTCTAACATTTCATCTAAAGTGCTATTACATGAATGATATTCTTTTAATTGCTTTAATTCTTGCAATTTATTAAAATATTCTTTGAAACTCTTAACCATTCATCTACCTCTTTTAAGTTAAATTTTCTAATATGAGAGTATTTTTGTATTTAAAATTCCCAAGCGTTTGTGATTTTAAGCCATTATATTTTTAAGGGGCTCAAAATGTTCATAATTATTCTTCTGGCTTTAGCCTTAAGTAATATTACTTTAATTGTTTTAGTTCCTTTAATTTATTAAAGTGCTCTTTAAAATTTTTTATCACTTTAGCACCTAATTTCATTTGAAATCTTCTAAGTTCTAATATATAAATCCAAATTTTTTATTTAGGGAGTTTTTTGTGCGAAAATCTGCCCACTCGGTCTTTAGAACTATCCTAAAATTCTCTAAGGGAGGGCCCCTCTTCACCCATTCTCCTTTATTACATACATTAAATTCTTACTTTCTTATTTTCTAGTTCCTGCAACTCTTGCAACCCTGCACCCTTTTTTGTATTCGTTTTTCTCTGCCAATTCAATCTACGTTTCCAAGACTTTACTGTATTAATAGATACTTTATATTGGTCAGCTATATCTTTATACTTCATTCCAGAAATGTAGTCTTTATAGGCTTTCTCTTTAATTATTAAACTTTCCTTTTCATCCAAAATCACCACCTCAATTCTAGTCTAGTTTTTAGTTTTGCACACTTTATTTTATCAAGTTGCATACCCCCCTCTCGTGTGAAGTTTTCTAAAAAATCTCTTTTGTCCGGGATACCCCCGGTCTTTAAGCGTTCCGAAAAAGCTCAAACTTTTAACTGGGGGTAGTAATACCAAGGCTTACCAGCGTTCTTTATTCTTAAATCTAGGCTTATAATTCCTATGTAACTTCTCTGGATGCACTTCATTGTGGCATGTATAACATAAACTTATAAGGTTGCTATCAACTAAAGCTAAGTCTGGTCTATCTTTTAAATGCTTGATGTGATGCACACACTCACCTTTACCTACTCTTCCATTAGCTTTACATCTTTGACATTCCTTGTTATCTCTTTCCTTGAAGCTTTGCCCCATTTACTACTCAGCTCTATTTATGATTTTCTTATCTCTTTATATAAAATTAACAATATAAAATTCAGTTATTATTTGGTCAAATTAATCTATTTTAAGCCGTATTTTTGTATTATTCATCATTTAATTCACTTTATAATAGTTTTTTTATTAATTTCTCTATATATCATTGATTTTTGTTAAATTTCGTGTTAATATTTTTTATATCAGATTGAAAGGAGATAGAGTAATGGATAACATTTTAATTCTAATGGGTTACATTATTACTTTGCTTGTTATATCAGGCAAATATAATAAAAACTAAGCAACACTATATTCCTTAAGTGGGTCTTTAAATTGATTCACTTAGGGAATACCCTAACAATTAATTATTATCCATTACTCTAATAAATAATATAAAATAATTTGAAAATAGAACTCATTTTGTACGCTATAGATTAAAATGAGTTCTATTTTATTTGTCTCAAACTCCAGCCTCTACTACGTTTATACCCCTGCGGCTCATTAATTCTTCTATATTCCTTATAGATAATTTTACTTTCATTATCCTATTTATTTAATTTATCATATAATTTCAACTGTTATGCTTTCAGTGTTTTTAAACCATTTAACTGCCTACTATGAAAATACAATTTAATATAATAAATAATACAAAATATCATAAATTTCATTACATGCGGCTAACATTATAATTCTTCCCTTTTATTTAGCATAATTCACATTGTGTTAACCTTTTACAATAACCTTTAACCATTTGTTTTTTAATACTTTAACTATGTTTTACATATTGCTTAGTTAACATCACCTCATTATGTTTACTTTTACAGCAAATAATATTTACTTATTATAATAGTTTCTTTTTAAGAGATTCTTCTTCCGCATCTGCTTTTCGTTCTTCTTCAAGTTTCTTCTTTGCTTCATCTATTTTCTTTTTCACTTCTTCCTTACTTTGTTTCCTTGATCCAGCAAGTGCTGTATTAATATTAAATAAAAATGACTTCAACGGTGTCCCATACATGTTCCAAATAGTATTAGATGTTTGCCCTAATGCCATTAATTCTTGTCTAGTATTATCTAGCTCTTCTATCTGATTTTTCATTTTATTCAACAGATCAATAGTCCTATTATTATTATCTACGTTTTTCAGTTCACTTTCATATATTGCAACATCATCACGTACATAACCTAATTCCTTTAATTCAAATTTCTTTTTTTCTAATTGTTTATGTAAAGTTTTCCAAATATCATCTAAAGTTTTATTACGTTCATTCCCTTTATTATGATTTTCCACTATCATGTTATAAGCATTTTGCTTTTTATCCTCTAATTCTTTTATTTCCTTTTGTAATAATTTATATCTATCTAAAAGTATCATAATTTTTTACCTCCTGATTTTCTTCTTTTTACTCGAACATATCTAACATTCTGTTAAACTCATTTAATACACTTCAATCATTTATTTATCAATGGCTCCATATAATTTAAAAAAATTAATTTAACACGCTCTTATTTTGTTAAACTCCATTTAAATAGATTGTTTATTCTTATTTTTAATCTATCATTGCCTGATATACATAATTTAAAGCCACATTAAAACCTTTCTTAAATTCACTACTAATGCTTTTATCTTTCAACATTGCCTCACTGATAGCATTAAGCTGATAATATATCTCTTCTACTTTACTTCTTTTAACTTTGCTTGAGCCTTCTTTCTCCAATATCTTTCCTGCGCCTCCTTTACCTTATCTTTGTTTTTAACTCTCCACTCCCTCATGTATTTATTTCTAGCTTCTTTTGCCTGTTGCTCCATTAATTCACCTCATTTCAACCAAAATAAAAAAACACGAGAACCAACCACGTCAATAATATTGACTTAGTTAATTTCCCGTGCCTTATTTATAAGACTTACACCTCATGGTGTGGTACTTTAATATTTATTTTTATCTTTATGTTTATTATATCATAAAAAAATGTTTAAATCCAGTTATTTCAATGCTTTCATGTAGTTACTATAGTATTTTATATAGTAACTACTATATACCCCACTTATCTTTTAGCTTGTTTAAAAATTTCATTCCTTCTCCATTATCTTTTGTTTTATCTGGATGAAGTTTCATAGCTGCAGCTTTATATATTGCTTTTAAATATTCCTTCTCTTCTTCTGTGTAGGTACTGCTATTATTTTTAAAGTAACTACTAAAATCATAATTACTGTAGTTACTATTAAAATTTTCATAATAACTACGTTCATATTCTTTTCTAGCTTCATATTGAGCTTTTATATTTTTAAGCATTTCCTCATTCCTTAAAGTTCCAAATACATCATAACAATAATCGTAAGTATCTTCTCCATAAGTTTTTTCAAAGTCAGCTTTATCTATTATATATCTTTGAATTATTTCAGTATGTTTTTTATTAGTTTTGTATTCTTCTGTCTTTTGGAATTCATTAGTTATCTTTTCTATTAAAGGATCTAGTTTTTTATATACCATGTCCCATAATTCATCTTCTGATATATTCATTTCTTTAAGCTTTTCATTTAATCTACTTTGACTTATAGAATCCCCTGGCCAAAACTCTAGTAATTCATAATATCCCATTGTGCAAATTACCCATTGTTTCTTTTTAACTTTTCCATCCTCCCTATAGCTTTTATGTATACTTATTTTATAAGCTTTCTTAATAGGCCTTTTAAATCTTTCTCCTGTGTATTGATATGAATACTCAGTTTTAGTATGACCATCTATAGACCATGTCATAGGATGTGCTTTTAATTCTTTATAAGCTCCACATTCATTATACTTCTTGTTTTCTATCTCTTGAATTACACAATACACTTTTTTCTCACTTCCTTATATAGTGGTTATCATGAATTACTATATAATAACTACAATATCTTTATAAAAATGTGGCTACTATAAAACTTTCTACAGTAACCACATATATTACTATCAATCTTTATATACCATCATTTTGACCTACTTTACATTAGTTAGCTGCTTTTCTTTATACGCTCCTGTTTTCCTTATAGTTGGAATAACCTCTATTGCCAACCAACCCTGAAATCTTTGCAACTTCATTACTTGCTTTAAATGCTAATTTGTAAACTGCCGGTTCTGGTATATAATCACCTTTCGCAACATCTTGCGAAAATTTCCTATATATTCATACTCTGCAACCTGTACTTATTTTTCTTGTCTCCTATTGTTTCACAATACATCATTACATGCTTTGTTTCAAATACATTCCTATTTACTTTGCTTAATACTAAATCATTTAGTTTATTAATATCTGTATTAGCCCCAACTGTAAATATATTTGCTTTGCTCATACAACCTTTAATTATAGCCGTATTTGTTACTTCCCCTTTTAATCCTGTTGTGCCTCCTGCTGAAAATGTAAAATTATTAATATAAACTTTATTTTCATCCTGTAATATAATCGTTTCTAAATCTCTAAATTTTTTCTCATACTCACAAGTTAAATGTATTAAATAAATTTCTAATGATTTAAAGCTAACATATTCCTTTACTTTTTTATATATATCAGTATGTTTAAATGCTTTCATTGCAGCGTGTCCACTTGGTATGTTTAAGAATACCAAGATAGATAAAAATACAGGACTACCATCTCTATGAAATCCATATTCATCACCAAGCCACTCATATTTTTCATATACATATGCGTGGATCAGTTCATGTGCTATAGTATTCTTTAACCTTCTTTTGCAATATCTTTTTTCAATCCCAATACCATATAATCCATTCTTATATTCATCATATACCCAATTATTTATATTAATTTTATGATGAATTTTTAATTCATTGTCTTTATCTTTTATAGTTTCATAAGTGCCTAATATTGTTTCATCTAACTTCTTCAATCCAATGTTAACATCTCTCCATAATAGCTTTATATGCTTTCTTGGAAACATCTTTTTTTTAAGTTCTTTTTGAACTTTTAATAATAATTTATTTAAATCCTCTTGAATTTCAGCTTCTCCATAATTTTTTAAACTCATATAATCCCTTCCTATTAGGCTTTATATTCTTAGATTCACACTCTCTTATATATTCAAGTAATATATAAATACTCATAATATCACCTTTATGCTTGATTTTTTGTCTTCCAGAAGGTAAACTAAACTTGCGAGGTTTTAGTTTGTTCCTTTGGAATGGACTTTATTTTTTATTTTAGGTCTATATGGATTCTTCTGTATTGACCTTCGTTCTTATATTCCTTACTAACTTTAAGCACCTCAAAG
>NZ_JAGGKA010000033.1 GCF_017873215.1 Clostridium tetanomorphum
CCATGGGCAATTCTTTTCTTAAAAAGACTTTTCTTTGCAAATTCTTCATCCAAATGAATTGGATTTACATCCCCAGATATTTTTGAAAAAGAAACTACATCTTCATCACAAATAACTTTGCTTATCGAGGCTTTATCTCCAACTTTGATTTCTTCATAACTTTTGTTTAAACTTTCAATCTTTTTTTCTATAAAAATCCCTCCCTACTGTATATGTATAGTTACAAAAATAGTATATTAAACAATTTATAGTATAATTTTATCATAAAAAGGCTTTTTATGGAAGGGTTTTGTTGAAAAATTATTGTGAAAATGTAAATTATTTTTGAAATTTATATTATTCTGTTTATTTATATTATTGAAAGTATATAATTACATAGTTCTTAAACTTCTTTTTTATATATTTTTTTCTCTATTTAATATCTGTTATTTTTATAAATTTATATCCTTTACTTTCAAAAGTATTTATTATTCTTTTTAAAGGAGATTTTTCACTATATGAATATGCAGGATATCCATCTTTGTCTTTATACAATTTAATATATTCAAACTCTATATTAGGATGATAAAAAAAACTAGCTAAAGTAAAAGTATTTATGTTATTTATGTTATTTATTTTTCTTATCATATTATCAGTGTCCCTTTTTCCATCTACATAATTAAGTGGAGTAGGTATATATTTCACTGTTCTATTTCCTTGTTTTCTTCTAGCTACATTGTTTCTTTCTGTAAACTTTGGTGGCTCATACATATAATCAAAATACTTTTCTAATTCCCTATGCTGCATATCTGTAGCTGCATAATGAGCACTTTCAAAAAAATGAATTGGAACATTTAATTTTTCCCCACTTTGAATGCTTTTCTTCGCTACTTCCCTAGTTTTTGACACAGTATTATTTCTTCTTCCATCTAATTCAATACCATCTATACTAATTTCATTTCCATATTGATGAGTATATCCATGAACACCAATCAAAGCATTTCTATCCATAAGATAATCTAGTGTGTATAAAAAATCTACATTATGCATCGTATATTTAGTAGCAAGATCATTATCTATCCTTTTTTTAGGATTAATATATTTAGGAACCCAAGCTATATGAAAAGGAATAAATTTAGAATATAAGTAATCCCCTATTATTCTTATCTTTTCTAAACTTTCACTTGTAGAATATCTATCTTCAGAAGACATGTCTTCTAATCTAATAAGTGCAACTTTATTAGTATTTTTAATTTTATTAACAGAAATATTATCCTTATTATTAAATAAATAAATTACTTTATTTTTAATATCCCAAGAAGTTTTCATATTTAGCATTTTAGTAAAATCATATAATGATATATAAGCTATATCACCAGCAAATATAATTTTTTCTTTTAAATTTTGAACTCTTTCTGCATTTTTAAAGTTATTATTCAGTAAATTCAATCGAATTTTATATCCTCCAAAATTTATTTCTCCTATTTTATCATTCTTCCAATTATATTCTCCTCCACTTTTAATTACAAAATGCTCAACCGGAATATAATATCTATTATTTTTAATATATATGGGAAATTTATTTTCTATATTTTTATCTCTAAATTTAAATTTAATATCATCTGTTCTTAATTTAATATCTTTAAATTGCTTTATTATTTCCTTTTTTTCTCTCTTTAAATTCAAATTACTTCCTGCATAAATTCTATTATTATATATTGAAAAAATTAAATTTGGTAAAGCTAGTATTACACTTATAACCCCTATTAATATAAACTTATATCTTATATTTACATATTTTTTTTTCATGTATACCTCTCCTATCTTTAAATTATTATTATAAATAAATTCAAATATAAAACTATACATTGCTTAGTAAACTAAATCTAATATTCCATCTATATTTATCATACCTTTAATTATTCAAAAAAATTCCACTTTAAAATAATTAATAAACTTTTTTTAAAAATCTCTTGCATTATATTTTTAAATACACTATAATTAAAAACAAATTTGAAGTTGTGAAAGGCAGTAGTAAATAATCTTTCATTTTCAGAGAGCCGATGCTTGGTGAAAATCGGTAATGAAGGTTGTTGAATCCGGCCTGGAACTGTATAGGGGTAAAAAACCTATACCGGACTAATTCCGTTAAAATTAAGAGACTACTTGCAAGTAGTAAAATAAGGTGGTACCACGTGGAAATTCCCCGTCCTTAGCAGTCAAGCTAAGGGCGGTTTTTTTATAGTTTAAGGCATCTTTGAATGATTATTTTTCTATAAATATAGCCAAAATAATTGAACATTTTTAATACACTAACATATTATGGATAATTAAACTTAATTATTGGGGCGAAAATAAACTTAACTATTGGAGGGTTATTTATGAATAAATTGTTAATGACACCAGGACCAACAAATGTTCCTGAAAGAGTTATAAAAAAAATTGGTGAAGGGATGCTTCATCATAGAACTGCAGAATACAGTAAAATATTTAGAGAATTGAACGAAAGGCTAAAATATGTTTTTCAAACTAAAAATACAGTACTTACTTTCCCTGCATCTGGTACTGGTGGATTAGAAGCTGCTCTTGTAAACTCATTTTCAAAAGGAGATAAAATTTTAGCAGTATCCATAGGTGATTTTGGAGATAGATTTATAAAAATTGCTAAATCATACGGCTTAATTGTAGATGAAATTAAAGTTCCTTGGGGAAAAGCTGTTACCTTAGACCAAATAAAAGAACAACTTACAGAGGACCATAAAGGACTTATAGTTACTCATAACGAAACTTCTACCGCAGCCGTAAACCCTATAAAAGAAATTGGTGAACTCTTAAAGAATAAGAATATAATTTTTATAGTTGATGCTGTAAGTTCTTTAGGTGGAATTGATATAAAGATGGATGATTGGGGTATTGATATTTTAGTTACTGCTTCTCAAAAAGCTTTAATGAGTCCTCCTGGACTAGCTTTTATAGGAGTAAGTGAAAAAGCTTTAGAAAATGCAAAAAAATCAGATTTACCAAGATTCTATTTTGATTTTCTAAATGCTAAAAAATTCTTAGATAAAGAAAACCCAGAAAATCCTTATACCCCTGCTGTTCCACTTATCGTCGGTGCAAATGAAGCGCTAAAAATGATTGAAGAAGAAGGGTTAGAAAATGTATTTTTAAGGCATAAAAATTTAGCAAATAAATTTAGAGAAGAAGTTAAACAAATGGGGCTTATCTTATTTGCAGAAGCAAATGCTTTCTCAAATACGGTAACTGCAATAAATATAGAAAATAATAAAGCCTCTTTTATAAAAGAAAGACTAGAAAAAGACTACGGAATTATTATAGCTGGTGGTCAAGGTCATACAAAAGGAAAACTTATAAGAGTTGGTCATATGGGATACGTTAATGAAGAAATGATAGATAAAACTTTAAATGCTTTAAAAAATTTAATTTAGAAATTATATACAATAAAATTTAAAAATTTAAATAACAATAAAAATATATTACTAATTGGAGGTAACACTTATGGAATTAAAAAAAGTATTAATAATTGATAAAATAGATGATTTAGGAATAGAACTTTTAAGGAAAGAACCAAACTTTCAGATAGATATAAAAATAGGTATAGAAAGAGAAGAATTATTAAATATAATTGGTGAATACGATGGTCTTATCATTAGAAGTGATGCAAAAGTTGATGCTGAACTTATGGCTAAAGCTACAAAACTAAAAATAGTTGGTAGAGCTGGTAATGGAGTAGATAATATTGATATTCCTGAAGCTACAAAACGAGGTATTATTGCAGCTAATACTCCTGATAGTAATAGTATTTCCGCTTGCGAACTTACAATAGGACTTTTACTTTCTCAAGCAAGAAATATCGCTCGTGCTGATAAATTCTTAAAAGAAGGCAACTGGGACAGAGATAGTTTCATGGGAAGCGAACTTTTCAATAAAACTTTAGGTATAATAGGACTTGGTAGAATAGGAGCTCTTGTTGCTACAAGGATGAACGCTTTTGGTATGAATGTTATAGCTTACGACCCTTATATCGCTGATGAACGATTTGAAAAGTACAATGTAGAAAAGAAAAATACCTTAGAAGAATTATTAAAAGAAGCTAATTTTATTACAATCCATACTCCAAGAACAGAAGAAACTATAGGAATTATTGGAGAAAAAGAAGTAGATATAATGAAAAATGGAGTTAGAATCGTAAATGCTGCCCGTGGAAAGCTTATTGAAGAAAAAGCTTTATGTAAAGGGCTGGCTAGCGGCAAAATTGCTAGTGTTGGTATAGATGTACATGAAAAAGAGCCTAGATATAGTGCAGAATTATACAACTTTCCAAATGTAGTGGTTACTCCTCATATAGGTGCAACTACAGTAGAAGCTCAACAAAATGTAGGACTAACTATAGCAAAACAGGTTTTAAAAGGAATTAAGGGTGAAATTGTTCCTAATGCAGTTAACCTTCCTGCTATTCATAGAGATGAATTAAAAGAAATTCAACCTTATATTAACCTTATGGAGAACTTAGGTAAGGTATATTATCAGATTAATAAAGAAGCAATTAAATTTGTAGATATCACTTACTGGGGTGAAATAGGATGCCAGGATACAGAAATGGTTACTATAGCCTTTACTAAAGGATTATTAGAACCAGTTATGGCTGATAGAGTAAATTATATAAATGCTAGAGTTAAGGCAGAAGAAAGCGGAATAGGAATAAATACTAAAAATATATGTAAGCATTTTAATGGATATTCAAACTTAATTACTATAAAAATAACTGATAATAAAGGTGGAATATTTACTTTATCTGGTACTATTTCAACTAAAGGTGAAGGAAAATTAGTAGAAATTTTAGGTTATGAAGTAGATGTTAAACCTTCTGACTATATGCTATTCTTACAAAACAAAGATGTACCAGGTGTTATAGGTCAAGTTGGAACCTTTATAGGAAATGAAAGTATAAACGTTGCTACAATGCAGGTTGGAAGAAAATTAAAAGGTGATAAGGCTATAATGATTTTAAATATTGATGATAAAATTTCTAAAGAAGCTCTAGATAGATTTGTAAATATAGATAATATAATTTGGGCAAAGGTTATTGAACTGTAATCCTCATATCAGATAATAGGGCGTAGATTATAGATAATAGATGGATTAACAACAGTTAACAATGGCAAACTGTCTTCTATACTCTGTTATCTATGCTCTACTGTAACTTTTAAATTAAATTAACTTTCAAATTAATGAAAGGAATGAGTAATATGTTTAATTATATTGGCTATGCTGCTTCTATAGGGGAAGAAAATATTTATAAAACTATAGATTTTGCAAAAGAAAATAACATGAATGCTGTAGAAATAAATATGAATGTTCCTATATACTTTCCTGAAAATTTTAATAAAGAAGAGAGAAGAAAAATTAAAGATTATGCAGAAACCAACGGTGTAAAACTTACTATGCACGCTCCTGAAGATATTACTCTTCTTCAACTTCATTCTTCTATAAGAAAAGCCGGCTTAGACAGGCTAAAGGAAATAATAACTTTTGGAATAGATATTGGGGTTAGCAGAATGACTCTTCATGTAGGTAGCGCAGTATGTTTTACTTTAGTAGATAGAAAAAGCTATATGGAAGAATTTTATGAAAAAGAGTATAAGAACATATTAAAAGAAAGTCTACAACAATTAGTCCACCATACTGAAGATAAATTAATGATATGTGTGGAGAATTCGGGAAGATTTCCAAAAAAAATAGTTCAAGAAGTTCTTGAAGAACTTTTAAAAACCACTAATCTTTATTTAACTTGGGATATAGGTCATTCCTATGAAAATAAATATAATGAAGTAGAATTTTTTATAAGGAATATTGATAAAATTAGAACTTGCCATATTCATGATAATAACGGTAAAAGTGATCATCAAATTATAGGTACAGGAAATTTAGATTTTAACAAACATTTTAATCTTATGAAAGATAAAGAGATTATATATATTATAGAAGTAAGACCTAGAGAAAATGCAGTTAAATCTTTAGAAATATTAAAGAAACATTTCTAAACTAATTTTAAAAATTTAAAATTTCACTTAAATGGGCTATCGCACTAAGAATAAATCTCACAATATATTGTATGTAAATTTCTTAATGCAATAGCCTTATTATAATTATTTGAATACTATAATTTTATCCTTTCCAATTGCTCATCATGATATTTTGAAAGTATTACTAGAGATAATATAGATCCAACCAATGCAAATAGCATGTCCCATTGTGTATCCCATACATCCCCTTGAGTTCCTAAAAAGGCTTCTGCAGCTGTACCTGTAAATTTTGCTACAGCAAATTCAATAAGTTCATAGGAAGCACTAGCAGCTAAACATATAGAAACAATAATAAATCCTAACCATCCCTTTTTACTTACAATATTTTTTCTTATAAAAATTTCTCTTGTAACTATAGCTGGTATAAACCCTTGAGCAATATGTCCTAGCCTATCATAATAATTTCTCTCTAAATTAAATGTATCTTTTAACCAATTAAATAAAGGCATCTCTGCATAAGTATAATGTCCACCTACAATTAATATTATCCCATGAATCCAAATTAAAATATAAACCAAAGTTGTAAATTTAAACTTACTATATATAATTACTAATATAGTTCCACCTATCAAAGCCGGAAGAACTTCTAAAAACCAAGTGAAACTATCAAAAGGATTAATACCAGACCATATTAAAATAATTATTATACTTATTATTAAAAATAAATGTAGTTTCCTCTCCTCCATATTCTTTCTCCTTCCTTTTGTATTAATAAGATTATATAATAAAATAACTTGAATTAAAGCATTTTTATGTTAAATTATTATTTGTAGAGTTTGAAAATATGTTAGTTGCTCTTTCTGGAATGAAATTAAATACTTATATAAACTATAGTTAATTATCAAGGTGGTGTTAAAAATAAATAAAAGTGATTTTTTATCTTATTTAAAATATAATTGCAATATAAATTTAACAAAAGAACAAGAAGAAATAGTTTTTAATGTTTATGGACCCATGGCAGTAGTTGCAGTACCTGGTGCAGGTAAAACTGCTACTTTAATTTCTAGAACTGCAAATCTTATATTAAATCAGAATGTAAATCCTAAAAGAATACTTGGGCTTAGTTTTAGTAAAGCTTCTGCCATAGATATGAGAAATAGATTTAAAAGTTTCTTTGGAAATATAATAAAAGATACAGTTCCGTTTTCCACTATACACAGTTTTGCTTATTATGTAATAAATAATTATTCTTTTAGAAGAAATAAAAAATATACGATAATAGAGTCTAAAGATTCTCCAGTAAATCGTATAGTTTTACTAAAAAACATATATACCAAATACAATAATGATTTTATAAATGATGATAAATTAGAAGAACTATCCTCATTTATAGGATATTTAAAAAACATAATGGTATCTTTTGAAAACACTGAAATATATAAGGAGGATTTTCCTGTACCTAATTTTATAAACATATATAGAGAGTATGAATTGTATAAAAAAAAGAATAATTTGCTGGACTATGATGATATGTTAGTAAAATGCTATAAAATATTACACAAGGATAAAGAAATATTAAATTTTTATAGAAATTTATATGATTATATTGAAGTAGATGAATGTCAGGATACTAGTAAAATCCAACAAGAAATAATAAAGCTTATTGCAAAACCAAAGTTTAATTTATGTATTGTTGGTGATGATGATCAAAGTATATATTCTTGGCGAGGTGCTTTTTCTCAGGGACTTTTAAATTTTAAAAGCCAATATCATAAAGACGGAAAAATATTTTTTATGCAGCAGAACTTTAGAAGTAGTAAGCAAATAGTAAATGCTGCTAATGAATTTATTAAAATAAATAAAAAAAGATATAGTAAAGAATTATTTACCAAAAATGAAGAAGGTAATGAAATTAACTTTATTAATGTAGAAAATGAATATGCTCAAATAGATTTTTTAGTTCACAAATTAAAGCAAGAAAAAGATTTAAAAGAAACTGCTATTCTTTTTAGAAATAATATTTCATCTATTACTCTAGTAGATAGATTAATTAAGGAAAACATTTCTTTTTACATAAAAGATTCAGTCCCATCTTTTTTTAATAGCTGGGTAATTAAAGACATTTTATCATTCTTTAAATTGGCTTTTGATTTAACTGATATAGATGCTTTTGAAAGAATATATTATAAGATGAAAAGTTATGTAAAAAAAGATGACTTAAGTATACTTTACAATAGAAAAATTAAAGAAAGCATATTTAAAACTCTTTGCAATAATGAAAACTATTTTTCCTCTTCATATAGGCTAAAATCTTTTGAAGAAAAGTTTTTAAAGCTTTCCTGTTTATATGGAGATGAAGCTATAGATTTTATAAGATATGAACTAAATTATGAAGAATATATGATAGATTATTGTGAAAAATTTAAATATAATATGGATAATATACAAACTATACTATTTATTTTAACTATGGTTTTGTCATCCTGTACAAGCCTACAAGATATAGAAAATAAATTAACTCTTTTAAAAGAAGAAATGGAAATGAGTAAATCTAAAGGAAAATTTAGTGGCGTAACCCTCTCTACTATGCATAGTTCAAAAGGGTTAGAATTTGATACTGTTTACATTATAGACTTAATTGAAGATATTTTACCTTCTCCTGACAGTATAGATAAAGCTAATAAAGGAGATAAAACTTCTTTGGAAGAAGAAACTCGTTTAATGTATGTTGCTATAACTAGAGGAAGAAAAAATCTTTACTTAATAAATCCTCTTAAAAAAAATAATAAAAAATGTACTCCTTCTCAATTTGTACAAAAACTTTATAATATAATTAATAAAGGGAGGTCATTTAGCATCTTATCTAATAATTTAGTTAAAAATACTACTGTTTTAAATAGAATTCCCTTAAAAGTAGGAACACTTATCCAGCATAAATCTTTTGGAACAGGTAAGATATTAACTATAGATGAAGATATACTTACCATAAATTTTGGAAATGGTCTTGTAAAAAATCTTTCTTATAATTTATGTTGCTCTAAAAATTTAATTAACACTTTATGAAAATACGAAGCACTTTTAAGAGTATAGAGTACACATAAGGAAGCTTTTCTTCCATTATCACTACAAAAAAGCTTTAATTTAAATTTTTTCGTAATTCAAATGGAGAAAAATTCTCCTTATTTGTGCTCTGTAATCTGTACTCTTAAAAGTTGCTTTGTAATCTTTTAAATTTTAAACTTAGATATTACCTTTAATAAGCTTTCCGCATTTTCCTCTGAGACTTGTGTTTGCCTTATTACATGGCTTGACTTCTCATTTACTACCATAGTACTTTCAGCAATATTAGTAGTATTATTTGCCCCTTCTGTAGTAGATGTTGTTATTTCTTCTACAGCTTTTGTTAAATTTTCAACAGCAATTCTTACCTGATTAGAAGTATCACTAAAGTTTTCCATAATCTTATTAACACCTTCTGCATCCATTTTATACTCTTCCCCTGTTTTAACCATATTTAGATAATCATTAGAAACTTTGGTATTTACAAAATCTAATATTTCTAGTGCCCCATTAGATAAATTTTCAACCGCTTCTAAAACTAAATCTGCTATCTTTTTAATTTCAGTTACAGTAAGGTTAGATTGTTCTGCTAAATTTCTTATCTCATCTGCAACAACTGTAAATCCTTTGCCTGCTTCTCCAGCTCTTGCTGCTTCTATTGAAGCATTTAACGCTAGCAAATTGGTTTGAGAAGAAATATTTAATATAGTTTCCGAAAATATGCTTATCTTTTCCACTACTTTACAATCTTCTAAAGCTTTTTCTAACTTTTCTTTAGTATTAGCATATATATCATCTGCATCTTTTTTAGCAGTCAAAGATTTTTCTCTTAAAGATAAAGCTCTATTACTAATTTCTATTGAAGAATTAACTCCTTCTTTTGCCTTAGTAGCGATTAACTCTACAGCTTCTTTTATTTCATAAACTGTTGCATTCATTTCTTCTGTAGAAGCTGCTGTTTCTTCCATACCAGCTGATAATTCCTCTGTTGTTGCATGAACTTCTTCTATTTGATTGTTCAAATCTCCCATATTTACAGCTATACCTTGTACATTTTCCACAGTAATTTCAGTTTTATTGCTAACCTCGGATATAATATCTCTTAAATTTGATATAAATTGATTAAAAGCATCTGCCAACTCTCTAAATTCATCATTAGAATTAACTTCCACCTTTTTAGTTAAATCTCCACCACTAGTGGCTAGTGTATTTAACTCAACTTTTAACAACTTAATAGGCTTTAAAATACTTCTTATTATAGTAACCGCTATAAATACTATTGCTACTATTACTATTATATTTATAAATAAAAGCATCTTCTTTGCCATTGAAGATGCGGAATCTCCAGTATCACTTAGCACTTTACTATATTTTTCATTATATGTGACTAATTCTTTAAGATCTGAACTAGCTTTATTAAATAAATTTAAGCCTTTGCCATTCATAATCTTCATGGCTTCTTCTGCCTTTAGCTTATTACTTAATTCTATAACAGTTTTATGTAAATTAAAATAATTAATCAAAGAGCTTTCAACTTCTCCAATTAATTCTTTATCTTTCTCCTCTGTAATAGTGTTTTTATATTCATTAATATTCTTAAAAATTTGGTTTTTTAAATTTTCCATAACTTTCTCTTTAGCCTTCATTTCTTCTTTGGACTTAGATAAAATATGCTCATATTCAACTATTCTAAAATCACTAGTTAAAATATTAAGACTAGATGAACTTTCTATACCTGGAATTAATTCATAAGCTATGACTGTAGAATGTTCATTTATATTTTTTAATAAAATACTTGAATATAATCCTACTCCTATCAATATAATAATAAAAAATGTTACTAGTGAGATTAACTTAGTTTTTACAGTAATTTTCATAACTCCATCCTCCAATAATTTTTACAACTTAACTTCATATAATTTAAAACGTAAATAAATTTTTTTGGATTTATTTACATTATCCAGTTAATTTTATTAAAATAATTTAATTTTCCGCAACATTATATATAGTACCATATATGTATTATATTATCAAAGCTAATATAACTTCTTTGTAGATATTAAAACAAAATAATAAAGAGGAGATTTTAAGCTTCTCTCCTCTTCATTATTTATCTCTTCTAAAATATGTTTACTTTTAATTTTAATTTATTATTGTCTATATTGAGGTTCCTGTTCTTCAATATATTTTCTTCTTCCTTCTAAAACTTGTAATGCATCTTCAAAAGTTTGAGCTAATTGCTGAAAATCCTTTTTTGCATCTTCATCCTGTGTTTCTAATGCAAATGTTTTCATTGTAGCTGCTGCTGACTGAACGCCTGCTATAGCTTGTTGCATCTGTGTTCCTACTGTCATTTATATCACCTCCTTTCAAAATACCTTAATATTATCCTTTAGGTTTAAATATTAAGGAAGCTATAAATGCAAATATTATAGCAGCTGAAATTCCAGCACTTGTAACTTCGAATATGCCAGTAAGAACTCCTATAATACCAGATTGTTCAGCTTCCATTAAAGCTCCTTTAACTAATGAATTACCAAAACTACATATTGGAACTGAAGCTCCTGCACCTGCAAACTTTACCAATGGCTCATATAATTCTAAACCTCCTAATATGGCACCAAATACAACTAATGCACTCATTGTATGAGCCGGTGTAAGCTTAAAAACATCCATCATTATCTGCCCAATTACACATATAATTCCGCCAACAATAAAAGCTTTAATAAAAATTGCCATTTTTCCCCTACACCTCTCTTTACATTTCCATAGATACCGCATGGGCAATACAAGGTATACTTTCTTTTTGTTGATAGGATAGAGGAGATAATAGTGCTCCTGTTGCAACAATCAATATTCTTTTCAATTCACCTTTCTTCATACGTTTAAGCAAATGCCCATAAGTAACTGTAGCAGAGCAACCACATCCACTACCACCGGCCATTACTGGTTGATCCTCTCTATAAATTAATATTCCACAATCGGTAAATATTTTTTTTGGAATTTTTAGTCCATGTTTATCTAATAAATCTCCTGCAATTCTATGACCAATTCTTCCTAAATCTCCTGTAGCAATTAAATCATAATAGGATAAATCTATATTTAAATCTCTAAAATGTGCCTCTATTGTATCCACTGCTGCTGGAGCCATAGCAGATCCCATATTAAAAGGATCTGAAATTCCCATATCTACTACTTTTCCAATAGTAGCACTTGTTACTTTAGGTCCTTCACCTTTTTCAGCTATTACCGCAGCTCCTGCTCCAGTTACTGTCCATTGAGCAGTTGGAGGTTTTTGTGATCCATATTCTGTAGGATATCTAAATTGTTTTTCTGCTGCTATATTGTGACTAGATGCACCTGCTACCACATATTTTGCAGATTTGCTATCAATTAATAAAGAAGCTAATGCAAGACCTTCCATAGAGCTAGAACAAGCACCAAAAATTCCTAAGTAAGGAATCCCCAATGTACGTGCTGTAAAACTACTAGGAGTAATTTGATTCATTAAATCTCCACTTATAAAAAATTGAACATCTTCTTTTTTCATATTTGCCTTATTAATTGCAGTTTCACAAGCTTCTTCTAATAACTTTTTTTCAGCCTTCTCAAAGCTATCCTGTCCTAACCATACATCTTCATGAAGGATATCAAAATCCTCTGCCAATGCTCCTTCTCTTTCAAATGCTCCTCCTACCGCTGCCGATGATATTATCACTGGTTTTGAATCAAAAACCCAGGTTTGATGTCCTTTAATCATTTACATCCCACCTAACCACTTAATAGTTATTTTTATTATTGCTACAATAAAAGCTGAAAATACTCCAAAAACAATGACTGAACCAGATAATTTAAACATATTTCCTCCCACTCCTAAAACATATCCTTCAGTTCTATGTTCAATAGCTGCAGAAGCCATAGTATTGGCAAATCCAGTAACAGGAACAGCAGTTCCTGCTCCAGCCCATTGTGCAATATGATCATAAAATCCAAGACCAGTAAGTAAAATAGAAATTATTATTAAAATTGCAGATGCAGGATTTCCAGCGGTTTCCTTTGTAAAATTAAAATATTTTATAAAAAACCATTGTAATCCTTGCCCTATAGTACATATAATACCCCCAACTAAAAAAGCTCTTACACAATTTTTAAAAACTTGACGCTTTGGTTCCCTTTCTTTAGCAAAATCTTGATATTCTTGTTGAGTAGAAGTTAATTTTTTCTTTTTCATATTAGACATAAACTCACTTCCTTTTAACGTAGTAAGTAGGGCTCTAGTTTATTCATAACTTCTTTTAATTTATTGGCATTCTTTAGATATCTTTTCCTAGCTTCTATATCATCTGTTTCTAATGAAAAGGATAATAAATCTGCTTGCACTTTTGAAATACTGGCATAAAGCATTTCTTTCACTTGAGGTTGCGTAACTTGTATTGCATCATCAAAAAGATCTATAAACAAATCTCCTGATGAATCTACTTGACCGATAAACACATTATCTAGTGATACTCCTGCATTTGATAATTGAACCTTTAGCCATTGCCTATCAAGTCCTATACTTGATAATGATTCATCAAGAATATTACCATCTAATATTACAGTTTCTGGCTGTGAACAAGGTGCAACTTTTGTGTTTAATTGCTTAGGTGTAATAGGTTGTTTATCGGACTTTAATAAAACGTTCACTTCTCCAGTAGTCTCCATTACAGCAAATTCAACATCTGCTAAATTAAAAACATTTTTTTTTCGTAATTCTCTTAGCAGTTCTTCTCCAGTGTATCTAACCTCCATTAAATTTTCTTCTAGAACTTTTCCCTCTTTTATTAATATAGTATTTCTACCATTTACAAAATCATGTACCACTTTACTTTTTAATGATAGATAATCTAATGCTATAAAAAGTACTATCCATGTTCCTAATGCAATAAATGCAAAAGCAATATTAGTTACTACTCCTAAAGTAATTAGTGAAACAATAATGGCAACTATAATATAACTTACAAAATTAAAAGGAGTTACCTTTGATATATTTCCTTTTCCTACAAGCCGCATTATTAGTAAAGTTAAAAAAAATAAAATTACAGTTTTTATGAGAACTATAATCCAAGTTTGCATATTATTTCCTCCTATTAGTTTCCTTTATATTGAGGTTCTTCAAATTCTATTGTTTTCATTCTACTTTCTACATCTTTAATAACTGATTGTGTTATTTGAAGTGCTTCCTTATAAGCATTTGCCTCCTCTTTATTCTTGCTTTGTATAGAATAGATTCTTAATGTACTTTCTACTCCTTTTAAATTAGATAATGATTGTTTTACTTTTGACCCTACTGTCATTTATATCAACTCCTTGAATACTTAACTGAAGTTATTATTAGCAAAATTCTTAAAAATATTACTTTTTCATTATAAAATTCCCTAGTATAGTCTTCTTATTCTGTATTTTTTTATTAAGTTTATTACTTATTTATCGATATACCAAAATGTATAGTAGTAGAGTAATAATATATCATTAACAAATTAATTATTTCAAACAAGGGGGCTAATAAAATGGCATTATTCAGTAAAAGACAACAAACAAATAATAATGGAACCGTTAACGTAGACAATATTAATAAAGGGAACCTAAAAAAAACTGAAGAACAATTAAGATGTGAGGGACTAAGATTAGCAATGCCCTTTCCATACTATATAAGAGATATGGATTTTAACATTGTAGAATTTTCTCCAATGATGGAGCAAATGACTGGATTCTCAAAAGAAGAAGCATTAAAACTGAAATGTTATGATGTATTTAATTCCTCTATATGCGGCAAAAATTGTGTAGTTCAAAAACACTTACAAGATAGTAAAGATTCAGTTAAAAATATATATGTTGAACTTAAAAATAGATCTGGTAAAATAATCCCAACATTGATTTCATATACACCATATTTTGATGAAGCTGGTAATACTATAGGCGCAATAGAAGTAATAAAAGATATAACCGCTGAAAAAAACATTATAAATACTTTAGATGAAGAAGCACATCATTTAGGTTCAATTAGCGAAGAACTTGCAGCTTCAAGTGAAGAAACCTTAGCTATGAGTAATACAGTAGCAAATGTATCTCAAGCTCAAACAGAAAAGTTACATACTTGTATGAAAGAAATGGATAGTACTAATAACCAAGTTGATTTAATCGTTAAAGACACTGAATTAATAAAACAATC
The DNA here is from genome assembly GCF_017873215.1 of Clostridium tetanomorphum. Taxonomy (GTDB): domain Bacteria; phylum Bacillota; class Clostridia; order Clostridiales; family Clostridiaceae; genus Clostridium_AO; species Clostridium_AO tetanomorphum. The sequence continues at coordinate 15,298 of NZ_JAGGKA010000033.1, forward strand.
TATAAAATCTTTAAATGAATCAATGGATAGTACAATCTATGGTATGGATGAGTTATCTAAAAAGACAAACTTAATTACAAACATTGTAGATTCAATACAAAATATAGCAGGCCAAACAAATCTTTTAGCATTAAATGCAGCTATAGAAGCTGCAAGAGCTGGTGAACATGGTAGAGGATTTTCTGTAGTAGCAGATGAAGTCCGTAAATTAGCAGAAAGTAGTTCACTGTCTGCTGAGGATATACATACAAATTTAAAAGAAATTACAGAACTAGTTTTAGAAGTAAGTAATAAAGCTATAGAAACCAATAACAACTTAAAAAATAGTGATAATATTATAGAAGGATTAATAAATGAAATTTTTAAAATAAAAGGCAGTATTGATAAGCTAGTTAAAATAGTTAATGAATTAGATACAGAATCAAAACAAAATTCACAAACAAGCAAAAATCAAGCTGCAGCTGTAGAAGAAGTGGCTAATGTAGGTGGAGAATTAGCTCGTATGGCTCAAGACCTTCAGAAACATGTGACTGATTTGGCTTCACGTAATCATATAGTATAATATAAATACAAGTGCTTCATAATTTCTCTATATTATGAAGCACTTGTATTTTCTATTGATTCAATATTTGAATAGCTCAATACCTTTATTGTTTTGATTATGTATTTTTTCAGTGATTTCATCTATTAATACAAATATCTGCTTGGATAATTTTTCAGCAGAACAGTAATATTTTTCAGCATTAGATTTATTTTCTTCTTTCACTGCTTCTATAACTTTATGTCCTAACTGATGAAATTCTTTATGAATACTATCAATCTTTTTCCATTCTTCTATAATGGAGGAATGTGTTACTTGTATAGATTCATAAAAATGTCCAAAAGCACATTTAGAACTATTAGTTTGTAAAGGATATATCTTCATTTCATCTTTAATATGTTTTAAATTCTGTAACCAATTTTCGTGAGCTTTTTTAGCCTTTTCCATATAATTTAAAAAGTCTTCATTACTAATGTCATTCATAGTACCTTTAAGTCCATTCATCATTGTCTTTAAAATATCTGAAAGTGTATCATCTATATAAGATATTTCCTTAGCATATTCTGCACTCTTTAATGCATCATCATGAATAGTATTTGTCATACTATTCAATCTTTCTGCATCCTGACTTGAGTTTTCCATAGCTTCATTTATTTCCGCTGCAGCCTCATTTATTCCTCCCATAGATTCATTAATTGCTACCACATTACTTACCGTATTCTCAAGTATATTCACATTATTTTTCATAGCATACGTTATTGAATTAATTTTTTCGCTCATTTTTTCTGTGGAATTTACAGTATTATCCATACTTTCTTTACCTTTTCTTGAAGTAGCTTGAATATTATCTACAAATTTTTTCATTCCCTGAAGATTTTCCTTTGTATTGTCTGCAAGCTTCCTTATTTCTTGAGCTACTACTGCAAATCCCTTCCCATTTTCTCCTGCTCTTGCAGCTTCAATAGAAGCATTTAAAGCTAACAAGTTGGTTTGCTCTGCTATAGCTCCAACCCCTATTACAATATCATTGACTTTGCTAGCCATTTCAACAAGTTCATCAATTTGATTTCTCATAATAGTTGCATCATTCAGCACCTCTTTTTGTAATTGATTAATTTCTTCAATTTCATCAAGACTTTTATGATTCTGCTCTATTAATTCTTTAGAAGATGCAGATAGTTTTTCCAATGTTTCAGAAGTATCCTTTATAGTGTGATTTACTTCATTCATACTAGCCGTGATTTCCTCTACTATTGCCACATTAGAGTCACTTAGTGTAGCCATTTCTCCTGCAAAATCAATCAACTCATTAGAAATAGTAGACATTTCTACATCAAAATTACTTAAAGATGCATTTACATCTAACAATTCTTTTGCTGAAGAAGACATAATTTTCTCATTATCAAAAAGCTTTTTATAGTTATTTAATAAATTAACATGGGTTGGATACTTAACTTTAGGTTCTGATACTCTCTCTCCCTTTAACCTATCTTCTACATATTTAACAATACAATCAGCTTCATAACAGGGTTTTTTCTTAAATTTTTTAAACATCTTCAATCACCTTTAACCATTTATTTTAAATTATTTACCTATAATTATATGTTTTTTCACATCATAATCTGCAATAATTTCATTTTAAACTATTATTATTTTTATAAATTTTATTTTGCTTAACAATAGCTATAAAGCTAAATATTATACTACTTATCTACTATTTCTCTAATCATATATATTGTTACATAATTATGGTGTAATATCCAGAGAAAAATTAATAAATAATAGTAAATTTTCTATAAAAATTAAAAAGTTCTTTATTTAAATCCAGTGTATAAAAAAATCAGTATTTAATGATTTTATACTAACATCATTAAATACTGATTTACATTTATATTTTTTGTTTTATCTGTCTAATTATTCTTCTAATACTATACTCAGTAAGATAATATCGCTGTGTAAGCTCTTTAACAGATATTCCTTTATTGTATAAATTAAAAATCTCTTTGTTTCTTTTCTTTAAACTCTCTTTTATACCACTGTTCTCTCCCCAAGCTTTTTTATTCTCAGGTTTTGTAGGTATATATAAATACCCACCATCTATATACTGCTGAATTAACTCAATTATATACCTTGGTAATATATTTTGTGCTTTTTCATATTTCATATTCCTTGCTCCTATCTACTTTTAAATTTGTAAATTATGAAGCAAAGACCACACAAAACTACTTTAACCTAAATTAATGTTATAAAAATTCGGCTCTGAACAAAACTTTGCTTTATGTAGTCTTTGCACAGAGCCTAAATCGTCAGTAAATTTTATTAAGTAATTCATACTATATCCCCCTATCAATATTAATAAAATTATTTTATCATATGCATTTATAAAGTAAATATGTTAATATAGGTTTTAGAAAATAAAACTATAATATTATTAGGAGATGTTGTTATGAATTTAAATAGAAATGATTTATGCTGGTGTGGAAGTGGATTAAAATATAAGAAATGCCATATTGAATTTGATAAAAAATTAGATATGTTACAAGAGCAAGGATTTCTAACTCCACCAAGACAGCTTATTAAAACCAAAGAACAGATTGAAGGTATAAAGAAAAGTGCTAAAATTAATAATGCTGTGCTAGATCTAGTAGCAGAAAATATAAAAGAAGGCATGAGCACTGAGGAAATTGATAAATTAGTTCATAACTATACTGTATCCCAAGGAGCAGTTCCAGCTACTCTTAACTTTGAAGGATATCCTAAAAGTGTTTGCACTTCAATAAATAATGAGGTATGCCATGGCATCCCAAGCAAGGATATAATCCTTAAAAATGGAGACATAATAAACATAGATGCCTCCACTATATTAGATGGATATTATTCAGATGCCTCAAGAATGTTTATAATTGGGGAAGCTAGTGAAGAAGCAAAAAAATTAGTAGAAATTTCAAAGGAATGTTTGTATAGAGGTATAGAAGCAATAAAACCATGGGGTTTTCTAGATGATATAGGTGCAGCAGTTCAAGAATTGGCAGAAAAACATGGTTACTCTGTAGTAAGAGATTTTGGTGGTCATGGTGTTGGACTTGATTTTCACGAAGAACCTTTTGTTCCTCATGTTGGTAAAAGAGGGGAAGGCATGATTTTGGTACCTGGTATGGTATTTACAGTAGAACCTATGATAAACACAGGTTCTTATGAAATATTTATAGATTCTGATAACAACTGGACAGTGTTAACAAAGGATGGCTCCCTTTCTTCTCAATGGGAGCATACTATATTAGTAACAGAAAATGGAGTAGAAATAATTAGTAAATAATTTAGTTAATAGTGGAATTAATAATTAAAGTAGAATTCTATAAAATGAATGCTACTTTAATTATTATTTTTCAAATTAAAATCTTCACTTTTTAAATAGTTTTTATATTCTTCTCCCCATACAGTTAATGAATCAAGTACAGGCATAAACTTCCTACCAATATCCGAAAGAGAGTACTCTACCTTTGGGGGCACTTCAGGATAAACCTTCCTTACTATTAATCCATAATTTTCCAAATTGCGAAGTTGCTTTGTAAGAGTTGCTTGTGTTAACATGGGTATTTTATGTTGCAATTGCCCAAATCGTAAAGTTTCCATACTTAAGTAATATAAAATTATAAGTGTCCATTTACCACCTATAACTTTTTGTGCAGTTGTAATAGGACATTTACCAAATAAATTCTCATCTTTTTCCACTGTTATCACTCCTTTAGTATCTAAAAACATACTAACTATACTAATTAATTGTACTTGTTAAATTTATTATAGCATATTAGAATTAATGTGTAAATAATTTTACTTTAAGAAAGGAAGTTATACTAATGGAAAAAATACTAAAATTTTTATCAGAAAATCCCACTTTTTATTTTGCAACTGTGGAAGGGAATAAACCAAAAGTAAGACCTTTTGGATTTTTTATGGAGCATGAAGGTAGACTTTATTTTGGAATGGGAGATCATAAATTTTGTTATAAACAAGTACAAGCTAATAAAAATGTAGAAATCTCTACAGCTAATGCACAAGGTCAATGGATTAGAATTAGTGGCACTGCGGTTTTTGATGATAGAGAAGATACTTTAAAAAAGGCATTTAAAACTATGCCATCCTTAACTCAAATTTATAATGAACAAACTGGTCTGCATTTAGCTCTATTTTATTTAGATAATATTCAGGCTGAAATTGCTGATATAAAAGGTAATTTTGAAAAAATAGCATTTTAATATTGTTTTCATATTCTCTCCTTATATTCACAATACCATCATCTATCATATAATATGTGTATTAGCTAATATTTAAAGGAGAGAATTTCATGAATAATTTATTCGATTTAACAGGAAAAGTTGCAATTATTACTGGTGCTTCAAGTGGTATAGGGGTTCAAATTGCTAAAGCCTTTGCTGAACAAGGAGCTGATGTAGCAATACTAGCAAGAAGGTATAAAAGATTAAAAAAGTTAGCTAAAGAAATAGAATCTATGGGAAGAAAAGCTCTTCCTATAAAGTGTGATGTTACAATAGAAAAAGAAGTTATTTCTTCTGTAAAAACTGTTTTAAATAACTTTGGTAAAATAGATATATTAATGAATAACGCTGGAGTAGATTCTGTGGGCTCTGTTGATATCATTGATGAAACCGAGTGGGATAGGGTTATGAATACAAATTTAAAAGGCGTATTTCTAATGTCCAAACATGTGATAAAACATATGAAGGAAAAGAGATATGGAAAAATTATAAATACAGCTTCTGTTTGTGGTATTATTGGTGGTAAATATGAAGCACTTCACGCTTATAATGCTTCAAAAGGTGCTGTAATAAGCTTAACTACAGCTATGGCAGCTTCATTGGCTCAATATGGCATAACTGTAAATGCAATTGGTCCTAGCCTTTTCAAAACAGAAATGACTTCGCCTGATCTTTTTAAAGAAAGTAGCTTAAAAATGTATAATGAAATTTGCCCTGCTGGAAGAGCTGGCAATGCTGGAGAGTTAAATGGTGCTGCTATTTATTTTGCCTCTGATGCTTCTAGCTACACTACTGGACAAACATTGTTTATTGATGGTGGTTTTACATCTATTTAAATTAGAATTTTACTAATTCTTCTAAGCTTCATAAAAAATTTATTTAGATATTCCTATTTCATCTGAAGCTTAGAAGAAATCATTCAATAACTTATATTGCTTTATGTTCTACTTATACAAATTATTTTATATCTCACTTATACAAAATAAAATAATTATATCAGCTATTAATCTATAACAATATATTCTACCTCATAACCTTCCCACTTTTCTATCATATCAAATTTACTTATCATATTATTTATAACTTTTTCTGGCACAGTCCTATTTCTAATCTTATTTCGTAAAAGTAGTTCTTTATATGGTACTTCAATATAAACAAATTTCACTCTAGCACCATAAGCTGAGAATACATTACATAAATTTTTTCTAATATCTTTTGATAAGTTGGTAGCATTCCATACAAAAGGTTTTTTCTCTTTTAACAAATTCTTTACTCTTTCCTTTGCAATAGCGGCTACTTTTGAAGAATTTTTTTTAGGAGAAATTCTAAGTTCCTCTCTTATATTATCTAGCGATATAATTGGTATAGATTTTAAATTATTTTTTATATAAGTATCCTTACCTGCAAGTGGAAAACCCACCATTATTGTTACTTGAAAAGTAGTTATATCGAACACATTATCTCCATGCCATATATTTTGTTTATTTAAATATAAAAATCTGCTATATTTATTAGAAAATTTCTTTGATGAATAAAAGCATGCTAATTCATTAGTGTACTCCTTAAAGCATTCTATATTATAAAAAAGTTCCTCTTTATCATCACATTCTCTTCCTAATAAATCTGCTTTTGCAATGAGATATAATAGTTTCATATTAACAACTTCACTAGCTTTTATTAAATCATAATCCATATTGTTTCTATCCATAAAAAACAAAGGTAATCCATGATATTTAATCAATGCAGCTATTTCTTCTCTTAAAGAAAAGCTTATGTTCTCATATTTATAAAAAAACTCTCTAAAAAGTTTTGCACCCTTTACTCCATGTTTGGGAGATATTATTTCTCCATCTTCTGTTTTAGTACAGATTAATTTACCAATATCATGAAAAAAAGCTGCTAAATATAAAGTTACCTTGTCAACACAATTAAGTTTCTCCCACTGAGGTAGGTTAATTACTTGTTGGCAAACTCTTTTAGTATGAATATAAACATTACCTTCCTCATGATATTTAGGATTTTGTTCTATATTCTTAAGTTCATAAATAATAGGAAAATCCTTTGCTATTTCATCAAAATCAAAATTCTTATCTAAAATATCTTTTATTACTTTACTATTCACAATACTTTTCACCCACTTTCAAGAAAATATATCTATTTCTTCTTTTAATTTATTGGGAATTATAGGTCTATTTATCCAGTGGGTTTCTGAATCTAAAATTGTATTAAGAAAAGATGTTCTAACATATTTAAATCTATCTATAACATGATTTTCATCCTCCAATTTAATATATAATCCCTCCATTAAATCAGAAGTGTCTGTTTGTTTTTTTGCAATATTAAACGAAAGATTTAATTCTTCACATTTTTTTCTTAAAATTTCTTTTCCTTTTGATGACTTAAAGTTAGATTTTCCTAAAAATGAAATTAACTGATTTAAGTTATTTAACTTTCCTTCATGAAGTACTAATACAGACACAATAAAGCTATAATCTTTAAGTATTTCTCTTCTCCTTTTTGTACTTAGAAATTTTTCTTCTTCTTTATCAAAAATATCAAATTCCATAAAGTAATGAGTTAATTCATCATAAAATACTGTATGTTTTGCATATAACCATTCTCCATACATAACATATCTGTTTCCTAAAATACTATATAACTCCTGAGTATGACAGCTTGTCCAAGTTTTAAATAATGAAAATTGTTTTTCTCCATATCCCCCATTTAAATAATGTCCTCTACTTTGCAAAAACATTTGTCCATTTTCATCAAAACTAATTCCACAATTTGCTCCATCTACCTTTTCTTCTACTACTACATGTTTATCCTTTATATAATCAAATTTAACAGCTTTTAAATCCTCATCTCCTTCTTGAAGTCTTGATCCTTCAATATGACGAGTTCTAGGATATTTATATATTCTTTCCATTAAAATTCCCTCTTTTCTTAGTTAATTGTTAAAATAAAAAAGTTGTGAAACATTACTTTTCACAACACAAATAAACTAAAAAAGAGATATTCTTTTTTAGAAAATTATTATGCTATAAAAAGTATATTCTAATTCTAAAAAGAGTATATCAAAAACGCCCCATTTTCTTAACATTTTTAAACGGGAATATCTAATCTACCACTAAATATTTTGACAAACTCTTATTATTTACACCATATTATATTGGCATAAAATACATCTCTTTTTACAAAGAGCTTATCTTAGAACATACAGAATTACATAATAATCTTCCTTTCACATTTTATCTAATTTTTCCATTTTAATATACAATAACATAAATTTAATTTTATTGTCAAGAATACTATTTTGGATAAGTTCAAATTATGAATAATATTATTTATTATGCTTTATAATATGTTTACTCTTTACCTTTCCACAAATACTACATTTATATTTAACAGGTACTAAATAAAAACTTTCCCTTTTATTCTTAACCAGTATTTGTTTTTTATAATTTATTTCTTTTACAATATAATCGTGTTTATGGCTTGACTTTTGTAGCTTATTTTTAGAAATATCTTCACTTATACACTTATCTGATTTCATACTATTCTCTCCTAAAATATCAATAATGAATAATATATTATCATATTTTTATTAAACTATAAAGCTAATAATTATAATAGTTTAATTTTAAATAAAAATAAAAGGCTTTGCAGTATTCTGTAAAGCTAAAATCTATATATTAACAAATATTATTATTCGATGACTACCCGCTCTAATACTCCCATTTTCTTTAAAGTGGGAGTATTAGAGCGGCTACGTCCCTGGCGATTTCCCCTAAAGGATAACGACTTCTAAGGAGTAAACTGTTAATAAGCTTCAGTGGGAATAAAAACTCCTTCTGAAGCCAAGAATTCTGTTTATTTATAATGTAAAAGGCATAACTGAATTAAGTAATTTTTGTGCATATTCATTTTTCACATTTGCAAGATTATTACTAGATATATTTTCCACAATTTTCCTCTATACAAAAATAAAACTTCATCACACACACTAGCTACGGCTTGTAAATCATGAGCTATGAATAAATATGTCATATTCAAATCCTTCTTTAACTCTTTAAGTAGTTGGAGTATTTGAGCTTGTATTGATACATCTAATGAGCTTATAGCCTCATCAAGTACCATAAACATAGGATTTGTAGAAATAGCTCTAGCAATACATACACGTTGTAACTGTCCTCCACTTAGTTCATGTGGATATCTATACATTAAAGATTTAGATAGTCCCACTCTATTTAAAAGTTCCTCTACTTTTTCTTCAATTTTACCCTTTCTTCCAAGAGCAATAAGTGGTTCAGCTATAACTTCTTTTATTGTAAAACGGGGATTTGCAGATGACGTATAGTCCTGAAATACTACACTCATTTGTCCCTGATTTTCCTTTATCCATTTTTTCACTGGTTGTCCTTCAATAGTTATACTTCCGCTATTTGCTTTTTCTAGTCCTAATATCAAACGACTAAGAGTACTTTTTCCACTCCCACTCTCTCCTATAAGTCCTACACAGTCTCCTTCTTTCACGCAGAAACTAATTCCCTGTAAAACATTTAGTTTATCTTTTCCCCTGGATAATCCAATCTTTGAATAACTCTTATAAACATCATTTACTTGCAACAGCATACTTCATCCTCCAGAATCATAGATTTACGAAATGAATCTGTAAGCTTTAATCGAGTATCAATTAAATATTTAGTATATTCATGTTTAGGATCATTAATACACATTTTATCTAAAGCTTGTACCGAAATTTTCTCTGCTTCTTTTTTTGAAATATTTCCATTTTCTTGTAACGTTTCAATCATTTGATATCCTATAGTATAGAGGGCATCAAATGATGACATTGCATCTTGAAGTATCATACAAATATTCTTGCCTCTTATTTTTCTAATAATATCACTCTTCGCTTTTAATAATTCTATATCATTAAATTTGGCACTCCCAGTAACTTTCAACCATGGATTTGTAAGTCCTAATATTGCTTTAGTTGTCATTGATTTACCACTTCCACTTTCCCCTACAATTCCCAAGCAAGTATTAGATTTTAGCTCAAAACTTATATTACTAACTATTTCTTCATTATTTCTTATATCTTTTATAGAAAGATTTTTTACTTCTAATAAATTCACTATCTACTCACCTCTTTCATTTCACCATGTTTTTTAGGATCTAGAGCCACTTGTAAGCTATCACCTAAAAAACTAAATGCTGCGACAACAATAAGTATTGCAATACCAGGTGCTAACATTTGAGTAGGGTGAGTTGTCATGATATTTTTGGCTTCATTTAACATCATACCCCATTCCGGAGTTGGTGCTTGTACTCCTAATCCTAAAAATGATAATGCTGAAATATTTAAAATAACCCATCCTGTATCAAGAGTTGCAAGTACAGCAATTTCTCCTATAATTCCAGGAATCAAGTGTTTCTTTACAATATGCCACATACTGCATCCAGATACTTTTGCCAATTTTATATAATTTTTATCTACATATTGTATAATGATAGACCTAATCATTCTAGTATACCATGCCCATTTGGCTATAATATTTGCAATCACTACATTTAGAAGTCCTGGTCCAAGTATGCCAACTATTGCAAGTATCATAACTTCGCTTGGGAATGATAGCATAACATCACAAATTCTCATAATAATTTCATCTAGCCATCCTCGAAAAAATCCTGAAATTACACCTAAAATAGTACCAATAGCAATAGTAGCTATCATTGTAACTATGGAAAATATAATTGTTGTACGAATTCCATATAATATTCTTGACAACACACATCTTCCTAAATGATCTGTTCCAAATGGGTATTTCATACTTATAGACACAAATTTCTGTTTTATATTTATTTCTACAGGATCATTTGGACTAATCAATGGAGCTAGAATACCACCTATTATAATAGTAAATAAAACCATAATACAAATCATAGCAAGTTTATCTGATTTTAATCGCTTTAACACTATCATTTTATGACTCCTTTCTTATTCTCGAGTCAATCAATGCACCAAATATATCAACTAATAAATTTCAAACTACAAACATTATTGCCATAATAAGTATGTACGCTTGTATAATAGGATAATCTCCATTAAATATAGCTGTTACACATAACCTACCTATACCAGGCCATGCAAAAATATTTTCTACTATAACTGTTCCTGCTATTAGTTTTGGAATTGACATTCCAAGAGCTGTAATTGATGATTGAAGCGAATTTTTAAATATATGTTTTATGATAGTACTTTCTTTAAGTCCTCTAACTCTCCCATAAAGAACATAATTTTCTTGTTTATTTTTTATCATGTTGTTTCTGATTAATCTTACATAAGTTGAAATATATGAGAGAGATAATGTAACTACTGGAAGAATAACAGAGTTTGCTGCTACCATTCCACTTGTAGGGAAAATATTTAGTTTAACTGCAAAAATCCACATTAAAAGTAATCCTACCGTTACACTAATTAAAATAGTAATTATTAAAGACACTGATGCCAAGTGAAGTGTAGCTGGAAGCGCTTGCCCAATTTCTTTTATAACTGGTTTATTATTTACATAACTTTCTCCAAAATTGCCTTTTAAACTATCTCCTAACCATGTTGCATATCTTTCAAAAAAAGGTTTATCTAATCCCAACTTATTCCTCATTTGCTGAATTGCTTCATCTGTAGCTACTGTTTCATTAACTCTAAGTGCAACCTCGGCAGGGTCACTAGGACTAAGATTAATTATTATAAATGATAGAAATGAAATCCCAATCAATATAGGTATTATACTCAATACTCTTTTTGTTATATAACTTTTCATTTTATCTCTCCTAAATGTTATATGTAATAAAGGCAAATATATAAATTTGCCTTTATTGATTTTACTTATTTCTCAAAATACATTTTTTGAAATAGTATTTCATACTGAGATGAATTAAAAGTAACTCCTTTTAATCCATTTACATGTACTACTTTTGTTCTAGAATAAGTAAGAGGAATATATACACATTGATCATTAATATATGTTAAAACATCTTTGTACATTTGCTTACGAGTATCTTCATTTTGTTCAATCATAATAGCTGTAATAGTTTGGTCTAACCATTTCTTTTTCTCCATGCCTATTTGTGCTTGATAATCAGCATGAGCTGGTGTACGCCATGAGGACAAATAAGCTTGTCGATCATATGGAGTACCCCAAGAAAGTGAATATTGAAGATTAAATTTTCCTGATTTTTGACGATCAAGGAAGGCTTGTTTTTCTTCCCCTACAACTTTAAGACTAATGCCTACTGCTTTAAAATTATTTTGAATATATTCACTAATAGTACGCCCCTGTGCATTATTAGAGTTAAAATAAATTGTTACCTCACATTTATTTCCATTTTTATATCTATATCCATCGTTGCCCATCTTCCATCCTGCTTGTTCTAAAAGATTTTTAGCTTTATCTATATCATATGAACGTGTTTTTAAATCTATATTGCAATATTTAACTGTTTTCGATAATAGTGTATCAGTAACTGCTTCTGAACCATTCAAAATCCCACCTGCAATAGACTTTTTATCAATTACATATTGAACCGCTTCTCTAAACTTTAAATCTCCAGTAATTTCCCTATTTGAATTTAAAAGAATTGCTCTAGATGCAATTGGTTCACTCATTACAGTAACATACTTTCCATCTTTTTCTAACTTTTTAAAAGAATCTAGATCAATCATATCTCCATGAGAACCAAATAAAAGATCAACTTCCCCTTTCTCTAATCCTAATAATATTGTTTGGTGATCAGGCATAACTTTCCATTTTACAGAATTTACTTTTGGTTTCTCTCCCCAATAATTTTTATTCATTGTAAATGCTGCATATTGATTATCTTTATACTCTGAAAGTACCCATGGACCTGTTCCAATATATCCATTCACCCCATTTTTTGTAGCTCCATTAACAAAACATTTAGGTGAAATAAATCTAAATGGGCGTGTAAGCGCAATTTCTTCAAGAGTTGGATAATATGCATGTTTTAAAACTAATTTATATGTAAATTCATCAACTACTTCATTGCTTTTAATTTCATTTACAAGATCAAGCCATGCATGACGTTCACGATTTCCAACAATAGCATCCATATTCAACTTAACAGCCTTTGCATTAAAAGGTTCTCCATCTGTAAAAGTTACTCCCTTTCTTAGATGAAAAGTATACTCTCGCCCACCTTTAGATATTTCCCAGCTTTCTGCTAGCCAAGGTTTTACTCCTTCCTTAGTATTATTACTAACGGCTCAAACACCATATTCTGAGCTGCCATTTCCCCTGAATAAAGATGAGGATTTATATCTCTAATGTCTTTTGTGCTCGCATAAACTATTTCATCTGGATTTTTTTATCTGCATTTGTTTTGGTATTATTTGTGCATCCTACTGAAAAGCACATTGCTGAAACAAGTGCAAATGCCATGATCTTTTTTAACTTCATTTTTACTCCTCCAATTTTATAATCTTATTTATATTGAAAATTTTACGATAAATTCAATTCTTTCCTCATACTAGGTAAATACATAATTAAAAATACTGATCTACTTAAGCAAAATATTAAAAATGCTATCCAAAGTCCATGATTACCCATTGTTGATACAAGACATTTATCTGCTATTAAAAAGGTTATCAAGCTAAGTATCATTGAATTTCGTATAGCCTTAGTTTTTATTGCTCCACTAAATATTCCATAATACACTAATCCCACAGCTGTAAATAACGGGAAACATAATAAATATTTATCAAATGCTGATATTAAATTAAGCACTTCTTCTATATTGGTAAACAATGTAATTAAAATATTTTTCCCCAAAAAATACATTATAGTAATTATAATTGTAAAAATCATAGACCATTGTCCACTTCGCTTAATATTTAAATCAAATAATTCTTTATCATCTTTACCAATTGCCTTACCTGCAAATACACTAGCTGCATTAGCTAATCCGTCAAAGGCATATGCCATAATATACTGGATTTGAAATAATATAGAATTAGCAGCCAATACATCAGCCCCAAGTTCTGCACCCTCTGCAATAAATATATTTGTAGTAATTAATAAACATATGGTTCGTATCATAAGATCTGTAGATCTGTATTACACTTCATAATACTTTTAAAAGCTTCTTTGTTAAAAACAACATTTTTTGTTAAATTTCTAAAGTTAAAATTACCACAAGTAATCATTAAAATGCATCCTATGCCAAAACCTATTATTTGAGATATCAGTGTTGCAACTGCAACACCTCCCACATTATAATTAAATACTTGTACTAATAATAAATCCAGTACTATATTAACTACATTAGTGGTAATTTGCATAAATAATGATTCTTTTAATTTTGCTTGTCCCATTAGCCATCCAAGAATAACATAATTTCCAAGTACCAGCGGTGCTCCCCAAATTAAAATAGAGAAATACTTATCTGCAAGATTTTTTATATCTTCACTAGGGTTAAGTATCGATAATGCAAAATTACCAATCATCTTTTGAAACAAAATAAATGTAAGTCCTAATGTTATAGCAATACACATGGGTCGTATAAATGCAAGTATTCTATCCTTCTCATCATTGGTTCCAAGAGCGTGAGCTGAATAAGCTGATGTACTTACTCTTAAAAATCCAATATATTGTATTAAATATGACTTATGAGTTAATTTAGAATCTATACATTCCTCCTATTTCAAAACTTCTAAGTCCGTTTTTTCCTATAATCACCTCCCTAAATACATTTTTATTCATTATAATAAAATGACATATTATTTATAATTGCAATATAAAAAGGGGCTGTCGCACTATAAAATTAGTGTGACAGTTTTTTTTGCATAAAAAAATAAATCTCCCACTCGGAAGAGTGAAAGACTTATGGTAAA
>NZ_JAGGKA010000034.1 GCF_017873215.1 Clostridium tetanomorphum
TTGGCTTTACTTCATTTTCAGCAAATTCTCTAACCATTTGTTTTACAAATTCTTGTTCTCTAGTTAATGCAAAATTCATTTACCTTTACCTCCTAATTTTATTGTTAATTAATTAACTAAATTCTACATATTTAGGCCTTTGGTGGCATAACTAAAGCTTCACCTGAAATAACTATTTTGCCTTCTTGATTGCTACATGTAGTCTTTAATTTAATCCTATTTTTCTCACTAATTATTTCTATCACTTCCACTTCTGCTCTTACAGTATCGCCAATTTTTACCGGAGCAACAAATTTTAGTTCCTGTCCTAAATATATTGTACCTGGTCCAGGTAACTGCATTCCTAAAACTGCTGAAATTAATCCTGATACTAAAATTCCATGTGCAATTCTACCTTTAAATATAGTTTTTTCTGATTTCACCTGATTTATGTGTGCTGGGTTTAAATCTCCACTTATTCCCGCAAATAAATATACATCTGTTTCACTTATAGTCTTTTCTACAAATGCTTTATCTCCAACTTTTAGATCATTTATTGTCTTTCCCATTAATAACACCTCTCTATTTTTAACATTTACACTATTCCAAAACTAGCTGCAATTATACATACTATTGTAGCTGCAACTGGAATTATTACAGTACACATACCTATATCTACATATGATTCTTTATGTGTAAGACCTGTTATCCCTAATAAAGTTATTACCGCTCCATTATGTGGAAGTGTATCAAATCCTCCACATGCAATAGCTGCTATTCTATGAAATGCTTCTGGGTTGATTCCAAGGACCACAGCTTTTTGCATATATATATCCCCTAACGCTCCAAGTGCTATGCTCATTCCTCCTGAAGCTGATCCAGTTATACCAGCTAATATACTGGTTGAAAATGATAAAGAAATTAAAGGGGTTCCTGGTATTGCAAGTATTGCTGATTTAATTAATGCAAAAGCTCCCAATGCTTTAATAACATTCCCATATCCAACTTCTGATGAAGTATTAGCTATAGCTAATAATGAACCAATAGCTCCATCATTAATAGTCTTTATTACACTTTTAAAATTCTTTCTCATTAAAATTATTGCAAGTACTATTGATATAATTAGTGCAACAATTAAGCTCCAAAGTCCTTTTACTTTATCTACAGACGTTCCATATTTTTTAAGATATTCTCCCGGCATATTTCCAAAATATCTACCTAATATATAGTTCAATACCAATACTACTACTATAGGAGCAATAGCCACAAATATATTAGGAAGCTTAGATTCATCTAATGTTTCAAGCTTTTCTTCTTTATGATTTCCATATCCTTCTCCAGCAGCAGCTGCCTTCTTAGCTCTTCCATTAAGCCACATCATACCTAAGGTAAACATTACAATCGAAGCAATTACACCTAACACAGGTGCTGCCCAAGCAGTTGTTCCAAAATAAGTCATTGGTATAGCATTTTGAATCTGAGGACTTCCTGGTAAGGCTGTCATAGTAAAAGTAAATGCTCCTAACGCTATAGATCCAGGTACAAGTCTTTTAGGCAAATTAGCTTCTTTAAACAGTTCAACTGCTATAGGATATACGGCAAAGGCAACAACAAATAGAGAAACTCCACCATATGTTAATACCGCACAGGATAACACTACTGCCAATATAGCTTTATCTTTTCCAAGTTTATTTGCTATAAAGTTTGCAATTGATTTAGCTGCTCCTGAATCATCCATTACTTTTCCAAACACTGCTCCCAACAGGAATAGCGGAAAATAGGTCTTTGCATATCCAGCAAAATCTTTCATAAATATTTCTGTATAAGTTACAAGTAAAGGAAGATCTCCTGAAAATAAAACTGCAAGTAGTGCTAATACTGGAGCTAAAATTAAAACTGTAATCCCTCTATAAGCCAAATACATTAATAAGACTAGTGAAATTATAATACCTATAACACCTAACATAATTTTTCTCCCTTCTATACTTTTATTTGGTTAATTTTAATTCCCATAATTTCATCTTTAAATATTCTTTTATCCATAATCTTAAGTTCTCCATCTATTATTGGCTTAAAGTCCATACACCCTAAAATATCTTTTTGTAAATCAACTCCTGGAGCTATTTCTGTTAGAACTAGTCCTTCTTCTTTTAACTCAAATACTGCTCTTTCAGTTATATATATAACTTGTTGTCCTACTTCTCTTGCATAATCTCCACTAAAGGTTATCTGTTCAACATTCTCAACAAACTTTTTAGCTTTCCCTTCCTTTTCAATAATAAGTTTTCCATTTTCAGTTTTTACCTTTAATCCACCTGCTGTAAAGGTTCCACAGTATACAACCTTCTTTGAATTTTGCGTAATATTAATAAATCCCCCACATCCAGCTATTTTAGGACCAAATTTACTTACATTAATATTTCCTTTTTTATCACATTGAGCTAAACCTAAAAAAGCTATATCAAGGCCCCCTCCATCATAAAAATCAAATTGATATGGTTGATCTAAAATACACTCAGCATTTACAGAAGCTCCAAAACTTAATCCACTTGCAGGTACTCCCCCTATTGGTCCAGCTTCTACCGTTAAAGTCATAATGTCTCCAATTCCCTCTTCATTAGCTACTGCTGCAACTCCTTCTGGCACTCCAATTCCTAAGTTTACTACAGCATTTGCAGTAAGCTCCATAGCTGCTCTTCTTGATATTATTTTTCTTTCATCTAATGTCATTGGTTTTACAAGATCTAAAGGAATCTTTATTTCACCACAATATGAAGGATTAAAACTTTCTGAAAAGGTCTGCATATGATTAACAGGTTGAGCTACTACTACAGCATCTACATATATACCTGGAATTTTAACTAACTTAGCATCTAAGCTTCCAGCCTTAACTATAGACTCAACCTGAGCTATTACTATTCCTCCTGAATTTTTAGCTGCTTGAGCTATTGATACTGCTTCTAAAGTGGCGGCTTCTTTTTCAAAGGATAAATTTCCCTTTTCATCAGCATAAGTAGCTCTTATTATACTAACGTCAACAGGAAATGCCTTATATAATAGTCTTTCTTTATCATCTATAGTGACAACCTTTACAATATCCTCCTTAGTCATATCGTTTAATCTTCCACCTTCAACTCTAGGATCTACAAAAGTTTTAAGTCCAACATGAGTTATTACTCCTACCTTTTTTGCTGCTATATCTCTAAACAAGTGTGAGATTACTCCTTGTGGAAGATTATAAGCTTGTACCTTGTTCTCTAAGGCTAATTTTTGAAGCCTAGGAGCCAACCCCCAGTGTCCTCCTATTACCTTTGACACTAATCCTTCATGTCCTAAATGATTTAAGCCTTTCTCTTTAGAATCTCCTTGTCCCGCAGCATAAACCAAAGTAAGATCTTTAGGAATTCCTGAATTAAAAAAGCTTCTTTCTATTTCAGATGTTATTTCTTCTGGATGACCAGTTCCTATAAAACCTCCTATAGCAACAGTACTCCCATTCTTGATCATTTTAACTGCTTCTTCAGCAGTTTTCACTTTATTCACAAACATTTCCTCCCTCCTATATTCACTACGAATCTACATTTTTATTAATAGCAATAACTGTGCCAATATAAAAAATGACTTTACTTTATTCTAGCAAACCCATTGGTTCATCTAGATTTCATGGATTCACAAATAAAATAATATGAAAGTTTATAAATTTATTTAACAAGTAATTTGTAAACTTAACCTTACACTTTTCAAAAAATCAAAAAAAAATGTACTGATAAACGTACATTTTTAAAATAAACGTAAAAATATGTACAGTTTTCAGTACACCTTATACAGATTAATCAAAATTTTAAAAATATTTTATGTTTATTTATTTTCTCATATAATGTGGTTCGACTTATTCCTAAAGTTTTAGCTGCTTTTAATTTGTTTCCACTACAAGCTTTTATTGCGTTAATTATAGCATTTCTCTCTGCTTCACTTATTATGTCCTCAAGCTTAGAAACATTTATATTCTTCTGAATGCCAGTTATTTCTTTAGGTAAATGCTTAGGTAACAATACCTCATTGTTATCCTCCATTATATTTATGGCTCTTTCTATTGCATTTTCTAACTGCCTCACATTTCCTTCCCACCTATAATTCTTTAAATATTCTAACGCTTCATCTGAGATTTCGCATTCTATTCTATTCAATTTTTTAGATATTTTACTACTTAGAAATTTTGCTAATAATATAATATCTTCTTTTCTCTCTCTTAATGGAGGAATCTTTATTGTAACTACATTGAGTCTATAATATAAATCTGCTCTAAACTTTCCCTCCTTTATCATATGCTCAAGGTCTTGGTTTGTAGCTGCAATAATTCTTATATCAATATTCTTAGGTGAGATAGCACCTACTCTCTCAACTTCCTTCTCTTGTAATACTCTTAAAAGTTTTACTTGCATATGTAATGGCATATCTCCAATTTCATCTAAGAAAATAGTTCCTCCATCTGCTAATTCAAATTTCCCCATTTTACCTTCTTTTTTTGCACCTGTAAATGCTCCTTTTTCATATCCAAATAATTCAGATTCTAATAAATCAGACGGAATTGCTGCACAATTAACTTTAATAAAATGTCCATATACTCTGTTACTGTTTTTATGTATAGCATGAGCAAATAGTTCTTTTCCCGTACCACTTTCTCCAGTTAATAACACGTTAGAATCCGTAAGCGCTGCCTTTTTAGCTAATTTTTTAGCTTCCATAATTCCATCACCATTACCTACAATATCTGAAAATGAATATCTTGCACTATTTTGCTGCTGGATTTCTTCTTTATAATCTTCTAATTCTTTCTGAACTTTACTAAATTTTTTATAAAGAAAATCTAACTCTTTTACATTTCTAAAAAGTACTTTACCTACTGCTCCTTTTATCTCCCCATCAATAATAATAGGATTTCTGTTAGCTATCATATATTTACAACCTACTTTTTGTAATTGAGCCTCTTCCACTTTTCCTGTTTTCGCTATTATATGTAATCGAGTATTTTCAATTACCTCTGTAATATGCTTGCCTATGACTTCTTTATCATCTACTCCTAAAAAATCCGCATATGCTTTACTTATTGTATTAATATATCCATCCTTATTTACAATGACTACTCCCTCATAAGCCATATCTAATGCTATCCTTAACATTTCCGACCAGTTTCTTTCTTCAATTAGTTTTTTCTTCAGACTCTCATAATCAGTAATATTGTTAAAATCATATTTATCTTTATTTACGTTAATCATATTTCCCTCCTATAAATTAATTTCATTCTGTTAAGTTATATGAAAACGTTTTTGTTATAAGCGAATTTATTTTGATACATATTTATTACCTTCTATAAAAAATCTCCATGGATAATCTCTAGCTTCTTCAGCATAATCTATTCCAATTCTTTTTGAAACTCCTATATTAAATTTATCATTTTTAAAGTCCTCTATATAAATTATATCTCCACATAAATCTTTTCCATTAAATGATCTATTAATATCCATAGCTATGCATAGTTTAGAAGGTCCATTAGTTAAATTCATTTTTTCTCTTTTACTTAGTTCATCATAATTTTTATCAAATCTTCTATTACTCATAATATCTATACCTTCCAAAGGTTGTAAAGCTCTTATTAAGACTGCTTGCGGTATATCTTTTTCCCTAGTAACTACATTCATACAGTAATATAGACCATATATGAAATATACATAAGCAAATCCAGCATCTCCATACATAACTTCTACCCGTTTTGTTCTTCTCCCATTATAAGAATGTGCTGCTTTATCCATGGGTCCCATGTATGCTTCTACTTCTACTATTTTCCCTTTACATATTGCTCCTTTTTGTTTCGTCACTAGTACCTTACCTAGTAGCTCTCTTGCTACAGTAATTGTATCTCTATTATAAAATTCTCTTAATAATTTCATCCTTATCATTCCTTTTTCATAATTATATAAACCAATACCTTAAAAAATATTATATCATTAAAATAATATTTACATACAAAATAAAAAAAGTGCAACGCACTTTTTTAAAATATAAATTAACAGATAATTAATCTAAATATACTTACTTAATTCTTCACATTTCTTCAATTCATTTACTAAATGTTTTATTTCTTGATCTTTATTTTTATCCATTACCAAAATAACATCTTCAGCATCTACAATTATTAAGTCTTTTACTCCAAATCCAATGACCAATTTTTTATCGCTAAAAACTATACAATTATCACTTTCTTCCACAAAAGTATTTCCTATAACATTATTTCCTCGGAAATTTTTCAAAAATCTAGATAATGCCATAAAATTTCCAATATCATCCCATACAAATTCACATTTTATTACATAAGCTTTTCTTGTTTTCTGCATTATTCCAAAATCTACAGAAATGCCATCAATTAAATCATATTCTTCTCTTATTATTTCTTCTTCTTTTTCTGTTCCTATGCTAGCATATATATTCATCATGCTTTTATACATTCTGGGTAAATACTTTTCCATTTCCCTCAAATATACATCTGCTCTCCATACAAACATGCCACTATTCCATAAATAAGTACCTTTTGAAATTAAATCTTTTGCTACTTCTAAATTTGGTTTTTCCAAAAATCTTTCTACCTTATAAGATGCAATATGCCCATTTATTCTTTCCCCTATTTCTATATATCCATATCCTGTTTCTGGTCTTGTAGGTGAAACACCTATCGTTATTAATCCTCTTCTCCTATTTACTGTTTCTACTGCCTGATTTATAGTATCTATAAAAATTTTTTTATTTTCAATATAATGATCTGATGGAAGAACTATCATAGTTGCATCCTTATCTTTTTTTAATAGTTTTACTGCAGATAGACCTATACATGTAGCGGTCTCTTTATTAGCTGGTTCTAAAAAGATATTATCTTTACTTAATTCTGGTAACTCTTCATATATTTTATCTAAATATCTTTCATTAGTCACTACATATATATTTTCTTTATTAACTAATGGTTTTATCCTATCAACAGTATTTCTTAAAAAACTTTTATTATTTATTATTTTTAAAAATTGCTTTGGATTATCTTCTCTAGATAATGGATAAAGTCTTGTTCCTTTTCCACCTGCAAGAATTAGCGCATATAACAAAACCACCACTCCGTTTTATTGTTAATAACATAATATGAGAAATAAAGCTTAGTGGTGAATCAAAATTTAAAATGTATATTTAATTACCTAGTATTTCCTTGGTACATAGTGACTTTAGCATTATCTTTGTCATAACAGCTCTTATTTAGGCATAAAAAAAGACTATCTCAAAACACATATATATGCATTTTGAGAAGCCCTTTTTTCTTAACATAAGGAAAACTATGACTTTGTTTTCCAAAAATATTATATTAAACTATTATTTATATCTTATTTTTTAGGAATCCAACTATCTACCAATTTCTCATTCTTCTTCATCCACTCTTTTGCAACATCTAAAGCATCCTTATCACTGTTGTCTTTTATATCTCCCATAAGACTTCCTAATTGTTTATCATCCATTTTGAAATTCTTTAAAAATTGAGCCACTTCAGGCATTTCTTTTTCAAATCCTTTTCTAGCAATTGTATCAATATGTTCAGCTGCTCCAAAAATACCTTTTGGGTCTTCTAAAAACTTAAGATCCCAACGAGCAAATTTCCAATGAGGTTTCCATCCTGTTACAACAATAGATTCCTTATCATCCTGAGCTTTCTTAAGCATTGTAGTCATTGTTGCTCCGCTACCCTCAAGAAGCTCTAAATTCAATCCATACTCTTTTATAGCTTTCTTTGTAGTCTTCATTATTCCAGCACCTGGGTCTATTCCTATGATTTTTCCCTTTAATTTGTCCTTAATTCCATTTAAATCTTCTATACTATTTACATTCATATATTTAGGAACTACTAACCCTATTTTTGCATTCTCAAAATTTGTTCCCAAATTCTCTAATTTACCTTTATATTTTTCCATGTAATCTTTGTGCGTTACAGGAAGCCATCCATCTAAAAACACATCCATATCGCCATTAGCTAGTGAAGTAAATACCATTCCTGCTTCTCCCTGCTTTTTTTCAACCTCATAACCCATTTTTTCTTCTAGTATTGCTTCAACTAAATTAGTCATAGCTATTCCTTCTGCCCAATTAACATATCCTAAATTTACTTTTTCTTTTTTTTCCTTATTATCTGAATTTGTCTGGGCTGTCTTATTTCCACATCCAGCTAACATTCCTACCGTCAATACACCAATAAATACTAATGATATAATACTCTTTAACTTTTTATTCATTATTTTTCCCCCTTATTCACTATTAAACATTATTTTATTTAGCCTTACCTAATTGTTGTGTAATTCTATCTAGAACCATTGCCAATATTACAACAGCAAGTCCACTTTCAAATCCTGAACCTACTTCCATTTGTGTTATTCCATTGTATACTTCTCTACCTAGTCCACCTGCACCTATCATAGCTGAGATAACAACCATTGAAAGGGAAAGCATTATGGTTTGATTAACTCCTGCTAATATAGTTGGTAATGCAATTGGTAACTGCACCTTATATAGCATTTGATTTTTTGTAGATCCAAATGACTTAGCAGCTTCTATAACATCTTCTGGAACTTGCCTAATACCTAAGTTAGTAAGTCTAACCGCAGGTGGCATTGAGAAAATTACTGTAGCTATAGCTCCAGGAACTTTACCCATTCCAAAAAACAATACAGCAGGAATTAAATATACAAAGGCTGGCATTGTTTGCATAAAATCAAGTATTGGTCTTAAAACCTTGTTAACTTTATCACGTCTAGCTGCACAAATTCCAAGTGGTATCCCTATAATTAAAGAAATAAGTGCAGAAATCAAAATAAGTGATAGTGTCATCATAGTTTGAGGCCATAATTCCATAGAATCAATAAACAATAATCCTATCAGAGTAAAAATAGCTGTCTTTTTACCAGCAAGTTTAAAAGCAATTAAAACAAAAGCTATTATTATTACTATGCTGGGCACCGCTAAAAGTCCTTTTTCTAACCCTTCTATAAGAGTTTCATTAATTAACTTTATAAAATCAAAGAAAGGAGAAATATTATCTTTTAGCCAATCAATTATAAACTCAATGTAAGGTCCTATGTGTAGTGTAATCATTCTAATCCTCCTATCCAGCAATTCCAGCAATTATTGTAGATCTTTTTATAATTCCAAGAATTGTATTTTCTTTATCTATAACTACAATTGGATACTTGGTATCTACAGCTACTGATAATAATTCTGCAATTGGTACATCCTCCGATGTTTTAGGAACTTCCCTTATAACAATATCATTTATACTTTTAACGTCTTTTTTGGAAAGTTCTATTGCATCATCAATTGTTATAATTCCTTTTAGTTTTCTATCTTTATCTGTTACATAAATACTAGAAATCCCCTCTTCCTTCATCATCCTTACAGCTGTTTTAGGTCCATCTTTCTCAAGGATTATAGCTTTAGCATTTTCCATAATAGTTGATGCTGTAATAACCTTTGTCCTATCTACATCTTGTACAAATTTCCTTACATATTCACCAGATGGATTAGTTAATATGTCTTCAGGTGTTCCTATTTGCTCTACTACTCCATCTTTCATTATTGCTATTCTATCTCCAAGTCTTAAAGCTTCATCTAAATCATGAGTTATAAATATAATTGTTTTTCGCATTTTAGATTGAAGTTGAAGCATTTCTTCTTGCATCTCTTTACGAATTAAAGGGTCTAACGCACTAAACGCTTCATCCATAAGTAAAACTTCTGGATCTGTAGCCAATGCCCTAGCTAGTCCAACTCTTTGTTTCATTCCTCCGCTCAATTCACTTGGCATACTCTCCTCATACCCTTTAAGTCCTACTAATTCTAAAGCTTTATATGCTTTCTCCTTTCTTACCTTAGTATCTATTCCCTGCACCTCTAATCCATACTCAACATTACTGCAAATAGTTCTATGAGGAAATAATGCGAAATTTTGAAATACCATAGCTATTTTTTTACGTCTAATCTCACGAAGCTTTTCTTCATTAGACTTCAATATATCTTCTCCATCAATTAGTATCTCTCCACTAGTTGGATCTATAAGTCTATTTAAACACCTTATTAATGTTGACTTTCCACTTCCCGATAAACCCATAACTACAAAAAATTCTCCCCTATTTACCTTAAAGCTAACATTATTTACTCCAACAGAATTACCTGTCTTCTTATATATTTCATTTTTAGTCATGCCTTTTTCTAAAAGTGGAATAACCTTTTTAGGATTTCGTCCAAAAACTTTATATAAATTATTTATTTCTATCTCTGCCATACTTACCTCCTTAAATTACATTATCTTCTTTAGTACCTAACATTATAATCATTCCAACAATCTCAACAACTTAATGAAGTTGTAACTAGTAACAATCTTAATTTATCATATAAATTGCTACTTTGTCAAATGATAATTGTAAATTTTATACATTTTTTCTGCTATAATACTTAATTTTCTAGTTATTTTTTGAAAATAAAAAATACCAATCTATACAAATTGGTATTTTAACTTCACTATTCTATATCATTTTCTAAGTATTTTTTTATTCTATGAAATAAATTTTCATCTCCAACAACTAAAATTTTGTCACCTTTTTTAAACTCTAGATAAGGTCCAGGTGATATAAGTATTTCTTCTTTTCTTTTTACACCAACTATCGTTCCCCCAGTATTATGCCAAAACTCACTTTCTCCAATAGTTTTACCCAATATATGAGATTCTTTTGGAATTTCAACTTCTATAGGTTCTACTAAATCTGTGTTTTTAAATCTATAGGAATAATCCATAATCTTTTCATTTACATCTTGTATCTGTTTTTCTATGTTCCTTCTATCTTCTAGCAACTTCTTCATAGAACATCTAAGCATACCTATACTTTCTTTTTCTTTGAAACTTTCAACAAACTTATATGCCTTCTCAGGGGCCTTAATAATAACTCCACTTCCTTTATTTACATCAACTACCCCTTTATCCTCTAGTAACTTCATAGACTTTCTTATTGTCTCTGGAGAAACATTATATTCACTTGCTAAAATTGATCTGCCCCTCAATTTTTTTCCTTCTAACAGTTCACCTTTATAAATTCTAGCAGCTACATCTACTGCTATTTTTACATATCTAGGCATTTCAATTCGTTCACTCATGTAGCAACCCTCCAAAATAACATTATAATCCTATTTGCATATAGATTATAACACAAATCAAGAAAATTATTTACTATAAATATTGTTTACCTAGAAAGCTAAATATTATATTTTTTATTAAGTCGAAATGAAAATTTAAAATATATACTTAATTACTCAATATTGCCTTTATTAAATTAAATAAAATAGCCAATATTCCAAAATCTGAATCTGCATAACAAGTTCTCATAAGCCCTATATGTGGTTGTAGTATAGGGAGAAAAACTACTGGTATAATTGTTATAATAATTCCATGTATTAATGCAGATAATATAGCTCCTCTTTTCTTTCCAGCAGAATATCCAAAGATACCAGCTATTCCTCCTGAAAAAAGATGCGTTGTTATTGAAGGAACTACTACAGGGCTTTTAAGTTTCATCTGAATCATTAAAGTAATAATTCCTCCTAATAAACTAACTATAAATCCTAACATCACCATCTCTGGATTATAAGTAAAAAATACTGCTCCATCCATGGCAGGCTTTGCATCTTTTATAAGTTTTTCAGCAATTCCTTTAAATGCATATAATATTTCATCTGTCATCATTCTAACGCCTAAAATTATTAAATAAAATGCTACAGTAAAATTTATGCTGTATTTAAATGCAATGTATATTTTATCTTTTTCACCTGTAAAATCATATAAAAACCCTTTATCCACATTAATAATAGCTAAAAAATATATTATAAACATACTTACGGCCATGAGTACATTACTATCTCTCATAAATGAAACTTTCCTTTTTGGTATCTCTTCTTCTTTGGAATTTTTAAATATTAATGCACTTACTCCTCCAATAAAACAAGCAAAACTTCCAAAATGCGCAAGTCCTATATCATCTCTATTTGTTATATTTTTTATAAACTTGGCAGTTATATATGGACAAAAACTCATAAAGAATCCTAAATATATCCCTGCAGTCCATATTAATATATATGTTGGCTTATCATTTATTAATAAAGCTAACATTCCTGACATATATAATATGTAATAACCATTTATAAATATATATTTTAATTTACTAAACTTAGCAATTATTATGTTTGAAGCCATAGCTATTATCATAATAAACAAAGCATTTTTACCATTATAGTTTCCTGTTAAACTAAACATAGTTTCATTACTAGGAATTATATCAAACACGTGAAGAGCTCTTCTTATAACTAAGCTCAACACACTTAAAGTATTTATAGCCATATTAGAACCTAAAACTATAATGCTATATCCCATACTTCCCTTAACTATAGAAACAAATATATTTTTAATATTTTTCCTTTGTATAATCAGTCCTAAAGTTATTATACAGACTAATATTATATCAGTTCTCATTAATCCATCTAGGATATCCATAATTATATTCCTCTACTCTTTAAATAGCTGGTCAATTTATCACTAAGTTCTTCTTTATCTAATAAATCTTCTAATTCAATTTTCTCTATATTCTTTTTATCTACATTAAAATTAATATCTTCTGAGCATATATATATATCTGGTTCATAAAATTCTGCAGTAGTTATGTCACATCTTAATACATTATATTTTATATTGCTATCTTTGAAATACATTCTTACATTAGACTCTATTATAAAACTACTTCCCAATCCCAAACTACATACTACTACAATATTCAGCATCCCTTTTCCTCCTTATACTGCAGTAACAAAGAAACAATTTCTTCTTCATTTCTACATTCAAGTAATTTTCTTAAATTACTCCTATTAGTTATAAATGTTGTTATCTCTTCTAAGGCCTTTAAATGTTCCTTATTATTCTTTGTTCCAAAACTAATTATTAAACTCACAGGATCATGTTTCTTATGTCCAAATCTTACTGGCTCCTTCAATACAACCATAGAAAACCCTGTTTTATAAACACCATCCTCTGGCTTGGCATGTGGTAATGCTATGCCATTAGATATAACAATATATGGACCATTCTTGCCTTTTCTACTTATGCCAGCTATTAAATTGTTTACATAGTTTCCATTCACATAACCTTCATCTTGTAAAAGTTTCCCTGATATCTTTATTGCTTCTTCTGGAGTATCAACTTTTACTCCTACTCTAATGAAGTCCTCTGTCAGCACATCCCATATATGTATAACTTCTGTCCCTTGTTCCCCTAATATATATTCTTTTAAATGCCTTTGAAGGGATTGAACATCATTTATTGTACAATATTGATCTATAATATTTAGTATGTCATCCATATTTACACCTTTCTCTCTAACCTTTGGGGTAAATATTTTAGATAACTCCTCTCTATCTTCTTTATTTATAAGAGGATTTACAACTATAACAGGCACATTAGCTTCTTTTACAGCTACAGTACTTATAACATAATCTATATCAAAGGTATTTCTAGATACAAATTGGTTATAGGAGATGATGTCTACAATTTCTATATCTTCATAATAGTTCTTAAGCTTACTAGCCAACAATTTTGAAGTACCTACTCCTGTGGAACAAAGTACTATTACTCTCTTTTTACAAGTACATCCTCTATTAACTTTTTCTATAGCAGCTACAAAATGAAGACATATATAAGATATCTCATCTCCACTAAGGGTTACATTAAATTCTTTATTTATAATTTCACTTATTTTTAAAGTAATATTATATAATCTTGTGTAAGATGTTTTAATATCATCTTTAAAACAATTTTTAATTTCTATATTATACTTTGCCCTATTTATAGCTGGCATTAAATGTACAAAAAGCCCATTAATTATTTCCTCTTTATTACTAAAAGCAACTCTTCCTTCTTCTTCAAACATGCTTACCATACTATGAATACAGTTAATTAGTTTATCTCTTTCTTTTAAGTTTGAAAATATATCGTCCTCTAAGAATTTAGTAGGATTTGCGCCTAAAAAATGCATAGAAATCCATATTACTTCCGTCTTGGGAATTACAATATTATATTTCTTAGACAATTCATTACAGAACTTTTTAGCCTGCTCATATTCAAAGGTTTCTGATATATAATCCATCTTTTCATATTCAATATCAACTATAAAATCCTGTTGAATTCTTTTTATCATAATGCATGTATTAATAATAATATTGTAAAATGCCACATCTGATAGGGATGTATTATTATCTTTCATAAACTCCACCAAAATTTCCCATATCTGTTTGATATCTATACCATAAAAATAATTCCATATCATTAAATCATATATGTCTTCCGGATATAATAATCCTTGTATTTTAGAATAATTATAACTTTCAAAAATAATGTCATATATAGTTCTTCTTTTTTGCAATTCCTTACCGACAATATAAATTCCTTTATTTCTTTTTCTTATTAATTCTATATTCCTATCAGCTAAATAACCTTCTCCTTCATCTAAATATTTTGATGCAGTTATTCTACTTACTCCTATAAAATTAGCTATTTCTTGTAATGTTCTAGAATAATGGCTTTTCATAAGATATAATATTAATCTATATTTATTACTAAACCCAAGATAATTCTTATAAATTGATTCTTTATTTGCTAACAAATCAATTTGCTTTCTTGTTAGGGATACCTTTAACCCTAAACCATATTTTTTTTCTATAGTTGGCATACCATTTTTTTTCAATACATAGTCAATATTATCTAAAGCATACCTTACAGTTCTTTCACTTATATTTGCATTCTTCGAAATTTCTTTTATTGTAATAAAATCTTGTGTTTCTACTAAATTCTGTAGTATCTTATATTCTACATCTTTGATCACAATATCACCTACTATTTTAATTATACAATACATCATAAAACTTAACATCATTTTCACGTTGTATAAAAATTTATTCTATAGCCTATCATTGTTATAAAAAAAGCAGTCTTTTCATATATGATATAAAAAAGACTGCTTAACTTCCAAACTATTCTATTTACTTTACTGGTATCAAATGTATACTATTTTCATCAATGTTAAGAAAAGCTGTTTGCCCCTCACTATATACTTTTTTATTTAAAGGATTATAATCTGTAAGCTTTATCTCTATATTGCCATACTTTAAATTATAATCTTGATAAGCTCCCATAAATACAGAAGATTTTACTCCTACTTCTATGTTCCCTTCTTCAAAAGATAATGCTTCTGGTCTAATTACAACCTTAACTTTGTCTTTTTTATTGAATTGTTTATGGGTTTTAACTTTAAATCTTTTATCAAAAAGATTTATATATACAAACTCTGATTCTATTTCTTCAATAAAAGAATCAAATATATTGGCAACTCCTATAAAATCAGCTACAAATTCTGAAGCAGGATTTTTATATATTTCTTGAGGCGTTCCTATTTGTTCTATTATTCCCTTATTCATTATTATTACTCTATCTGACATACTCATAGCTTCTGCTTGGTCATGAGTCACATATACACTAGTTATTCCAATCTTTTTTTGAATTTTTCTTATTTCAGTTCTCATATGAACTCTAAGTTTAGCATCTAAATTTGATAAAGGTTCATCAAATAGAAGAACTGATGGTTGCATAACAAGAGCTCTTGCCAAAGCTACTCTTTGTTGCTGACCTCCAGATAATTGATTAGGTGCTCTATTTTCTAAACCTGACAATCCTACAAGTTCCAATATAGTTTGGACACTTTTTCCTATATCCTTTGAAGGAAGTTTTTTAATTTTCAATCCATAAGCTATATTTTCAAATGTATTTAAATGTGGAAATAATGCGTAAGTTTGAAATACCATAGCGGTATCTCTTTTATCTGGTGTAAGACTATTAACCTTTTCATCTCCTATATATATGTCTCCACTTGTAGGCACTTCAAAACCAGCTATCATTCTCAAAGTTGTGGTTTTCCCACAGCCAGAAGGCCCTAAAAGAGTAACAAATTCACCTGGCTCTATCTTAACAGATACATTATCAACTGCAGTAAAAGTTTTTCCTTCATTTCCTTTATATATCTTTGTTATATTTTCTAATTTAACAAACTTTGAACTCATTGTAATTCCTCCTACATTTCTCTAGTTGAAGTTTTAATCCCTATTTTGCTTAACAAGAAATTCATTATTCCAACTACTGTCATAACTATAATTATTAATAAAGTAGAATATCCCGCTGCTACTCCTAATCTTCCAACATCAACTTGTGACATAATTGTTACTGTAAGTAAATTATAATTCGCAGATACTAAAAATATTACAGCACTAACAGCAGTCATGCTTCTTACAAAACTATATACAAGTC
This sequence comes from Clostridium tetanomorphum, assembly GCF_017873215.1. GTDB lineage: Bacteria > Bacillota > Clostridia > Clostridiales > Clostridiaceae > Clostridium_AO > Clostridium_AO tetanomorphum. The sequence continues at coordinate 16,448 of NZ_JAGGKA010000034.1, forward strand.
CACTAAAGAAAGCTGATTTAATTAAAGGAATAGTTACAGAAGTAAATACTTTTAATGAATTAGCACCAAGATCTTGAGCCGCTTCCTCTATTCCTGGATCTATTTGTTGTAATGAAGCCACTCCAGATCTTATTCCAACTGGCATACTTCTGAATATAAATGCTAATATAATAATTATAGATGTACCTGTCAATATTAAAGGCTTTTTATTATAAGCCAATACATATCCCATTCCTATTACAGTACCTGGTACAGCCATAGAAAGCATTGATACAAATTCTACCGCTCTTCTTCCTAAAAATTTCTTTCTTACTATTAAAAAAGCTATTATCATTCCCATAATTCCTGTTATAGGCATTGCTATCAAAGAAAGATAAGTAGTATCCATTAATGGCTTTAATCCTAAATTCATTATATATTTATAGTGTTTTAACGTAGGGGTATAGTCTATCCCCCATAAATTAACAAATGAACCATAAGGAATTAAAATATATAAAATCATTATAAATAAACAAATTAAATAACAAAGAGTTTCTATTGGAACTGTAATTGATTTTTCACTTATATAATCTCTCTGTCTTGACGGCTTTCCTGTAACTGTTACATAGGATTTATTTCCAACCCAATATTTTTGCAATACAAACATAATAATAGATATAGTTAAAAGCACTGTAGCTAAAGCTGTTCCACCTTTAAGATCATAGTTTCCCATTGCTTGTAAGTAGGTCTTTGCTGCTAAAGTTGTAAAGTTTCCTCCAATAACCATAGCATTACCGAAATCTGCAACGCTCTGAATAAATACTAATAAAAATGCATTAGCTATTCCTGGTCTTAATAATGGTAATATGATTGTCTTAAATATGTGTGCTCTTGAAGCTCCCATATTTCTTGCTGCTTCTTCATAAGATGGATCTATTTGTTTTAATAATCCTGCTAACACTAAATATGCTACAGGAAAAAATGTTAATACTTGTACAGCAGATAATCCCCAAAAACCATACACATTTGCATCTTTAATACCTAATATACTATAAGTTACAAAACCTCTTTGCCCAAATAACATTATAAAAGACATTGCAAGAGCAAAAGGGGGTGAAACAATAGGAAGTATTGTAAGTATATTAAATAGTTTTTTAAATTTTAGCTTTATATATGCATCTGCATAAGCAAATAAAAAACCTATTATTGTAGATACAAAACTTACAAATAATCCAAGAATTAATGTATTCATTAATACAGTTTTTGTCTCAGTTTGGCTAAGGACTTCTTTGTAATATTGAAGTGTTATTCCTCCCTTATTGCTTATAAAACTCTCTTTTAAAACTTCATATAATGGCCACAATATGAAAATCATAAGAGATATTATTACTAATATTATTATACTTAAAAGTATAGGATCTCTTATAATCTTTTTGGCATCATCTATTTCTGCTCTTATCTTATTATTCATATAATCACCTCTGCTTTTTATTAAAGCCCATCTTAAAAGATGGGCTTTAATATTACTTTATAGCGTTATTCCATTTTTCAATTAATTCGCTTTTATGACTACCAGCCCATTCAAAATCATAGTTTATAAGCTTAGTATCCTTTAATTCATCTGCCTGTTTTGGTGGCTGAGCTTGAGGATTAGTTAAGAACTGATAGGATCCTACAGTTTGTCCTAATTCCTGAGCTTCTTTTGTTAAACACCAATCAACAAATTTCTTTGCCGCTTCTGCATCTGGTGCACCTTTTAAAATAGCTACTGCTCCTATTTCATATCCTGTTCCTTCTTTAGGAGTCGATAATACTATATCTTTCATTCCTTCTTCTCTATATTTTATAGCATCATGTAAAAATGTTATTCCTACCATTGCTTCTCCTTGACCAACCATTCTTCCTGGAGCTGTTCCAGATTTCTGATAGGATTTAACTTGTCCATTTAACTTTTTCATGTAATCAAGACCTTTTTGTTCTCCCATTATTTGAACTACAGAAGCAAGTAAAGTATATGCTGTTCCAGAAGATCCTGGATTTGCAGTCACTACCTGTCCCTTAAATTCAGACTTTAATAAATCATCCCAACTCTGTGGAGCCTGAGCACCCTTTTCTGCTAATAATTTTTTATTTGAAACAAATCCTAAATATCCTTTATATATACCTGTCCAATAACCTTCCTTATCCTTAAATTGCTCTGGTATATCCTTAGCATTTGAAGATTCATATTTTTCAAGTAATCCATCTTTTTTAGCTTGAATAAAACCGTCTGCTGGACCTCCAAACCAAACAGATGCTTTAGGATTCTCTTTTTCCGCTTTTATTCTTCCCATTATCTCTCCTGAACTCATTCTTACAGCGTCTACTTTAATACCTGTTTGCTTTTCGAACTGTTTAACTGCAGCTACCATATAATCTTCCATTAATCCGCAGTATATTGTAAGTTTTTGATCTTTATTTTTTTCTTCTTCTTTTTTAGCTCCACAACCAGCTAACATTGTTATTGATATTGTAGATGCTAATACTATTCCTAAAATATTTTTGAATTTTAACATATTAACCCCTCCTTAACCTATCTACATTTTAGCATATGTTTACCTTTTCATAACTCTATATTTGGTAAAAGCAATTTTGCAAAATATATATTTATTAACATATATATTACTTTCAATAATATAAAAGAAGACTATTTTAAAATAAAAAAATAATACAATATATTTATGTTTTAATTTAAAAAACATAAATATATTGTATCTAAAGTTTATTTTCACATAGTCTCTAAAGTATCAATAACAAAAATTTCATACTATATAATACTAACTTTAATTACTTCTTCAAAACTGGTTAAATCTTTTAATATTTCTGATACCTGAATATGCCTTGGCACCATAATTGTAAATAAATTTTTTCCATAAGGGTATTCTTCATCTTCATCAATGTTATCAAAAGTAAATTCTATATTTGTGATCTTTATATGTTTACTTTGAAAGTACTCTGAAACTTTTTGAATCATATTATTCTTTTCCAAATATTGTATTTCTATTTGTAGTATTTTACTCTTATCTAAAAACTTCGCCTCAACTTTTTTTAAACCTACAAGCGAAATAACTACAACTATACTTGATAATACGCTTAGAGTATAATATCCCAGACCAATAGCTAGCCCTATGCAGGCCACTACCCATAAACTAGCAGCCGTAGTTAGTCCTTTTACCGATCCACTATCCCGTATTATAGTACCTGCGCCTAAAAAACCTATACCACTTATAACTTGTGCCCCTAATCTTCCAATGTCTGCTTTTAATGAACTACCCAACTCTGGATTATTGTTAATTAGGCTTATAGTATATTCTAGATTATATAATTGTATCATTGATATAACAGCTGCTCCCACACATACTAATATATGAGTTCTAAATCCTGCTGGCCTATTTTTAAATTCCCTTTCATATCCTATAAATCCACCAATAACAATAGCAAGCGTTAATCTTATTATTACTTCCCATACCCTCATTTAATACTTCCCTTCATTATATATTTTACATTACTAAAATTATAATGTTTATATTATATAACAAAGATTTATTTTATACTAGATAGTTACCTATACTACTTTAAGTTCTTTGCTATTTTTATATAATTTTTCGCTTCCACATTTACCTTCACTTTCATTACATGGTAATATTCCTAATTTTTCCAATTTATAAAAAATCTTATTCATTACCTTGTGTTCATCTCTATAAAAATTTAATCCTCTAATCTTTATAATCTGCCAACCACAAGACTTTAGTTTTAGTTGTGATTCATAACTTTCATCCCAAGTTGGGGATAAATCTTCACTTTGATTTTCACATATTATGGCTGCTTTATTCCTAAATCCTTCTATTACAAAATCCAATATATATCCACCTATATTTATATTAGTATATATATTATATCCTTTCTCAATTAGTAATTTATATACATCTCTTTGAAGTTCTGAATAAAATACATAGTTAATACTTTTATTATCCTTTTGATAATTATTATAATTAATACAATAATCTAAAAGTGCAAATCTTATACATTCTCTACTTAAATTCTCAGGTTCTATAGAGTAAAATAACCACATTTGATTTTTTGCTCTACTTGCAGCTACATTAAATCTTCTAATATCTGACTCCTTAGTAAGGGCAGTATATTTCATATTATCTCCTATCACCATTGACAAAAACATTATATCTCTTTCATCACCTTGGAAAGAATATGCATCACCACAAATTATTTTTCTTTTAATTATTTCTTCCTCACCAATTTCATTCCTTAAAAGTTCTTGAATGTAATCTCCTTGCGCTTCTCCTAATAATGATATTACACCAATAGACATGCCTCTATATTTCTTATCCTTACAACATTCCTTTATCTTCTCTACTATTGCCTTTGCTTCCTCTATATTAATCCCTTTTTTTCCCTCACGTTTTCCATCATATATTCTTATAGCCTGTATAGATGGCTCAAATCTTTTAAATTTTTCAGCATATCTTAAAGGTATTATATCACCAGAGTAACAAACTCTATTACTAAACTCTATTAATTCAGGAACACATCTAAAATGTTCTTTTAAAGTAACTCTACTAGGAAATACTCTCAATGCCGTATCATAAAGACTTGTTTGCAAATCAAACCATTCTTTATTAGGAATATCTTTTAAATATATATTAATTAAATTCTTTACACTTTCTTGTTCTACACCTATAGCTTCTGGACTTATTTGTTTATCATCTCCAACTACAATAGCTTTTTTAGCTCTCATCAAAGCACATAGAGAAAATATATTACTCTGACTACTTTCATCTATTATAACTACATCAAATTTTTTTGATGTAACTTTAATATTTTCTATTACTCGGTTCATTGGCATTACCCATACTGGTATAAATTCTTTACAATTTTCAATCTCCCTTTGAGCTAATTTTATATATTCCCAAGTATGCTTTCCTTTTCCTTTGCCTATTCTTTTTACTGCTTGTAGCCAAGAGAATAAACTTCTTTTTTCATTCTCAGAAATATTAAGTATTTGATTATACCAGGTTTGTTTATAAACCACCTCCCTAATTAATACTTTTTCCTTTTCTTTTTCATTTTCTAACTTTTCTTCTAGCTCAATCTGATTTTCTGTCTGCAACTCTTCCAGCATAGAATTCCATTCTCTCCATCTCCATGCCCTATTCCAGTTTTTAAGGTTGCTTACTTCCCCTGATAATATTTTTAGACATAGTTTAGGACACATGTGATTTAACTTGGATAATATTGAATTCATGTTACAAACATATAACTTTATTCTCTTTAATCTTTCCACTTCCAAAAATGCGTCTTTCAATTTCTCTAGATTTAATTCTTCTATAGAATCAAATAATAATGCTAACTCCTTATTACTATAAATTAAATTTTTTATGGATTGCAAGTAAGCTTGTGTATCTTTATATAAATAGATTTCTTTAATAATATTTACGCAATTTCTCATATAATATAATGTATCCTTCTTATTCCAATCCATATTTATAGGAAATTGTATTCTTCCCAACAATTTTATAGCTTCTAACTTAAACTTTTCATTCCAATTAACTATATCAGTGACTATCTTCATATATTTTTCTACAACTACTAAATTATTTTTACCATATTCATTTTTTATCTTTAAATTATTATATAATCTAAAAGTATTATTCCATAAATTTAATATGTTTCTTTCTATAAATTTTTCTTCCAAATATAATTTTACTATTACTGCCTGTGGTAAACTTTCTATGGGTTTATAATCTACTGTACATTTTTCTAATATAGGAATGCACTCTTTATGAATCATAAAAAATAGCTTACCTATCTTTCCTCTCTTATTTAGCTCTTCATAAATTATATTAAAATTATTTTCAAAATGATTTAAATCAATATTTTCTTCTATTTGTATGCTATGGTTATTTAGCTCTTTTTTTATCATAGCTATTCTTTTTACATAGCCGTTCCATTTCATAAGCATTCCAGAGATTGATTCCTTTAATATTCCGCTAGTATAATAATCAACTAATACTTGATAAAATCCTCCCTTTTCTATATTATCTAATTTACATTCAGCAATATCCAATAGATTTATAAGTTTTTCATATTGAAATCTTTTGTCATCATAAATGTTCCATCCTTTTATGTAATCTAAATTAACATTATACTTTTCTTTTAACTTAATATATTCATTAATTTTATTATAAAGCTCCATATATGATGGAATCTTGTCTATTATAGGTCCTATTTCATTAATTGATTTTATATCTTCTTTCTTTATTTTTTCACAGTAATTTATTAACTTATTAAAATCACTTTCACAGATAGGTGCTTTACTATAAGGTTTTATCTCATCTTCAATCCATGAATAATCTTTTTCATTTTCCTTTAACCATTTAGCAATTTCTATGAGATTATAGTCTTGTCCAAAATATTTTATACTTTGTGTTCCTTTTTTATCTATTCCTTTTAATTTTTCAGTTAAAATTTTTTGATTACTTCTACAGTCATTTAAATCTTTTCTTAAAACCTTTAGTTCTTTTTCCACACTTACTGGATTTAAAGATAATTTATCAGTTATTCTCCTTACCGATTCCTCTAATTTCTGAAAAGATTTCACATCATTGCCTAATAAGCTTATACATAAATCTCTTATTTCTTCAGGAATCTTTTCTTCTAAAACTTTTAATGCCCTATCTGTCTCACTAGTAACTAAAACCGTCTTACCATGAGCTAAAAAGTGGCATATTAGATTAGCTATAGTATGGCTTTTACCTGTTCCCGGTGGTCCTTGCACTACTACTCCAAAATTATCACTAACTCTTTTAGCTATTTCTTTTTGCTCTTCATTAGCTGATAGAGGGAATAATAAGTCTTTACTTATCTCTCTCCATTGTTCTTCTAATTCTTCATCCTCTAATAATATATCTTTATTTACTAATGCTTCCATGGTCTTAGGTATCTCCAATCCATTATCTAGCTCATCTAATATACTTTTTATTTCTTCTTTCCATAAATTTGTGCTAGATTTTCTAACAAAAAATACAGATTCCATATTTATAGATGGTTGTTCCACAGTTTTATACGGATCTTTATTATCTAAACATATCTCTTCTGTACTCAATATATCCATTATTTTATAACAGTATTCTTCTAAAATTTTAGTTTCCCTTAAATCTATACCTTGAGATTTTATCTCCTCTTTTAACTTTATTAGTCTTGAATAATCTATATTCAACCCCTGTAGAAAATAACTTTCTAAGTTTATATTGCCAGAAGGTTTTAAAAAGAATTCTCCTTCTTCTATATCAAAATTCAGCTCCAAAGGTACAATAAAAATAGGGTGATTTATTTCTTTCCAATTTACCATTCCATTACCATAAACTAATTCTAGCCTTTCACCTTTTTTTTGTATATCTTGATATAAATTAAATAGATAACTATAAATATTTTTAGCACTTTTACTAACCTTAATCCACCAATCAAAATTGCTATCTTTATTTATTGTACAGCCTTTAGTATTCTCTATATCTTTTTGCCAAAAAATTTTATCATATTCTTTAATATTGATAATTATTTTTTCATTTACACCTTTTAAGTTAATGAGATACTCAAATAGTTTTTTGACCTTATCTCTAGTTTCCATATTAATACCTCCATAATTTTATAATATATGGTGAAAAATATTTAAACGCATAAACTATAAGTATATTTCTTTTATGTTAAATTATACCATTTGAATATTTATATTTCAAAATTTTCGTAAACCAATATCTCTATACAAATGACATATTTTTTTAAAAATAAATAAAAAAAACACAGCATACGCCGTGTTTTTCCTATATGATGAGTTTATTTCCTATTTTTTACATGAATTTCTTTCTATTAATTGATATTCTAAAACGTAATGTTTCTTTTCTAAATCTTGCTTATTTATAATTTTAATAAGCATTCTCATTCCTACAGAACCCATATCATACATTGGTTGAGATACTGTGGTCAATTTAGGATAAAACATTGATGCTGCATATATGTTATCAAATCCGATAACGTCTACATTTTCTGGTACAGATATCTCTTTATCTCTTAGTGAATTTATTGCTCCCATAGCAATTTCATCTCCAGCACAAAATACTGCATCTAAAGATGATGTCTTATCTAAAATTTTATTTATAGCTTCATATCCATCTTTTGCCTTCATACCTGAGAAACAAACTAATTCATCATCTATCTGTATATTATTCTCCAATAACGCCCTTTTATATCCAGTATATCTTAAAGAAGTAGCATTCATCATATTATCATTTGGACCTATATATGCAATCCTCTTATTTCCTTTTCCTGCAAGATAACTTACTGCATCATAAGCTGCTTTTTCATTATTTATAGTTACACTAGGAAAACTCTTTTCCTTATCTGTAGTTTCAACTAACACAGTAGGAATCTGTAATTCATTAATTAGTCTAATAGTATCCTTATTTAGAGAATTACTCATATATAATACTCCATCTACCATTTTTTCTTTTAGCACCTTAAGATATTCAGTTTCTTTTTCTATATCTAAGTCTGTATTGCAAAGCATTATATTATAATCATATATATTGGCTACATCTTCTGCTCCTCTTACTATCTCAGGATAAAATTGATTTGATATATCTGGTATAATTATTCCTATAGTGCTTGTTTTCTGAGTTTTAAGACTTCTAGCCACTATATTAGGTCTATATCCTAACTTCTTAATGGCTGCCAAGACTTTCTTTTTTGTTTCCTCATTTACTACATCTACATCGTTTAATACTCTGGACACAGTAGCTATTGATACCCCTGCCTCTTTTGCAACGTCTTTAATTGATGCTGCCATATTATCACTCCTAATACAGTTTATTTTCATTAATTATACTTTTAAAGTTAACATATTACAACTATATTTTGTTCAAAGTTATATATTCTTCATATTTTGAAAAAATCCTGCATAAAAGTTATGCAGGATAAATTAAAATCTAATGCTTACATATATACCTATTACAGATATTCCAAGTGCTAATATAGTGGGTGGTACCGCTAATTTTAACCATCTTCCCCATCCTATTCTTATGTTATTCTTTTCTAATATACTATACGCCATTACATTAGCTGATGCTCCTATAGGTGTCATATTTCCACCAATATCCAAACCTAAAGCTAAAGACCAAACTAAATCATTTTTCATAGTCATTAACTCAGGAGACGAATTTAGTATATTCATAAGTACATATGTCATTGTGAGTGCCATGGGTACATTATCAACTAATGCACTTATAACTCCACAGCCTATTATTAATACAATAGATAGCGTTATTCCACTATTTCCAGACAAGTTTATTATATAATTAGAAATTTTTGCTATTACCCCTGTCTTTTCTAACGCTCCTATAACTATAAATAGTCCCATAAAGAATAATAAAGTTACACTATCAATAGATTTTAATATCTCTTCACTTTTATTTCCAAAGTATATTAAACATATGAATGCAGGTAAAAGAGTAGAACACGAAGCATTTATATTGAACCCCAATGCTTTATTTATAATAGGATGTAAAACCAACATTGCTATTGCAATTATAAAAGCTGCTAAACCTACTTTTACATATTTCTCATCTGTTATTTTGTTGTCTTCTAGTATTGTCTCTTTTTCTACATCCGTTATAACTTTGGCATTTTTAATGGATTTATAATTTAAAATAAAGAAAAAAATTGTCACAACTATTGTTGCAATAAGTGCAATAGGCCCGGTATTCATAACAAAATCATTAAAAGTATATCCAAGCATATTACCTATTATTACATTAGGTGGATCTCCTACTAAAGTTCCACTTCCTCCAATATTTGAAGTACATACTTCAGCAATTACCAATGGAACTGGATTTATCTCGAACATTTTGCAAAGGTTTACTGTTAATATAGTAAAAAAAAGAAGTACTGTTATACTATCCATAAAGCCTGATAATATTGCAGTTATAATAGGGAAAATGAAATATACTTTCTTAATATCAAACTTTACTAACTCCATAATCTTAACTGCAAGATAATTGAAGAAATTTCCTTCTTCTAATACTCTTATTATTATAAACATTCCTAATAGCAGCCCTATTGTCTCCCAACTTATGAAATGTATAGCATCTTCCATAGAAAGTACTCCTGATATTATTACAATTAATGCTCCTACCATAGATACTATATATCTCGGAATCTTCTCTAGAATTAAAAATAAATAGGTTATTGAAAATACTGTAATAGCTGTAGTCATTTTTTATTTAATTCTCCTTCCGATATAGTTTTAAATTTTACATTTTACAGTATTATTCTACACCACATATTTATAAATATCAAATAATTTATGATTAGAATATAACCAAAACATTCATTATATCAAATATTAAAAAGTTTTCTTCAACATTTATCATTGTATTTAGCTTTTATATCAATAATTAAAATCTATCATATATTTTCATCTTAAAAACAATTGAAATATTACATATGTTATTTATCAATATAAAAAATATTTTAATTAATAATTAAAATTTATAGTTTTGTAAATTAAAAAAAGCCATAGAATTTCTCTGAGGCTACTGAAAAAGCTATGCTTTTTCTCTTGATATCGAATTAAGCAGATAAATGAGCACGAAGTATTCTATAATTTCTAAGAATACTTCGTGCTCATAT
>NZ_JAGGKA010000035.1 GCF_017873215.1 Clostridium tetanomorphum
ATTTGTATTCCTCAGACCAAGATTTTGCCTTCGGCTTCCTTCAGATTCTACCTCACGGTGGACACCCTTGCCGTCAGCTAGTGGTTCCCACTACCGAGCCCACAACGGACTTTCACCGTCAAGTTGTTGCCCATGCTGGGCACACAATAAAACCTCCTTATAGAATTCTTTATTCTATAGGAGGCTTTATACAAAAGCTAATGTATATTTTAAAATATTTTTTAGATATAAACCATTAGTATCCCCAATAATTATAATAATATGGTCTAGGTCTTCTTCTCCTTCTTCTTCTCCTTCTTCTCCTTCTTCCTATTAACTCATTAAGTAATAAAATTCTTAAAAAATCATTGAAAGCTCTTCTTCTTCCATACTGACGCATGCCACAGCAACTTTTATCATCGTCATCGTTATCTTCAATTTCATCCTTAATTCTATCGTACATTTCTTCACAAGCTTTTTCTATTTCTTCTTCATCAATGCTGCACATCATTCCATATCTTCTTTCTAAAGAATCACAATGCATCATAATCATTGGATAAATTCTACTATATATTCTAGGATACATCCTTTGTAAATCTTCATCATACATATCATCCATGTTCCAACAACAATAATTATACATATATTCCCCCAAGACAGTTTGCTTACTATATAAATATATGTAATAACTTAATATAATGTTACTAAAATCTTAATATCTCTTTCTATAAATCATTTCCCCTAACATCACATCTATATGCTTTTGTGCCATCATATCCAATTTGTTCTAAAACTTTTCTTACTACATTTTTTCCTATTTCATCTTCTCTCATTTCACATATAGCATCTTCTAATTGTCCCCAATCAACCCACTCTACTTCATCAGATTTAATAATTTCACCCTCTACATAATTTGCCATAAAGGTTAACATTATTATTTCTTTTGTTGGCAGGTATTCACTTCCTAGATACTTTATATTTCCAACAGCTATTCCTGTTTCTTCTTTAACTTCTCTGTACACCGTTTCTTCTACAGTTTCTCCATTTGTAACATATCCAGATACTAAAACTTTTGAATCTTTAAATATGTAGCTTTGTTTAAGAAGTAATATTTTATCATTTTTAATTACTGCTACAACTACACAAGGCTTAGGAGTGTCAAAATACATTATATCATCCTCAGGACAATAAGGTACTCCACCTTCATCCCAACTATATTTTTCCACTAATTCTCTACCGCATTTAGGACAATATTTAAACTTCATACGTACCTTGTTCTAAAAATTAATTTAGAACTCCTCACCTGCCTTCCTATAATATTATTAATATAACAATATTATAAGACAACTTATATATTATTCCAATACATTAAATTTTGATCTTAACCTTATCCTTTAAAGTTATAAATTTTTCTCCTACATTACAATCATACGCAAATAATTCTACTCCCTTTTTATATGCAAGTCTTAGCGCATCGCCAAAAGCCTTATCCATGCTATCATTAGGTTTAAAGTAATCCACTTTCTCCATTTGAATTAAAAATAAAACTCCCGCTCCTTTTCCACTATTTTTAACTTCTATTAATTCTAATAAGTGCTTTCTTCCTCTTTCTGTCGGCGCATCTGGAAATCTTGTTTCTCCTCCTTCTTCAAGGGTTACGCCTTTTACTTCTAAGTAATATTCGTCTCCTTCTTTATTTTTTAATCTAAAATCAAATCTGCTATTACCAAATGTTTTTTCTCTTTCTATTATTGTATATGATTTGAGACTTTCTATCTTTCCTTGAAGTAAAGCTTCTTCTACTACTTTATTGGGAATTTGAGAATCTATATTTATAAATCGTTCTCCCTTATATCCTCCTATTAGATCATACTTTGTTTTTCTTAATGGATTACTTTCTTCTCTTAATACTACCGTAGAACCTGGTACTAATATTTCTTTACATCTGCCTGTATTAGGAACATGAACTAAAGTTTCTTTACCATCTATAATTACATAACCTTGAAATCTATTTGGTCTTCTAATAAATTTAGCTCTTATCACTTTTTTATTTATAAACATATTATTATATCCACTTCCTTCTCAAGTTATACACAAAAAACTTAAAGTTATCCACATTATTCACAAAAATAGTCACAATTATGAATTTGCATATCTTTTATTTGCATTAATATATATTATTTTATCATTACAATAATATTATTTGCATTATAAAAAATCCTTTCATAAATTAATTTATGAAAGGATTTTTTATTTGTATTTTCCTCATCTATCATTCCATATTAAATTAACACTTTTCATATGTTATTTTAATAATATTTATATATGTATATTTCTCATGAATTTTTTTCTTTTTATAAACTCTCCGTATCCTTTTTCTCCAACAAACTTATTATTTATAACTATCACCTTTCCCCTTGACAACGTAAGCACAGGATATCCCTCAACCTCCATACCTTCATATGGTGTATAATCAACATTTTCATGAAGAATAGATTTTGATAATTTAACTTTCTTTTTAGGATCAATTATAACAATATCTGCATCTGAACCAACTGCAATTGTTCCCTTTTTAGGATATAATCCAAATATTTTAGCTGGATTAGTACTTACTATATCAACAAATCTATTTATAGATATTCTATTTTTCATTACTCCCTCTGAAAACATTAGTGGAACTCTCGCTTCTATACCTGGGGATCCATTTGGACATTTAGTAAAATTATCTTTTCCCATCTGTTTTTCTATATTGAAATTGAATGGACAATGATCAGTTGCTACTACCTGTATATCTCCATTTTTAATTCCGTACCATAATGCATCTTGATTAAATTTTTCTCTAAGAGGAGGACTCATAATATATTTTAACCCTTCATTATTTTTCTCATTATATTTCTCTTCGTTTAAAAATAAATATTGAGGACAAGTCTCTGCAAAAATATGTTTTTGTCCCATACTTTTTGCAAATTTTATATAATCTAATCCTAATTTACAAGAAAGGTGCACAATATATAAAGCTGCTTGTCCAGCTACCTTAGATAAATTTATCATCTTGTTTATAGCCTCACCTTCACATTCAACTGGTCTACTTTTTGCATGATATATAGGTTCTGTAAAACCATTATTTGAATAATGTTCTCTTAGATAGGCTATAACATCATTATTTTCTGGATGCACTGTTATTATAGATCCTATTTCTTTTGCCTTCATAAGTACTCTAAATATCTCCAAATCAGTTAATTTATAATCATAAGTTAAATATACCTTATAACTTGTTATACCCTCATTAACCAACTCCTCCATTTCATTTAACATATTGTCGTCTACATGCTGTACAACACCATGAAAACTGTAATCAATAACTGCTTTATTCTTAGCATAGCCATGATAGGTATTAATTTGATGATGTAGGTTACATCCCTTAGGTCCAAATGCCAAATGATCAACTATACATGTTGTTCCACCACAAGCAGCTGCTACAGTCCCTGTATAAAAATCATCTGTAGCTACAGCAATACCTATATCTAAATTTAAATGAGTGTGTACATCTACTCCTCCTGGAATTACATATTTATCAGTTGCATCAATAATCTGGTCACAACTTATATTTAGTTCAGTTCCTATCTTTGTTATTATTTCTTCTTCTATTAATATGTCTCCTTTGAAAGTATCAGAAGCGGTTACTATTACACCATTTTTTATTAAGGTATTCATTTTAACTCACTACCTTTCTACCCTTTTATTACATTAGTCTTGTAAAAGTTCCAACTTAACAATTTCTTTCTTATTTGGTTCAACATCAAGTACAATACTCCCTAAAGGCTGAATGGACGCAAGTCTAGCTAACATACTATATTGATTTACCCTATCTCTCATAATAGGAACAGCTTTATTAGGTGCTTCAACATGCATGTGAGCATCTATCACACCTGGTAATACATATTTTCCTTCTGCATTAATAATCCTTTTTGCTTCATCAAACTCTTTACCTATACCAATTGTTACTACTTTCTCATCCTCAATAGCTATATCTTTTTTAATAGTTGCTGATGGTGATACAACAAAACCATTTTTAATAACTAAATCATACATAAAAGTACCTTCTTAAAATATAGAAACCCTATCATATTTTAAATTTTCATACTTTTAAAATTATTTTTTATGGCACTGTCGCATTAAGAAATTTAACTTATCCTTATTACTTCTCCTGTTAACCTCTTGCTTCTTACTTTATTATCTAATATAATCTCACCATTAACTATTACAGTATAGATTCCTTCCGGATACTGAATTGGATCTATAAATGTTGATTTATCTATTACTGTTTTTTCATTTAAAATTACTATATCTGCCTTCTTTCCCTGCTTCAAAATTCCTCTGTCCTCAAGTTTAAATACTGATGCTGGTTTAGATGTCATTTTACAAATAGCTTCTTCTAATGTTAAAGCTTTTTCTTCTCTTACAAACTTACCTAATACTCTTGGAAATGCTCCATATACTCTTGGATGTGGCTTCCCACCTAAAAGTCCATCTGTACATACATTATGTTCTGGTCTCTTCATTATCTTTATTACATGCTCATCTTTTCCATAATAATCATACATTCCAACTGCATTCTCTTCTTCATATAATAAATCAAAAGTTGCATCATATGGATCTTTTCCTCTCATAGTAGCAATCTCTACTAAATTTTTTCCTATACAATCTTTATTTTTATCTGTTTTAACACTTGTTACATATATTCCATCAAAACCTGCAAAATCAATAAAATTATCCCAACCAGGTATTCCCTTTTCAATGTCTTCTATCATTTTTTTTCTTAATTCTGTATCTTCAAGTCTTTTTAATAGCTTGTCTGTTCCACCATCGTGTACCCATGGCGGAAGAATAACTCCAAGCATTGTGCTTCCTGCTACATATGGATATTGGTCAAAAGATACTTGTATTCCCTCTTCTTTAACCTTATCTAAAAGTTCCAATACTTTATCAACCTTATCATAATTTTTCTTTCCACATACTTTGAAATGAGAAAAATGTATTTTTACTCCACTTGCTTTACCTATTTGAATTATTTCTTCCATTGATTCCAATATTGTATCTGCTTCACTTCTTTGATGAACAACTAGAGGTCTATCAAATTCCGCTGCAACTTTACAAATTTCAATAACTTCTTCTGTGTTACTATAAGCACAAGGCATATATATTAATCCTGTAGACACTCCTGCTGCTCCTGCTTCTAGTTCTCTTCTAGTTATCTCTCTCATTTTCTTTAAATCTTCTTCTGTAGCTTTTCTATTATCTAATCCCATAGCTTCCATTCTTATATTTCCATGAGGAACTAAATAGGTAACATTAGGACCAACACCTGATTTCTCTAATAAATTATAATATCCCTCTGTTGTTTCCCAATCCCAACTTAACTCATCACTATCTCCATCTAATCCTGCTAAATTCATTCTCCATGGAGTAATATACTGCTTTGGTAGAGGAGCCATAGATATACCATCTTGCCCCAATACTTCAGTAGTTATACCTTGCCTTATCTTAGGTTCTACATATGGATCTACTAAAATTTTTAAATCTGAATGACTATGTGTATCTATAAATCCTGGGCAAACAATATTACCATCAACATCTATAACTTTATCAAAGTTTTCTTCTTTAATCTCTCCTATATTAGCTATCTTATCGTTCTCAATAGCTATATCACCCCTAAATCTTTTGCTTCCTGTACCATCAACTATGATTCCATTTTTAATTAAAATTTTATTCATACTATTATCTCCCTTCTAAATATTCAGTTTATTTTTCTTATTTAATATCCCTTCCATTTCTAAATTCTCTTTCTCAAGCATATCTAAATGTTCTTGAGTTATAGCAGGTGGTGCTGATGGCACTCCTCTACTACTTTCAAATATAGCAACTATAAAAAATACTATTGTACTTATTATAGAACCAAATACAACGGACATTATTCCATGAGGTTCACCTAAATACTGCCATATAAATGCTGCTATACTTCCACATATTAATGAGTAAAATCCTGAGTTTACTGTAGCCTTTTTATACAATAATCCAAATATAAATGCTGCAAATGGTCCTGCTGATCTAATTGTAAATGCAAATACTAAAAGTGGTATTATCTGTGTATTTGTCAAAGCGATTATTAAAGATACTGATCCCACAAACACTATAACTCTTTTACTTACTCTCATTAATTCATTATCTGTTGCATCTTTTTTTAAATATCTTTGATACACATCTTTAGTAAATAAGGTAGAAACTGCTATCATATTTCCTGATGCACTAGACATAGTAGCAGCACAAACAGATGCCAATACAAGTCCTGCTATTATTGTTGGTGCAAAGCTAACTGCTGCTGTAGCCATTGCATTATTAGGATTAATTCCTGGAAATCTAGCCAAAGCTACCAAACCAATTATTGCTGGAACAAATCCATACAAAGACATGATCAGAGCACATAAGAAAGAACCAATTTTTGCAACCTTAGCATTTTTAGCAGCAAAATATCTTTGAACCGCTTCTTGTCCTGTAGAGAATGTCATAAAATACATTAGTATAAGACCAAATATAGTTTTCCATCCTACTTTTGTCAGTCCTAATTGTCCTGGTGGTAAAGCTGCTTTTATTTCTGCCCACCCTCCTGCATTTTTAACTATTATTGGCATAGCTATAGTCATACCTACAGTTATAAATATTATATGTATAATATCTGTAGCTGCAACAGAAACAAGTCCTCCAAGCATTGTATATATAGTTATTACAACTGCTGCTACAATTACAGTTTTTTTCAATGGTGTTCCTGTTATAACACTAATAATAGTAGATGTAGATATTATTTGAACTGCTGTGGCTACAAACAATGCCACAATGGATAATGTTGTAGTAACTATATGTGACGGTTTGCCATATCTTCTTTCCATAATTTCTGGAATAGTAGTTGCCATAGCTTTCCTTAAAGTGGGTGCAACAAATGAAACTAAAAATATACCTATTCCACAACAAATAACATACCATCCTGCTGAAAGTCCCCAATCTCCATATGCTTTCGCTGCAACTCCGACAGTGCTTCCTCCACCTATCTCAGTGGCCGCTAATGTACCTGCTAATGCAAATGGCCCTAAACTTCTTCCAGCTAATAAAAAATCTTTTGAATTCTTTACTTTCTTTTTTGATGAAACTATTGCTACCCCCATTATAATAGCCATATACAAAATTATAATTATCAGTGTTGTAGACATTTAATACTCCCCCTTATCCTTGGTATTTTTTATTTATTGATTTTCCATAATCATAAAAACTATGGAAAATCAATTTTGTTTTACTTAAGTAATCCTTTAGCTATAGCTTCATATCCCTTAGTTGCTTTAACTAACTGATCTATTTCAATATATTCATCTATTGTATGTGCTAAATTTTCTGGAGATGGCCCAAATCCTACTGTTTTAATACCTGCTTCTCCTGCATAATGGCTTCCATTAGTACAGAATGAATAGTATGCTATTTTTGAATCTAACTCTGCTTCCTTTAATGCCTCAAGTGATTTTTTAACAAAGTCCTCTTCTTTTCCATATTTCCATGCTGGGAAAAATCTTTCATCTGATATTATTGTTCCTGTATAACATCTTTCTTCTCCCTTTGCATAATACACTTTAGCATTAAATTCTAGATCTTCTTTTTTCATATGTTCAATTAAGTCCAAAACTGGTTTTATTACACTTTCTTTTGTTTCTCCAACTAATAATCTTCTATCATAAGTAACTTTACAATAATCTGGAACTACTGAAGCTCCTGGATAAGGGGATGATTTTATATCAACTAATTCTAATATGCCATGTCCTAACTCAGAATCATAAGTCATTTTCATTTCTCTTATTCTATTTATTAACTGTGACATTTTATATACTGAATTAATTCCTTTTTGTGGATTTGCTGAATGAGCAGGCTTTCCGTAGGTTTCCACCACTATCTCCGCTCTACCTCTTTGTCCAATTTTTAAATTACATTCTGAAGCTTCTCCTATAACTACATAGTCTGGATTTACTCTCTCGCTTATCTTTCTTGCAGCAACGCCTTCAAAACATTCTTCATGTACTACTCCTGCTACATATATATCTCCTTTAAAGTCTTTCTTAGTTTTTTCAGCAAAACTAGCAACCCCACATATCATAGCGCTTAAAGCACCTTTCATATCAGAAGTTCCTCTACCATATATTTTCCCATCTGATATTTCTGCTGCAAATGGATCATGTGTCCATTTTGATTGGTCTACTACTTCTACAGTATCTATATGAGCATCAAACAATATTTTTTTACCTGGTTTATTTCCTTTAATATGACCTATTATATTTCCATATTCGTCTACATAAAAATCGTCAAACCCTAATTGATTAAATATTTCTTTTAATTTGTTAACTACATTCCCTTCATAACCCGAATAGCTTTTAGCCTTTACTAATTCCTGACATACTTTTATGACCTGTTCTTTTTTCTCATTAGTCAACATCCTACTTCCTCCTTTATTTTAATTATTTATATAGACGCATTGTCTCCATCCCATACAATATCTCTATATTTATAAGGATCTGTATCTCCTTCTGTGCTTATTAAAAGAATCTTTGAATTATTATCTAACTTTAACTTTTCTCTTAAATCTTTATAATAATCCTTTTCCATAAGTAAACTTATTACTCCTGCACCAACAGCTCCTGATTCTCCTGATATAACCTGTGAATCTCCCTTTAAAGGACTTGCAAGTATTCTCATTCCTCTAGCAGAGACATAATCTGGACAAGAAAAATATCCATCAGAATAATCTCTTAATATCTTCCATCCTATTGTATTTGGTTCTCCACAAGCTAGTCCTGCCATTATTGTTGGCATATCTCCTGTTACTGAATATGGTTTCCCATCATTAATTTTTGCTGATTTATATATACAAGCTGCATCATCAGGCTCTATTATAACTGTTATTGGTCTATCATCTCCAAACTTTGAAACTAAATATCCCTGAACAGCCGCTGCAAATGATCCAACCCCTGCTTGTAAAAATACGTGAGTTGGTTTTTCCGTTCCCATTTCTTCTAATTGCTCTATAGCTTCGTGAATCAAAGTTCCATATCCTTGCATTATCCAAGTAGGAATATCTTCATATCCTTCCCAAGCCGTATCTTGTACTACTACCCATCCGTATTTCTTTGCATTTTCATTGGCAAGTCTAACAGCATCATCATAATTAAACTCAGTAATGCTTGCTTCTGCCCCTTCTTTTCTTATATTGTCTAACCTTACTTGTGATGAACCTTTTGGCATATAAACTACAGACTTTTGCTCAAGTCTATTGGCTGCCCAAGCTACACCTCTTCCATGATTTCCATCAGTAGCTGTAACAAAAGTTATATCTCCTAATTTTTCTTTTATTTCTTTTGACTTTAATGTTTCAAAAGAAATTTCAGATATGTTCATATCTAATTTTTGTGATAAATATTTTCCTATAGCATAAGAACCACCTAAAACCTTAAATGCATTAAGCCCAAACCTATAGGACTCATCTTTTAAAAATATATTTTTCACTCCTAAATACTTGGCTAAATTATCCAAACTATGCAAAGGTGTAACTTTATACTCTGGAAAACTTTTATGAAACTCTCTTACCTTTCCTATAACTTCTTCCGAAATAAAATCTATATTAGTTTTATTACTTAAAAAATCCCTTGATTTTTCATTAATTATATTCTTAATACTATTATCTTTCTTACTCATATTCTGCCTCCCACACTTTTTAATTATCTGTTGCTATTACTTCTATCTCTATTCCAGCATCTTTAGGAAGCTTAGCGATTTCTATACAACTTCTAGCCGGATAAGGTTCATTAAAATATTTACCATATATCTCATTAACTTTTGTGAAATTTCCCAAATCTTTTAAAAATACAGTTGTTTTAATTACATTACTTAAATCTAATCCTTCTTCTTTTAGTATTTCAATTATATTTTTTATACTTTGTTCTGTTTGACACTCTATTCCTTCCGGTATTTCACCTGTGTTTGGGTCTACTGGAAGTTGTCCTGATATAAAAACTAAATTTCCACATTTAATTCCTTGTGAATACGGTCCTATAGCAACTGGTGCTTTTTTTGTACTTACACTTTTTTTCATCATTTTTTAGTCCTCCTTCTGTATTCTTTTACATTTATTTATTGAAGCAATATCCATGCCAATATCAAAATATTATCAAAAAATTAAATCAATTCAGGGTATTTGAATAAATACTGATACAGCCTATAAAATTTTAAGTATTATAATTAACAAATAAATATAAAAAGCTATTATCAAAATGATAAATATATCATTTTGATAATAGCTTTTTATACTTACTTTTTTCAATTATTTTGATATATATGAATCAATATAATTTATCATTTTGATAAATTATATTCTTCTATTTTCCTATATAAAGTAGCAATACCTATACCTAATTTAGCAGAAGCTATTTTTTTTCCCTCTGTGGTTTTTCCATAAGTTTCTAATGCCTTTTCTATTGCCCTTTTTTCTAATTCCTTTAAAGTACATATTTCTTTATTTTCATCTTTTATTTTCACTTTTCTTTCCGAAATACTTTTTGGAATAATACTTTCACTTAATATGCCATCTATTCCTACCATATTTATCATAAATTCTATTGTATTCTCCAATTCTCTAATATTTCCTGGCCATTGGTATAAATAAAAAACATCCCACACCTGTTTATCTATCTTTATTTTCATAAAATCCTTATTAAATAAACTTAAATACTTTTTAATAAAAAAGTCAGTTAAAAGCTTTATATCTTCTATTCTTTCTCTTAAAGGTGGTATTTCTATAGGTATTACATTTAATCTATAATATAAATCCTCTCTAAACTTATCTTCTTCTATTAAATCTATAAGATTTTTATTAGTTGCAGCTATTACTCTAACATCTATATTAACTTGTTTGTTAGATCCTATTCTTATAACTTTTCTTTCCTGTAAAACTCTTAAAAGTTTGGTTTGTAAAGACAAAGGCATGTCCCCTATTTCATCTAAAAAAATAGTTCCTTTGTTAGCTAATTCAAATTTTCCCATCTTCCCCATAGGATCTGCACCTGTAAAAGCTCCTTTTACATATCCAAATAATTCACTTTCTAATAAAGAATCCGGTATAGCAGCACAATTTATAGCTATAAATGGTTCTTCTCTTCTATTGCTTTCATTATGAATTGCTCTAGCTACAAGTTCTTTTCCTGTACCGCTCTCTCCGCTTACTAAAACTGTAGAAGTGGAAGATGCTATTTTTTTTATTGTTTTCTTTAACTTCTGCATTTTTTTGCAATTTCCTAGAATATCATCACAAAAAATTCTTTTTTCTTGAATAGATAGTTTGTTTATTTTTTCTTTAAACTCTTTTATGTCATGAAAAAAGAACATTTTGTCATACTGATCTTCATTTAAATATACTGGATATATATTTCCCAGTAAATTAAAACTTTCATTTCCTATAGTTAATTTGTATTCCTCTAAATTTAAAATACTGCTTCTATTAAATTTTATAGATATCTTCTGCTTAAAAGAGTTATCATGTATATTTAGATACTTTAATGCATTTTTATTTATATGAGTAATATAGTTTTCCTTATTCAATATTATAACACCCTGATCTACTTTATCTATTATAGTATTAAATAATTCAATGAGAATTTGATTTCTCATTTTCTCTTTCTTTTCATAAGCAGAAATGCTTATAAATTCAGATATTTGCTTTAAAAATGCTACATGTATATGAAATCTATCCATTAAATATTTTCTCTGTTCATTTGTAACACAAACTAAACCTATTACTCCTATTGTTTCATTATTGAGTTTTATAGGTGTACTCATTTCAAACTTTTCTTCACATGTATCTCGATTAGGACATGGTATACAAAGTTCATCTTTACCAGGTTTATATATTATTTGAGTTTCTCCTGATTTTAATACATTCTTATACACATATCCGACATTGGCCATATTTTCATTTATCCTATTCTGAAAAATACCTGTACCAGCAATTCTATCTAAATTTTCATCTACTATTTCTACTTCTACATGTAATATTTCAGAAATTATATTAGCATATTTAATAACAGAGTTCTGTATATCTTTTAAATAGGAAGCCATACTTAATCAACCTTTCAGAAACATTTAAAATATTATAAAAAATTCTTGAATACAATTAAAAATATTACACCAGGTATTCCAAAAAAACCTGCTATAAGTGCTGTTACTGCATTAATTCCTATGCTAATATTAAACAAAGAACCTACAGCATTTATCAAAAATAATAAAAGTGCACCCATTACCCCATTTGCCACTAATTTTATTAATATTGTTAATGGCCATGCAAAAATTTTCACTAATATTATTAATGCTAAAATGGAAATTAAAAAATAACCTATATATTCCATAAAATCACCCCTTTTCCCCCATTATCTTATATTAATAATATTAACTCTTTATAAGAATTATACGATATTAATTTCTTGTAACATATATTTATATTGAATTTTTATTTTTTTATTTTTTGCTTCACTCAATAAATACATATATTTTGCTTTAGCTGCTTCCTCCATATATATTGCATAATCTACTAACCTAGGGTCCTTTACCATTTGAAAATATGTTCTAGCTCTTTCTATTTCTTGCATAGCTTCTATTATTGATTCAATTATTTTCTTTTCCTCTTTTGTATAATTTTTATCCTTCTTCAACTTTAATGTAAAATCTTTATTCATGAAAAAACCTCCTATTTCATTTCTAATTGTAATTTTTGACATGAAATAGAAGGTTTATTCAATTACCAAATCTATATTTCTTTTCTACCTTCTAAAGCTTTAGATAAAGTAACCTCATCTGCATACTCTAAATCTCCACCTACTGGAATTCCATGAGCTATTCTAGTTACTTTTACACCTAAAGGCTTTAGTATCTTGGATATATACATAGCTGTAGCTTCTCCTTCTACATTTGGATTAGTTGCAACTATAACTTCTTTTACTTCTCCATTTATTCTACTTACAAGTTCTCTAAGCTTTATATCATCTGGTCCTCTTCCTGCCATAGGAGATATTGTCCCATGTAATACATGATACATTCCATTATATTCTCTAACTTTTTCCATAGAAATTATATCTTTAGGCTGTTCTACAACACATATCATTTCTTTATTTCTATTTGGGTTACTACATATAGAACAAGGATCCTTATCTGTGAAATTACCACACACGGAACAATATCTTATTGTACCTCTTGCTTTAACTAATGCTCCTGCAAACTCATCTACTTCTTCTTTTGGTAAGTTTAACACATGTAAAGTTAACCTTTGAGCAGTTTTATGTCCTATTCCAGGAAGTTTTGCAAATTCTTCTATAAGCTTTTCAATTGATACTGGATAAAATTCCAATTAATTCACCTCATTTAAAAAAACCATTAGAACATTCCTGGTATATTTAATCCTCCAGTAAGCTTTCTCATCTCATTAGCTGTTTCTTCTTCTGCTTTCTTTAAAGCTTCGTTACAAGCAGTTAATATTAAATCTTGAAGCATTTCTACATCATCTGGGTCTACTACTTCTGGTCTGATATTTATATCAACAATCTCTTTTCTTCCATTAGCTATAGCTACTACTGCACCACCACCAACGCTTACTTCAAATTTTTTATCTTGAAGCTGTGCTTGCATCTCTTCCATTTGCTTTTGAAACTTTTGAGCCTGCTTCATTAAGTTATTAATATTTCCTCCTCCAAAATTATTCATTCCACCTCTTGCCATATTCTGTATTCCTCCTTAATATCTCTTAATTTTTAGAAAAATTTAATTAGTATAATCTTATTATACAATAACTTATTTTAAACTATGAAATATAAGCTGTAAATTACTTTTAGATTTACTCTTCTAATATTTCTACCATATCTTCTCCAAAAGTCTCTTTTAATATTTCTTCTGGATTTTTTTCACTCTCTTCTTCTTCTATAATATATTTTATTCTTATTCCTTCTTTTAGTACCTCAGAAAATATATCTTCTACTATTTTTTTGTTATCTTCCTTTTCAAGTCTTTGTTTATTAAAAGCATATTGTTGTTCATATTTCAATGTTATTATTCCATCTTTACACTCTATAGGTTTGCCTGTAATCAATGATGCATATAATACCATATGCCTTCTACCTTTAAAAGTTTCTAGTATATCTCTCCAAGATTTTCTCACTATATCTATATTGAGTTTAGAGTCAGGATTAAATTTTTTAACTGGCTGAACAATTATATCACCTTTATCTTCTTTTGTTTGCTTAGATGCTTTAGTTCCTCTAGATACCTTAGGTATTATAGCCTCACAAGCAATCTTTATTTCACCATTTTTCATAGCCTCTTCAAGTTTATTTAATCTTGCAAGTATAACTTCTTTTGAAGTATCGTATTCTATCTTACACATTTTTATTACAGCCAACTCCAAATATAATCTACTCTGCTTTGTCCATTTAGATTGTTCTTCTGCTTCTTGAAGTATCCTTATGTTTCTCATAATTTCTTCAATTCTTATTTTAACACTTTGTTTTTTTAAAAGAACAATATTCTCCTCTGACATATCTAATACTTCATCAGGATTTTGACTAACCTTTACCATTAATAAATTTCTCATATGATTTATCATATCCTTAATGAAATAATGTATATCTTTTCCACTAAATACTACTTCCTCAATTACCTTTATAGAATTTTCTATGTTCTTATCAATTATATTGTCTGTAAGCCTTATTAGATTTTCGTTAGTTACTAGTCCTAACATATTTATAACTTTTTCATATTCAACTTTACTATTGCCCATGGATATAGCCTGATCTAACACACTTAAAGCATCTCTCATTGCACCGTCAGACATTCTAGATATAAGATTTAAACTTTTATCATCTGCAAAAATCCCTTGTTCTTTTACAACATATCTAAGTCTTTCAAATATCTCTTCACTTTTTATTCTTTTAAAATCAAATCTTTGACATCTAGATAAAATTGTTATTGGAAGTTTTTGCGGATCTGTGGTTGCAAGAATAAATATTACATTTGCTGGAGGTTCTTCTAGAGTTTTTAAGAACGCATTTACTGCACCTTGAGATAACATATGCACTTCATCCATTATATAAACTTTATATTTTGCTTCTCTTGGAGGATAATTAACTTCTTCTACAATTTCTCTTATTTTATCTACTCCATTATTTGAAGCTGCATCCAGTTCCGTTACATCTATTAATAAATTAGAGTTTATCTTTTTGCACATATCACACTCATTACATGGCTCTCCATCTTGCAAGTTTAAGCAATTTACTGCCTTTGCCAATATTTTAGCTGTAGAAGTTTTTCCTGTTCCTCTAGTACCACAAAAAAGATATGCGTGAGCTATTCTGCCATTCTTTATTTGATTTCTTAATGTAACAGTTATATGTTGCTGGCCTACTACATCTTTAAAATTTCTAGGCCTCCATTCCCTGTATAATGCAGTATAAGACATTTAGTTCACCTCTTAGTAAAACTTTAAAAATCATTTTTTAACTTGATATATCATATTATTATACATCAAGTTAATTACTAATACCATTTTACATTATATGAAAAAAACGCACAATAAACAAAGTTTATTGTGCGACAATTATTTCATATTTAAACCGTGCACCTTGCTTTGGCAAATAACCTATGAGCGTTACCTATACAGTTAACTCAAACCAGGTTTATCCACGGCACACGAAAATGATCACTTACCGCTGCTTCCTTCCGGACCTGACGGAGTTCATGAGTTTCCGTTGCGTGGGACCCAGTTATCAACGCCACTTATATAGGTCAGACCCCACACGTTATAGCCTAATCAAGGAATTAAACCCTGCTATAGCGGATTGCAGGTTACAGGGCACCGCTAACTCCCCGTCTAGCACGGCAAAGTTTATATGGCGGAGAGAAGGAGATTCGAACTCCTGGTAGAGTTTCCCCTACACACGCTTTCCAGGCGTGCTCCTTCAACCACTCGGACATCTCTCCTCGGTTTACTCATGAATAAATATAAAATATTTATTTAAGACAAAATATATTATACTATTAATTTAAATAAAACTCAATAGTTTTTTATAAAAACTTTAATTTTATATCACTTTTTCTCCATAGATATATTATTGTACTTATTTAATAGCTTATCCATATATTGACTTACTTCTAATATTTGTTTACTTTTTTCATAGTCGTCTATATCACAAGATACTTCATTTAGTAATTCTCTAGTATACTCTATTTCTTTTTCTATATCTATTAAGCTATTATACTCTTCTATTTCTTTTTCACTAAAAACACATTCATCCATTCCAACACAAGATAATAAGAAACTTTTTTTCATTTAAAAATCCTCCTTTTTATATCCGGTGGATATTTTAAATTTATAAGAAAACATTTAGTTTATCCATTATAATATTTAACATAATAAATAATGATAATATTTTATTAGCATAATTATATCATCATTGTAATTTTAAGTAAATATAAATACATTATACATGTTCTATCATATATTTACCATATAATACTTATTATTAATGTTTTTCTTATTATTTCTACACCGTATATCATTATATTTTATATTTATAGGTAATTATTTGTATAAATTTGTTATAACTTTTTTTAAAATTAAAATAAAAATTTAACTTATTAAAATTTCATTAATTTTTCTTATTCTAAACTTCCTTTTAGTATCTGGAATTTTAATAAAAATCCATCATAATTCATTATACATTTCAACAAGTTTTTAAATTTTATTTTATTACCGTTAATACATAAATTTGAAAACATATTACTATTATTAAAACATATGTTTATATCTCCAAGCCTTTTTTTATAATATAGACTTTTATATTTTATACTATCGTCTAAATTGTTCAATTTATATTTTTTTAAAGCAGTATTATTTATATCACTATATATCTTATGTAAAAATTTATTTTCTTCTTTAAAACTATAAAGTTCAAATTTGTATTCATTTATCTTTCCATTTTTTATGTCTATACATTCATACGAAATCTGATTGTTTAAAAACAGTTTTTTTACTAAAAATAATGTTCCTAAATAATTTTTAGGTATAGGTATATTTCCATATATGAACTCCTTTAACTGAAGATCACAATTATCTAAATCTCTATTATTAAAAAGCTGATAAAATACTTTTATATAATTTTCACCTTTTTTATCATATAACATAATTACATCATTTTTAGGTAAAGTCTCAATAAAGGTATCATTAGAAGCATTTATCAATTTGATGTCCCTCCTAAAGGATTTCTATAAATAAACTATTCTATCTAAGTATATGAATTTCCTTTATTTTCTTATTAATCTTTTGTTAAAATTTTGTAATTTTTTTATTATAAAAATTTATATAATAAAAAAACACTTAATTCAAAATCAAGTGTTTTTTATTGGCGGAGAGAGGGGGATTCGAACCCCCGGTAGAGTGTTACTCTACAATTGATTTCGAGTCAATCACCTTAGACCTCTCGGACATCTCTCCATATATTATTTTATCTTTTTAATTTAAAGAAATCTTTTAATATAACACTACATTCATTATTATATAGCCATTTTACTTGAACATCACTATTTAAAAACTTATTTTGTAATAGGTTTACTATAGATCCACAAGCTCCAAATCTTGGATCAAAAGTTCCTATATATACTTTACTTATTCTAGATTGTAATATGGCTCCTGCACACATGGGACATGGTTCTAAAGTTACGTAAAGTTCACATCCAGTCAATCTCCAGTTATTTATAAAATTACAAGCATTTTTTATAGCTATTATTTCAGCATGAGCTGTAGGATCCTTTAAGATTTCTGTCATATTATATCCAGACCCTATTATCCTATTATCCTTAACTATTACTGCTCCCACTGGTACTTCATTCATATTCTGTGCCTTTTTAGCTTCATTTAAAGCTTCAGACATAAAATCAAAAAACATATTATATATCTTCCTTTATTTATCTTTCTTATACCATTGCTAATATTCTCACTTCTTAAGTAATGTATAGATACTACTGATTATATTTTATAATTATTTAATGCTATTGTAAATAATTATTATATTAATTTTAAGTACTTAGTAATAGTAGTGCTAGATAAAATATAAAAAGCCTAAAGCATATGCTTAAGGCCTTGGTGCGCCCGAGAGGAATCGAACCCCCGGCACGCGGTTTAGGAAACCGCTGCTCTATCCTACTGAGCTACGAGCGCATATATTATTACTATAAATAGTTTATTACAATTTATATATATTGTCAACTAGATTACATAATATGTAATTGGATTAATAACTCCCCTCCATATGTTTTCTAATTTACTATTTATTGGAGATTTTCGGCAAACAATATGATAAAATATATTTATATATTAAAAAAATTAGAGGTGGTATTATGAAAAAACTACATATTACCGAAACAGTATTAAGAGATGCAAATCAATCTTTAATAGCTACAAGGCTACCCTTTGAACAATTTGCTCCAATTCTTAATAAATTAGATACAGCAGGATATTACTCTTTAGAATGTTGGGGTGGAGCAACTTTCGATTCTTGCATAAGATATTTAAATGAAGACCCCTGGGAACGACTAAAAAAAATTAAAGCAATAGTAAAAAAAACACCTTTACAAATGCTATTAAGAGGACAAAATATCTTAGGATATAAACATTATCCAGATGATGTAGTAAAAGAATTTATAAAGATGGCCGTTTACTATGGTATTGATATAATAAGAATATTTGATGCATTAAATGATTTTAGAAATATAGAAGTGGCTGTTAATGAAACTAAAAAACAAGGTGCTCATGCTCAAGGAACCATTGTATATACTATTAGTCCTATTCACAATGTAGATAATTATATATCTCTAGCTAAAAATTTAGAGAATATGGGAGTAGACTCTATATGCATAAAAGATATGGCAGGATTAATTATGCCAGATATAGCTTTTAATTTAATCAACACTCTTAAAGAAACGGTAAAAATACCTATATATCTACATTCTCATAGCACAAACGGGTTAGCGGAAATGTCTTATTTAAAAGCTGTTGAAGCAGATGTTGATGGTATAGACTGTTCTATATCTGCTTTTGGCGGTGGCACAGCTCAGCCTCCTACTGAATCAATGCATTATGCTCTGACTAGTTATGGATTTAATACAAATTTAAACTCTAGCATATTAAAAGAAATAAATGATTTCTTTAAACCTATAAGAGAAGAGTTTATTAAAAATGGAATATTAAACCCTAAAGTATTATCACCTCAACCTGAAGCATTGATATATCAAATTCCTGGTGGTATGCTCTCTAATATGATATCACAACTTAAAGAACAAAATTCTTTAAATAAATTAGAAGAAGTTTTAAATGAAGTTCCTAAAGTAAGAAAAGATCTAGGTTATCCTCCTTTAGTTACACCAATGAGTCAAATGGTGGGAACACAAGCTACTGTAAATGTTCTTACTGGTGAGAAATATAAAATGATTCTAAAAGAAGTTAAAGCTTATTGTAAAGGCGAATATGGAAAAGCTCCTGGTAAAATAAATAATAATCTTTTATCTAAAGCTTTAGGAAATGAAAAACCTATAGACATTAGATATGCTGATACTTTGGAACCAGCTTTTGAAAAAACCAAAGAAAAACTAAAGCATCTTTCCACTCGTAATGAAGATATATTAACATACTTGTCTTTCCCTGAAGTTGCAGAAGAATTTTTAAAAAATAAAAAACTTTCTCCTTCTGTTGAATCATTAAGAGAAGAAACTAAAGGCTCTGTTATTTAAATAATTTATAAAGTAGATGCCTTTTTATAAAACATAATAGGCTTAAGTAGAATTAACTTAAGCCTCTATTCCTTTTAGTATATAGTTCATTAAATTCTCTACAACTTCATCAATATTATAATGATTTTCATTTATAAGTTCATATACTGCAGCTGAACATAACATTCCAAACATACTATAAGCCATAAAAGACTTTTCACCTTTTCTTATGAATCCATCCTTAATAGCTTCTTGTAAATATGACTCTATATCTTGTATAAATTGTTGTATGTTTTCTCTTAGTTGAAGTTGCCTTAATTCTTGTCCCCACAATTGACTCATTATAACTTTAAAAAAATCTCTATTTTCATAAACCATACTCAATTGAACTTTGCATACCGCCTTAAGTTTTTCTATGGAATTATCTTTTTCTTTAACTACTTCATCTACTCTTTGTTTTATTAGATCCATTCCTCTTTGTATTATATATTTGAATATTTCTTCTTTACTTTTAAAATGATAATATAACGTTCCTTTAGCAACGCCCGCTTGTGAAGCTATTTCATCCATAGTAGCTCCATCATATCCATATATGGAAAAAACTTTTATAGCAGACTCAAATATTGTTCCTTTTGTTTTATTCATAAAAAATCACTCCGATTATTTTTTATTGACCAGTCAGTATAACTCTAAATATATTATACTATTTTTTCAATATAAAAAACAATAGATTAATGTCATTGATAAATTTATTTTATCATTTATAATATTTTATATAAATAAAAATATATTTTCAGGAGGAAAAAATGATCAAAATTTATAATAGAAAAACTAATAACTATGATGTAGAAAAAGTATCTGGTGAAAAATATCTTAATTGGACTTATTCCTCTCCTGTCGGCATATCTTTTTTAGAACTGATTATAAAGAAAAAATTCTTTTCTTTTTTATATGGTAAATATTGCGATAGTAAAAGTAGTTCTAAAAAAATTAAAGACTTTGTAAAAGAATTTAATATAAACATGGATGAAGCTATTATTCCTATCAATGGATTTGAATCCTTTAATAATTTCTTTACAAGAAAAGTAAAACCTTCTTCTAGACCTATAGATTTGAATAAGAATATATTTATTTCTCCTGGTGATGGTAGACTTTCTGCCTATGAAAATATAGATCTTAATAAAATAGTACAAATAAAAGGGTTATATTATAGCCTAGATGAACTAATAAACTCAAAAGAAATAGCTACAAAATTTAAAAATGGTATTTGTTTAATATTACGTCTGTGTCCTACGGATTACCACAGATTTCATTTTGTAGATAATGGTGTTTGTGATGAAACAAAAAAAATAAAGGGCCGTTATTACTCTGTAAATCCAATAGCCTTAAATAAGATTCCTAAATTATTTTGTAAAAATAAAAGAGAATGGAGTCTATTCCATTCAGAAAATTTTGGTGATGTATTGTATATAGAAGTAGGAGCAACTTGTGTAGGTTCAATAATACAAAGTTATAGTTCAAATAAAAAAATCTCTAAAGGAGACGAAAAAGGATTTTTTAAATTTGGTGGTTCTACTGTTATACTATTCTTACAAGAACATACTGTTAAAATAGATGAAAATATATTACATCAAACTACCTTAGGATATGAAACAAAAGTTAATATGGGAGAAAAAATAGGCGAAAAAATATAGTATAAGCTCATTATATAGTAAAATAATCTATGTAATGAGCTTTTTAAAAGTTTCCTCTTCCTCCTCTATCTATTTTTACTTTTACTTTTACATCTATTTCTGAATTACTAACTACTTCATCCCAATCTATTTCTTTTCTTCTACCATATTTTGCTGCAGCTACTCTTCCTAGCTGTAATACATCAATTTTATAACAATTCTGCATCTTATTTATAAATTTCCTTGATTTATCCTCCATATTTTGTTCTATTTTCTTTATAACTTTCTCTTCATTTTCTTTCTTTTCAAATATAGGGTTTTTCAATTCATCATAATTTATATCAAGTTTTACATTTAACTCTATTAAGAACTTATAATTTTCTCCCTGTTTTAAACATTTAACTTTTCTTTTATTAATTGCTACACCACTAACATACTCATCCTCACTTTCTTTAATATTAATTGAGCCTTGAGTATTATCTTCTCTTAAAAAATTTAAAATTTCTGTTTCTTCCATATTTAATTTGTAAACCATCTTATCATCCTTAAAAATAGCCATCCCAACTACTTCTATTCCTTCATCAGTAATAGCTACATAAGGCAAAACTAAATTCATTCCCTCTACCGCTAATTGTTCAAAAGCATTATTTACTTTATATTCTTCATAGAAAAAGTTATTATATTTCAAATTTTTAATTATTCCTTCTACAAGTTCTGCTGAACTACTATAATCTTTAACGGGATATCTCAATATTTCTTCTGCTTTTCCAGCACATACAGCCATATAACCTATATCACTTATTAATGGCTCATTAAACATACCCTCTATTATATTTCTTACACCATTTTGTGCAAACCTATCACTTATTATATACACTTTTTCTGACCCTAAGAAAAATTTCTTATCCAACTTCGTTTGTCTCTCTTCTCTTGTTTCAAGAAGGGTGTGACCTTCTCCCGTAACCACCTTATTTAAATTTTCACCATTAGGTTTAAATATATAAAAACTAATTGGTATACTATAATCTACATTTCCATCTGTTTTTTTATTTATATCATATCCTACTCCTATTGGAATTGATAAATTTTCTGCAAACTCTACCATATCATCTGCATTACTGTAATATACAAGACTTACTATAATTACAACTATTATTAAAATTTTATAACCTTTTTTCATTTTTATCATCTCTTTTTATTAAAAATGCTATAATAGTAATAAAAACTGTATCAAAAATACTTACTATAGGGTCAAAATACTTAGATATGACTTTAAATTTCACTTCATTTCCAAAAATCGTGGATATCCATATTAATATTGGTGCTATTATTAAACATATATATTTTCTATCAATTTTTTTTATCCAACTATTTATTGTAAAAGTTACTGTAAAATGAACATTAGTTAATGTTTTTAAAATTACTGTACTCCATAGATATATAAATATGTATCTAAAATTATTTACTATTGGTATAACTAAAGTCTCAGCTGTAGCTATAAATGGCCATTTTAGCTTATCAATTAACTCATCCCCTAAATAAAATAATGTTAAAAAATTTGACCATATGTAAAATAATGTAACCATTAGTACAGACATTAAAGTATATTTTTTTATATTTTTTTTGTCATTTACATAAGGATATATTAAAAAGAATATCTCCATTCCTGCATAAGCAAAAGAAGATTGCATAGATGCCTTTATTATATTACCTATACTATTAGAAAATACAGGTTGAATATTTAATATATTTCCTTTTCTTAATACATTTGATGGAATAACTAAAAGAAATATAGTTATATAAAAAACCACTAAATTTAATCTAGCTATAACTTTTAAATCTTTAGTAGATACATAAGTAACTACAGCAATTATAGCTAAGATAGTTTTAAATTTTGGTAAAAAATAAACTAAATATATTCTTACTACATTTATCGTAAACACTACTGTTGAGCAAAAATTATATATAAACCCTAGTAAAAATAAAAAATTTAATATATTTCCAATGAATTTGCCACAAAATTTTTTACTTAAAAATAATATATTATCATTGGGATATTTTTTACTTATGTATATTCCCAATAAAGCTAAATAAAAGGGATATATACTACCTAATATTATAGCTATCCATCCATCTTCATGAGCATATTTTGCTATATTCTTAGGTAAGGTTAATATTCCAATACCAACCATATTTCCTACAATTAAACTTAATAATTCTATAGGAGTTAATAACTCATTTTTTCTCTCCAAGTTTATTCCTCCTAAATTTTCCCTAAAATCTGTTTACATTATGCTATTATTAGAATCTAATGGATGTATCATTGTTACCCCATCATCATAATTATAAAGATTTTATAGCTTTTTTTTCATTTTTATCATTTATTTTTATTAAAAATGCTATAATTGTAACAAAACTAATATTAAAAACAGTTGTTATAGGAATAGAATACTTAGATATCTCCTTAAACTTTACTTCATTTCCAAAACTCATACATATCCATATTAATATTGGTGCCATTATTAAACATATATATCTTCTATCAACTTTTTTTATCCAATCATTAATTGTAAAAGTTAAACTAAAGTGGAAGTTTGTGAGTGTTTTTATTATTATTGTGCTCCACAAATACATAAATATGTATCTAAAATTATTTACTATAGGTATAACTAAAGTTTCAGTTGTTGCTATAAATGGCCACTTTAATTTATTTATTAATTCATCTCCTAAGTAAAATAATGTTAGGAAGTTTGCCCCTATATAAAATAATGTAATTATTAATACAGACGTTAAAACATATTTTTTTATTTTCTTTTTGTCATTTACATAAGGATATGTTAAAAGAAATATTTCTATCCCTGAATAGGCAAAAGAGGATTGCATAGATGCCTTCATTATGTCACCTATACTACTAGAAAATACAGGTTGAATATTTAATATATTTCCTCTCCTTAATACATTTAATGGAATAACTAAAAGAAATATAGTTATATAAAAAATTACTAAACTTAATCTAGCTATAACTTTTAAATCTTTAGTAGATACATAAGTAACTACAGAAATTATAGCTAAGATAGTTTTAAATTTTGGTAAAAAATAAACTAAATATATTCTTACTACATTGGTCATAGATACTACTGTTGAACAAAAACTTAATATAAAACCTATTAAAAATAAAAAATTCAATATATTTCCAATAAGTTTGCCACAAAGTTTTTTACTTAAAGACAGTATATTATAATTAGGAAATTTTTTACTTATATATATTCCCATTAAAGCTATATAAAAAGGATATATACTACCTAGTATTATAGCTATCCATCCATCTTCATGGGCGTATTTACCTACATCTCTAGGTAGTGTTAGTATTCCAACCCCAATCATATTTCCCACAATTAAGCTTAATAATTCTATAGGAGTTAATAACTCATTTTTTCTTTCCAAGTTTATTCCTCCTAAATTTTTCTCTAAAATCTGTTTGTCTTATGCTATTGTTACTCCCTACATTAGCTGGCCTTTTATTCATTTTCCATAAAGGTGCTCTTATAAATTCGTCCTTTAAATCTGATTTGCTTACTGATATATATGGAATTCCAAAACTATCTAAGTCTAATAAATGTACCATTATCACAAACCAAAATAATATAATTCCTAAAATACCCAAATAATTTGTAATAATGAGCAATGGAAACTTTAGGATTCTTATAGTTAAAGCCATTTCATAATGAGGTATTAAAAATGTAGAAATAACAGATATTCCAACAACTAATAAAGTATCTGGACTTACCAATTTAGCTTCTACAGCCATTTGACCTAAAATAATACCCCCAACTACACTTAAGGTTTGAGCTACTTTAGTAGGAAGCCTTAATCCTCCTTCTCTTAATACCTCAATTGCAATTTCCATTAGAAATATCTCAAAAAATGGACTTAGTGCTATGCCTATTCTAGAATTTATTATTGGTACTATAAACTTTAATGGTATAAGTTCTACATTAAATTTTATAAAAGATAAATATAAAGACGGAAGAGTTATAATTGTAAATATAGAAGCTACTCTAAGAAATCTTGTAAAAGATGAAACTATAAATCTTTCATAATAATCTCCTACAGTTTGGAAAAATTCTATAAACACAGTAGGAATGGTTATAACTTGTGGACTTCCATCTACTATTATAGCTACTCTTCCCCCCAGCACAGTAGCTTCAACTGTATCTGGTCTTTCTGTAGAATAAATTTGAGGGAAAATACTATATGTATGCTCTTCTATGTACTGCAACAACATTTCTGACGATGATATAAAATCCACATCTACCATATTTATTCTCTCTTTTGTATAATTTAATAAACTTTTGTCAACAATGTCATCAATATATATAATAGCTACATCTGTTTGAGATCTTCTTCCTACTACAGCACTTTCTATCTTTAGATTTTTATCTTTTATTCTTCTTCTTATTATACTTATATTTATTTCTAAATTCTCTACAAAACTTTCCCTAGGTCCCTTTATTGCTGCTTCATTTTCTGAGTCTTCTACATGCCTATGAACTCCTCCTGTAGTATCTACTATAATATAATTTGAAGTATTATTACTACGGTTTTTCCTCTTTTTAAATACTCCACTACTTCATCAATTTTTGAAGTAACAAAAGTATTACTCATATATATATACTTTTTACATATATAGTCTTCTAAACTTTCCTTATTACTTATATCTTCTTGTAAATAAATCATTAAAGGTTTAAGTATATCTCTATCTATTCTGTCTTTATCCGCTAATCCATTAACATATATAATAGCGCTATCTAAACTTTGCCCTGTCCCAATATAAATTTTTTTTGATACTATTTGACTGTTGTTTCCTAATAACTCGTATATTTTATTTATTTTATTATCCAAAATATTATTTTCCATATCTACCACCTAAAAAGTAATATTAATATTTTAAGTAATATTATTTTTTTTATGCAAAAAATAAATATCCACCAGCTAAGCTGGTGGTTTTTCTTAAGCCCTATAAGGGCACTTTACCAGCATTGTGCCTTAAGGCACGTATGAAAATCTCGC
>NZ_JAGGKA010000036.1 GCF_017873215.1 Clostridium tetanomorphum
CTCATTTGGATTTAAAGCATCTTTAAAGTTGCTATGAAATACCTAAAAAACGCTGTCGCGTTAGCAAATTTTTTATGCTAATGCGACAGCTCCTTTATCATTGTACCAGTTTGTACTATATGAAAAAAATATAGCATATAATACTTATAAGGTTGGAGGTGAATGAT
The DNA here is from genome assembly GCF_017873215.1 of Clostridium tetanomorphum. Classification (GTDB taxonomy): domain Bacteria; phylum Bacillota; class Clostridia; order Clostridiales; family Clostridiaceae; genus Clostridium_AO; species Clostridium_AO tetanomorphum. Next base: position 168 of record NZ_JAGGKA010000036.1, read on the forward strand.
ATGGAGAAGAAGGAAATTAAGATAGAAGAGAAAAGTACTTTAACCATGGAAAATAGAAAGAGATTATTTTTAAATGGAGTAGTAGAAGTGGTTAGTTTTAATGAGGAACAGATAATATTAAATACAAACTTAGGTACTTTACATATAAAAGGAGAAGAATTAAAAATGAATAAATTAGATGTACAAAATGGAGAGGTAATTATAAATGGAACTATAAACTCTTGTGTTTATTTGAACAAGGAAATTAAAAAAGAGAAAGAAAAATTATTATCTAAGTTATTTAAATAGGTGAAATTATGATAATTTCTATAAACCATCAATTAAGATTACTAATATTTAGTTTACTATCTGGAATTTTAACTGGAATCTTGTTTGATATATACAGAGTAATTAGAGGGCTAGAAAATCCTAATAAAGTAGTAACGTTTATTGAAGATATGTTATTTTGGATATTATCAGGTATAGTAGTATTTATTTTTTTACTTTATACTAATTATGCATATATAGGTTTCTATGTATATTTATTTATTGCTATAGGTATATATTTTTATATAAAGCTTATAAGTAAAACTTATATTAAGATACAATATAAATTAATAAAATCCGTTGGTAAATTTTTAAGGATAATGAAAAATAATATACTTTTTCCTATTGAAGTTATAATATATAAGATTAGAAGAAAAAAGTAGGCTAAAATTCAAAAAATCACTTGAAGAAAGTTCGAAATCACATTAGAATATAGTTAAAGGGTAAAATATATTCATGAAAGGAATCAGTTTTATCTTATGAGTAAAAAAATTAATCTAAAAAATATATTTTTTTTAGTGATGATCTTCTATGTATGTTATATATTTGTTAATCAACAAATTACTATGAATACAATAAAAGCTCAGATAAATGAAAAAAATATAGAAATGAATAAATTAAAAGATAAAAACAGAAGATTACAGGATGAAGTAAAAATGTCCCAAACTGACTTGTATATAGAGAAGTTAGCTAGAGAAAAACTAAAGCTAATAAAGCCAGGGGAAACTCCTGTGTTGAATAGTAAATAATATAAAGTTTATTATTTTAATATTAATATACATTTTTAAGGAGGAATTTTTTTAATATGACCTTAAAAGCTGGAAACATACTAGAAGGTATAGTAGTCAATATTACTAATTTTGGTGCTTTTGTAGAGATTGAAGGAAAGACAGGTTTAGTACACATATCTGAGGTTTCAGATAGTTATGTAAAAGACATAAGAAGCTTTCTACAAGAAAAGGACAAAGTAAGAGTAAAAGTCATATCTGTAGATGACAATGGAAAAATAAGCTTATCAATTAAGCAAGCAGGAGTGCAGAAAAAATCTTTTAAGCCAATTGAAATTGATTGGAGCAAAGAAAAAGAAAAACAATCACCAAAAGATTTTGAAGACAGAATGCTTAAGTTTTTAAAAGAAAGTGAGGAAAGACTTCAAGATGTAAAGAAACACCAAGATGCTAGAAATCGTGGCTACAGGAAAGGTTCAATGTAGGTGATAATAAGAGGCTAAAAGCCTCTTTTTATAAATTATAAAAAAAATGTTGACATATAATAATACTTAATATATAATAGACTATGTCGTCAAGACGTAACAAAATTTATCTGATATGCCGAAGTGGCGGAACTGGCAGACGCACAGGACTTAAAATCCTGCGGTGCTAAAACACCGTACCGGTTCGATTCCGGTCTTCGGCACCAGTTAATGGCGCGGGGTGGAGCAGTTGGCAGCTCGTCGGGCTCATAACCCGAAGGTCATAGGTTCAAGTCCTATCCCCGCAACCAAATTTAAAATATGGCGGAATAGCTCAGCTGGCTAGAGCATTCGGTTCATACCCGAAGTGTCGTAGGTTCAAGTCCTATTTCCGCTACCATATATCTAAATATTCAATATGCCGAAGTGGCGGAACTGGCAGACGCACAGGACTTAAAATCCTGCGGTGCTAAAACACCGTACCGGTTCGATTCCGGTCTTCGGCACCAATTAATATCGCGGGGTGGAGCAGTTGGCAGCTCGTCGGGCTCATAACCCGAAGGTCATAGGTTCAAGTCCTATCCCCGCAACCAAATTTGAAATATGGCGGAATAGCTCAGCTGGCTAGAGCATTCGGTTCATACCCGAAGTGTCGTAGGTTCAAGTCCTATTTCCGCTACCATATAAGAAACTCATAGATTTAAATCTATGAGTTTTTCGTTTTGTATAGTATTCTTTTAGCATTTATATTTACATATATAACACAAAGATATATTTTTTCTTATTTATTTCACTAAAATATAAATCTTTTACTTTAAATTTACTTTATGGGTAAAATCCATAGATAAATGTCCTAAAAAAAAATTATGTCAGCTCCAGCTTATGACAATAATTTCCAGTTAGCTTTGTTATAATTAAATAAAATAATTTACAAGGGTGGTGGGGTTGACATGCAATATGGAGCAGAAATATTTCCATATCAAAGGATAAGAAAGGTGAATAAAGATAAACATGATAAGAAAGAGTATAACATATCTTTCGTCTATAAATGTTTATTCTACTTTTTCTCAGGTGTTCTTATAAGTAGAGTTATTATGGTAAATTTGATAGCTCCTTTTGGGATAGCCTTTCTAATTACTACAATATCTAATAAGAATAAAAGGCTTATTTTAATTTCTAGTATAGGAACTTTAATAGGATATTTTTCTCTTTATAGTAGTGTTAAAAATATATGGATGTATATTATAAGTATTCTTATAATAACTACTATAGGTTACATATTTGATAACACAAAATCTAGATTTAAGTTATATACTAGTTTTGCATCAATATTTTTCTTAATTACTTTATATAATAGATTCATGCTTCACATTACAATGCTTATTTCTGTTTTTAACGCTTTATTTCAAATTGCGTGTATATTTCCAATATATTATATTCTAAATTATTCCATGTCATGCATAAAAGAGATTAAAACAAAAAATATATATAGCAGTGAGGAAATTATAAGTATTTCTATCAGTTTATCATTAATCATAGGGGGAACTTGGGGAATTAGTATATTTGGACTATCATTAAGAAATATATTGGCATTAACTTTTATAATTGTAATAGGATATATTAAAGGAGCTTCTGCGGGAGGTGCAGCAGGAGTTGCTATGGGTGCTATAATAGGTATTTCAACAAATAATATGGTCACATTTATAGGAACCTATGGAATCTGTGGTTTAATAGCTGGTGTATTCAAAGAAACTGGAAAATGGATAAGTGGTATTGCATATATTGTTATGTTTTCTATATTAAAATTATACTCAGATATAGGTGTTCAATTTCAAATAAATGAGGCATTAGTAGCCTTAGTAATATACTATGTAGTACCTGTTAAAATTTATAAGAAAATGGAATTAGAATTAGATTGGGAATTAAAAGGAGAAAATTTAAAGGAGAATTATATTAATAATGTAAAAGAATTGTTTAATAATAAGTTAAATAATTTTTCACAACTATTAGTTGATATGGCAAAAACATTAGAAAATTTAGCTGATAATGATAAGTTAAGATTGAAAACTAAAAGCAGTGCTATTGTAGAAAATCTAGCGGATAGGGTATGTAGTGGATGTAATATGAAATCTATCTGTTGGAAAAGAGAGAGTTTTTATACTTATTCTGCATTTTCAGAACTAATAGAGAATTATCAAAGTAAGAAACAAGAGGTGCCTTATGAGATAGAGAGAAAATGTATAAAAAGATCAGCATTAATAAAAAATACTGAGGATATAGTAAAGAATTATATAATAGATGAGATGTGGAGAAATAGATTAAGTGAATGTAGACAGTTTTTAGGAACACAAATAAGTAATATTTCAAATTCTGTTGAAGAAATGACAGAAGATATAAATTCTAATATAAAGTTTAATAAATATGTAGAAAATGATATTAGAAGAATATTAAACAAGAATAACATAAAATATAGAGATGTATTTTGTTATAACGATAAAAAAGAAAGGCTTATGATAAAGCTATCTATGGAAGCTTGTGGAGGAAAGCAAAAATGTATAAAACAAATATTACCATTGATAAATATAGTAACAGGAAAAATAATGTGTGTTGGAGATGATGGATGTAATATTGATATAAATAATAAAACTTGTAATATTCTTATAGAGGAAACACCTAAATATCATGTAGCATCTTATGCAGGAAGGCTGTGCAAAGATGGAGAAAAGTTAAATGGAGATAGTTATGTTTTTGATAAACTTAAAGATGGAAGTTATATAACTGTAATAAGTGATGGTATGGGTTCAGGACCAGAAGCAGGTCAAGAAAGTAATGCATCAGTAAATCTAATTGAAGGCTTTGTTAAGGCAGGTTTTAGCAAAATTACTGCTATAAATACTGTAAATTCGCTTATGACAATTAAATTTTCTCAGGATGAGAAATTCTCTACTATGGATTTAAGTAGTATAGATCTATATAATGGAGAAATAGATTTTATGAAGGTAGGTGCGGTAGCTAGTTTTATAAAGTCAAATGATAATATAGATGTGATAAAATCCAAAACTCTTCCCATTGGAGTGTTGGATAAAGTAGATGTTGATATTATAAAGAAACAGGTTGGAAATGGAGATATTGTTGTTATGTTAAGTGATGGAGTATTGGACTATAACAGCAATGAAGCGGGAAAAGTTGACTGGTTAGTTAAATATTTAAAAGAATGTAATGAGAATAATCCAGAGGAGTTATGTAAAGGTATTATAAATAGGGCGAAAGAGTTGTGTAAAGGAAAAGTAAAAGATGATATGACTGTGGTTGTATCAAAAGTATATTCGTTATACTAATTTATATATACCAGAAATCAATATTAATAATATGATTTCTGGTTTTTTTAATTTATGTTATAATTAAAACTATAAATTCTAGGGAAGTGATTAACAGGTGTTAGAAAAAGTTTTAAAGACAATAGAAACAAATAATATGATAAATAAAAATGATAAGATTATAATTGGAGTATCTGGGGGGCCAGATTCCATGTGTTTATTACATATATTGAATACGATGAAAGAAGATTATAAATTTGAAGTGGTGGCTGCTCATATAAATCATTGTTTAAGAGGAGAAGAAGGTGATAAGGATGAGGAATATGTTAGAAATTTCTGCAAAATTAATGATATAGATTTTTATTCTATAAAGATAGATATTAACAAGTTAACAAAACAAAGAAATTTATCTTGTGAAACTGCTGGAAGAGAAGCCAGATACTCGTTCTTTAACAAACTAATGAAAAATTTGGGCGCTACTAAGGTTGCATTAGCACATAATGCAAATGATCAATGTGAGACTATTCTTATGAGAATTATGAGAGGAACAGGGGTTGAAGGCCTTGTTGGGATAAAGCCTGTAAGAGAAAATAAATATATAAGACCACTAATAAATATAACGAGAGAAGAGATTGAAGATTATTGTCGGTTGAATGATTTGAATCCTAGAATAGATAAAACTAATTTAGACACTATATATACTAGAAATAAAATAAGATTAGAGTTAATACCATATATAAGAGAAAATTTCAATGATGATATAATTAATGTAGTAAATAGATTAGCTGATAATGTAGAAATAGATAATAGCTATATAGAATTAATAGCTGAAGGGTGTTTTAAAAAATTTTGTAGAGTTGAAAACAATAAAGTAGTAATATCTAAAGAAGGTTTTTTAGAGCATAGATCTATAATTACTCGAGTTATAAGGCTTGGAATAAATAATATAAGAGGAAATTTATGCAATTTTGAAAAGGTACATATAGATGATATTATTAACTTGCAGAAAAATAATACTGGAAAAGAGATAATGTTGCCTGGATCTATAAAAGCATGTAATAATTATGGGGATATACAAATATTTGAGTATATTAAAGAGGATTATCAAAAAGATAAAAATGAATATATGCTACAAATTGGTAAAAACTATATAGAAGGAGGAATAAGGGTAAATCTAGAATTATTACATAAGAATCAATTGTTAAAAATAGAGAATAAAAATGATATTAAATATTTTGATTTTGATAAAATTAATGGTAATATAATGTTAAGATATAGAAAGGATGGGGACAAAATCACTCCTTTGGGAATGAAGGGTAGTAAGAAGTTAAAAGATTTATTTATGGACTTAAAAATTCCTAAAGACAAGAGAGATAGAATACCATTAATTTGCTTTGGTAAATACATTGCTTGGGTAGTAGATTATAGAATAAGTGAAAATTTTAAAGTAGAAAATACTACAAAAAATATATTGAAAATTAAGATAGAAAGAGAGGAAACAAAATGAATCAAATGCAAAATGACATTAAAGAAGTTTTACTTAATGAAAAAGAAATAAAGAATAAGATTAGGGAAATTGGTAAACAAATAAGTGAGGACTACTATGGAAAAGATTTATTTTTAATTGGAGTTTTAAAAGGATCTGTTCCATTTATGGCAGATTTAATGAAAGAAATAGATATTCCTTGTACTATGGATTTTATGGCAGTATCAAGTTATGGAAATTCATCAAAGACTTCAGGAGTAGTAAGGATTTTAAAGGATTTGGATTTTGAGATAGAGGATAAGCATGTTCTTATAGTTGAAGACATAATAGATTCAGGTATAACTTTAAGATATTTGGTAGATTATCTAAAAGGTAGAAAACCTGCTAGTATAGAAATTGCATGTTTACTAAATAAAAGTGAAAGAAGAATGGTAGAAATAGATGCTAAATACATAGGCTTTGAAGTACCGGACTATTTTTTGGTAGGATATGGTTTGGATTATGCAGAAAAATATAGGAATTTACCTTATATTGGCATATTAAAGGAGGAAATTTATAAATAATTCACATTAAATAATATTGTAAAGGAATATTTGATATGATACAATTTTACAGTATAAACTAGAAAGAGAGGGGGGCCAGTAATGAATAAGAAGTTTTCAAGCGCAACGGCCTGGGTTATTATATTTATAATGGTCATTTTTTCAGCATTGTTTTTGGCAAGAACTAATGAAAATGCAACGACTATAAATTTTAATCAATTTCAAAAGTATTGGGTTAGTAATGAAATAAAAAGTTTTGAAGTTAAAGAAGATAGAATGACTGTAGTTGGAACATTAAAGAATGGAACTCAGTATGAAACTATAGTTCCTTTCGAAAGATTAAATCAGTTTATAAGTACTCATGACAAAAATGGGGAAGTAGTTGAAAGATATGCATTACCAGCAAGAACCCCTATGTGGCTAAATTGGTTACCTACCGCACTACTGATACTAATGTTTGTAGTATTTTGGTTTATGTTTATGCAACAATCTCAAGGTGGTGGGGGAAACAGAAATGTAATGAATTTTGGCAAAAGTAGGGCTAAAATGGCCACGCCAGATAAGAAAAAAGTAACTTTTAATGATGTAGCTGGTGCAGAAGAAGAAAAGGAAGAATTAGCGGAAATAGTAGACTTCTTAAAACAACCCAAGAAATATATAGAAATGGGAGCAAGAATTCCAAAGGGTGTGCTCTTAGTAGGACCACCGGGAACAGGTAAAACATTACTTGCTAAGGCTATAGCTGGGGAAGCTGGAGTTCCTTTCTTTAGCATATCAGGTTCTGATTTTGTTGAAATGTTTGTTGGAGTAGGTGCATCAAGAGTTAGAGACTTATTCGAACAAGCAAAAAAGAATTCACCATGTATTGTATTTATAGATGAAATAGATGCAGTTGGAAGACAAAGAGGAGCAGGATTAGGTGGAGGACACGATGAAAGGGAACAAACTCTTAATCAGTTATTAGTAGAGATGGATGGTTTTGGTGCTAATGAAGGAATTATTATGATAGCAGCTACTAATAGACCAGACATATTAGATCCAGCCTTATTAAGACCAGGTAGATTTGATAGACAAATTGTAGTAGGTGCACCAGATGTAAAAGGAAGAGAAGCTATATTAAAAGTTCATTCAAGGAATAAACATATATCTCCAGAAGTTAAGTTAGATGTATTAGCGAAAAGAACTCCTGGATTTACAGGTGCAGATTTAGAAAATTTAATGAATGAATCAGCACTTCTAGCTGTTAGAAAAGATAAAAAAGAAATAGGTATGGAGGAGCTTGAGGAAGCTGTTACAAGAGTTATAGCAGGACCTGAAAAGAAGAGTAGAGTAATAGATGAAGACGATAGAAGACTTACTGCCTATCATGAAGCAGGTCATGCGGTTGTTATGAAATTGTTACCTTATGCGGATCCTGTACATCAGATAAGTATAGTACCAAGAGGTATGGCAGGTGGATATACTATGCACTTACCTGAAAAAGATAGTTCTTATATGTCAAGATCAAAACTAGAAGATGAAATAGTAGGGCTTCTAGGAGGAAGAGTAGCAGAAAAACTAATCATTGGAGACATAAGTACTGGTGCTAAAAATGACATAGAAAGAGCAACTACTATAGCAAGAAAAATGGTTATGGATTATGGAATGAGTGAGGAGTTAGGACCTATAGCTTTTGGAAGCGGACATGATGAAGTCTTTTTAGGTAGAGATTTTGGAAAAGCTAAAAACTTTAGTGAAGAAGTAGCATCGAAAATTGATGAAGAAGTTAAAGAGTTAATTGATACAGGATACAAAAAAGCACAAAAGCTTCTTAGTGAAAATGTAAATAAACTTCATGCTGTAGCTAAAGCTCTTTTGGAAAAAGAGAAGTTAGAAGCAGAAGAATTTGAAGAAATATTTAATAATAATTAAAAACAGAGGTTTCCTCTGTTTTTTAATTAGGTAAAGAATTATTTTTAATGATATAATAAATTTGTATGTTAAAACCTAAAAGAAACGAGATGATGCTATGGAATGTAATTTAAAAGAAGGAATAAGTTCCGTTATGGAAATTAAGGTGACAGAGAAAGAAACAGCAATTAGTCATGGTTCAGGAGATTTGCCAGTTTATGCAACACCAGCTATGATAGCACTTATGGAGAATACTGCTAGAAGCTGTGTGGGGTTGCATTTGCAGCGAGGATATACTACCGTTGGAATAGAAGTAAGCGTGAAGCATGTTAAAGCTACTCCTATGCATATGAAGGTAAAGAGTGAGGCTACTTTAGTAAAAGTTGAAGGCAAAAAGTTGTTTTTTAAAGTAATGGCTTGGGATGAAAAAGGTAAAATAGGAGAAGGAACTCATACAAGATACATAGTAAATGGTAAAGAATTTGTAGAAAAACTAAAATAAAGAGTTTGAGGTATAGTTAGCGATTATAACTATGCCTTTTTTTTAAGGAATAATATTATTAAGTAATTAATATACATTTTTTATATATTATAGTATTATAGATATAGTATTTATATGGAAAGGAGTGTAAAAAATGGATAAGGATTTTAAAAATACAAAAAGACTTACTGCATTAGAAAGAATGAAATCATTTTTTGATGATGGAACTTTTGTGGAAATGGAGAGTTTGGTTGCTAATAAGAAATCTGGAGTAATAACTGGATATGGAACGATTAATGGAAGATTAATTTATGCATATAGTTTTGACTACGATATCAATGGAGGCATAGTTAATAATATAAACAGTAAAAAGATATGTAATATAATGGATATGGCTATAAAAATGGGAGCGCCCATTCTTCAGATATATGATTCTATTGGAGGTGAATTATCGGAAAATTTAAATATATTTAGGTGTTATGGCTCAATAATTAATAGAAATGTTAAATTATCTGGAGTTGTTCCTCAAATATCTATAGTCTGTGGTCATTGTACAGGACTTTTAGCATTGGCAGCTGCAATGAGTGATTTTACAGTAATGATTAAAGATAAAGCATTTGTGTATTTAAGTGAACCAGAGGATATTGAAAAAAATAATAATGAATATGTAAGTTTAGAAATGTATGCAGATAGTGCACACTGTTCAAAGCTTGGTAATGCTCAGATAACAGCTAGTAATGAAAAGGAAGCTATAGAACTTGTTAAAAAGCTTTTCAGATATTTACCTTCAAATAATATAGAATTACCACATAAAGACTTAAGTATGAGCTTATATCCCTACACTGAAATTATTAGCCATAAACAAAAATATGACACAAATGAGATAGTAAGGGGTTTATTGGACAAGGACAGCTTAATTGAGATAAATGCAGAAATGGCAGATAATATAAAAACTTTATTAGGAAGCATTAACGGAACTGTAGTTGGGATAGCAGCTAGTAGCCATTTAAACAATAAGCTTACAATAAAAGATCTCAGTAAAATAACTAAGTTTATAAAAGTATGTAATTGTTTTAATATATCTTTTATTTCTTTAATTAATTGTGAAGGATTCTTAGAAAATTTAGAACAAGAAAAAGACGGTATATTACTAGAAGCTACTAAGACGTTAGCAGCAATATGCCAGGCGTCTATTCCTAAGGTTGCATTGATATATGGTACGTGTTATGGAGCTATCTATACAATATTGGCAGGGAAGGGAATAACCTTTGATATAGTATATGCGTGGCCAAATTCTCAAATATGTATTACAAATCCTGAGAAATTAATAAAAATATTATATAAAGAAGACATATTATCTAGTGAGCTACCAATAGAAAAAGAAAGACAGATACTAAAAAGTAGCATTAATGATGTAACTAGTCCGTATAGGGCAGCAGAAGAAGGATATATAGATGATATTATATTGCCAGAAGAAATGAGACAAAGAATTTTTAGCGCTATAGATATGCTTCAAAGTAAAAGAGAAATAAAGTATCCTAAAAAACATAATAGTTCTTTAATTTAGAATTGCTGGAGAGAGGATGATGATAAATTTGTTTTTAGAAGGATTAAAAGTAACAATATTCTCCATGAGTATAGTTTTTTTAGTGCTTATAATACTTATGTATGTAATAAAATTACAAACTTTTTTATTAAATAAGTCAGATAAAAGGAAAGTTAAAGATGAGATAATTATAGAAGATAGTTATGAAAATCAAAAAGAACATATATCTTTAGATAATGATAAAGAGATAGTAGCAGTTATAGCAGCTACATTAGCTATGTATATGGATACATCTGTAGATAATATAAATATAAGAAACATAAAGAGAATAAATAGCAGTTTAGAATGGAGAAAATCAGGTATTAAATCTATGAATATGTAAGGAGGGAATTGTATGAAAAAATTTTATGTCATAGTAAATGGTAATAAGTATGAAGTAGAAGTAGAAGAAGTTGGAGAACAAAGAGAAGATAATACTCCAACAGAAACCTTTAATATAGATAAAGATAATCTAAATGAAAAAAAGATGGAAAAGAAAGTGACAAATAGTGTAGCCAATAAAGAATTAAAGGGAGAGAGAGTAGAGGCACCTATGCCTGGGACTATAATTAATGTAAATATTGAAGAAGGAGATACTGTAAATAAAGGACAAATAATATTTACTTTAGAAGCTATGAAAATGGAAAATGAAATAATGGCCCCGAAAGATGGAAAAGTATTAAGTGTAAATGTGGTTAAGGGAAGTAAAGTTAATACGGGAGACTTACTTGTAATTCTAGAATAAAGCTTAATACAGGTATTTTGAGGGGGGATACAATGGAGCTAGTTAAAGCGCTTAAAGGTTTATGGGCTTCTTCTGGGTTTATTGCAATTGATATAAAACAAATTTTAATGATATTAATAGCTTGTGTGTTAATATATTTAGCAATAAAAAAGCAATTTGAGCCATTGCTTTTATTACCTATAGCTTTTGGTATGTTGGTAACAAATTTGCCCCTTGGGGGGTTAGAAAAACCTCCTATATATGAATTTAAGGAGGGACATCTTATAACAAAGGAGATAGGAGGATTATTCTATTATCTATATAAAGGAGTAGAATTAGATATCTATCCACCTTTAATATTTTTAGGGGTAGGAGCTATGACGGATTTTGGACCATTAATTGCTAATCCATCTAGCATTATAATGGGGGCAGGAGCACAATTTGGAGTATTTTTCACTTTTATATGTGCTCTTCTTCTAGGATTTGATAATATGCAGGCAGCTGCAATTAGTATAATAGGAGGAGCGGATGGACCAACTGCAATATATTTAGCGTCGCAATTGGCAAAGGAATTACTGGGGCCTATAGCTGTAGCAGCATATTCCTATATGGCTTTAGTTCCACTAATTCAACCACCTATTATGAGATTGTTGACTACGAAAGAAGAAAGGACAGTAAGAATGGGACAGCTTAGACATGTAAAAAAAATAGAAAAGATTGTATTTCCTATAGTAGTTACAGTTATTGTTACACTATTTCTTCCATCTATTGCGCCTTTAATTAGTATGCTAATGCTAGGAAATTTATTTAAGGAATCTCTTGTAGTTAATAGATTGTCAGATACGGCACAAAATGCACTAATAAATATAATAACAATATTTTTAGGGGTTACAGTTGGAGCTACTGCAAAAGCAGAGATATTTTTAAGATGGGATACTATAAAAATAATTATATTAGGGATAATTGCATTTTCTATAAGTACTGCTGGAGGAATAATTATAGGAAAGATAATGTATAAATTAAGTGGTGGGAAAATAAATCCACTTATAGGATCAGCAGGAGTTTCAGCTGTACCCATGGCAGCTAGAGTATCTCAAGTAATAGGACAAGAAGAAGATCCAGGAAACTTCTTACTTATGCATGCTATGGGTCCTAATGTAGCTGGTGTTATTGGTACAGCAGTAGCAGCAGGAGTATTACTCACACTATTTAAATAATGTGTAATTTAAGAGTATCTGTATTTTACAATTTACAGATACTCTTTTTTAAATTATAATTGTTTGTATGTGTAGATATTAATGAATAAATATCTGTATGATTTACATAATACAAACATATGAAAAGTTTTTTATAAATAATGCTAAGAAAGTGGTGGTATGTGTGATTTTAGTCCTAGATGCTGGAAATACTAATATTGTTCTTGGATTATATAAGGATAAGGAGCTTATAGCAGATTGGAGATTATCTACAGATCCTATAAGGACTGCCGACGAATATGGTATTCAAGTTATTCAGTTATTTTTACAAAATAAATTAGATCCTTCTGATGTAGAGGGAGTTATAATATCTTCTGTTGTTCCAAATATCATGTATTCAGTAGAACATATGATATTAAAATATTTTGAGATAAAGCCTATAATAGTTGGACCTGGAGTAAAAACAGGAATAAATATTAAATATGATAACCCTAAAGAAGTTGGAGCAGATAGAATAGTAAATGCTGTATCAGCTCATGATATATATAAAAGGTCTCTTATAATAATTGATTTTGGAACAGCTACTACTTTTTGTGCAGTAACTGCATCAGGAGATTATTTAGGGGGAACAATCTGTCCAGGAATAAAAATATCATCAGAAGCTTTGTTTCAAAGAGCCGCAAAACTTCCTAGGGTAGAGCTTGTAAAACCATCTACAGTTATATGTAAAAATACTGTAGCTAGTATGCAGGCAGGTATAATTTATGGATATGGTGGCTTGGTAGATTGTATAATTAATAAAATGAAGAAAGAAATGATAGGATTAGGAGAAAAAGAGCCTTATGTGGTTGCTACAGGAGGATTGGCAAAACTTATAAGTGAAGAAGCAAAATCTATAGATATGATAGATCCATTTTTAACATTAGAAGGCTTAAGAATTATATATGAAAAAAATAAGGAGCAAACTTTTTAATGAAAATAGCTAATTTGGAATTTGATAATAATGTATTTTTAGCACCTTTAGCGGGAGTCACAGATATAGCTTTTAGAGGGCTATGTAAAAGAATGGGCTGTGGTCTTGTGTATACAGAAATGATAAGTGCCAAGGCTCTTTATTATAATAATGATAACACAAAGTCTATGCTAGAATTTTCAGAAGAAGAGATTCCAGTAGCAGTACAAATATTTGGAAGTGAGCCAGAAATTATGGCTAAAGCATGTGATTATTTTAATAGTAATGATAGTATATGTTTAGTTGATATTAATATGGGATGTCCTGCACCAAAGATAGTGAAGAATAGAGAAGGATCAGCTTTAATGAAAGAGCCTAAGTTGGCTGCAGAAATAGTAACTAGTGTAAAAAAAGTTAGCACTAAACCTGTAACTGTTAAGTTTAGAAAAGGTTTTGATGAAAACAATATAAATGCTGTTGAATTTGCAAAGATAATGGAGGAAGCAGGAGTAGATGCGATAACTGTACATGGTAGAACTAGGCAGCAAATATATGAAGGAAAGGCTGATTGGGATATAATAAAAAAAGTAAAAGAATCAGTAAATATACCGGTTATAGGGAATGGTGATGTTTTTACTCCAGAAGATGCGGTGAAAATTACCGAATATACAGCATGCGATGGTATAATGATAGGAAGGGGTGCACTAGGTAACCCGTGGATATTTAGGGAGATAAATCAAAAGCTAAGTGGAGATTTAGTAGAATATCCAAATTTCCAAGAAATAATTGACATGTGTATTGAACACTTTAAAAGAGCTGTGTGCTATCATGGAGAAAATAGAGCAGTTAAAGAGATGAGGAAACATATAGCTTGGTATATAAAAGGTTTAAGAAACTGTGCAAAAATAAAAGATTTAATAAATTCTCAGCAAAAAGCTGATAATGTTATTAGTATATTAGAAACATATAAGAATGAATTAAGCTAACTACGAATTTATTAAAATATACTTACATATAATTTAACAATATTAATTTTCTAGGATAAAAATATGCAACCTATTTTATATATTAGACCTTATAAAAAGTCTCATATATACAATCAACATAATGTTTTAAGTAGACTTAAAGATCGTTTTAAGATTAATATAATTGAGGAGAGCTATATTAAGTATTTTAATGTGAATATAACTAGTATAAGTTTTCCTCTTAATTTAAATAGAATATCCTACATGAAAAATATGGATGTTACCAGAAAGTTTATAAAGAATAATAATATTTATATGGCACCCAAAGTATGGAGAAAGATTGATTATAATTTTCTTAATACATTTCAAAAAGAACTATTCGGGTATAGTCTAGCGAAAAGTATCCAATTAATATTAAGATTAAGAAATAAAAGTATTAAAAATAGCTGTATAGTGATATATGATCCAATAGACTATGAATTATATGAGGGAATTATGTATATTTGCAAATTGTCTAAGTATGTAGTATTTTTAACAGAAGATATATATAAGGCGTCATTAATTGCAGATTATGTTATAGCCAATTATGGAATATCCCCTATTATTACAAAAGATAAAGACTTTGCCCTAAATAATTGTGATTTTATATTTACATCTAGGGATGTAGAATTTAATAAGTCAATTCCAGTATGGTATTTCAATAATTTATATAGGCCTCAAAAATGTAATGCGATAACTATAAATGATATAGAATATAAAGTTCCACAGTTAACTAATTTAAGAGAAGTTTCTTTGGAGCTGTTAGGAGCAATTTTATGTCAAATGGATGAGAAAGATGTAGAAAAATCTATTGAATATAATGGGGTCATTCTAGACAAAATAAAGTTCAATAACAATATTTTGTGTTTTAAAGACCTAAGAAGTTGACATTGAAATTATGCTGATTTATAATTACTTAAATGATTAATGGGTAAACTATTATAATTAGTGAATAAATTTTTAAGAAATATAATAATATATAAAAAGTGATTAGAGCAAAAAGATTTAAAGGGGAGAAAAAAATGAGCGAGCCAAAAAAATATATTATGACTTATGAAGGAGTTAAAAAATTAGAAGACGAACTAGAATATCTTAAGACGGTAAAAAGAAAAGAAATAACTGAAAAAATAAAGGTTGCACTTTCATTTGGAGATTTAAGTGAAAACTCTGAATATGATGAAGCTAAAAATGAACAAGCTTTTGTTGAAGGAAGAATAATCCAACTTGAAAATATGCTAAAAAATGCTACTATAATAGATGAGAGTGAAATACCAGCTAACACAGTTGGAGTAGGAACAATTGTGAAAGTTAAGGATTATGAGTTTGACGAAGAAGTTGAATTTTTTATTGTGGGTTCAGCAGAAGCAGATCCTATAGAAAATAAAATTTCAAATGAATCGCCAGTAGGTAAAGCACTGGTAGGAAGAGTAGTAGGAGATATAGTAGAGGTATCTGTACCAGATGGAGTAAGCAAATACGAAATACTATCAGTAAGAAGAGATTAATGGAGGAATGGCAATATGTCAAATGAAGAAAAGAATTTGATGAAAGAAGAACAAGAGTTTAATCAATTGATTAAAGAAAGAAGACAAAAGTTTTTTGACCTTCAGGCAGCAGAAAAAGATCCTTTCGATGTATATAAAGTAGAAAGAACTCATACATCAAAAGAAGTAAAAGATAATTACGATACATTAGAAGGACAGACAGTAACTGTAGCAGGAAGACTCATGTCAAAAAGGGTACATGGAAAAGCTGGATTTTCAGATATCCATGATAGATATGGAAAAATTCAGTTATACATAAAGATTAATGATGTTGGAGAAGAAAGATTAAAGGAATATAAATCTTTTGATATAGGAGATTTAGTTTCTATAACTGGCTCAGTGTTTAAAACTAAGACAGGAGAAGTTTCAATACACATTACTGACTTTCAACTTATAGCTAAATCTTTAAAGCCGCTTCCAGAAAAATGGCATGGACTTAAAGATCCAGATTTAAGATATAGACAAAGATATGTTGATTTAATAATGAATCAGGATGTTAGAGATACTTTCATGAAAAGAACTGCTATAATAAAAGCAATGAGAAAATTTTTAGATGATAGAGATTTCTTAGAAGTGGAAACACCAATATTGTCTCCAATAGCTGGTGGAGCTGCAGCAAAACCATTTACAACTCATCACAATGCTTTGGATATAGATATGTATTTAAGAATAGCAACAGAATTATATTTAAAGAGACTTATAGTTGGTGGTTTTGAAAAAGTATATGAGATTGGGAAAAACTTTAGAAACGAAGGTATAGACGTAAGACATAATCCTGAGTTTACTGCTATAGAATTATATCAAGCTTTTGCTGACTATAATGATATGATGGAAATTACTGAAAACATGGTTGCCTATATATGTGAAAAAGTTCTTGGTACTACAAAAGTAACATATCAAGGAACAGAAATAGATTTTACTCCACCATGGAATAGGATAACTATGGTTGATGCTGTTAAAAAGTATGCACGAGTAGATTTTGATAAAGTGAAATCTCATGAAGAAGCAAGAGAAATTGCTAAGGAAAAGAAGGTTGAACTAAAAAAAGAACTAAAAGATTGTGCAAAAGGTGATATATTAAATGCTTTATTTGAAGAATATTGTGAGCATGAATTAATTCAGCCTACGTTTATAATGGACTACCCAGTAGAAAATTCTCCTCTTACAAAAAAGAAGAGAGGAAATGAAGAATATACTGAAAGATTTGAAGGATTTGTTTTTGGTAGAGAAATATGTAATGCCTATTCTGAATTGAATGATCCAATTGTACAAAAAGATAGATTTGTACAGCAGTTAAGAGAAAGAGAATTAGGTGATGATGAAGCTTATATGATGGATGATGACTTCATAAATGCACTAGAAATAGGTATGCCACCTACAGGAGGGCTTGGAATAGGAATTGATAGACTTATAATGTTTTTAACAGATTCATATTCTATAAGAGATGTAATTTTATTCCCAACTATGAAACCAACTAGTAATCAATAGTCATAATAAATATTTAAGATGGGTACTATATTTAAGTACCCGTTTTAAATATTATGTAATAAGATGACTATTATAGTCATATAATAAATGTAAGATAAAAAAATTTTAAATTTTTTAAAAAAAATACTTGCATTTATAATGATATATGATATAATAACATATGTAATAAACGTTCCGTGGTAGCTCAATGGTGGAGCATTCGGCTGTTAACCGAAGGGCTGGAGGTTCGAATCCTCTCCACGGAGCCATTTTTATTTTTTGTTTCATATTGACATTTTAAATTTATTTGATAAAATATAATTTAAACTGAATAAAGCACGATGAAAAAGAAGAGTAGTAATAGGAATTTTGAAGAGAGGCTATGTCTGGTGTAAATAGCTAAAGGATTATTATGAAAGGAGCTTTAGAGTGTAATATATTGAAAGTAGGGCTGTTGTCAAAAAGGGTGGAACCGCGGAAGGTATCTTTCGTCCCTTGAGGTAACTGCTTTTTTTTTATAAAAAAATAATTAATATACATAAATAAAAGGAGGAAAAAGATATGGCTTTTCAAAAAACTATGGATAAAATAGTTGCGCTAGCGAAGAATAGAGGATTTGTGTTTCCTGGGTCAGAAATTTATGGTGGATTGGCGAACTCATGGGATTATGGTCCTCTTGGAGTTGAATTTAAAAATAATGTAAAAAAAGCATGGTGGAAAAAATTTGTTCAACAAAGTCCATATAATGTGGGGATCGATTGCGCGATACTTATGAATAGAGAAGTATGGGTAGCTTCAGGACATGTAGGTGGATTTTCAGATCCATTAATGGATTGTAAAGAATGTAAAGGAAGAGTTAGAGCAGATAAACTTATAGAAGATTATATGACAGCTAATGGAGCGGAAGTTGCTAGTGCAGATGGTTGGAGTAATGAACAATTAAAGGATTATATTGATACTCATGAAATAGTTTGCCCAAAATGTGGAAAGAAAAACTTTACAGATATAAGAAAGTTTAATCTTATGTTCAAGACTTTTCAGGGTGTTACAGAAGATGCGAAGGCAGAAATATATTTAAGGCCAGAAACTGCACAAGGTATATTTGTTAACTTTAAAAATGTATTGAGAACTTCTAGAAAGAAATTGCCATTTGGTATTGCGCAAATTGGTAAATCATTTAGAAATGAAATTACGCCTGGAAACTTTACTTTTAGAACAAGAGAATTTGAACAGATGGAATTAGAGTTTTTCTGTGAACCAGGAAAAGATTTAGAATGGTTTAAATATTGGAAAGATTACTGTTGGAATTTTTTATTAAGTCTTGGAATGAAAGAAGAAAATTTAAGATTTAGAGATCACTCACCAGAGGAATTATCATTCTACAGTAATGCCACATCAGATATAGAATATTTATTCCCATTTGGATGGGGTGAATTATGGGGTGTTGCTGATAGAACAGATTATGATTTAAAACAACATATGAAGCATTCAGGAGAAGAATTAACATATTTAGATCCTAACACTAATGAAAAATATGTTCCATATTGTATTGAGCCTTCTTTAGGAGCCGATAGAGTAACTCTTGCATTTTTAGCAGATGCTTATGATGAAGAAGAATTAGAAGGTGGAGATGTTAGAACAGTTATGCATTTTCATCCAGCTCTTGCTCCATATAAGGCAGCAATTCTTCCATTAACTAAGAAACTTTCAGAGAAATCATTGGAAGTTTATAATATGTTATCTAAGTACTTCAATATTGATTATGATGAAACAGGAAGTATAGGAAAGAGATATAGGAGAGAAGATGAAATAGGAACTCCTTATTGTATAACTATAGATTATGATACCCTTGAGGATAATACTGTAACTGTAAGGGATAGAGATACAATGAAGCAAATAAGATTAAATATAGATGAATTAGTTAAGTTTATAGAGGATAAAATAGAATTCTAATAAAGAGGATTGATAGTTTTTACTAAGATTTTAGTAAAGCTATTAATCCTTTTTTATTAAATGTTTATAAATTAGCATTTTAAATTATATAAAAAAATACCGGATGAAATCATCCGGCTTAAATAGGGTTTAATCATGGGGATATGTTATATGTTCAATTAAAACTTGGGGAATTATATTAATGTTTCCTTACGGCACAACACAAGTATAACATATATATATATAATATTTCAATACATGATAATAAAGTTGTTAAATTAAATATATTCTCACAATTTCGACTTTGTTTTTATATGATAATTAGAATTTTTTGTAGATATTTAAATGTTAGAAAACTTAATAATATATAATGTGATTTAAATAAAGATGTTATAATTATTTTATAAATGTAAGTTTATATTTTAGTATCGGAGGTAAATATGAATAAAGATTTTAAAGAATTTAAGGATTTTATAAAAGGAAAAAAAACTGCTGTAGTGGGTATTGGCATAAGTAATAGGCCCTTAATAGATTATTTAATTAAGTTGGGAGCTAAAGTAACTGCCTTTGATAAGAAAAGTAAGGACCAACTAGGGGATACAGTAGAAGAATTAGAAATTAAAGGTATAAATTTAGTATTAGGTGAAAATTATTTAGATGAGTTAAAAGGATTTGAAGTGGTGTTTAAAACTCCATCAATGAGAATAGATAGTAAGGCTTTATTAAATTGTAAAGCAGAAGGGGCATATATTACTTCAGAGATGGAGGAATTTATAAAATATTGTCCAGGGAAGATATATGGAATAACTGGAAGTGATGGAAAGACTACTACAACAACCCTTATATATAATATGTTAAAGGAAGAGGGATATAATACATGGATAGGAGGGAACATAGGAACTCCGTTATTTTCTAAAATAGAAGAAATGAAAGCTGAAGACAAAGTTGTTTTAGAATTGTCTAGTTTTCAGCTAATGACTATTAGAGAACCTATTGAAGTTGCGTTAATAACAAATTTATCTCCTAATCATTTAGATATTCATAAGGGGATGGAGGAATATATAGAAGCAAAAAAGAATATCTTTAAATATCAAAGGAAAAATGACCTATTGGTACTTAATAGAGATAATGATATAACTAACTCTATGGTAAATGAATCTTTAGGAAAAGTAATTCAGTTTAGTATAAAAGAAAAAATAACTGATGGAGCGTATTATTCTAAAGGGAATTTATACATTAATAACAATAAAGTATGTGGCATAGATGAAATGAAATTAAAAGGAATGCATAATGTAGAAAACTTACTAGCAGCTT
Organism: Clostridium tetanomorphum; assembly: GCF_017873215.1. Classification (GTDB taxonomy): domain Bacteria; phylum Bacillota; class Clostridia; order Clostridiales; family Clostridiaceae; genus Clostridium_AO; species Clostridium_AO tetanomorphum. Next base: position 21,100 of record NZ_JAGGKA010000036.1, read on the forward strand.
TTTCTTGTGTAAATGAAGATGTATCTTTGGAAAGTATGAGAAAAGTAGCTACATCATTTGCTGGAGTAGAACATAGAATGGAGTTTATAAAAGAAATAGGGGGAGTAAAATATTATAATGATTCCATAGCATCAAGTCCAACTAGAACTCTGGCTGGATTAAAAGCATTTGATAAGAAAGTGATATTAATAGCAGGAGGATATGATAAAAAGATTTCATTTAATCCTCTAGCAGAAGAAGGATATAAAAATATTAAGGCATTGATACTTCTAGGTGTAACAAGAGTTAAAATACAAGATGCCTTTGAAAAAGTTATGAGAGAAAAAGAAATTTATATACCTATTTTTTTAGTAGACTCACTGGAGGGAGCAGTAAGTAAAGCCAAAGATATTTCCAAAGAAGGAGATATAGTAACTTTATCGCCGGCTTGTGCAAGTTTTGATATGTTCCCTAATTTTGAAGTTAGAGGCAATAGATTTAAAGAGATCATAAATAATTTATAAATCATAAATAAAGGGGTTAGCTACCCCTATTCTTTTATTTTTATATACAAATATGTTCAACTGTATCTGGTGTGTCTTTAAGTGTTATGGGAAGAAATTTTAAGAAAAATGAAGTATAAGTATAATAATATTTAAAATTAAAGTGTACAAGCTATATAATAATAATACATTGTGTTAAAATAAATCATGTCATTTGCGACAGGTATTGATTAAGAAAGACAAAAAACATTTTTTAAATGTTAAAAAAACTTCTTGACAAGTGAAAAAACAAATGATATTATGAATAAGCTGTCAGATGACAGCAACAATGGTCTTTGAAAATTAAACAGAGAATTAAGAAACCAGTCAATTCTTAACAGGAAACTGTTAAAAATAGCGATGAGCTAAAAAATTGCTAGAAAC
>NZ_JAGGKA010000037.1 GCF_017873215.1 Clostridium tetanomorphum
AAACCATATCTATTCTATCAAAGTGAGGTGTTTTTTTTCAACGCTTAAGCTTTTCTGAACACACCTGCATAGCAGGTGGTTTTATTTATAGACAAGAAAAAATTAGGAAGCGAAATACTTCCTAATTTCCTCTTATAGTTTCATAAGGCCAATTTACCATTCCACCTAAATCATACACATTTGTATATCCAAGTTTATCTAACATTTCTGCTGCCTTTCCACTTTTATTTCCTGAATTGCAATAAACAAATATTGTAGTACTTTTATTAGGTGCTTCATTTTCTATATCTTCATGTAAACTCTCTAATGGTATTGAAATACTATTATTTATGTGATTTTCTTTATATTCTTCTGAAGATCTTACATCTACTAAAATTATTCCCTTTTCACTGTCTAATCTTTTTTTAGCGTCCCTAGCAGAAATTTTAAAATCTTTTTTAATCAAAGTGTTCATCTATTTATCCTCCTTCATGGATTCCAAACTACTGCAATTTATTCTTTAAAAAAATTATCTATAACTTTTTCAGCCATTCTTTTATAAGAATTCGATCTGTTAATTAATACTAGTACAGTAGTAAGCAATTCCATTAAATCTCTTTCTTCTCCTTCAAAATTCACAAATTCTCCTTCTATAGTATCCATCATAAAATTAAAATTATTCTCTAAATCTTCACTTTCTTTATTTTTAATTTTAAGAAAAACCCTATATAGTTTCTCTATAGATATATCTTCCTTTATCTCATCTACTTTATCATTAAAAATGGGATTGAAAAAAGTATTAATATCATTTATAGATAACCCTTGCTTTAAATTATATATTAATATTAAAAATATCATGTGTTCTAGAGTATACTTTTTCTTTTTAGCAGGCATAAGTATTTTCCCTTTAGTATAATTATTTATCATTGTTTTTGTAAGTATTTTATCCTCTTCATTTCTTTTTAAATTACAAAGTTTGTCTTCAAAAAAAGTTGTAACTTGATCCATATATAAATCTATACAAGGTATTTCTTCTATCTCTATATCTTTTTTATTAATTAATTCTTTAAATATTTTTTTTACTTCTTCTTTATTATATTTCATCTTATTCACCTCCACTTCATTATATAGTGAAAAAAACTTCATTTCAATAAATATATCTTTTATCTATTGAATTTTTTGTTTAATAAGTGTATTATAATAACATAACATATAGTTTTGAAAACCACATTACATAGTTTTAAAATATAGTATATTTTTATTAAAAAATCATAAAATAACACTTAATACTATTATCTTTAAGGGAGGTTGTTTAACTTGTTTCAAAAATTTAGAGATCCAATAAGCGGTTTAACTCATCTTATAGGTGCATTCTTATCTTTAATTGGTATGATTATATTGATAAAATTGTCTATGTATAAAGAAAGTATATGGGCAATAATTTCTTTCTCAATATTTGGAGTTAGCTTACTTCTTTTATACACTGCTAGTTCTACTTATCACATAGCAAAGGTATCTAAAAAAGTTATTAATATTTTACGAAAAATTGATCATTCCATGATTTATATATTAATTGCTGGTACTTATACTCCCATATGTATATTAACTTTAAAAGGCTATTTAGGATTTACTCTTTTCACTATAGTATGGTTTTTAGCTATTTTAGGAGTAATATTTAAACTATTTTGGTTCAATTGTCCACGAAAGCTGTCTACAGCTTTTTATATTATTATGGGATGGTTGGTTATATTCTTTATTGTTCCTATAACAAAAGTACTATCCCTTAATGGATTCATGTGGTTATTACTTGGAGGGATATTTTATACCTTAGGAGGAGTAATATATGCTTTGAAATGGCCTAAAATAAATTCAAAGTTATTTGGATTTCATGAAATATTTCACATATTTGTTATGTTAGGTAGTCTATGTCACTATTGTCTTATGTTAAAATTAATAAGTTTAATTTAAAAGATAGGAAATTCCTATCTTTTAAATTAGATTTATTATAATATACACATTTTAATATGAACATCTATATTCTAATTACAAGGATCCCCCGCATATCCTATATTTAGTACAGCACTTAACTCTTTATCTACACATACTAAATCTTCCTTAGTTAGCTGATCTATATTAGTTTTCCCCATAGCTGATAAAGCTAATTTCATTTCTTCTTTACAGGAAGTTAAAAAATTTGATAAAGTTTTAGCTCCTTTATCTACATCTAATTCTTCTTTTAAATTTCCTTCATATAATACTAATTGAGGAGTAGATTCATAAGTAATAGTCTTAATTATTTGACTTTGAATAGTAGCTATAACTGCTATAGAGCCTATATAAACTGCTTTAGCTCCAAGTGCTAGTGCCTTTAAAAATTCTCCTGGTGTTTTGAGTCCTCCTGTAATTATCAAATCATATTTATCCTTTACACCTTTTTGTTGTAAATAATTAGCTGTTCTATTTAATGCAAATAGCGTAGGAATACCCATATCATCTTCTAAAGTAGGTGGAGCACTAGAAGTTCCTCCTTCTGCACCATCTATAACAATAAAATCTGCTTCTGTACTAGTTATTATATCCAACTCTTTTTCAATAAAGTGACTAGCTGCAATTTTTATACCTACTGGTATTCCATATTGATTTTTTAAATTGCTTACTAGTTTTACTAGATCTTCTGGTGAATTTATTCCTTCCATTCTAGAGCCTTTTTCTGCATCTTCTCCTTTTTGTAAGCTCCAAGTATTTCTTAAATGTTCTCCTATTTCATTAGATGGTATTCTAGTAGGCACTGCTCCTCCCCAAGCTCCTTGCCCCATTTGTATTTCTATGGCATCTAATTTTTCTAAGTCTTCCTTACTTCTAAGCCATCCTCCTCTGTTATATTGACCAATCAAAATGGATGCCGCTTCCCTTTCTTCTTTACATACTCCAGATTCTCCTGTATTAGTAGCTGTCCCTACTAAAGAAGCTCCCTTTGCTAAAGCTAATTTTGCCTTTAAACTAAGTGATCCTCCATAGGACATTCCTGTTATCATTACAGGTATAGATAGTACCAATGGCTTTACACAATTTTTCCCTATAGCTACCTCTGTACTTATATTATCTAATTTCTCTGTAGGCATATTAAATAACTGTCTACCATTTAAAAATAGTTTATTCCATTGCGATTGTACATTAGGACTTCCATAGGTTCTTTCTAATACTTTCCCACTTTCCCCTCTAATACAAGCTTCTACTATAGCTCTAATACTTAATTTTTCTGCTGCTGTAGCCATTACAAAAAAGTTTTCTGGATAATCTTTTGTTAATATTTGTAATGTCATTTCATCTGAAAGATTATTCATAATACTGTTTACCACTTTATCCAACATCTTTATTTCCTCCAATAACTAAGTTTTACCACTATTTTTTGTAATAACAACAATTATTATTCAATATTACTATTACAGTATTAAAACATATTTTCGTATAATTTATAGTAAAAAATAATAGTTTTCTCCTCTGTAATTAATAAAATTTTATTAATTACAGGAAAAAAACTCATTAACTTATTATTCTTTTAAACAAACTCTATTAACCCTAAGAATCACTTTATTGCCATGTAAATGTTTCATTATGTACTGTTACTAAACTTCTTTTTTCTATATTTTTTAATATATTATTTTTAGCTCCTGTTACATATTGTGAATATGGAAAACAACTTAAAAAACTTATTATTAGAGGTGTTACTATTGATGTTAAAATCCATACTAACATACCCAATATAAGATGATTTCTTATTCCAAAGAAAGCTTGTAAATTATTAGCTAACCAATTTAAAACTATAATATGTGCCATGTAACCTGCAAAAGAATAATCTCCTATAAACTTAAATTTACTGTATACTTTTTTAAAATTTGATAAATAAATGGCTACAACATATATAATCAAAATAGTAAATATATTAAATAATATGTATATGCTCCTTATAAACTTTATACCTTCAATTTCATTCATGTACGCGTATGTTAGTAAGGGTAGATAAGTCATTATAACTAACCATTTAAATTTCATAATAGTACTTTTGAAAGTTTCATAATTTAGTCCAATATAAATTCCTAATATGAAATATAATATCCAAAATAATGCAGATACATTTATAAACTTTTGTTGCAGTTCTGTAGGGTTATTAAATATAAATTTACCTAGATTCTGAGATATAGTATATTGATATTTACTTAGCATATAATATACTGGGAAAATACTTATAAATACTATGATTCTTAAATTATTAGCACTATTATGTATTCTTTTTACTATGTACAAAATTATAGGAAAATAAATGTATAATCTTAATATCATTCCCATATACCAAAGATGATATCCACCGTTTCCCGCTAAAACTTCCCATATAAACCCATTGAACCTATCACTATTTCCTAACTTGTACATATTTATAGCAGACCAAATAATATAAGGTATTAATATATATTTTATTCTTTTTATATAATACTTTTTCATATTAAAATTATTATAATAGACATAAAATAATGATACTGCACTTATTGCAAGAAATATAGGAACGGCAGGCTTGACCACTATATAAAATATCTTTAAAATTACATATTCATACTTAGGTAATCCTTTAATATAAGAATATCCTCCTAAAATATGTTGTGCAACTACAAATATAAAAGCTATAGCTCTTATTATGTCTAATTCCTTTAAACGCTGTTTTGTCATAAATTCCACTCCAATCAATTCAACATTTACCACATTATACATTTTATCATACATAAAAAATACTTCAATTAATTAGAACACATTAGGTAAATATTTTTATACAAATGCTGTAACAATATTGGACATAGATATATTTCAAATAAAAAAAGCTAATCCAAAAGGACTAGCTTTTTTTGTTATTCTATATTAACTACTTCATATCCATAATCTTTTATAATATCTTTTATCTTATTATCTTTTATTGTTTCATTAAAATCAGCTACTGCTGTTTTTGCACTTAGATTTACATCTACATTTTTTGCTCCTATATCTTCTAGTGCCTCTTTTACATGGTTTACGCAATGCATACAACTCATTCCTTCAATAAATATTTTCTTTTTCATAAATTTATTCCTCCTATTTTTTATTATTTACTTTCTATTATTTATTCTTTTTATATGCTATTCTCACTTGGTTTAAAAGTCTTTAATCTTAACGCATTTAAAAGTACTGATACTGAACTAAAACTCATAGCTGCCGCTGCAATCATAGGATTTAAAAGTGGCCCTCCAAAGACGTGTAATAATCCCATAGCTACAGGTATCCCTATAGTATTATACCCAAAAGCCCAAAATAAATTTTCTTTTATATTTTTTATAGTTTTTTTACTTAACTGTAAAGCTAGTGGTACATCCATCAAATCACTTTTCATTAGCACTATATCCGCTGATTCCATAGCTACATCTGTTCCAGACCCTATAGCAATACCTACATCTGATTGTGCAAGAGCTGGTGCATCATTTATACCATCTCCTACCATAGCAACTTTTTTTCCTTCATTTTGAAGCTTTTTAACTTCATTTGCTTTATCTTCTGGTAAAACCTCTGCTAACACTCTGTCTATTCCCACCTGTTTACCTATAGCTTCAGCAGTTCTTCTATTATCTCCAGTAATCATAGCTACTTCTATGCCTATCTTATGAAGTTTTTCTATAGCATTTTTACTGTTTTCTTTTACCGTATCTGCTACAGCTATTATTCCCGCTAGCTTGTTCTCAATAGAAACATACATAGGTGTTTTACCTTCTTCTGCCAACCTATTTGACACTCTATCCATATGATTTAGGTCTATATTTTTTTCTACCATAAGCTTTTTATTTCCAAGATAGATTTCTTTTTCTTCTATAATTACTCTTATTCCATGACCTGGTATAGCCTCAAATTTATCTACTGTTTTAAATTCTAATTCTTTTTCTTCTCCATATTTTACTATTGCTTCTCCTAATGGATGTTCTGAACCTTTTTCACCACTAGCAGCTATCTGCAATAAATATTCTTCGCTAATATCTTTACTAGTTATTATATCGGTAACCTTTGGCTTCCCTTCAGTTATAGTTCCAGTTTTATCGAAAACTACTGTTTGTATTTTATGTGCTGTTTCTAGTGCTTCTCCACTTTTTATTAAAACTCCATATTCTGCACCTTTACCCGTCCCTACCATTATAGCTGTAGGTGTAGCTAATCCTAGCGCACAAGGACAAGCTATTACTAATACTGATATAAATATAGTTAATGCAAATATATTACTTTCTCCGTAAAGCTTCCATGCTATTGCAGCTAAAAAAGCTAATGTTATTACTATAGGAACAAAATACCCTGATATTATATCTGCCATCTTAGCAATAGGAGCTTTACTTCCTTGAGCTTCTTCTACCAATTTAATTATTTGTGAAAGAGCTGTATCCTTTCCTACTCTAGTAGCTTTATATTTTATGAATCCATTTTTATTTATACTTCCTCCTGTAACTTCATCCCCAACATTTTTTTCTACAGGAATGCTTTCTCCTGTAAGCATTGATTCGTCAATTGATGTAATTCCTTCTGTAACAATGCCATCCACTGGAAGCTTATCTCCTGGTTTTACTATAATTATATCCTGAACTTCTACTTCATCTATAGGAATTTCTATCTCTTTACCATCTTTTAATATAGTAGCAGTTTTCGGTGCTAATCCCATAAGTTTCTTTATTGCTTCTGAAGTTTTTCCTTTAGTTACAGTTTCCAAATATTTTCCTAAGGTAATAAGAGTTAAAATAACTGCTGCTGATTCAAAATATAGACTGTTAGCATATTCTACTTCCCCTTCAAATATTTTATATATAGCAAATATTCCATATAAAAATGCTGCTAAAGTCCCTATAGCTATTAAAGAATCCATATTTGGTTCTTTTCTTAAAAGAGCTTTAAATCCTATTTTATAAAACTTGTTTCCTATTATTACCACTGGCAAAACTAGTATAAATTGAATTAAAGCAAAGTTTTTAGGGTTCATTATTGGATGTAGTGACTGTGGTATAGGAATTCCTAGCATATGCCCCATGGATATATAGAGTAATGGAACCGTAAATATGGCTGAAAATATAAATTTTTTCCATAAAAGTTTTCTTTCTTCTTCCTTCTTTTCTTTATGGGAATCTACCGTAACTTCCTCAACCAAATTATATCCCGACTTCTCCACAGCACTTTTAATCTCTGACATTCTGACCTTTGAAGGTTCAAAGCTTATATTTAACTTCTCTGATGCAAAATTTATATTTGCATCTATTACTCCATCAATCTTCTTACAAGCTCTCTCAACAGCCTTAGCACAAGCAGCGCAAGTCATCCCTTCTACACTTAATGTCTTGGTTGTCAATTCTCGTAAAGCCTTGTATCCAGCCTTTTCTACTGCACTTTGAATATTTTCTAATGTAACCTTATCTTCATCATAAGTTAAACTTAATTTTTCTGAAGCAAAGTTTACATTTGCTTCAGAAACACCTTCTATTTTCTTGGCTGTTCGCTCAACAGCTCTAGCACAAGCAGCACAGGTCATTCCTTCTATATTTAAAATTTCTGTTTTCATTTTCTCCCTCCTTTAGAGTAAAATATTATTTAATTTTATTTATTTTTTTTATTATCTTTTTTAGTGTTGTTTTCTCTGTTTAAACTACAACAATCTAATTTTCCTGATCCTGAAAAAGTCTTACTATTCTCATCTGCTAATCTTTTTATAAATTTTTTAAATATATTTTTCATTATACCAACCTCCGCTATTTATTAATAAGTTTTTGTAAAACTTCCATTATTTCATCAACCTTTTCTTCTCCAGTATTATGAAGAAAAGCATCTTTTACACAATGATTTAAATGTTGTTTAAGTATCAGCATATTTGCCTTTTTTAAAAGTGCCTGTGCTGCTATAATCTGATTAGATATATCTATACAATATCTTCCTTCTTCAATCATCTTTATTATTCCCTCAATTTGTCCTTTTGATGTCTTTAACACCTGTAATGCTTTTTTCTTTTCTTCATTCATACATCCACCTCCTATATACCCCCCCGGTGTAGAGGGCTATACTTTTATTATATACCTATTGATAATTAATTTCAACTATCATTTTAAATTTCTCCTTTCTTTTTTATATCATAGTTATCATATTAAATACTTTTACGGTTTTTTACATTAAATATCTAGTAGCTTCTAATGTCTTTAACAAGCTCTTCTAAGTCAGATTGAGTTATGGTATTACCTTTAATTAAACTCTATCTGAAACTTAGAATCACTTCATATACTATTATAGTAATACTGAAATATGAAGAAATTATAAAGAAAAAAGACGCACTAAATATCAAATATAATTTTAACTATAGTTCCTTTACCTAATTCGCTATCTATACTAATAGATGCCGAATGGAGATTTATTATTTTCTTTACTATGGTAAGTCCTATACCCTTTCCTTCTCTTTCATGTCTACTTTTATCGCTCCTATAAAGTCTTTCAAATATAAACGGTAAATCCTTTTTACTTATTCCTATACCATTATCAATAATTTCAACAATTATTGCTTCTTTAGTTTTTATTATATTTATCCAAATTTCACCATGTTCTTTATTAAATTTTATTGCATTAGAAAGCAAATTTATAAATACCTGTTTTAATCTATTTTCATCTCCTAATATATAATAATCTTTCTCTATTCCTTTATTAAAATATAACTTTAATCCTCTATCTTTTATGGTAATATAAAAATCATTAATCACAGATGAAATTATCTTTTCAAGCGATAGTTTTTCTAGTTTTAACTCAATATCTTCTCCTTCAAATTTTTTCAACACATTTAAGTTATCTAATAATTTTCCAAATCTTACAACTTCATCATTTAGTCCTGATAAAGCTTCATCAGTAATAGGAAATACACCATCTATCATAGCTTCTAAATTATTTTGAAGTATATTTAAAGGAGTTCTTATCTCATGAGAAATATCAGAAACTAGCCTTTTTCTTAAATTATCTTGCTCTTTGAGTTTTTCTTTCAATTCATTTATACTATTTTCTAAATTTCTTATTTCTAATATATTACTATTCCTTTGCCAATCTATATCATAGTTTCCCTTAGATAATTCCACTGATACATCAGATACTTTTTTAATTGGATTAGAAAATTCTTTTGAAAGATATAAACTTATTAAAATAGTTAAAACCACAGTAAATATAACACTAGTTAAAATACTTTTATTTACTTCAGACTTAAATTTTACATCCTCTTCTGAAAGAAGCAGTGAACAATATTGCCCTAAAGATATATAACCTACAATACTATTTGCACTCTTTATCTCATAAGTGTGGGTGGTATAGATCCCTTTATTTTTTCCCATCATATTCTCCATGTGCATTTTTGCCTTAATTTCATTAGGATCCATTGTCCAAATTACATTTTTGTTCTTATCCATAAGAGTTAAGCAATAGTTACTCATATATGCTTCATGCATTAACTCTCCTCCTGAATCATTTTTCCACTCCCCATCTCTTTTATATATTTGCTCAAAATATTGCACTATTCTCTTATCTCTTTTATCTTGAAGTTCCTCCATATAATCTTTAAAAGTATTATTGATTGTTATGTTAACAAATACAGCAGATAATATTAAAGAAGATAATGCTGAAAATAATATAAAAACTAATATTTTTCTTCTAATGCTTTGCATTAACTATCACCACCGAATTTATATCCAACTCTAGTTACAGTTAAAATATATTTAGGATTTTTACTATCTTCCTCTATTTTTTTTCTAATATTTTTAATATGAACATCAATAGTTCTATCAAAACCTTCAAAGTCCATATCAAAAGCATGCTCTATAAGCATTTCTCTAGTAAAAACTTTCCCTTTATTTGATGCTAAAGTATAGAGTATTCCGAATTCATTAGGAGTTAATAATACTTCATTTCCCTTTAATTTTACTACTCTTTCCTCTTTATATATTTCTAATTCTCCATTATTAAAAGACAATTTAGATGAATCTTCATTTCCAATTCTTCTGAACAGTGCATTAACTCTAGCCGTAAGTTCTCTAGGACTAAATGGTTTTATTAAATATTCATCTGCTCCTATATTAAGTCCCTCTACTCTATTGCTTAAATCTCCTTTGGCTGTAAGCATAAAAATATATACTTGTGATATACTTCTAATTCTTTTACATACTTCTTCACCATCTATATCTGGAAGCATTAAATCTAATATTATTAATTGGAAATCTTCTTTTTTAAATAATTCTAATCCCTCAAGACCTTTTACAGTACACCAAACTTTATATCCTTCTCTTTCTAAATAGGCTTTCAGAACCATGGAAACTTTTTCTTCATCTTCTATAATCAATATGTTTCCCATAATATCACCTCTTACAATATAATTATACCCATATTATATACTATCTAAATATTATAAAGAAAATATGAAGATCTTATAAACTCAACATATTTAATATAAAAATAAGATCATCTTATCTCAAATTAATGAAATAAAATGACCTTACTTATAATTATTAACTTAATCCTAATGCTTTTCTCTTTGAATTAATATGATCTTCTATATTATTTGCTACTTCTATTGGATCATCTCCGAGAGCAATCTTACCACCAGTTAATCCTTCCACGTCTTCAGTTAGTAGTTTAACTAACTTAGGAGCACCAGTTACAAATGGTGTAGGTGATAGATGAGTATATGCACCATAAGCAACAGCAAATACTCCATCGATTGTGGCCTTTTGTTCCATCCATTCTGGTGCAGTAACGGCTATTGGTAATTGTGGTATATCTACGTCTAAATGATCCGCTAATGCCGTAACTAGCATAGATATTCTTCCTGTATCAGTACAAGTTCCAAAGCTTAATACTGGAGGAATTTTTAATGCTCCACAAACTTCTTTTAATCCTTCTCCCGTCATATTTATTGCATCTAAATTACATAATCCTGCAACCTCTAATGCATGGTTTCCACATCCTCCACTAACTACTAATATATCTTTCTTAATTAATTCTTTTGTAAGATTTACGGTGTTCCAATCCTGAGGCCCATTTCTTAGCGTGGAGCAATTAGCAAGTGCTACTACTCCTTTGATTTTTCCTGCAACTATTACATCCACTAATGGATCTAGCTTATTGCCAAGAGCTTTTAGTACTGCTTCTGTTGAAAATCCAGCTATAGCTTTTTGAGTAATTTTAGGAACCATTGGAGAAATCTTTCCATGACGTTTTTTAAAGTTTTCTATGGCTAAATCTATTAATGCATCTGCCATTGAATCAACTTTTTCAGGATCATATGGAATTTTATGTTGAAGTCCTGGTATATCTATTATTGTACTAACGCTTACCAATGTAAATCCATATTTTTCTGCATACATATCTATAGCAGGTGGTGAACAATTTTCTTCCATAGCTATAACATCCACCGTACCTGTAGCTAAAAGTGGCTCAATAGTTAGCCAATTTCCCATTAATCCTACAAATATATCATCCACTTCAAATCTTTGAAGTAATTCTTGCCCTGTTTCTATAGAACCTACTATACGCAATCCTTTTGCTCCTGCTGCTCTTGCTCTTTCTTGAATTTCTTGCATTTTTGCCTTTTGTATAGTAGCAACTCCTGCCCAAGGCTGATGACCATTAAACACTATATTTATATAGTCAGGATTCATAATTCCTAGATCTACATTTACTTCATGAGGCATTGGTGTTCCAAATAGAATATCTTGAACCATTTCAAGACCTATTTGTGCATTATATATAGTTGCTAATCCTAATTTTAAAGCTTTTGCTGCCAAAGATACATAATTTCCATCTACATTTGTTAAACAACTAGCTACACAATTTTGCTCCTCATGAACTGCACCAGCAGGATATATATTTAAATCTCTCCATACTTTTTTTCTTTTCTTTGGAGCAAACACTTCTACCATAAGATTTTTATCCTCTGAATCAATCTTCATTTGTTCTTCCAATAAATCTGCTAATTGAATAGCCATCTTATTTATATCCTGATTTACATTTATGCCTAACTTTTCGCACATCCATTTAAGCTTATCAGTATCTTTCATTTTAAAAGGTGTTTTGCCTTCTCCTGTTGCTTTTAATGTTCTAAAAGCTTCATAAGCATGGTGACTATATGTACCTGCTCCCATTATGTTTCTAAGTAATAAATTTCTCATAGCCATTGCATCAGGCCCTATTCCACATACTCCTTTATCTTGGCCAGTAGATTCACTGATTCTACAAGGTCCTTGCGAGCATAATTGACAACTCATACCTTGAAGACAAAATTTACAACGAATTTTTTCCTGAAGAACCCACCTGTCAAATACATTAGACATACCATCTTCTCTTATTCTCTTTAACATTTCCTCAACAGACTGGTGATAGCTTACACGGCCTTCAGTCTTTTCTAAAATAGTTTCACTCATATATTCGACTACTCCTTTCACTATGTTTTAGTAAAAGTTTCCCCTGAGTATGATAATATTATTCTAATAGGTGGATTTTTTATTTATTATTTATGCTCTTAATCTGGCTCCACTCTCTATCTAATATTCCATATAAGTACATATCATATCTTTTACCATCTCTAAATACAGCCTCTCTATAAACTCCTTCTCTTTTAAAGCCTAATTTTTCATAGAGATTTATAGCTCTCTCATTATAACTTATAGTAATAAGCTGTAGTCTATGTAAGTTAAGCTCTCTAAAAGCAAAATCCATAACAAGATTTAGAGCCTCTGTTCCATAACCTTTTCCACACTGTTTTAGATCACCTATACCAATAGCTATACCACCTACTCCGTTATTCCAACTTATTCTTTCAATTTCCACATAACCAAGCATTGGTCCATCACTATTTTCTCTCACCACAAAGAAATAGTTATTAGGATTATTTACTTCTCCTAAAAGCCATTCTTTTATTTTTTCTCTACATAATGGTGATGCTGGATTAAAATCAAATACCCTTAAAAATTTAGTGTCTTCGTACCATTTTGTCACTGTATCTATATCTTCTTCTCTAAGAGCAGTTATTTTAATTCTATTACTTTTCAATAAATCATCTTTCAACATAATTTATCACACCCTTTACTCTATTTTCCATCCTAAAACAAATTATATATTAACTAAGAATTAGTGGCAAATAAGCAAATTAAAAAATGTAATATAATTTTTTAAAAAATAATAAATAATAAAATAATAAAGAATAAATAGTGAGATTTTTTAATAATGTAAATAAAAATCATTCATATTTATTCTCTATTATTTATTATTTCTAAAAATCACTTTATAACTTTTTTAAACTTTTATCTTATAAAGCCAATTAATTATCCTAATGGTTCTTTCCCTTCTCTTGCTTTTTCTAATCTATCTTTATAAACTATCCTGTAATCTAATTTTTCATCTGTTCCAAAAGTATCTATATTAACTTTTTTAACTCTGTCAACCCAATTTTTAAAATGCATTCTTAAGTTTTCCATAAAATTTCCTCCTTAATTTAAAATAGAAAAGCTTTTTAATATATTTCTTAATTTATTTTTCCCTTTATATTTAATTTAATAGTTAGGAATTGTTGTTGTATTTATCTATATATTGAATCCTTTTAATAAAAATTTTTTAGAAATAATGGAATTTTTATTGTTGTATGATAAATTTAATTATTCATTATATATAAAAAATGCTAAATAAATCAAATTATCTGTTATTTTTTAGAAATATTGTGTCAATTCTAAATATATGATAAAATATTAACAATGAAAATTTACTCAGTTTTTGTTCATTATTGTAAAATTGTTTAATAATTAAAAAATTAATATATAAATTTACTAAAGAAAGAGGTTATAAACTATGGAATCATTAGATTTCGTCTTAGATCTAGCTATTATTCTTTTGAGTACTAAAGCTTTAGGAGTTTTTACTAAACGTTTTCAAATTCCTCAAGTAGTTGGTGCTCTTTTAGCAGGTCTTATTTTAGGACCAGCTCTTTTAGGTATAGTTCACGAATCAGAATTTATAGCAGATATATCAAAATTAGGCGTAATGCTTTTAATGTTCGGAGCTGGATTAGAAACAGATTTAAATGAATTGAAAAAATGTGGTAAAGCTTCCTTTGTAATCGCTGTCATAGGAGTTATACTTCCTCTATTAGGCGGATTCTTAGTAGCAAGTTTTTACAATAATTCTGGAAGTCTTTTTGGTGGAGATTTATTAAAAATTTTAGAAAATGTGTTTATAGGAGTTATACTCACTGCTACTTCTGTTAGTATAACTGTAGAAACCCTTCAAGAAATGGGTAAATTAAAAACTCCATCAGGCACAGCAATACTAGGTGCTGCAATAATTGATGATATTTTAGGTATTATTATTTTAACAATAGTCACTAGTATGGCAAATCCTTCTGTTCATTTATCACTTGTTTTATTAAAGATTTTAGCTTTCTTTGTATTTGCTGCAGTAGTTGGCTATATATTTTATAAATTTCTTGGAAGAATGTGTTATGTACAGGGTAATAAAAGAAGAATCCCAATTATAGCTCTTTCTTTCTGTTTAATAATGTCTTATGTAGCTGAACATTATTTTGGAGTAGCAGATATTACTGGTGCTTATATTGCAGGATTAGTTATATCTAGAACCTGTTCCAAAGAATACATAGAGGAGAAAACTGGAATAGTTTCTTATATGCTGTTATCTCCTGTTTTCTTTGCTAATATAGGAATAAACACTACTATAGAACATATGAATATGCCAATGATAATGTTCACTGTTATATTATTAGCTGTAGCAATATTAACAAAAGTAATAGGTTGTAGATTGGGTGCAAGAGCTTGTGGATATACTAGAGAGGAATCTTTACAAATTGGAGTAGGAATGATTTCTAGAGGTGAGGTAGCCCTAATTGTAGCAAACATGGGTGTGTCTTCTGGTATTTTAGAAAATAAATTTTTTGCTCCTATAATACTTGTAGTTATTATTACTACTCTTATAACACCTATACTTTTAAAGATGGTATATAATAATAAGTCAGAGGATTTCAATTGCTTAGAAAAAGCATCTTAAAATATTTAATTTATAAATTCTTTGAACCTAGTACTTTTGTACTAGGTTCTTTATCTTTCTCCTATTGTTATACATTTTTTTATTGATAATATATTGACTTAATGTATATAATAGGTCTATTATATTATCATACTAGCATAATAGGAATAGTATGTATTAAAAGTGAGGTAAAATTTATGACGCAACATTTATTTTCAAGAACAGAATTACTTATAGGAAAAGAATCCTTAGAAAAATTAAAAAATAGTACAGTTGTAATTTTTGGCATAGGTGGTGTTGGAAGTTTTGCTACAGAATCTTTAGCAAGAGCTGGCATAGGAAATTTGATATTAATAGATGATGATACTATTTGTCTTACAAATATAAACAGACAAATAATTGCAGATCACTCTACTATAGGTAAACCTAAAGTTCAAGTTATGAAAGATAGAATTTCAAAAATTAATCCTACATGTAATATAACTGCACATCAGATATTTGTTAAAGAAGATAATATAGGAAAAATTATACCTAAAAATACACATTATGTCATAGATGCTATTGATACTGTTTCATCTAAAATTTCTCTTATACTTTGGTGTAAGAAAAATAATATTCCTATAATTAGTTCCATGGGAACAGGAAACAAATTAGATCCTACTAGATTCAAGATAGCTGATATATATGATACAAAAATATGTCCTCTTGCTAAAGTTATGAGATATGAACTAAGGAAAAGAGGAGTAAAGAATTTAAAAGTTTTATACTCTGAAGAAACACCATTAAAACCAAGACTAGATGATATTGTTACCTGTAAAGAAGGATGTGTTTGCTCTGATAACAGTAAAAAATGTACTGTAAAACGTCAAATTCCTGGAAGTATTTCCTTTGTTCCTCCTGTAGCTGGAATGATTATTGGAGGAGAGGTTATTAAAGACATAATTAAATAAATAGTATTTTAAATAAATATCCACCAGCTAAGCTGGTGGTTTTTCTTAAGCCCTATAAGGGCACTTTACCAGCATTATGCCTTAAGGCACGTATGAAAATCTCGCCAGCCGCAATTTAATTGTTACTTGCCACCCTTAAAAGGGTCCATATGTTCTTTAATACTTATTTGGT
>NZ_JAGGKA010000038.1 GCF_017873215.1 Clostridium tetanomorphum
GGCGAGATTTTCATACGTGCCTTAAGGCATAATGCTGGTAAAGTGCCCTTATAGGGCTTAAGAAAAACCACCAGCTTAGCTGGTGGATATTTATTATCATTGTGGAAAAGATTAAATTATAAATAATAGAGGATAAGTAGGGTATATGTCATTAAAAATATTACGTTTTTATAAAATCATAAACAGATGATATGATATAATTTTCATAGTATCTTAGTTACAATTTTTCATAATACGAAGTAAAAGTGATGTAAATTTACAATATATGTATAACCAATAATAATACCTAAATATTTTATTTACATGAAAGGGGTTACATTATGATTAAATTTTATAATAGAAAAACTAAGAAATATGAAATTGAGAAAGTAGCAGGAAGTATGTATCTTAAATGGACTTATTCTTCACCTGTTGGAATGAGGCTGTTAGAGCTAATAGTTAAAAAAAAGCTTTTTTCTAAGTTATATGGCTTCTTTTGCAATACTAAAATAAGTAAAAAAAAGATTCCGTCTTTCATCAGTGATTTTGGTATCGATATTTCTATTTGTGAAAAAAAACTAGATCAATTTGAATCATTTAATGATTTTTTTACTAGAAAGTTTAATAATGAGGCAAGACCTATAGATAGTTTATCAAGATCCCTAATATCTCCTGGTGATGGTAAACTTGTGGCTTACGATAATATTGACTTGAATGAATTAGTACAAATTAAAGGTTATGCGTACAAACTTAATAAACTTATTGATGACCAAAGTATAGTATCAAAGTTTTCAGAAGGTACATGTTTAATTCTTCGTCTTGCTCCAACAGATTATCATAGGTTTCATTTTATAGATAATGGTGTATGCGGAGAAACAAGGAAAATAAAAGGTGATTATTACTCTGTGAATCCAATTGCACTAAAGGCAGTATCTGAGCTCTTTTGTAAAAATAAAAGGGAATGGAGTATTTTTAATTCAGATAACTTTGGTGATGTACTATGTATAGAAGTAGGTGCAACTTTTGTGGGCTCAATAATGCAAACCTATGTGCCAGGAAAAAGATTAAAAAAAGGTGATGAAAAGGGGTACTTTAAATTTGGTGGTTCTACTACCATATTATTTTTTGAAAAAGGTAAAGTAAAAATTGATAAAGATATAATTGATCAGACAAATAAAGGATATGAAACAAGTGTAGTTTTGGGCGAAAAAATAGGAGAAAGGGTAGTTAAATAATAATAAAAACTTAGAGGTAAAGGTTTCTAGGTTAGATTGTTTTTACTTTAATGAAACAACCTAAAAAGTGAACATCATTTAAAGGAAGTAGTCCTTTTCCTTAACTAGCTATTTTTTATGTAGATTGACATTAAAATTAAAATAGCAACTGGCAGTTGCGAAAATTCAAGGTTTGTTTGGTAGTAGGCAATTATTTGTATTGCTATAATAAGACTACCAAAACAAGGGAGGTCTTATTATGAGTTTAGGCAAAAAAATACAGGAATTGAGAAAACATAGTAATTTATCTGAACACCGCATTATTCATGAATTGAATTTTGAGGTGTTTTTGTATGGAATTTAAAAAATATCACTAAATTAACAAGTATTACCACATGGCTTTCTGTTAATAATTTGAAATAATTGCCAATGGTAATATTTCAATTTAAAAGCCCGAACAATGAACCCTTGAAAACTGAATATTGCGGCGTTTAAAAATGAAATTATAATCTATAAATGTAACAACATGGTGTTAGAAATATGGGGCATGTGCTATAATTTATATATATTAACAAACAATTGTAAATTATTATGATGAAACAAAATTTATATTCTACTTCATTTGGAGGCAACTCATGAACATTATTATTGAATTGGGAAAAGAAAATGATATTGATGAATTAGAAAATCTTTATAATGATTTAAATGATTATTTGGCAGGGGGAGTAAATTATCCTGGATGGATAAAAGGCATATATCCTATAAGGCAAAATGCAATTGATGGAGTGAAAAATAGAAATCTTTATGTAGCAAAGAATAATGGAAAAATCATTGGTTCCATTATTTTAAGTCACGAACCTGAACAGGCATATTATAATGTTAAGTGGGGATTTGAATCTGACTATTGGGATGTTTTTGTTATACATACATTTGCCGTCCATCCGAAATTTATGCAATGTGGTGTAGGTAAAACACTAATTGAGTTTGCTGATGAATATAGTATTAAGTCAAAAGTCAAATCAATTAGGCTGGATGTTTATGAAGGTAATATACCAGCCATTAAACTTTATGAAAAATGTGGTTTTAAATACATTGATACCGTTGATTTGGGACTTAAAAATTACGGATTGGATTGGTTTAAATTATATGAAAAATTAATATGAGATAATGTGTATAATCTTATGTAATACTTTTTACACACTTATGGGAGAAAAATCATGAATATTGTAATTAATGAATTGTCAGAGGATTTAATTTTAACTACTACTAAAATGATTACGGAATTGATGAACTATCATAGGAAATTAAATAATGCTCCTAAAGAATATTGGCAGACAGATGAACAGTCTAAAGAAACTTTACAATGTTGGAGGGAGCAAGGGAGTATATTTAATGTACTTTTAGATGATGAAGCAGTAGGATTTTTTTATGTAAGATTTGGTGGTCAAAATGTAGCATGGTTAGAAGATTTATTTATATTAGAAGAATATAGGGGTAGAGGAATTGGAAAATATGCTATGCAAAAATTAGATGAACTAATGGTTGAAAAGAAAGTAGTGGCAATGTTTGTAGATGTTATACCGAGAAATACAAGTGCTATAAAATTATATAAAGAATGTGGATTTGATCATTTGAATTTAATTCAGTTACGAAAAAACTACGATAAAAAATTAGATAAAAATGATGATATAGATATATTAGGATTTGATTTTAAAAAATATTAAAGAGCAATTTAACCTAAATATCATACACTATTAATGATTTAGAAAGTATATAGAGGAGAAGTTATTTTGATAAGATTGTTACTTGATATACTTAGAAATGGAGGATATATACTGTATATTAGGCATGGAGAGGCAACAGTTGGAGTAGACCAACCTAATTTGAACTTTCAATACTGTCTTACCCAAAGAAATCTTTCAGAAATAGGAAGGAGACAAGCAGTGTACTATGGGGAAACCCTTCGTAGTTTACAGATTCCTATTAATTATCCTATCCTAGCGAGTCCCTTTTGCAGAACTATAGAAACAGCGCAGTTGGCTTTTGGAATGGAGAATGTTAAAATCGATCCATTTTGGGTTGAAATTTATAGATTGAGCGGAAATTTATCAAATGAAGAACAAAACAGAATATTAGTTTCCCTTCAGTCAAAATTAGAAATCAAACCTCCTCAAGGAAGTAACAAGGTAATTATTGCACACAATTTTCCACAAGGTATTGGGTTAGGACAAATTCCAAACATGGGAACAGTTATTGTTAAGCCGCTGGGGGTGGGAAAAGGTTATGAAATTATTGGTGAATTATCATTGGCTGATTTGACGGATTTACTGAGGAAAACACATAACTTATATTGAAATTATTGATAAAAAATAGGTGGTGCTGTGGCATTAAGAAATTTACATACAATATATTGCTTTGCAAATCAATAACAAACACAATATGTTGTGAGATTTGTTCTTAGTACCACAACCCCATATTAAAACATACTTTAATATAACTGATTTTCTAATCACTAATAATTAATTGACTTTCATCATTAAAGAAAGTTTTATATCCTAACTGTACGAATAGGATGACAGTTAATGCTACGCTACCAAGTATTCCAAGCATAATAGCAATTTGATATTCAATGGCAGTAATAGGTGAAATGCCAGATAGTATTTGACCTGTCATCATTCCAGGTAAGAAAACAATTCCCATACCCACCATAGAATTAATTGTAGGCAGGATTGCAGAATCGAAAGCATTATTCACAATTTGTTTTGATGCCATTTTCGGAGTAGCTCCCAGCATTAAGGCGCCTTCAATTAAATTTTTTTGTGCTTGCATTCCGTCAACTAAACGATTGACTCCTAAGGAGATTCCTGTCATAGAATTACCAATTAGCATTCCAGCAATAGGTATAAAGTATCTTGGATCATACCATGGTGATATGTGTACAACTACGACTAAAAAATAAAATAGACAGGAAACTGTACCAACAACCATTGAAAAAGTAATGATTTGTTTAAGTTTTGGCGAAAGTTTTGCTTTAGTTCTCTTTATTATGTTGTGGATTGAAAAAGTCTCCATAGCAATTAAAATAAAGATGGTGTATAGTGGGGATGGACTACTAAAAATGTACATCAATATATATGCTGTAAGAATAAGTTGGATAGTCATTCTAATAGAAGAGATAAGTATTTCTTTTTCTCTTGGAATCCCTTTTAATTTCACAATAAGCATTAATATTAAAACAAAGACATATGCCGCAATCATTTGCCACAACTGTATATGAATTACACTGTTCATATGCTAAACCTCCTTATAACTAATTACCTTGCCATGGCTAATTTCAATTATATATTCAGAATAAGTCTGGGCTACCTTTTTTGAATGAGTAACCATAATTAGAGTTTTGTTAGTTTCTTTCGTATAAGAAACTAACTCATCAATAATGGCTAGTTCTGTTTCTTCATCTAGAGCTGAGGAAGGCTCATCCAATAAAAAGACCTCAGGGTCAAGTAAAAGAACTCTTCCTAAAGCAAGCCTTTGTTTTTCACCGCCGGACAGTGTATAGATGTTATCATCTAATCCCTTATTTAGATGTACCATTTCTAAAATCTGACGAAGTTTTTCATCGTTAACTATTGGCTTTTCTGCAAACTTTAAGCCTATCAGAAGGTTATCCCTTATAGTTCCAGGGAAAATTGTTGGTGACTGCGAGAGCATTACAATATTTCTCCGTAATTCCACAGAATCAACAGTATCTAAAGGCTGATTCTTGTATAAGATTTCTCCGCTAGTATAGCTTATTAGTTTATTTAGAAGACGCAAAAGGGTAGACTTTCCGCTTCCGCTTTCACCAATAATACATATAACTTTATTTTGTGGAATTTCCAATCTTTCAATGCTTAAGATATTCTTATATAGAACATTATTTATTTTAAACAACAATATAACCTCCTTTAGTAATAGATATTTACCTAATAGAAATAATACATTTACTTATTTGTCTACTTACTAGCTTATTAAAAATCTATAAAAAATCCCTTTCTTGACTGTAGTATATTCAACTGATAAAATTATACTATGCTATCGGATTCAGATATCAAAAACAGATATCGAAATACGATATTATAAAAAGAATATCACAGGAGGAATTTAAATGCAAGAGCAAATTATGAGAAAACTATTTTTAGGATTTATTCATATTCATATATTGCATCATGCTAAAAAGGAGCCTTTTTATGGATCATGGATGATAGAAGAACTTAAGGAACATGGATATGAGATTAGTTCTGGTACATTATACCCTATACTCCATAATCTACAAAAAAATGGTGTTCTAAGTGTTGAAGATAGAAATGTTGGAGGAAAGATAAGAAAATATTATTCAATTACTCAGTTTGGAGAAGAAGTTTTTAATGAAGCTAGAGAAAAGGCATATGAATTATTTAAGGAAATAAAGGAAAAGTAAAATTATGCTTAAAATAAGGGGATTAAATATGAAAAAATATAGTAAAATTATAGCCATATTTATAATTACAGTTATTTGGGGTTATTTTACAGACTTAAAAAATGGTGAGATTGGTTGGTTTATTGGGAGAATAATATTCATGCCAATATTGTATTTGTTTTTTAGTAAATCTTTAACTAAAAAACAAATACAAAATAGTGGATATAAGTAAGCTTTTATATCACAAAAATAGGAGCATTTGCATAAAGCTCCTATTTTTAATAAATTGATATATTAGTAAGTCTATAGTCTATTAGCACTAATTATATATTAGGGTTTATTTCTTAAAAATAAATTTATTGTTTAATTTTTAAACACATCTGTATAATTATCAAGCAAAAGTACAGACGATATTATGGTTACTTGAAGGAAGATAATATTGTGATTTATCATCTTCTATATACATTTTATCAATGAAATCATTCCAATCACAAGTAAGTTTATCAGTAATAGTCTTTTGTGATTCTGAAATGGACTTGCTTATTCCAGTACCTAGTTTAGCATCAACCTTTTTATAATAATCTATATCATCGGAACATTGCTTATTAATATCTTTCATTATATTTAAAAAGCTATTCATAAAATTCATATTAAATTCAATATTTGTAAATTTTTTATATGTATTTGAAGTACGCTTTTTTAATTGTTCAAGCCTACTAGAAGAATCTACACCTGTTATATCTTCTAATAAGAAGCCTTTTTCTCTGGCAAATACCTCTCTTTGTCTTTGAGCAAATCCTTGAACTTTAAAAATACAATCCAATTCTTTATTTACCTTATTATCTACGCAATCTGAAAGTTTTTTCTTAATGTTATCTGATAAATTGGTTTTTTGTACTATAAAGTTAGTTTTCATCTTAGCCATTCCCAAGGAGGCCACGTTATAACCATCAGAACAATAAAAATCTTCCATCAAGTTTTTACCAATACTTTCAATACCAGCACTTAAGATTTTTAAATCTTCATAATTCATATCTTTAAGTGAAGTTGATTTATCTGTCTTCGTAGTATTATTAAGCTTATTGTCTATAATACTACTAATATTATTTTTTATATCATTAGTATCATTGATATCTAACTTAAAAAATTTGCTAATATTGCAGGATATTTCATCCGATATTGAGCTTTTAGCAAGATTTACATATTTATTTAGAGAATCTAAATACTTTTGTTTCTTATCACCATCAAAATTATCATTTATATACTGAGTGTATTTTTTTGTAGCATTCACAAGAGTATCAATTTTTTGAGTATTATCTTTAAAATATAATGGGGAAAAACTACTCCAGCTAAAGCGACTTAACTCTGTAAAGTCTTTAAGCATAGCTTGCTCAACATTGTCTGGATTTGTAATAGCTTGATTTGGTAGCAGCTGTTCTTTAGATATATTTGGTGTATATGTTTTTTCTGTTTGAAGATTCTCAGATTTTATTCTATCAATTACAGATTTATCTATTGTGTAATTACTTATGTCTTTAAAAGAGCTTATTCCGTTCATGTATATCATCCCTCCAGAGGTTATATCGATAATTAAAGTGAAAACTTTAGAATAAATGATAAAATATAGTAAATTAGGTGTTTATTTTAAGACAAAGTTTAACTAACTGTATTATTTGTTTTTTCTTCTATATAAATATCAAGTGCTTTAATTCCTCTAGTGGCAAGCTTCACAAATAATATGAAACTGTAAATACCCATGACACATAAAATTAAATAAATTATTAGGCTAATATAAGCTACTGAGCTAGCCATCATCATAAAAATCCCTCCATATTTATAAAATTAATTTATATTGATTTGGAACAGGTTTAGGCCTTACTTTGTTCCAAAGAATAGCAGAGACGTTCATTTTTTAAATTTTCATGGTAACAAGGTTGCTAATTGGAAAATATATGGTGAAGTTTTAGTTATAATTAGATATAATATAAGATATGAGCTGATGCTAGTAGTACTATGAAAAATCTATATATTTTTAATAATTTTACAATATTTAAATAATCAAATTGAAACCAAAAAGTATGATGTTGAAATTATAGAAGAATAATAGATATCCTATTGCGAATATTAATCAAATTTGGAAGGGTGTTACTTTGGAGAAAATTAAAATATTAAAAAGGAAACGCATAAAT
This sequence comes from Clostridium tetanomorphum, assembly GCF_017873215.1. Taxonomy (GTDB): domain Bacteria; phylum Bacillota; class Clostridia; order Clostridiales; family Clostridiaceae; genus Clostridium_AO; species Clostridium_AO tetanomorphum. The sequence goes on from NZ_JAGGKA010000038.1 coordinate 7,821, forward strand.
CATATTTTAAAATCAGTTTATAATTATCCTCTTACAATTGTTGAAGCACCTATGGGTTTTGGGAAAACTACAGCAGTTAAAGAGTTTCTTAAGTGTAAAAAAAATCCATATATTTGGATTACATTTTTAAATGATACTAAATCCACAGGATGTATTTGGTATCAGTTTTGTGAGCAAATAAGTAAATTAGATGAAAAGGCCGGAAAAGCCTTAAGAAGTCTTGGATTTCCAGCGGACGTGCCACAAACTAAAAAAGTTTTATCTATATTAAATGAGATTGATTATAAGGAAAAAACAATTTTTGTTATAGATGATTATCAACTTTCAAAAGAAGTTAAAATAAATAATTTTATTACTAAAATTGTACAAGAAGATATAGAAGATTTTCATATAATAATTATTACCAGAGATACTACAGAAATTGATTTGTCTGAATTCCTTTTTAAAGGTATGTGTCAAATAATATCTCAGCAACATTTGAAGTTTACAGAAGAGGAGCTAAAAGCGTATTGCTTAATGATGAAGAGTGATATATCTAATCAGGATTTAACAAAGATTAATGAATATACAGATGGGTGGATATCATTAGCTTATATGATACTTTTGGCATTAGAAAAAGGTATACCTGTAGGGATGAATAGTACTATTGATGATTTAGTAGAAAATACATTATTTAATTCATATGGACAAGATGTTCAAAATTTTCTACTACAGCTTTCTATAATGAATAGCTTTACATCAAAACAAGCTTTTTATATTACTAAGGAAGAAAAAACAGATGAAATTTTAAAAAAGCTTCGAAAGGAAAATGCATTTATTTTTTATGATGAAGCTTCACAAGAATATAAAATACACAATGTATTATTGGATTTTCTTAGGATAAAACTTAATTTTAGACCTAAGAAACTTAAAGAATTATATAGGCGGTTAGGAGAGTGGTATCTAGAGAAAAAAGAATTTCAAACTGCCCTTGGCTATTTGAATATAATAGGAGACGAAAAACGAATTCTTTTAGAACTTAATAAACCTGAGAATGTATGCAATGAACCTTTGTTTGAAGGTCATTTTAAGATGTTTAGTAGAATTCCTGAAGAACAACTTTATAAATATCCTATAGCATATTTAAGGCATATTTTATGTTCCATTATGTCTGGAACTTATATGAAGGATTGTATGCAGAGAATAGAAAGACTCCAACGATTTTATGAAAATAATAATAATGTAGATAAGGAATATAGAGATAGAATTGTTGCTGAAACATTAATTGTTAAAAAATTTTTAGTATTTAATGACTTAGAAAAAATGTGTGTTATTAGTGACAAAGCTAGAAGTCTCTTACAAGGAAAGCAGTCCTATATAATGCTTAGGGAAAATGAATTTACCTTTGGTTCTCCTCATTTGATTTATATTTATTTTAGAGATGAAGGAACATTAAAAAAGGTATTACACATTATTCAAAAAAATATGCCTTTACATTCAAAAATGTCAGATGGTAATGGAACTGGCTGTGAATATTTGGGTCTTGCAGAATACTCACTGGAAACAGGGGATTTTGAAGCTGCTGAAATAAATAGTTTTAAAGCTATTTATAAGGCTAAAACTAAAACTCAGGCAAGCATTATTATATGTGCTTATTTTTAATCTTATAAGACTTTATATATTTCAGGGAAAGATATATGAATCTATCCAAAAACTAAATGAAATTCAAGAGGAATTTGGTAAGTTAAACCATCCTATATATAATACTACTATAGATTTATGCAGGGGATATATTTATGGATGTATGGGAGAAATAGAGGAGATTCCATATTGGCTTCAAATAGGAGACATGACTGCTGCGGATTTTTTTTATCAAGGGATGGCTTTTAGTTATATAGTTTATGGTAAAGCTGTAATGTTGTCTAAAAATTATATAAAGCTTGAAGTCCTTACTGAAACCTTTGAAGAGTATTTTTCTATATTTAGTAATCAGTTAGGATTTATACACAATTATATATTTAAGGCAGTGTCAAAATATCATCTTTATGGTATGGATGAAGGAATTAGTGTGCTGAAGGAAGGATTATCAAAAGCTCAATCAGATGATATTGTAATGCCTTTTGTAGAAAGTGCATCGTATATTATGAATATGCTAGAAACGATTTATAGCATGGATTCTAAAAATCAGTACATAAAACGAGTACTGGATTATAGTAAGAAATACAATGAAAGCCTAAAAAGAAGTGAACAGAACAATATAAAATTGTCACAAAGGGAGATACAAATACTTTCATTAGTAGCGAAAGGATTGAAAAGAAATGAAATTGCAGACCATCTTATGGTATCTCAGGCAACAGTGAAAACACATTTGCATAACATTTATAAAAAATTACAGGTAAGTGGCAAACTTCAAGCTGTTAACCTTGCAAAGATGCAGGGATTTATTTGATAAGTATTTTAAGAGTTAAAGCTGGATAGGTTTTTCTATTCAGTTTTTTTGTATTTCAAAAAAATAGACCAAAAGGAGTATATGAATAAAAAAGAAGTTTATATATAATTTTTAATATAAGGTTTTATAATAAATAAATGAAGGAGAAGTAGAATTTGGAATCAAAAAAATTAAAAATAAAAAAAGCATTATCATTAGGTATTGTGACATCAATAATATTAATTACAAGATCAGGTTCTGTTCAAGCATTTGATAAAGATCATATAAAAAGGATATGGGGACAGGACAGATATGAAACTTCAATTAAAATCTCACAAAAGGGATGGGAGCAAGGATCTGAGTATGTAATTATAGCAAGCGGAGAAGGGTATGCAGATGCACTTAGTGCAGCACCTTTAGCAAAGATTAAAAATGCATCAATTATTTTAACAAAAAAGAATAATTTGGATGATAAAGTTTTGGAAGAACTTAAAAGACTTAAAGTAAAGCACGTTCTTATTATTGGAGGCGAAGGTTCAGTATCCAAAAATGTAGAAGATATGATTAAGAAAAATGTAACCTCAGATGTTAATAGAATCGGTGGGGAAAATAGATATGAAACATCAGTAAAAGTAGCAGAACAATTAGGAGAAGTAAAAAATGTTTTTATTGTTTCAGGAGAAAATTATGCGGATGCGTTGTCAGTAGGTTCAATTGCAGGAATAAAGGGTATGCCTATAATTCTTACAGAAAGAGATAATTTGTCTAAAGAGGTTAGTAATTATATAAATGATAATAATATAGCTAAAGCTTATATAATTGGAGGAACTGCTTCTATAGGTGAAGAGGTGAAAAAAGCATTACCTATGTCTGAAAGGATAAATGGTTTAGACAGATATGAAACAAATAAAAATGTAGTAGAAAGATTTATTTCAAGTTTCGATTTGAAAAATGTATATATAGCTTTAGGAGATGGACAAACAGGAAATGAATTTGCAGATGCACTTTCAGGATCAAGTTTAGCAGCTCAGAAGCTTGCTCCTATCATATTGGCTGATAAGTCATTGCAAAATTCAACCCAAAAATTAATAGAAGAAAATATTTTACCAACAAGTAGTGTTAATGTATTAGGTGGAAACTTTAATATTCCAGATGACATTATGAAAGATATAAATATATCTGCTAAATTTTTAGACAAAGCAGGAGAGGTTTATAGTAATGCTATATATGGAAATGCATATATTTCTCAAGATAATATAACACTTAAAGGAGATGTAAAAGGTAATCTTTATATTGAAGGCAATAATGTTTTGGTTTCTAATATAACGGTAGGTGGTATTGTGTATATAAATCCATCTAAAGATGGAAAAATTACATTAGATTCAGTAAAATCAGATAAAATAGTTGTTTTATCAGGTTCAAAGAATGGGATAGATTTAAAAAATGTTAAATCAAAATATTTAAATTTGCGTAGTAGAAATATGGCTTCAGTAAACATAAATGATTCTACATTAATAGAGAATACAAAGATATCATCACCTTCAACACTTGAAGTAAATTCAGGTTCTTTTGGTAACATTGAAATAAATGATACTTTTGATAGTGATAAAGTAGAGTTTAAAGGTGTTTTTGATAAGCCGGTAACAATAAAGAGTGAAGCAAATTTAAATATGATATCAGGAACAACTATATATAATGTTATATTAGATTCTCATGCAATAGCTAAGAAAATAAAGTTTAATGGTACTGGAAGTTTTGGAAATGTGTATAATAAAAATAATACAGTAAGTTTAGAATTAGGAGCTAAGGTTTCTGTATGTGGTGTTATAGAAGGTTTGTTAAAAAATAGTATAATTTCAGATAATATAAATAATAAAATGCAACAAAAAAATACTAATGAATTTAGTTCTCTTTATATTCCGGAAAAAGTAAGAGATGGTGGCTCAAGTGGTGGTTCTTCATCTAGTTCATATTTAACAGTAAGTAGTGCAATAGTAAGTGATATAAATGTAGCAAATGGAACAATATTAAATGATATAGGTTTACCAAGTACAGTAAGTATAAATTTAAGTAATAATACAAAAACAACTGCAGCAGTAACTTGGGATGGGGGAACACCAGCATATGATGGAACTAAAGCAGGTGGTTATACATTTACAGGAACGATAAAAGTACCAGAGGGAGTTAAAAATACAAATAATGTAAAAGCAATAATGAAAGTAATAGTAGGAGCACCGGTATTAAGTAATGAAAAATCAATAATATCAACTAATATAGGAAAATTAAGTAAAGAAAATATAACAGAGGTACCAGCAGGAACAAAGGTAAGTGCTTTGAAGGCAGGATTAAAGGTGTCAGATAAGGCTAGTGTAGAAATATTAACATCAGCAGGAAGTACAGTAGTAGAGGATCAAGAAAACGTAGATGTAGCTTCAGAAATGGTAATAAAAGTGACAGCAGAAGATGGAAGCAGTCAAGATTACAGTATAATAATAACACCAATAATGCCAGAAGTTCCATCAACATTTACAGTAAATGCACCAACCAGTAAAGATAATAAAGTAAATGATGATGGAAAGAGCAGAGTGTTAATAACATGGACAGATTCTACAACAATAACAGTGGATCATTATGAAATAGTAGCAAAGGTAGGATCAGTACCAACAGTTACAGATACTGTGTCAGGACAAACAGCTATAGCAAAAGGAACTGGAGCAGCAAGCTTTGATTGGACAGCAGGAGAAAATTTGCATGTAGCAGTGGTAGCAGTAGATGCAAATGGTCTAAAAACACTATGTAAGGGGGCAATATCAAATGTAATTGTAGCACCGGATACACAAACACCAATAGCAACAACCAAAAATATAACCTCTGTAGGAAAACTGACAGATATAGAAATAGAAAATGGAACACCAAAAGAAGCATTAAACTTGCCAGCATTGGTACCAGTAACACTAGATAATGGAAGCACCATAAATACAGGAGTAACTTGGGATACAACAAGCTATAAAGGAAGTAAAGCGGGAACATATAAAATAGAAGGAACATTAACATTACCAGCAAATGTGACAAACAGTAAAAACTTAAAGGCTGTGCAGAATGTAATAGTAAAAGCCCCAGTAGTAACGACAAAAAATATAATATTTATACAAAATCTTATAGATTTAACAGTACTAAATGGAACAACAGTAGAAGCATTGAACCTTCCAGCTAAGTGGCCAGCAACACTAGAAGATGGAAGTGAGATAATGGTAGGAATAACTTGGTATACCTCAAGCTATGATGGAAGTAAAGCAGGAACATATAAAATAGAAGGAACATTAATATTACCAGAAAATATTACAAACAGTAATAAATTTAAAGTTGTGCAGAATATAACAGTAAAAGCTCCAGGAATAAAAACAAGAGATATAATAGTTCTACCATATTTTGGGGATACAACAGTATTAAATGGAACAGCAGTAGAAGCATTGAACTTGCCAACTGAGGATCTAGTATCACTAGAAGATGGAAGTGATATAATGGTAGGAATAACCTGGGATACAACAAACTATGATGGAAGCAAAGCAGGAACATATAAAATAGAAGGAACGTTAATATTACCGGCAAATGTGACAAACACTAAAAACTTAAAGGTTGTGAAGAATATAACAGTAAAAGCCCCAGGAGTAAAAATAAGAGATATAATGGTTCTATCAGGTTTTGGAGATTTACTAGTATTAAACGGAACAGCAGTAGAAGCATTGAACTTGCCAGCTGAGGCGCCAGCTACACTGGAAGATGGAAGTATCATAATAGTAGGAATAACCTGGGATACAACAAACTATGATGGAAGTAAAGCAGGAACATATAGATTAGAAGGAACATTAATATTACCGACAAATGTGACAAACAGTAAAAACTTAAAGGCTATGCAGAATGTAATAGTAAAAGCCTCAGGAGTAACAACAAAAGATATAATGGTTCTCCCATATTTTAGAGATGTAACAGTATTAAATGGAACAGCAGTAAAAGCATTGAATTTGCCTGCTGAGGTGTTAGTGCCACTAGAAGATGGAAGTATCATAACCATAGGAGTAACCTGGGATACAACAAGTTATGATGGAAGTAAAGCAGGAACATATAGATTAGAGGGAACATTAACATTACCGGCAAATGTGACAAACAGTAAAAACTTAAAGGCTGTGCAGAATGTAATAGTAAAAGCCCCAGGAGTAACAACAAAAGATATAATGTTTCCACCAGGCTTTGGAGATTTACTAGTATTAAATGGAACAGCAGTAGAAGCATTGAACTTGCCAGCTGAGGTGTTAGTGTCACTAGAAGATGGAAGTAGAATAATGGTAGGAATAACCTGGGATACAACAAGTTATGATGGAGGTAAAGCAGGAACATATAAAATAGAAGGAACATTAACATTGCCATCAAATGTTACAAACAGTAAAAACTTCAAGGCTGTGCAGAATGTAATAGTAAAAGCCCCAGGAGTAACAACA
>NZ_JAGGKA010000039.1 GCF_017873215.1 Clostridium tetanomorphum
TTTAAATTTATTTTTTATGGTGACCCCTAGGGGACTCGAACCCCTGTTACCACCGTGAAAGGGTGGTGTCTTAACCACTTGACCAAGGGGCCAAACTGCTTTGTCCCGGTCACCGCTGCGACCTAACATAGATAATAATACAAGATAATCACTAAAGTGTCAACAGTTTTTTAAAATTTTTTTTATGTTTTTTAAGTTTTTATGTAATAATAAGGCTAAAACCTTATTTTTAAAAGGTTTTGGCCTTATATATCTAATTATTAATGATCTTTTATTCCACTATAACCTATAGACTCCAGTATAAGAAGTGCAGTATCTTCTATAGCCCTTTTCGTTACATCTATTATTTTGCATCTAACTCTTCTCATGATTTTATCTGCAAATTCTAGTTCTTTTAAGACTCTTTCTGCATTAGCATATTGGATTTCTGATGACAATTTAGCAAATTTGTCCATTCTATGTTTTCTTATTTCTATTAGTCTCATAGGATCTATGGTAAGTCCTATTATTTTTTTACTATCTATAGAAAACAAATCCTCTGGTACGGGTACTTCTGGCATAAGTGGTATATTTAGTGCCTTTATTCCTTTATTAGCCAAATACATACAAAGAGGAGTTTTAGATGTTCTAGACAATCCTATTAATATTACATCCGCATGCCTAATTCCTGAATAATCTTTACTATCATCATATTGAATGGCAAATTCCATTGCTTCTATTTTTTTATAGTATTGTGAGTCCATATTCCATACTGCTCCTGGTCTATAATCTGGTAGCTTGTTCAATATTCTAGAAGCAGTCCCTACGCATGGTCCCAGTACATTAATTATCCTTATTCCCTTTTCTATGCATCTTTCTATTAAAAATTCTCTTACATCTACTAAAACAATTGTCGTAACAATCATGGAATTGTTTGGCTCCTGTATGCTATTTATAAACTCATCTACAGCTTCAAAATTTTTAATATACGGAACTCTCTTAACTTCTATTCTTTCATCAAATTGGTAAGCTGTAGCTCTAGAAACTTGCTCCGCTGTTTCTCCAATTGAATCTGATACAGCATATATAGTTAACATTCCTTTATCTACCTCTTCTTTCTTTTATAGTAGGAAATTTCTACTAAAACACATCCCTCTATAGCTATAATACCTTTTTCTGCACAAAAACTCAATATATCTTCACTTTCCGCACCAGGTTGTATTAATATCTTATTAATTCCTAAATCATGAGCTTCTTTTACTACTTCTAGTCCATTTATTGGATTTATACATAAATCTATTACATCAATTTTATATTCTATATCTTTTAAGGACTTATACACTCTTTCATCGTCACTCATTGGATTTAATCCTTGTACTTTATATCCAGATTCTTTTAATGTATTTAAAATTCTATGTGCATATTTGCTATCATTTAAAACATCACCAGCTACTATCCAATTTCTATATTCTAATAATTGTTGACCATCCATAAATATCTCTCCCTTAATTCATTTAAGAATATTCTGATTATATTATATACTAAAATGCATTTAATTATAAATACTTATCCACAATTATTTTATTAATTTATCCACATTTCTACATATTATATTTCATTTTTTAGTGTATAATATTTAATATATTTATTTTACACTGATGTAAATTATAAAGGAGAGATTTAATTTGTATCATGATATTATTGTACTAGGTGGTGGTGCTTCTGGCATTATTGCTGCTATTATAGCCAAAGATAGAGGCTTAGATGTGGCAATAGTAGAAGGTAATGATAGAATAGGGAAAAAAATATTATCTACAGGTAATGGCCGCTGTAATATAACAAATAAAAATGTTTCTATTAAAAACTACCATAGTTTAAATAAGAATTTTTTTAATTATGTATTAAATAAATTTTCTGTAGAAAATACTATAGAATTTTTTTATTCATTAGGACTTCCGTTAGTTGAATTGGATCATGGTAAAATGTATCCTATGTCTTTACAAGCCTCTTCTGTACTAGATATCCTAAGGTTAGCATTAGAAGAGAGAAATATACCTATATACCTAAATAATAAAATTAAGTATGTAAAAAAGTCAAATAATATATTTTCTTTAATAACTTTAGATAACAATATATTCAATTGTAATAAATTAGTACTAAGTTGTGGTGGTAAATCCGCTCCAAATACTGGCTCTGACGGTTCAGGCTTCACCTTAGCACAATCCCTTGGTCACAAGATAATTTCTCCTACTCCAGGGCTTGTACAATTAAAATTAAAATATAACAAATTAAAAGCTCTTTCTGGAATTAAATTTGTTGGGTTAGCAAAATTATATATAAGTAATGATATTTACAAAGAAGAACTTGGAGAAATATTATTTACTGATTACGGAATTTCTGGACCTCCAATACTCCAACTAAGTAATGCATGTTCTAAAGCTTTGTATAGCAAAAGACAAGTAACTTTATTAATAGATATGTATCCAGGTTTAACAAAAGATAGCCTTAGAAATTTCTTAGAAAATCATTGGGGTATTTTTAGCTATAGAAGTGTATTTGAATCTCTTATAGGCATTATACATAAAAAACTTATCCCAATTATATTAAAAGAAAGTAATATTTTAGATATACATAAACCATGTATTGAACTTACTTGGAATGAAAAATCTTCTTTATTAAAACTTTTAAAAAGCTGGAGTTTTGAAGTGTATGATACTAATTCATTTAATAATTCTCAGGTCACTTGCGGAGGAATTGATACTAAATATATAAATCCTGAAACTTTAGAATCTAATATAGTTTCTAATTTATATTTTACAGGAGAAATCTTAGATGTCGATGGTGATTGTGGAGGTTTTAACTTACAATGGGCTTGGAGTAGTGGGTATGTAGTAGGAAATACTTTAAAATAATAATGTGGCTGTTTATAGGGATTTTTCAAATCACTATGAACAGCTCTTTTTTGATTCAAAAACAAAATCCCATATATCCACCCGAACTTTGATATTACACATTTCCATCTACCTCAATGACTTTGTTTAAATAATATGAAAAGTTAATCCATTCTTTTTTCTTTTCTTCTAATTGCCTTTTCCCATAGTCTGTTATTTTATAATACTTACATGTCCTACCCTTATCTCCTTCGGACATATATGTAACCACAAATTCTTGTTTTTCTAACGAGTGCGAGATGGGGTATAGTGTTCCCTCTTTAAGTAAAAATGTATTCTGTGACTTTTTTTGAAGCTCCTTTTGCAATGGATAATAATCCACATAATGACTTGGTATTTTCCAACCCGATGTAAAAACAACTGTTGGGGTATTATTAGATATTCCTTCCCCATAGATATGTATTTTGTGATTGTTAATTTCTATAAGTTTATCGGGCTTTTTAATCCCATTACCCATTAATTATTTTCTTAAAAAAGCTGTTGCACTCAGTGCAACAGCCCCATTTAGATATAAAAATATTTTATTCATTAATCATTGTACTTACTTTATTCTGTATAATTTTTGCTGCCTGTTCAGCTGTTTGCTGTCCACTAATAAATTTATCTGTTTCTGTCCCTACTATTTCCTGAACCTGAGAATTTTCATTATCTCCATTTGATAAATTGCTTATAAACTTATTGAATATGTTAACATCATCTTGAGTTAAATTATATGGTTTCCTATCTTTAGTCATTTCAATGATTTCCTTCTGAACTCTTTCAAGTGCTACATTATTTATTGGTATACCTGATGCACTATCTCCAGCTTGAATATCCTCACTAATAAGGAATTTAATAAACTCCCAACATTCATCTTTATATTTAGAATGCTTATTTATGGAGAAGGTGCTATTTGATGTAAAGCTACTTCCTTGAGACGGTAAATTTAACAAATTGAATTTATCACCTAATATTACATTGCTAAAAATAGGTGTTGGCAAAAACACATTATCACTGTGTAAAAACTGAATATTTCCTCCAGTAGTAGTACTTATGCCATCTCCTTTTGTATCCATAATTCCTTTAGTAGTAACTTCCTTAGCTAGATTTAAAATGTCAATAAACTCTTTAGAGTCAAATTTTGCTTGCTTCTTATCTTCATCTATAAACTTATTGTAATTGCCATTTAAGAAAAGGAACTGCATAATCTCTGAGCCTTTCATCTTAGGAAGAGCATACTGATCTATTTTTCCATCACCATTTTTATCTTTTGTAAGCTTACGAGCATAGTCCATAAAATTATTCCATGTCCAATTTTTATCATCTATATTTATTTTATTCTCTTCTAATATTTTTTTATCAACTGCAAGAGCTGAAAATTCGTATCTAGTTGGTATAGTATATAGTCCTTTCTTATATTTAAAAGCATTTATAATTTTTTCATTATAATTTTTCATATTAAAGCCTTTATCTTTAGAAATAAAATCACTAAGATTTACAAGTGCTTTTTTATCTACATATTTGTGATATGGCAATCCATTCATACATATGATATCTGAACCTTTGCCAGACATAATTTCTGTATTTACATTTTTTGTATACTTCTCATAGCTAGATGGATCATTAAAATCTGTAATTGTATTCTTAACTTCAATCTTAATATCTGGGTGCATTTTACGGAACTTACTTATAGCAACGTCAATATCTTGAATTTGATACATTAATGAAAGTGTAATAACTTTTTCACTATTTTTATTTTTATTTTTATTATTTAAATTACATCTAACTAATTGTGATTTTTCAGATCTGTCTTTTTTATTAAATTCAGTAATTAAAATATAAACATCCTTATTTTTATTTATATCAATATCTCTTATTCTTGAGTTAAAATCAACTAAACCATAATCTTTAAAGTCTATTACCTTCTCTATAAACTTTCCATCTGCAACATTGTACTTAGATATATTATCACTATTCAATCCATAAAAATCTTTATCTCCTTTTTTATGAACTGCTGTCTTCATAAAACTACCACTAGTATACTCATTTTTCCATACCCTTTGACCGGATAAAGGATTAGTTCTTTCTACATAAAATTTTGCCCCATTTCCCTGTTCCATCGTACCAACAAACAAATTGCCTTCATCATCATTGCTTATAAAATCACATTTAGTATATAGATTTTTAATATTTTTTCCTTCCTTGTCTATTGCTTCTACACTCTGATTATCTTTTCCAAATGTTAATATATAAAAGTTTCCTTTATCATCCACTTCCATATATCCTCTTAAAGCTATCTCTTTCATTCCATCTTCTTCAACATTTTTTGAAGTATTCTTAAGATTTATTGTCTTAGTTTTATCTCCTGAGGCATTAAAAACAGTAATTTCCCTCTTTGAAGATTTTTCTGTTAAAACATAAATATTATCTTTTTCATCAACAGTGCAAAGACCTAACTTTTCTCCAAAATCTATTTTTATGTCTTTTACAAGCTTTCCATCAGCATCATAAATTCCTAACTTCTTTTCATTTGATTGTGTTACTCCCGCCATAACAAGTTGATTCTTAGAGTTTACTTTAAAACTTGTTATATTATCCAATCCTGAATTTTTACTTATATCTTCCACCATACTATTTATATTATCTGAACCCTTAGATGCATCTGCAGATGTACCTTTATCCTTACATCCTACAAGACTAATTGTAAAAATTAAAATCATTAATAAAGAAACTATTTTTTTCAAAATATACCCCTTCTTTCTTTAATCTAAATAATATATTTGTTTTTAGCATGTACTATAACTCTCATAAATAGAAATGACCATATTATAAATAGAATTTTCAAATCAATTCCAAACTGTATTTTAAATGTCATAAAAATGATGGCTATAAGTATTAGAGCTACGACACTGCATTTTCCGCAACATTGCACTGCTAATATAGCATCCCTACTTTTATTCAAAAACTCTCTAACGAAAGTGTTTAAAATAAAACTACAAAATATAACCATTATAGATAAAATATTAATAAGCGTATTTGTTTTCATAAACTTCAATTCAATAAAAGGAATTAAATATTCTCTGCTTTCTATGTTTGCTTTTATGCTATCTTGAAATATATCCTTATAATAAGATATATTAATGAATTCATCTGGAATATAATTTGATGGAATATATAAATTAAATCTAATTAATTTCCACATAATAAATATTCCTAAGACTCCAAAGACTATTTTTAGTATGTATATTAAAAAACACTTTTTATTTTTTATTACTACATCCAATAAATAATCCTTTTCCATATTTGCAATAAAGAACTTTTTTACTTCAACTAAAATTTTTATTAAGTATTTTATAAAGTTCCATATACAAATAAATCCTAATACAAAACACATTATCAGCGGTTTTTGCTTGATTAACTGTTCTTCTTTACTATAGTCAATAATTTTATACTGCTTTTCATCCTTCCCAATTCCATTAAGCAATCCTATAACTCTATCCTTGCCTTTTACTTGCACATCATTATTTAGGTTTTGAAATTGTAAATATGAAATTTTTCTAGTTTCATCTAACTTTATAAGTGTTTCTATAGGTATATATACTTTATCAAATCCATCATTACTTATGTTCTGTATAATGGTAGAATCTCTTTTAACTACCCCTATTATTTTAAAGTCCTTATGAAAAATTCTTACTTTAAGACCTACCACATTTTCAGTTCCAAATAATTTACGTGCCAGCTTATCTTCTAAAACTACGCAAAACTCATTTTCCTTACATATTCCTTCAGTAAAAAAGCTACCTGTAGAAACATTAATGTTATAAAATTTATTAAAATTTGAACTAACACCTAATATTTTGCTATGAATATCTCTTCCTTCAAAATATACTTTTCCTTTAGTCTCACTCATAGCAAATATATCTTCATCCTTAAGTTTATTTTTCATAAATCGTATATCGGATAAGGTAAAATGATTTATTGTATTTGAGCGATTTGTTATAACCGAAACTTTATTCCCATCATTAAGCTTCATGGAATTACTAATTCTAGAAACTAAAGCACTTTGAAACATAATTCCAAAATATATAAAAAATATACATATAAAAATGCCAATATAAACACTCTTTATATTTCTCAACATATTCACCTTATTTTTTCAGTTTTTTATTGTGACATAACTTCCATCAGATACAGCTTTATCATCTTCTACCTTTATAACAACCTTATCATCCTGAGTAATGCCATTACGTATTGCTGTATTTGCATTATCACTTTCTCCTATAGAAATCTTAAACTTCTTTAAAGAATATTGATTACCCAAAACTCCATTCTTTTCTTTTAGTACAAATACAAATTTACTTCCATCCATATCAGTATTTACTGCACTATTAGGGATAACCATAGTACTTGATGAGATTTTTTTACTTATAAATCCATCCCCCTCTTCACCTCCTATAAGATTCTTCATATTAATATCAATTAGCAAGTCTTTTTTACTATCATCTTTTTTTCCCTCTTTGGTAATTGGACTATTGACTATCTCTCTTATAGTGCCTTCTAAATTTTTATCTTCAGTAGATTTCATTGTTATATTAATCTTATCTCCTTTAGCTATATATTTTAAGTTAGCATTGTCTACACTCATTCTAAATTGAAATCCCTTACTGGAGTTATTTATAATAATTATTGGCTTAGACCCATCTACTGTCTGACCTTTTTCAACATTAAGCTCAGAAATAACTCCATCACAAGGAGCAATAATATCACTAGAAATATTCATATCTTTATTTATTTTATTAATTTCATTCTTCTCCATCTGTATGTCATATTTCACCTTCTTTATAGAATTTCTCTGTTCATTTAAGGCATTATTATAATCATCTAAAGCTTGTTCATAAGCTCTTTTTGCGTCGCTTAAAACCAATACCTGTTTATCTAAACTAACTTGAGCCTCATATCCCTCTTTTACCAATTTGCTTGTTTTATCTAGATTTTTAATTTCAGAATTCATTTTCTCCTTTGTTTCTTCTACTTTTCTTTTTAAATTGTTCTCTTTGTAAATACCTTCATTTTTAAGCTTTTCAAGTTCCAAATTATATTGATTGTATTTTATATTTTCTTCTTCCAATTTTGATTTAAAATCTTCCTTTTTAAGCCTTATCAATATCTTTCCTTTAGTTACCTTATCTCCTATCTTAACATTGACCTCTTCTACTATTTTTCCACTTTCTCCATATAACTTTGCTGACTCCCTTGCCTCAATAACTCCTAAACTGTTTATCTCCTTTGATATTGAACCTGATACAGGGCTTTCCACAGTAACTTTTGGAAGGAAAAAATTGTTTATGGTATTTGAAAAGAATGTTAAGGCTGCCATGATTACAAAAAAATTAATAGTAAGCTTTTTTATTTTTTTCTTTCTATTTATTTGATTATCTTCTTTTACACATTCCATATTAGAAATATCCCTCCACATTTTTATCCTTTAATTCCGGAATTTTTTATACCTTCTACTAAATGACTTTCTGCATAAAGAAATATAAGCAGTGCTGGTATCATATAAATCATAGATGCTGCAAAAGCAATTCCTTTTTCATTAAAGTTTATTTGAGAAAGATATAAAGATAGCGGTTCTTTTAATTGGTCTTTTAATAATATAAGAGGTTGCTCTACCAAATTCCAGTTATCTATAAATACTAATATTGTTAATGCTGCAATAGCATTTACTGATAATGGAACTATAATTTTTATAAAAATATAGAAATGATTAGCGCCATCAATCATAGCCGCTTCTATATATTCTTTAGGTATATCCATCATAAATTGTCTTAAAAGAAACACTCCAAAAGCACTAAAAACACCTGGAAAAATTATAGACTCATGTTTATCTATTAAATGAAATATATCGGAAATTATATAATTTGGTAAAAGTGTTACTTGAAAAGGCATAAGCATAACTATTATATAAATAAGAAATAATTTATTTCTTCCAGGGAATTCCATTTTGCTGAATGCATAAGCTGCCATAGATGCCACTATTACTTGTCCTGAAATTACACATAATGCAATTTTTACCGAATTCCAAAACATAAGTAAAAATTTAACCTGTTTTATCAATACATTATAATATTGCTTTAATGTGACCATATCCGGTATTATCCTTAATTTTACATAGCTATTATCATTTAAAATCTTTTGTTCTTTATCATTTGTGTCATTATTCAAAGCAATCATGCTATAATTTGAATTTATTTCATTCTCAGTCATAAAAGAATTAGTTACAGTTAATATCATAGGGAAAGCAAAAAACAACGAAATAACTGCTGTAATTATTGTTAATAGTATTTTTCTCACTAATTTCTTTTTGCCTTTATATGACCACATTATATAATCACCTACTATTCTTGTATTTTATTGTTTATATTTTCTTGAAGTTTAAATAATAAAATTAAAAGTAGACATATTCCTAAGGCCATAATTACAGCTGCCGACGAAAGTTTCTGGTAATCTAGTGACATAAATACGTTATTCATATAATGTTGAAGCATATATATGCTTTCATGAGGATATTCTCCGGCTATAAGATATACTTCTCTAAATACCTTAAATGAATTAATTATAGAAATTACAAAAACAAAGAAAAGTGTTGGCATCATGTATACTATTGTAATATTGGTAAACTTTTTTACAGCACTTGCTCCTTCTATAGATGCATATTCATAATATTCTTTAGGTATATTTTGAAGTGCTGCAATAAACAGTATCATATTATATCCTATATTTTTCCACAAAAAAACTACAATTACCACAAACAATGCCCACTTTGAATTCATCCAATCTACAGGAGAATATCCCATAGAAATAACAAGTTTATTAATCCAGCCTTTATTATCCACCATTATGTGCCATACCATAACTACAGACGCTACAGGAATTACTAGTGGCAGCATAAAAAACATTCTGAAGATATTTCTTAAGTATAAATTTTGGTTTAAAAGTAATGCTACCCCAAGAGATATAACAATAAGCAACGGTACACTTATAGATGTAAAGATCAAAGTATTTAAAATAGCTTTTTTAAAACTTGGATTTTGTAATAAAGAAATAAAGTTTGAAAACCCTACAAATTCTCCTTCATTAGGACTATCTAAAAAAGAATATTTTATAACTAACATAAAAGGTAATATATAAAAGATAAAAAATCCTAGAATGCTGGGAAACAAAAATATCATTGCTAATTTTATATTTTTTCTTTTTATTTTCATTTTATTTTTTATAACTCCATCTTATTATTCTTTCCATATCTTCAAATACTGTATTGTCATCCTGTGAATTCAATACAACACCTATCATTTTTCTATTATTAATTTCATAAAAACACACAAGACATTTTCCAGCCCTAGATGTATATCCTGTCTTACCTCCTATGCACCCATTAATTCCAACCAGTTTGTTTCTATTTTCTAAACTTATTTTCCCTTTGGATGTATTAATTGTACTTACTTTCTTTTTCATAGTATCCATTATCCA
Organism: Clostridium tetanomorphum; assembly: GCF_017873215.1. Taxonomy (GTDB): domain Bacteria; phylum Bacillota; class Clostridia; order Clostridiales; family Clostridiaceae; genus Clostridium_AO; species Clostridium_AO tetanomorphum. The sequence goes on from NZ_JAGGKA010000039.1 coordinate 10,440, forward strand.
TGGATACTTATATGCTTCTTTAGCTATATTGACTAGATCATACGCCGTAGTATAATGCTCCTCATCATCTAGTCCTATAGGGTTCATAAAATGTGATTCCTTAAGTCCTAATGAAGAGACCTTTTCATTCATAGCCTGAACAAAGCTTTCTAAACTTTCATTTGAGTTTTTTCCTGTAGTCTGATTAAAAGTTTCTAAACTTCTATTTGAGTTTTCTCCCATAGCCTCTGCCATATCATTTGCTGAATACAACATAACAGCATCCATTACATCTTTTGCATTCATCGTCTCTCCAACTTTTAAATTAAGCTTATACTCAGGTTGCTCCTTACAACGCCTTGTATACATTACATCATCTTCTGGAGAAAAATGTTCTGCAAAAATCTGTGCAGTTAGAAGCTTAGTAGTGCTTGCAGGTGGCAGCTTTTCATGTATATGTTTCTTATATAGTATTTTATTATTAGTAACATCTAAAGTTATAGCTGCCGCAGCACTTATAGTTGGCCTATTCTCTATAGCTACATTTCTTAAGTCATCTACAGAGTTAATATTTTTATTTAATAGCTCTGCTTTTAAAACGATAATGCATAAAATTAATATAATTATAGGAAATAAACTTGACAGTATCTTTTTCTTCATTTTTTTACTCCTTAGTTGAATTATTGGTAAAATATATATAAAATTAAATTAGGGGGATCGTTCATATATATCATATGGCTCGAATGTTACACGAAAGTGACAAAACATAATTTGGGGGTGATAGTTGTGAACAAAAATCTATTAATCGTAGAAGATGAATCAAATATACGAAGGTTAATAGCAATGTATTTTAAGAAAGAAGGTTTTAACATATTTGAAGCAAAAGATGGTGAAGAAGCTTTAGATGTGTTTAAAGTGTATAAAATTGATCTTGTGATATTAGACATAATGCTTCCAGGATTAAATGGCTTAAAAGTATGTGAATATATAAGGACAAACTCTGATGTACCAATTATCATGCTAACTGCCAAAACTCAGGAGGATGATAAAATTCTAGGTTTTGAGCATGGTACTGATGAATATGTAACAAAACCTTTCAGTCCAAAAGTTCTAGTAGCCAGAGCAAAATCACTTTTAAAAAGAGTTGATGGTACTATTAGTAAATCAAGTAATATTTTATCAGAGGACGGCTTGGCAATAGATTTAAATTCAGGAAAAGTGACTGTTAATAATGTTGAAGTTATGTTAACTCTCAAGGAGTATGATCTTCTAACATATTTCATGCAAAATAAAGGTATGGTTTTATCAAAAGAAGCTATACTGAACAGAGTATGGGGATATGATTATTATGGTGATCCAAGAACTGTAGACACACATATAAAAAGATTAAGAGACAAGCTTGAAGATAGAAGCAATTACATTACTACTATAAGAGGAAGAGGCTATAAATTTGAGGTATCATAGATGAAAATATATAAAGGTATTACATTTAAACTTTTTATTATTTTAATTTCATTTCTTTTATTCTTTATGGGTATTTTAGTTTATGTCCAGATATTTGTAGTAGGACGATTGTATATGACTACAGAATATGCACAGGAAATGGAAAAAAAGTTGTATAATAAGCTTCTAGAAACTGATTTTTTTGGCTCATACACTTATATTAATTTATATTGTCCTTTAAATAAAGATTCAGCTATTATGAAAGAAGTAAAAAACTATGAGAATGTTAATAAAGCCTATTTAATTATATTTGACAAAGATTTTAAATTAAAATATATTACTGACTCAGCAAAGAAAAATTTAAGTAAATCTAATTTAAATTATATATCAAAAAATTTATCTAATGGTCCAATTGATTCAATAGTAACTCACAAATTTGATAATTCTCAACACAGAACTTTTAGTGTAAGTAATGGTGACAGTGAAAAATATTATCCATTTACTTTCTCCATAGGACATAAGCAAACTTTTCGTGTTTATGGAAAATTTAGTCCTTCAAAGTACATAGCTATATCCACACCTATACAATTAAATAAAAATGATGTTAACAATATTGTAATTATAATGCCAGAAGTGTTTACTTCAAAAAGTTCCTTAATATTAAAAAAATATGTTTTATATATTATAATAGCTTCAATTATATGTATTCTTATTTTATCTGCTATATTTTCTTATTTAATAACTAAACCCATTATAGGCATTAATAACGTAGCATCAAAAATGATAAATTTAGACTTTTCAGCTAAGTGTAATGTTAAATCTGATGATGAAATAGGAAATTTATCTAAAAGTTTAAATTACTTGTCAGGTAAATTAAATGACACTATTGAAAGTCTTTATTTAGCTAATAATCAGCTAAAAAAGGACTTAGACTTGCAAAAAGAACTGGACTTACTTAGAAAAGACTTTATTGCCTCTGTATCTCATGAATTTAAAACTCCAATTACATTAATAAAAGGATATACAGAAAGCTTGAAAGATAATGTAGCAGAAGAATGTGAAAAAGAGGATATATACAATATTATAACTACAGAAGTTGATAAAATGGACAGACTTATTCAGGATCTATTGGATCTTTCACAGATGGAGACTGATAGATATACTCTTAATATAACAGAATTTTATATAGATGAGCTATTAGAGTATATAATAAAAAAATATATATTATTATTAAAAGAAAAAAATATAAACTTTGAAGTTTCTATAGAAAGTAAGAACATTTTAGTCTCTGGAGACTCTTTTAAAATAGAACAGGTGATCACAAATTTCTTAAATAATGCTATTACTTATACACAAAAAAATAAAAAAATAACAGTATATTTAAAAAAAGAAGAAAACTTAGTATGCTTTTCAGTTGAAAATGAAGGAACGCATATACCAGATGAAGACATTGAAAAAATATGGGAAAAATTTTATAGAGTAGATAAATCAAGGAGTCATCACTCTGGGGGTACAGGTTTGGGCCTGGCAATCTGTAAAGTTATATTAGATCATCATGAAACTATTTATGGTGCTGAAAATACACCTACTGGAGTAAAATTCTATTTTAAACTAAATTGTTTTAATAAATAAAGTCACAATATAAAGGGTTGAGAATAATAAAATTACCTCTAACCCTTTTATATTGCAATTTTTATTTTTTATATTTATTGTGAATTATTCCCACGTACTTTGAGCTATTGTTAACTCATTTCCTTCCTTATCTGTAATCCTATGTCTACAAATAACCATCTTGTCCTCTTTTATTACTTCTACAAAAGCATTTATACTTTCACCATACTTTGTTTCCTTTTCATAATTTATAGTTATATTTTTGAGGGCGTAGCTTTTAATTATTTCTAATGGCACTGTTTCTATTGCCCAAGACACATATTTTGCATTATTTACATGTCCATTAGTATCTATATCACTATATCTTACATTAAATGTTTTTTCATTATGTATTTTCTCAATACATTTTATATCAGGTATTTCTAATATAGCTCGCTCATCATTATCCTTACTAACTTTATAAGCTTCTTCTATATGTTCATTTATTCTCTTAGGTCTTCTTCTTTGAATATCAATTAAAAACCATATAGAATTAGCTTCTATTATAATTTTACCTTTCTCATCTATTATTTCAAATTTACGGTAAGCATAAAATTTTCTAAAAGAGTGGGGCCTTGTTGTTACTATTACTTTCTCCCCATATAATGGGTATCTATGTACATTTATATGCCATTTATAAAGTACCCAAGCAACATTATTCTCCTTCATATAGTCAAGTCCAACATTTCTATCTTCTGATTGCTTTGTAGCAATATCACAAAAATAATTAATTATATTGGTTATTAATAACCTTCTTTTATAATCTACTTCATAATAATGAATTTCATATTCCTTTTCGGTTACTAACCCTTCCATTTAAAACACTCCTTTCAATTAAAACATTAAGAAAATACTAATCCCTACTATAAATTTAAATAATTATTTCTTAGTTTATATAACAAAAACAAATTTTGTAATAACACTGTATAATACATAAACCATACAAATTACTTATTTGAAATTAATTCATATATTTATATTATGTTACAGTATTTCATTTTTTTCAATATTTATTATTACAATAAAAAATCCTGTAAAGAATTCTGAGGCCACTGAAAAACTAAGAATATTGAATCGTCATCACGAAAGTGATGGCGGTTTTACTTTTTTGAATCAATAAATTATATTTCTTTAAGGTT
>NZ_JAGGKA010000040.1 GCF_017873215.1 Clostridium tetanomorphum
TATTTCTAAATACTTCTCTTCTGTTTTGTCATTTTCAGAATGACTATATATATTATTAGTATTTGTATTAGTATTTGTATTAGTATTTGTTGTACTCCGTTTTCGGGGTGGGTGTTCCTCCGTTTTTGGGGTAGGTGTTCCTCCATTTTCGGGGGTACTACATTTTTGGGGGTACTCCGTTTTTGGAGTATGTAAAAAATACTTATTTCCTATTCCTTTAATGGTTTCTTTAGCAATAATCTTCTTTTCAATTAACCCTTCTAATGCTTTGATTAAAGTTTCATCTTTTTTAATTTTGCTTCTAATTTTTAATTGTTTATAGCTTGGATAAGCATATCCTTTTTCTTTATTGTAATAACTTATCAATGCTATCAATAAACTCTGCTCTTGTATGTTTAAATCTTTATTCTCTAGTACCTCATTATCTATTACTGTGTATCTCAAAACACCACCTACTTAATTTGTTTCACCACTCATAAATTCTTGCAAAGCTGTTTCACTTATTAATATCTTTCTGCCTATCCTTATAGCTCTTATTTCTCCCCTCTCTACAAGTTGATAAATTGAATTATAATGACACTTTAATAACTTAGCTGTTTCCTTAACTGTATAAACATCATCTAATTTTGATTTTACTTTCATTTTTAATTTTCTCCTTTCTTCTACCTTAATTTTTCTAAACTCCTATTTTCCCCTATATCTTGTATAGTAATAGTGACCCCTAAAAATTATTCACTTTTTTAAAAATAATTTTTATTCTTTCCAAATCACTTTCTTGCCATCCCATTTAAAAACCATGCTTTCACCTGTTAGGTCTGTAACCTATATAGAGTACCTATCTAGTAATACTAATTCAAATAGTTCTATCTCAAGGTTTTCTTCTAAAAACTTCATAACCTTAAACTGTTCTACTGTATTTACTTTCATTTTTATTACCTCCTATGTTTTATTCCCCTTAGCCACCAGCGGGATTTTAACTGGTGCTTATCCTACATTCGCCATTGCGGCACTATAGATGAGTTCAAATTTGAATTGATGTTTTATTAAACCTAATCCTTTTGATGGATTATGTATTTAGAAATGTTATGTTTCTTGGAATTTTCCAAATTACTCATTAAAAAATAGTTCTGTTACTGGTGTTTCAAGTATTTCAGATATTTTTTTCATTATTAGAATGCTTGGATTCTTAGCTTTGCCGTTTTCAATAAGTCTTAAATACTCCCTTGAAATACCTACTTTTTCAGCAAACTCTCCTGCCTTAAAACCGTTACCTACTCTTAAAGCTTTAATTTTATACTTCATTTGTTCTCCTCCCTTATTTGCATATCGCAAACTTTAACTATATATTACTATTCAATTCGCAAACTGTCAACCCTAATTAGGAAAACTATTTGCGTATTGCAAATTTAATGATACTATATAAGTAGGAGGTGTATTTATGAAAATAGGTGATAAAATCAAACAAATACGTATGAATAAAAAAATAAGTCAAAAGGATTTAGCTAAGCAATTAGATATGCCTGTTTCAACTCTTGCCAATTATGAAAATAACCATAGAGAACCCAATATTAAAATGTTAACTAAGATCTCTCGAGTATTGGATGTTGATATCGCAAAATTATTAGAAGAACCAAACTCTGAACAGAATAAAAAAAATAATATTGATAATGAATTAAAAAAGACCTCTGGATATCCCTTTAGACTTGGTAAAGTTCAGCAATTATATAAAGCATTACAACAGAACACCACTATACTTCCACCAGTATCATTTGAAGAAATGAAAGCAGAAGTAGATGCGGTATTTCCTGCACTAAATGCTGAAATTACATTTCTTTCTGATCCTAATATTGAAAAGATGTTCAATTATTCCTTTGATGAATTATGTAAAAATGGATATCAAGAACTATTAATCTCAGCTATTGAAAAAGCTATTAATGATACTCTAAATGATATTAAAGCTCACTTAGAAGCTGGAGATTTATTTGACGGTGTAAGCTCATGGATAAACAAAGAATCTCCTTTATATGAAATTTTAAAAAATAACAAAAATGAAAATAATAAAGAAAACAAATAACTTCGACCACATCTGGCGAAATGTAGTTACTACACAATAAAATAAAGTAACCACATATCCATAATTAAAATAATACTATCCTTATTGGGGATAGTGATTTTTGCTAAACTATTACAAATTGTAATAGTGGTTTTATACTTATGTAGTTACTACACAATTATCTATAGTAACCACATATAAAATTAAATAGGTAAGTAAATAATATTTACCCACCATAATTTTATGGTCGTTAAAGTTAGAATTATTCCTATACCTAAAGAAAGGAGGATATCATGGCCACATTCAGAAAACGTAATGATAAATGGGAATTTACAGTATACACTGGTGAACTGGATTCCAAAGGTAAAAGAGAAAGGCTCTATAAAGGTGGATTTAAAACAAAGAAAGAAGCGGAAAAGGCTGCTGCTCTATTAATGGCTAAAATAGAAAAAGGAACCTACTTTAAAGTTGATAAAATAACATTTGATATTTACATGGAAAAATTCTTAAATTCAATTAAGCCCCAATTAGCTAACAAAACATATACCACATATGAATATATAGCTAATAAGCATTTAATACCTTATTTCGGCAAATTGGAGCTTTCTAGGATAAAGGCTATTCATATCCAGGAGTTCTATACAGAAAGTTTAAAAAAAGTATCCAGTACAACTGTTAGGCACTTTCATAATTTATTAAATAAGGCTTTTAATCAGGCTATTAAATGGCAAATAGTAAATATAAATCCTTGCTTAGCGGTAGATAAACCTAAAAGAACTAAAACTGAATTAAAGGTATATGATGAATTCCAAGTAAATAAGCTATTAAAACGTTTAAAAGATATGACGGCCTATTACCCTACAATGTTAGCGGTAACTACTGGAATGCGATTAGGTGAGATTTGCGGACTTACCTGGGATAAGGTTGACTTAGAAAATGGTGTTATATATATAGAAAAGCAACTACAAAAAGTTGACGGCTCTTTAGAGTTGCTCCCATTAAAAACTGAAAGTTCAAAACGTAAAATTATCTTATTAGATTATACCATAAAAGAATTAAAACAATTAAATATAGAACAGAAAGAAAATAAATTAAAATATGGTGAATACTATCAAGAAAAAAATTTCGTAGTATGTCAAAAAGAAACTGGATTACCTTATGATCCTCAATATGTATCAAGAAATTATAATAGAGTTATGAAAGAATATGGTATATGCAAAGAGTTAGATATTCCATATATAAGATTTCACGATTTAAGGCACACACACGCTACTTTAATGCTTAAGGCTAACATTAACCCTAAGATAGTAGCTGAACGTCTAGGACATAGCTCTGTGAACCTAACTTTGAATACTTACTCTCATGTACTTCCAGATATGCAAAAAGAAGCAGTAAATAAATTAAATAATATTATGGCTAAATAAATTTTTAGGTGTCGTTCTTACCGACACCTATTTTTTATCTTAAAATAATCACTAAAAAATAAATTAACGACAAATTAACGACAAAAGCTATTTTAACGACAATTATCAAAAAATAATAAAACCCTGTAAAGTTAGTATTTACAAGGCTTTATGTTTGGTGCGTCGGAGAGGATTCGAACCCCCGACCAACTGGTTCGTAGCCAGCTACTCTATCCAACTGAGCTACCGACGCATATTTAACATTATCATATTAACATAAATTATTATAAAAATCAATATTGTTACTCAAAACTTGATTAGTACAATATTATGCATTAATCACCAAGAAATATTAAAATACACTTAAGTATAACATTGTATACAAAATAAAAAACATCTAGTTTAACTAGATGTTATGGCGGAGAAAGAGGGATTTGAACCCTCGCGCCGGTTTCCCGACCTACGCCCTTAGCAGGGGCGCCTCTTCGGCCACTTGAGTATTTCTCCATGTCCTACAATTTAACTTGTTATATAAAAAAGTGGCGGAAAGAATGGGATTCGAACCCATGGTACGGTCACCCGTACGCCGGTTTTCAAGACCGGTGCCTTAAACCAACTCGACCATCTTTCCATGCCTGATGACAAAATAAATTATATCAGTGATTTCACTATATGTCAACACTATTTTTTATTTTTTTTATAATTTATTATAAATTTATTACTTTATATTTATAAAACCATATTAAGTATAATACTTTATATTGATTTTTATGTATTTAAAAAAATTGAACAAATTCATTGGGGAATTTGTTCAATTTTATATAATTACTTTATTACTTCTTTTCCTCCAAAATATGGTCTTAATGCTTCTGGAATAATTACACTACCATCTTTTTGTTGGAAATTTTCAAGTATAGCTGCAACTGTTCTTCCAATAGCAACTCCTGATCCATTTAATGTGTGAACAAATTGAGGTTTATCTTTTGGATTATCCTTATATTTAATATTTGCACGTCTTGCTTGGAAATCCTCAAAATTACTACAACTTGATATTTCTACATATCTATTGTAGCTTGGCATCCAAACTTCAATGTCATATTTTAATGCAGCAGTAAAACCTAAATCGCCTTTACATATTCTAACTACTCTATAAGGAAGCCCTAACCCTTGTAAAACCTTCTCTGCATCATTGGTTAGCTTTTCTAGTTCTTCATAGGACTGTTCTGGCTTTGTAAACTTTACAAGTTCTACCTTATTAAATTGATGCTGTCTTACAAGACCTCTAGTATCTCTTCCTGCTGATCCTGCTTCTGATCTAAAGCATGCACTATATGCTACATGTTTTATTGGAAGTGTATCTCCACTTAATATTTCATCTCTATATAAATTTGTTACTGGTACTTCCGCTGTTGGTATTAAAAAATAATCACAATTTGATACTTTAAATGCGTCCTCTTCAAATTTTGGAAGCTGTCCTGTTCCTGTCATACTTCTTCTATTTACCATGTATGGTGGTAATATTTCAGTGTATCCATTTTCATCTACATGTGTATTCAAAAAGTAGTTTATAACTGCTCTTTCAAGTCTAGCTCCAACTCCTTTATAAAAAGTGAATCGTGATCCAGTAACTTTACCTGCTCTTTCAAAGTCTAATATATTCAAATCTACTCCTAAATCCCAATGAGCTTTAGGTTCAAATTCAAATGTTGTAGGATTTCCCCATCTTCTTATTTCTACATTATCTTCATCTGATTTTCCATCTGGAACCGCTGGATTAGGTATATTAGGAATTCTTAACATTATATACTCTATTTCCTCATCTACTTTTCCTAATTTATCATCTAATTTCTTTATTTCATCAGATAATTTTTTCATTTCTTCCATGATACCATCAACACTTTCACCTGCTTTTTTAAGCTTAGGTATCTGCGCTGATTCCTGATTTCTTTTGCTTTTTAAATTCTCTACTTCTACAAGAATATTTCTTCTTTCTTCATCTAAAGCTACTACTTTGTCAATAACACTTACATCAAAGTCTTCTCCTCTATTTGATAACGCTAATTTTATTTCCTCACTGTTATTCCTAATTCTTTTTAAATCTAACATATATACTACCTCCACTTATATTTATATAAAATAAAAAAGCCTTTCTCCCTATAAAGGGACGAAAGACTCCGCGTTGCCACCCTAATTGACTAGAAAATCTAGTCCTCTTTAATAATATAACGGTATTCACCGTACTGCTCATCACAGTCCCTTAGAGGTGGATTCTCAAAATAAATATTATCAACTTTCACCAACCGTTGACTCTCTAAAATATCTATTCTGTTACTAGCCTCTTCATAGGTTTATGTATATATTTTAAATAATTAATTTTTATTATATATATATTAACTATTAATGTCAACTTTTTTTCTAATATATATTTATATTACATTTTATTTATATTTTTAGTACATATAATATCTACTCCAGTATTTAATAAATTATGGCAAACTATGTCTCCTATTTTTATTGGTGCTCCCACATGAAGCATACTCAATGCTTTTGAACACTCTACCCATAATCTTTTATCAATTGCCTTACTGCTTTTAACAGGAACAACATTGCAATTAGCTCCTTTTATCCTTATTAGTGTTGTAAATATATCTTTATTATTATTTATTTCTTTTTTAGCATATATAATTCCTTCATCACATTTATTTCCACTAATACTCATATCATCTTCATTCCCATCAAGTGAAATAATACACTGTTCCTTACATCCTCTACAAATGAACTCTTTTATCACTGCATTTCATCCTTTCTGGATATAACTAATCAAATTCCTTTATCCTACCAGTCATTATTTTTGAATTTTTTGAATCCTTCACTATATCATCAAGTTTCTTATTTGTTTCTCTAGCTAAAATACTGGCTATCTTACTAAGACATTCTGCTCCTTTGCAGTTTCCAAATATTACCCCAGTTCTTCTCTTTATTCCTTCTACCGTCCTTGCTCCTAAAGGCCTTCTTATAGCATCTACTATTTCCCCTTCAGTTACTTTTTGACAAATACAAACCATTTTCCCATACTTCTTATTCATTTTAATTATTTTATTTCTTTCTTTATTTGAAAGATCTCTAAATCTATAAAATTCTCTTCTTTTATCTACGAAATCTTTTTTTAAAACACAATTTATATTACTAATTACAGTTTCACATACCATTTTAGCTATGGATGGAGTCATTGTTACTTGAGCATAATGTTTACCTACTACTTTAATATATCCTTTATCAATTAAGCTTTTATCAATCATTATTGTATCTTTGTAAAAAGGCCATTGATAAAAATCATTTATTTTACTTTCATCAATACTTCCTATTAGATGCGATACCTTTTTTAAAGTTTCATTATAGTTTAGCATATCTTTATCATTTACAGCTACCATCATATTTCCTTGAACAGTTGGAACTGCCAAAATATTATTTCTTGATTCATTTAATGTAAATAATATGTTATTAAAAATTTCTTTATAATCCTTTTCTAAAAGGAAATAACTTAAATTACTTTTATTTTTATAAACTTTTTCTGAAGTATCTATACTATAATTTTGACCTGGAGTTGTATTTATAACCATTTTGCAAGTAAATTTATTTTTATTAGTAATAACTCTAAACCCTTTTGTAATTTTTTCTATATCAATAACTTCTTCTTCTAATCTGAATTTCACTCCATTATCAAAGGCTATTTCACCATAGGCAATTGCTAAGTCATAAGGACATATCACTCCTGTATTTTTTGAATATAACCCCTTTGTTGGATTTATAGTTAAATTAGGTTCTAATTTAACTATATCTTTACTGTCTAGCAAAAATATATTTTTTATACCTCTTTTAATAGCTCTCTCATATATGTTATATAATTTATATTCTTGTTCTTTATTTTCAGAAATTATTAATGAACCACATCTTTTGAATGGAACATTTATTTTTATAGAAAGCTCATCAAACATTTCATTTCCCATCATTTCAAGCTTAGCCATTAGAGTATCTTCACACTCAACTCCATCATAAACTATAGCTGAATTTATTAAAGCCACATCATCTGCAATATCGTAATCTTTTTCAATAAGTGCTATATTCAAACTATATTTAGATAGTTCATAAGCCACAGCACATCCTATTATACCGCCACCCAATATAAGAACATCATAATCCATAATTTACCTTCCTTTCGGCAGATAGTTTAATTAGTTTTACATATCTATTATATTATTTTTTTAGTTAAGTGGCATATATATATATGAATTTTTAATAAATTATCAACAAATATTTAATATATCTTCATCATGTTTTTATATATTATAAACATTTCTTTTAATTTTTCTTTATTTATAGGTTTATTTAATATCAAATCTATATTTTGGGTGGCATTACTATTAAAATTTCCTACCCAACCTGTCATTAAACAAAAAAATGCTTCTTCATTTATTTTCTTTACTATCTGAGAAACCTGTAGTCCATTTAATCCAGGCATAGAAAAATCACACAGAATTATATCATATTTTCTTCTTTTTAATTCTTCTTCAATATTATCATTTCCACAACTTTTAATTTTGCATTTTACAATTGATTTTACCATATCTGATACAACACTTCTTATTTGTTGCTGGTCATCAATAATAAGTATATTTCCATGAAAATCTATCTTTTCTTCGTACATATTATCTTTACTTTTATCAACATTATTACAAATAGGTAGTCCTATATAAAAGCACGTTCCAACATTTTCCTTACTTTCTATATTCATTATTCCACCATGATCTTGTATTATTTTATAAGATACACTAAGACCTAATCCTGAACCTTTATTACCCTTTGTTGTAAAAAATGGTTCAAAAGCTCTTCTAACAACTTCCTCATTCATCCCTATACCATTATCTCTTATTTGAATATTGACCATATTATCCTTATTTTCTGTGATTATTTCTATTTCCCCACCATTATACATAGCATCTATAGCATTTCTTATTATATTTATAAATACCTCTCTTAATTCTGTTGTGTTTCCTTTAACCATTGCATCTGAATTTAATTTTGATATCATATTTATACTTATACCATTTAATGCACTTTCTGTTAACCACTTGTTCTTTGTTAAATCTATAGCATCTAGTATAATATCATCTATATTAAATATATCTAATTTGTTTTTTACATTGTACTGTTTAGTAAAACTTTTGACTTTATTTGCTATATTCATTCCATCATATGCACATATCTCTATTATTTTAAGCTGTTTTATTATATTTTTATCCTCTATATTACTGTCCTTTAATAATTGGATTGACCCTATTATAGGAGTTAATATATTATTTATATCATGAGCTATCCCTGCCGCCATTTCTCCCATAGCTCTTAACTTTTCATTTTCTATAAGTTTATTTTGAAGATCTAAAAATTTATTTTGCTCCTCAGTTAAATAAAAAGCTGTTTTACAAATGGACTCTATATATTCTTTTTCTTCATTAGATATTCTCTTATCATTTTTATATCTTCCAACCCATATGCTACCCTTTATATTTTCATAATAATCTACATAAATTGCTATACATGAATCCAATCCTAAAGAATTAAATCTATTCTTTAAACTTTTATCATTTAAATCATTAAAATCTACAAATATACTAGACCCTTTAGCAATAATATGTTTATTTAATACCCTTTGGTAGCTAATTAATTTTCTTTCATTCATCATATAGTATTTATGCTTTTTAGTAATACCAAAATAGCTATCTAAACCAAGTATATTTTCTTCTAATTTTTCTGTAGTATATATAATACAAAAATCTACATTACATATATCCTTTACCTTATTCATTATTATACTTTTAAATGCATCTTTATCAGATGTCTTTGATATATTTGAAAACATATCATTAAATAATACTAAATTATTATTTTGATATTTTAGCTGAGCATTAGAGTTTAAAATCCAAAGTATCTTTTTTATGTCTTTATTGCAATCAAAATATAATTCCTTATTTCTATCAGAAATTATCATGCCATCAAATCTTACACATATTTTTTCCAATAAATCTATATTATAATTATAATTATTCATATATACTATATTTCTAACTTTTTCATTTGAATAAGAAAATATATTCTCTATGCATTTACTTAACTCTTTTAATTTTCCTGAACGTCTTGCAAAATTTTTAAAATCCCATATTATATTTATTTTTTCTTTTGTTTTTGCTGTATATTTTAATATTTGAAGTAGATCTTCTGAATTAGTACCAAAATTATCTGGATCATACAATTGAACTTTTAATATCCCACTATTTAAGCTATTTATAATTAATTCTGAATAAGAATAAAATATTTCTTCTAAATCTTTATACAACAAATCATCTGTAAATATAAAAACTTTTTCATTTTTATATAACTCTTTGGATATATATTCTTTTATAAATACAGGAAAATTATTTGCATTTATAAACTCTGTGCTTATACATAATATTTTTTTTACTTTTTTTTCTTCTATCAACCTTTTATATGTACAATCCATAATATACCTCACACAAACAAATTCTAAAATTAACATTCAACATTTTGTTGCAAAATCCTTTTATTTTTTATAAAAAACATTAAAAAAATAAGTATTTAGAAAATACTTATTTTTTTAAATTTGAAATAATGTAGTTAAATTTCATTATAATTATTGTAAATATAGGTTTATTTTGATATATTATCTAATATTTCTCCTAATTTCTTAATATATTCTCCATATTTACTCCAATCACCATTTTTCTGAGCTTCTATAGCTTTTATATATATATTCTTTGCTTCTTTAACATCTTTCATTTTATTCGAATCAGAATTTACATTTTCCACCTTATCTTTCTTTCCATTGTCATTTATATTAAAAAATTGTTTTAACGCAGAATCTATATTCTCTGCTAAAACTACTTTATCGCCATAGGATAGTATAAGTCTTTTTACTTCTGGTGCACTATTTTTCCCGCTAGCTCTTAAATACATTGCTTCTACATATAATAGAGAATTATTTATTGGAACTATTATTGTATCTCCAAATTGTACCTGTGATCCTCCTGCATCCCAAAGAGATAATTCTTTTGAAATAGAAGCATCCTGTTTTAATTTCTGTTTGAAAAAATATGGACTATATACTGTCTTATGAGAAGGTAACTTATACATAACTAATTTTCCATAATTGTTATAATCCATTCTAGCGCCTAAAATTGATGACATGGTATTTCTATTTTTCATATTAAAATACTCTAATAAAAGCATTTCTTCTGATTTTTCTCCTTGAAGTTTCATAACTACATATGGACTTTCATCTATTGTTTTATCGGCTTGAACAGATTTCTGATTTTTAGAAACCTCCCATAAATCATCGCCATTTAAGAATGTCATAGGGTCTACCATATGATATTTTTCTAAAACCTTACATTGTATTTTAAATATATCTTCTGGATACTTAAAGTGTTCTTTTATATCATCTGGTATACTACTATATTCTTTAAATAAACCTTTAAATATTTTTGAATAACTCATAATTAAAGGATCACTTTTATCAACTATATAAAAATCTATATCTCCATCTGAAGCATCTACTACTACTTTTACTGAATTTCTAATGTAGTTAACATTAGAGTAAGATTGAGAATATGGATACCTATTAGAGGTAGTATATGCATCTATTATCCAATATAATTTATTATTATTAATTATTATATATGGATCCTTATCGTAAGTTAGAAATGGAGCTATTTTATTTACCCTATCTATTATATTTCTATTTAATAAGATTTTACTATCACTAGTTATATCTCTTGAAAATATAAAATTAAAATCTTTTTTATTAATTGCAAATAATAATTTGTTTAAAAATGTCATTTTTATTCCAGATTTTCCATCATATTGATTTATTTTATTATCTCCACCTTTAGGATAATCAAATTCCTTTAAATTAGTATTTACTATAGCATAATCATTAGTTTTCTCTCCAAAATAAATTCTAGGATTTTTTAAAGATATATCTGTATTATTCTCAGGTGGTATATCCTTTATTAAAAAATCTGGTTGACCTTCAGAAGTTACTGAATTAACTTTACTCATTGAAACACCATATCCATGAGTATATATTAAATGCCTATTTTGCCAAGTATCTGGATCTATATTTTCAAGATTAAGTTCTCTAGGAGATATAAATACTTGCATATATCTACCTTTTATCTTATATCTATCTATATCCATATCATTGAAAACATAATATGGTCTTATAGTTTGATATTGATTATAAAATTCTAATGCTGGTTCAAAAGAGTTTATTCTAATATTGTTTATAGTATCTTTATTATTTTTTATATCTTCACTAGTTAGATTATTTTTTAATTCAAAAGGTATTTCTTTTATATTGTCTATATTAAATGCTTTTCTTGTATAATCTATATTATATTTTATATAAGGCTCTTCTAATTTCTTTTCATTAGATTTTACTAAAAATGTTTGTCCTAAATTTGCTACTATTCCTTCTGATCCTATAAGAACTATTATTAAAACAATTGATATAACTATAGGTTTTACCTTTCTATTAAGTATACTTATAAAAACTAATATTGAAGCAATCAAAGATACACCTATTATTATTTTATAAAATAATAAAGTAACATGTATATCTGTATAACTTGCACCAAAGGCTACACCCCTAGGACTATAAACTAAATTCCATGATTTTATAAGAAAGCCAAGGGAAAGAAATAATAATATAAGTAATGATAATACAGCTAATTGCCTTCCTGCAAAATTAGTAATTCCACTTTTTATATCCTTAACATTAACCTTAGAAAACATGTTTTTCCTATTACCGTATTGAATTTTATCCTTAATATCTAACATAAAATAAACTACTAACGTAAGCATTACCAGTAATATTAATAAATACATAATTGTATTATATATAGACTCTATAAATGGCAATTTGAATATATAAAATGAGACATCATTATTAAAAATGGGATCTTTAACTTTAAAATCTATTGAGTTACTGAATTGAAGAACATAATACCAATACCGAGCTGAAAAAATATAGGATATAAATGATGAAATTAAAATATTTATTATAATAAATATTTTATCTTTTTTCATATACTTTTTAGAACTTACATCAAAAACTTTTTTATAATTAGATATACTTTTTTTCAGTGTATTATAATAAAGCCATATGCATGCAAAAATTATAATAAAAGATGGGATGAATAACTTAACTATTGCTATAAGTTTGGTAAAATATATAGGTAAATACGATACTTCTTTAAACCATTGAACATTTATAATGAAGCTTGATATACTATTAAAAAGAACAGCTATTATAACTACTAAAGATATTATAGATATTATTAATATACTTCTCTTCAAAAAATCCACCTCTAATCTGTTATAAATATTATTTATCCCTCTATTAAATAGCCTTTGTCCTTTAATTCTTGAATTATATAACTCATTTGCTCTTCATTATCTGTGACTATAGTATGTAAATGTATGCCATTTGTTAAAACAAGTAGAGGTTCTGCTTTGTATGAATTAAGTTTCTTTACAAAACTTTCTATATCAAATAAACTTTTAATCATTAGCATAGCTTTAATTTCACCATATAAAGGATGATCTACTATTACGTCCTTTACCATTCCACCGTACTTAACTATAATACTAAGCTCATCACCTATTTCTTCTGATTTATGTGATGAAACTAAAATTCTAGAATACTTTTCTTCTACATTTTTATTTATTAAATATCCTTCGGGTGTTGCAATTATGTCTACTCCTTTTGCTCTTAATATAGCAATATCCTTTACTATAATTTGTCTAGTAACTCCTAATTGCTCTGCTAAAAATTGTCCTTTTAATGGTTTCATGCTATTAACTAATGCATTTTTAATATGTTCTCTTCTTAACGATGAATCCATAATTTTTTAATATTACCTCCTAATCTATTATTATATTAATTTCTATCATCACAAAATCTTAATATATTTAATTCCTTATTCTTTGTTATATTTTTATTATGATGATTTCTTATAAGATATAAAAAACTTTCGTCATATCCAATAGACTTTAATATATTATATCCCTTCTCTGCATGATTATAATATGTATCTATTTTCTTGGACTTTGAAAATTTTTTAATTTTCCCACTTGATATATTATCCAAAATAACCAGTATAGATTTATCTAATACATTTAATCCAAACTCTATTTTCCCTATATCATGAAGAAGAGCAGCTTTAATTAATTTATTAGTATCTATATCCCCTTTATGATTGATACATATTTTTTCTACATCATAAGCAACTCTAACACAATGTTTTTGATCTTTCATCGAAAGGCGATTAAAAAGCCTCTTTTCATAATTATTCAAATGCTTATCTATAAATTTTTCATCGCTATATTCCATTTTATCTTTTATGTATATATAAAATTGTTTTATTCTATACATATTCATATATATATATTCTCCTATTAGCTTTTTATGTCCTCTTACATTTTAATATATAATTTGTAAATTGTATATTAATAATTTGTAAATAAAAAAAGCTCATGGTTTTACCATGAACTTTGTATGGTGGAGATAAGGAGATTCGAACTCCTGACCCCCTGCTTGCAAGGCAGGTGCTCTCCCAACTGAGCTATACCCCCATATGGTGGACCTTCAGGGACTCGAACCCCGGACCTACCGGTTATGAGCCGGTTGCTCTAACCAACTGAGCTAAAGATCCATATGACCTGGCAACGACTTACTCTCCCACAGGGCCTCCCCTGCAGTACCATCAGCGCTTTGAAGCTTAACCATCGTGTTCGGTATGGGAACGGGTGTTA
>NZ_JAGGKA010000041.1 GCF_017873215.1 Clostridium tetanomorphum
TCTAAATAATCAATTCTTTAAAACCGTAGGTTTAGACAGCCTGTCGGCAAAATATATGAAGGCACATAATTCTTAAAGAACCGCCGTGTACCAGAACGGTACGCACTGTGGTGTGAGAGGTCGGGAAAATTTAATTAATTTTCCCTCCTACTCGATTATTATTGTTGAAAGTTACTTTTTTTCAATTGTATATATACTTCCTCTGTCCACTAATTTTCCTTCCCGTAAAAATACTGGTTTTACATTATGCTTATATAAAAAATTCATAACTTCTGTTCCATAAATATAATGATTTAAGTTACCATAAAAAGCAATTATGTTTTCTTCTATCATTCCGCAGCAGCCACCGATAAACCCATAATCTAAACCAGGCAAAATTATGTCACCTGGTGGAAGCAGTAAAACATCTATGTTTTCTTTTGACATAACAGAAGCTATCATTTTATCACTAGTGATAATTGCTTCGTTTTTTATAATAGCTGTGGAACATTTTGTATAGCCCTGGTTAACAGATATGATTTTTTTATGATTTACTTTTTCTAATAAAAATTTATCTGTATATTTTATATTATGCATAAAAAAATTTTTTAAACTAACTGCATTTAAAATTATATCATAAGGATATTTATCTGTTAGTTCACTAAAAGATAATAATACATTATAATTTAATGATTTCAATGTATTAATAAACTCTATTTCCATATTCTTATGAACAATAATATTTTTATCATCAATTATATGCATTAGCATATCTGGATGTCCGCAAACAGTCTCATAAAGAGAATCACTATGAGGACATTTCAATATCTTATAGCCCAATTTTAGTAAATTTGTTTGTTCTTCACTTTCGATTCTATAATCTACAATAATGTGTTTCATATTATCTATTACCATGGCCTTTCAATAGGTTTATATACATTTTATAATATAGATTTATTATTATCAAATATTAAAAAATGTAGCAAAAGTCTAATTGTCGATATTTGAAACAAAGATTATGAATATACATCAAAATAAAACGCATACTATTGTAGAAGGGAGTGAGGATTTATGGAATCATTTAAACTTATATATGAGAATGATTTAGAAGAAATAATTGAAGGTATAAAGGATTTACGAGAGTTTTGTAAAAGTAATAAAATAGATATAGGTATCTCAGAAAGAATAAATAAAAATACTCACTTCATTAAAATAACTTTTCCAGAAGAGAGATTGAGTAAAAAGAATTTCAATATTTTTAATTTATATATAGCTAATATATTATATAAAGCGTTAGTAAAAGAATTTTTAGATAAATACATTGAGGAATTTATATCAGAAACATATTTTTTTCTAAATGGAAATGAAACAGAGGAAATTAAGCAAAGTAGTTCAGAAGTGTTTAATATAGATATGACTTTAATTGATCAATCTAACATATATTATATGAATAGAAAAAACGATATTTTAGATAAAATAATTGAATGTATTGAAGAAAATAAAGAAATAAATATAAAAGGGTTTTTAACATTTAGAATGAAAGATTTAAAAAATTATTTACAAAATATAGTAGATAAGGTGGTTGAGGAATACTTAATAGAAAAGGAATACAATGAGTTTATAAAGCTACTAAAATATTTTGTTGAAATACAAGAAAGTAAAATAGAAGAAGTTAATATTATAATATCTGAAAGTGGTGAATATATAGTTAAAGATAAAGAAGGAAATGATATAATAGAACAATTATTTAGTGAATTTTCTGGAGGTAATTTTACAGGTGTAGTAAATATGGAGGATATGTTAATAAGTGGTCTTATTACTTATTGTCCAAATAAGATAGTTATACATTGTGCTAGCAATTGTTTAAATAAGGAATTTATTAATACAATCAAAAATGTATTCTTAAATAGAGTGGTATTTTGTGATAATTGTAAAACATGTAGCAAAATTAAAGAAAAAACTCATAGTTAATGTATAATTTTTATAATTTAATTATTTTTAAATATTGACATTATAAATATCAAAGAATATAATTATAAAAAAGATAAAAGAAATGCTGTGAAAAGGAAGAGTAAGCAGATAAACTGTTAAAAGAGAGGAAAGCTCATAGGCTGAAAAGTTTTCTTAACAGAGTTTGTTGAAAACCACCTTTGAGCTGTATACTGAAATATAAGTAAGTATATCCGTTTCCTGCGTTAAAGGATAAAAGAAAATAATAGAGTAAGTTTTTCTATTATTAACTTGGGTGGAACCACGGTGTGAAATCGTCCCATTTTGGGAGGGTTTTTTTATTTTTTGTTTTTTGTTTTAAGCTTAATTGATTATTATGCAAAATATGATATAAAAGTCAAGGAGGAAAATAGTATGATTAAAGTAACATTAAAAGATGGCAAAGTAATGGAGTTTGAAAAAGGCACAAAGGTTAGTGACATAGCCATGAAAATTAGTCCAGCACTTTATAAAAAATCATTAGGAGCTAAAATAAACGGTGAAGAAGCCGAATTAATGACAGAGATTAATGAGGATTGTTCATTAGAAATATTAACTTTTGAAGATGAGGGAGGAAAGTGGACTTTAAGGCATACAGCTTCTCATATATTAGCACAAGCAGTAAAAAGATTGTATCCTAATGCTAAATTAGCTATTGGACCAGCTATAGAAACAGGATTTTATTATGACTTTGATTCAGAAGTTTCTTTTACACAAGAAATGTTAGAAAAAATTGAAAAAGAAATGGAAAAAATAATTAAAGAAAATCTTCCATTAGAAAAATTTGAACTTCCAAGAGAAGAAGCTATAAAATTAATGAAAGAAAAAAATGAAACATATAAAGTTGAGCTTATAGAAGACCTTCCAGAAGATGCAACAATATCATTTTATAAACAAGGAGAATTCACAGATTTATGTGCAGGCCCTCATGTACCATCTACAGGAAAGGTTAAAGCCGTTAAATTATTATCATTAGCAGGAGCTTATTGGAGAGGCGATGAAAAGAATAAAATGCTTCAGAGAATATATGGTACAGCTTTCACTAAAAAAAGTGAGTTAGAAGCTTATTTAAATATGTTAGAAGAAGCTAAAAAAAGAGATCATAGAAAGTTAGGAAAGGAACTTGATTTGTTCAGTATTCATGAAGAAGGACCGGGATTCCCATTCTTCCATCCTAAGGGAATGGTACTTAGAAATATACTAGAAGGATTCTGGAGAGAAAAACATTCAGAAGCTGGATATGATGAAATAAGAACTCCTATAATATTAAATGAGGCATTATGGCATCAATCAGGACATTGGGATCACTATAAGGAAAATATGTATTTTACACAAATAGATGAAGAAGATTATGCAGTAAAACCAATGAACTGTCCAGGCTCAATATTAGTTTATAAAAGTGCACTACATTCATATAGAGATTTTCCGTTAAGATTAGGTGAATTAGGACTTGTTCATAGACATGAACTTTCTGGAGCATTACATGGACTTATGAGGGTTAGATGCTTTACTCAAGATGATGCTCATATATTTATGACAAAAGAACAAATAAAAGATGAAATATTAAATGTTATAAAGCTTATAGATAATTTCTATAAAGT
The DNA here is from genome assembly GCF_017873215.1 of Clostridium tetanomorphum. Lineage (GTDB taxonomy): Bacteria > Bacillota > Clostridia > Clostridiales > Clostridiaceae > Clostridium_AO > Clostridium_AO tetanomorphum. The sequence continues at coordinate 3,570 of NZ_JAGGKA010000041.1, forward strand.
ATTTGGATTTGAATATTTTGTTGAACTCTCAACAAGACCAGAAGATTCTATGGGAAGTGACGAAGATTGGGAAGCAGCAACTAATGGACTTATAGAAGCTTTAAATGCAATTGGTCTTCCATATAAGATCAATGAAGGAGATGGAGCTTTCTATGGACCTAAAATAGATTTCCATTTAAAAGATTGTATAGGAAGAACTTGGCAGTGTGGAACTATTCAGCTTGATTTTCAAATGCCTGAAAGATTCGACTTGACATATGTAGGACCAGATGGAGAAAAGCATAGACCAGTTATGGTGCATAGAGTTGTATTTGGAAGTATTGAAAGGTTTATAGGAATACTTATAGAACATTTTGCAGGAGCATTTCCAACATGGCTTGCTCCAGTTCAAGTAAGAGTTATGAATATAACAGATGCTCAGAAAAATTATATGCAAGAAATAGCAAATACTTTAAAGGAAAATGGAATAAGAGTTGAGATAGATGAAAGAAATGAAAAAATTGGATATAAGATTAGAGAAGCTCAGCTTAAGAAAATTCCTTATATGATTATAGTTGGAGATAAGGAAATGAAAGATAATAAAATTGCCCTTAGAACTAGAAAAGGTGGAGATCTTGGAGCAATGTTATTAGAAGAATTTATTTCAAAAATAACTGATGAAATAAAGAATAGAGTGTCTGAAGGTTGCACATTAGAAAAATAATATACAAAATTCTCTTGACAATATTTAAATCACGTAGTAAAATTTAATCTGTTAAGAAGAAACTAGCCGTTTCTCACCTTACAGCATTGCTAGTAAGGTTAGATTGGGAATATACTTATTGTAGTGTATATTGAGGACGGCTTTGCCGTCCTTTTTTTATTGAAATAAATTTTTATTTAAATTCATCTGGGAGGTGAATGCCATTAGTAAAGATTTCCTTGTAAATGAAGAAATTAGAGAAAAGGAAATTAGGGTTATTACAAGTAAGGGTGAACAGTTAGGAATAATGTCATCATCTGAGGCCCTAAAAATTGCAGAAGAAAGAGAAGAGGATTTAGTTCTTATAGCTCCAACTGCAAAACCGCCTGTTTGTAAGATAATGAATTTTGGTAAGTTTATATATGAACAATCCAAAAAAGAAAAAGAGGCAAAGAAAAAACAAAAAGTAACTAACTTGAAAGAAGTAAGATTAAGTCCTACAATAGAAGAACATGATATAGGAATAAAGGCTAATAATGCTAGAAAATTCTTATTGGATGAAGATAAGGTAAAAGTTACAGTAAGATTTAGAGGAAGAGAAGCAGATTACTCTTTTGTAGGAGAAAAGATTCTTAAATTATTTCATTCAAAAGTTGAAGATGTATGTGTTATAGAAAAACCTGCAAAATTAGAAGGTAAAAATATGACAATGGTTCTGGCTCCAAAAAGAGCATAATCGTTGAGAGGAGGAATAATACTATGCCAAAAATGAAAACACATAGAGGTGCAGCTAAAAGATTTAAGGTTACTGGAACTGGTAAATTAAAAAGAGCTAAGGCTTTCAAGAGTCACATATTGACTAAGAAAAGTACAAAAACTAAGAGAAATCTTAGAAAAACTGGATATGTAGCTGAATGTCAGGAAAAAGCTATGAAAAAACTATTACCATATCTATAATTTATAGTGCTAAAGGAGGTTTATTTAAATGGCAAGAGTTAAAAGAGCTATGAATGCTCGTAAATATCATAAAAAAATATTAAAACTTGCAAAAGGTTATTATGGTGGAAAAAGCAAGTTATTCAAAACAGCTAATGAAACAGTTATAAGAGCATTAAGAAATGCATATGTTGGAAGAAAGTTAAAGAAAAGAGATTTTAGAAAGCTATGGATAGCTAGAATAAATGCAGCAACAAGAATGAATGGACTTTCATATTCAAAGTTTATGAATGGAATCAAACTTGCAGGAATTGATATAAATAGAAAGATGCTTTCAGAAATTGCTATAAATGATCCAAAGGCTTTTTCTGAATTAGTTGAAGTAGCAAAAGCACAAGTTAATGCTTAATAAAAATGCAGCGATAAAGCTGCATTTTTTAGCTTATATGAGAGATTTTTTATTTTATTATAATTTGACAACACATTTTTAAGTGATATAATTATCCATAACGTTTTCCAATTATAATAGTATACGGGGTGCATATAATGAAAGGAAATAGAATAAAAGATGTAAAACTTACTCCTGTACAAATTTTAGCTATAGGTTTTGCTATTGTAATATTAACAGGAGCCATTCTTTTAAATCTTCCTATAGCATCACAAAGTGGGAATAGAACTCCTTTTATAGACTGTTTTTTTATTGCTACATCAGCAACTTGTGTAACAGGTCTGGTTACTGTAGATACAGGAACTCATTGGACTTATTTTGGAAAGACAGTAATAATGTTTTTGATTGAGATAGGTGGCTTAGGATTTATGTCTTTTGCTACATTAATAGCTCTTGTTTTAGGAAAAAAAATAACACTTAAGGAAAGATTAGTAATGCAAGAAGCATTAAATTCATTTTCTTTACAAGGCCTTGTAAAAATGGCTAGATATATGTTATTGTTTACTTTTTCTGTGCAAATGGGAGGAGCAGTGTTGCTTTCAACACAATTTATTCCTAAATTTGGGTTAGGAAAAGGGCTTTATTATAGTATATTTCATTCTATATCCGCTTTTTGTAATGCTGGTTTTGATCTTATGGGAGGGTTTCAAAGCTTAACTAATTATTACGATAATTCAGTAATAATATTGACTATAGCACTTTTAATAATAATAGGTGGACTTGGATTTTATGTTTGGCAGGAAATATATAATTTTAAAGGAGTAAAAAGACTGTCACTTCACTCAAAATTAGCTTTATCCGTTACGGCTTTTTTAATATTTGGAGGAGCTATTTTGATGTTTATTTTTGAATTTAACAATCCAAATACAATAAAAGATATGTCTTTTAAAGGAAAAATATTATCATCTTTTTTTGCATCGGTCACTCCAAGAACTGCTGGATTTAACTCTATATCTACTTCAGATATGAGTACTGCAGGAAGGTTTTTAACTATTATACTTATGTTTATTGGAGGATCTTCAGGATCTACTGCAGGTGGTATAAAAATTACAACTGCTGGATTGTTATTTATGACAGTATTATCTATCATTAGAGGAAGAGAAGATACTGAAATTTTTAAGAAGAGAATTTGTAAAGATATAATTTATAAATCTTTAGCCATTGCTATTATAAGTTTAGGATTAGTGGTTATTGTAACTATGGCGTTGTCTATAACAGAATCAGGATTTTCGTTAGAATACATTTTATATGAAGCCACTTCTGCATTTGCTACTGTTGGATTAACTTTAGGATTAACTACGCAATTAACAACAGTTGGAAAGATAATTATTGCTTTAACAATGTATGCAGGAAGGGTAGGACCTTTAACATTGGCATTGGCTATATCAAAAAGGAAAGCTTCAAATACTGTAAAATATCCAGAAGATAAAGTATTAGTTGGGTAAGGAGTGTGTGACATGGCTAAAAAACAATTTGTTGTTATAGGATTAGGAAGATTTGGAACTTCTGTTGCTAAAACTTTATATGCATTAGGTAATGATGTTTTAGCAATAGATTCTGATGAAGATATGGTACAAAATATTTCTGATAGTGTAACTCATTCAGTAGAGGCAGATGCTACAGATGAAAATAGTCTTAGGTCTTTAGGAATACGTAACTTTGATGTAGCTGTTGTTACTATTGGATCTGATATACAGGCTAGTGTTATGGTTACACTTTTAGTTAAAGAACTAGGAGTAAAGTACATAATTGCTAAAGCTAATAATGAATTACATGCAAAAGTACTATATAAAATAGGAGCAGATAGAGTTGTTCTTCCTGAAAGAGATATGGGAGTGAGAGTAGCTCATAATCTTGTATCATCAAGTATATTAGATTATATTGAATTATCTCCTGATTATAGTATTGCAGAAATTGTTAGCCCTAAAGAATGGCATGGAAAGAACTTACAAGAATTAAGCGTAAGAGCTAATTATGGAATAAATGTAGTGGCTATTAAAAAGGATAATGATATAAATGTATCACCTACTGCTGAAGATATAATAGAATCTGGTGATATAGTTGTAGCTATAGGTGGAACAGAAGAATTGAGTAAATTAGAAAATCTAATATCCAAATAAAAAGGTGGAATTTACTTGGAGATTATTAGTAGTAAGGATAATTCAACAATAAAGGAAGTTAGGAAATTAAAAGAAAAGAAATATAGAAAAGAATTAAATAAATTTTTAGTAGAAGGATTTAGATTTGTAGGTGAGGCCTTAGATTCACAGTTTAATGTATCAAAAATATTTCTTTGTGATAATTCTTTAGATAGATATGAAAGTTTTCATATTAAAGATAAAATTAATGAAAATACAAAAGTATACTTATTAAATGAAAAAGTATTTAAAATTATATGTAGTACAGATACTCCACAGGGAATTGTGGCGATAGTAGATAATAGAAGTTTAGATATTCAAGATAAAAAAGGTTTTTATGTTTTAGTTGATAAAATACAAGATCCAGGAAATATGGGAACTATTATAAGAACATCCCATGCAGCAGGAGCTCTTGGCATAATAATGACTAGAGGAACTGTGGATGTTTATAATGAAAAGACTTTAAGGTCTACTATGGGCTCTATATTTCATATACCTGTAGTTGAAGATGATAATTTTCAAATATTAAATAGTTTAATCAATAAAGGATTCAAGATATTGGCAAGTTCATTGCAATCAGATAAAAATTTTTATGATTTAAACTTAAAAGAAAGTAAAGTTATTATATCTATAGGTAATGAAGGAAATGGAATAAGTGATGAAATATACAATATGGCTCATCAAACTTTTAAAATTCCAATGCCAGGTGGAGCTGAATCTTTAAATGCCGCAGTAGCAGCTTCTATTATAATGTTTGAAGTGGTAAGACAAAATTATAAATAGCATTGACAATATTAAAATTAGTATGTAGAATTTAAAATTAAAGATATTAATATTTAAACTATGATGAAGAGAGTAAATATAAAAATTATTTTTAGGAAGAAAAGGTCATAGACTGCAAGCCTTTTTATTAATTTTTATTTTGAAGTTCACTTCTGAGTTCTAACTATGAAATTATTAGTAGTAGTTAGCGGTGATTAACCGATATCATATTGAGATGAACACATATAATATAAGTGTTAATCAGGGTGGTACCGCGGATAAAAATTCGTCCCTTTTTTATAAAGGGGCTTTTTATTTTGCCACAGATTATATTTTTCTATTTAAAATAATACATGAAAGGAGTTACATTTACATGAAAGAAAAATTACAGCTTATTAAAGAAAATGCCATAAGTGAATTGAAGTCAATTATGGATAAAGGTGAATTAGAAAACATTAGAGTAAAGTATTTAGGTAAAAAAGGAGAATTAACTCAAATTCTTAGAGGTATGGGAGCTTTAAGTAATGAAGAAAGACCTATAGTAGGTAAATTAGCTAATGAGATTAGAAATACTATAGAAAATCTTATTGATGAAGCAGGAAAAACTATAAAAGAAAAGGAAAAATCTTTAAAACTTAAAAATGAAACTATCGATATATCAATGCCTGGAAGAAAACAGGTTCTAGGGAGAAGACATCCTCTAGATTTAACTTTAGAAAGTATGAAAGAAATATTTATCTCTATGGGATTTACTATTGAAGAAGGACCAGAAGTAGAACTTGATTACTATAACTTTGAAGCTTTAAATATACCTAAAAATCATCCTGCAAGAGGAGAACAGGATACATTTTACATAAACGATAATGTGGTTTTAAGAACACAAACATCACCAATACAAATAAGAACTATGGAAAATCAAAAGCCACCTATAAAAATGATAGCACCAGGAAAGGTTTATCGTTCAGATGCTGTTGATGCAACTCACTCACCTATATTCTATCAAATGGAAGGGTTAGTTATAGATAAAGAAATCACTTTTGCAGATTTAAAAGGTACTTTAGAGGTTTTTGCAAAGAAAATGTTTGGTAATAAGGTTAGAACCAAGTTCAGACCGCATCATTTCCCATTTACTGAACCATCAGCAGAAATGGACGCTACTTGTTTTGTATGTAATGGAGAAGGATGTAAAGTTTGCAAAGGAAGTGGTTGGATAGAACTACTAGGATGTGGAATGGTTCATCCACAAGTATTAAGAAATTGTGGAATAGACCCAGAGATTTATAGTGGATTCGCTTTTGGATTTGGTGTAGATAGAATGGTTATGCTTAAATATGGTATAGATGATATAAGATTACTATATGAAAGTGATATGAGATTTTTAAATCAATTTTAAAGAATACAGAAATGGAGGAATAGTAAATGAAAGTTCCAGTTAAATGGTTAAAAGATTATGTTAATATAGATATTTCAGCTGAAAAGTTAGCGGATAGATTAACTTTATCAGGATCAAAAGTAGAAGAAGTAATTTCATCTGGTGATGATATTCAAAATGTGGTTACAGGAAAGATACTAGAAATAAAGTCACATCCAGATGCAGAAAAGTTGGTTGTATGCCAAATTAATGTAGGAAAAGATGAACCTATACAAATAGTAACTGGTGCAAATAACATGAAAGAAGAAGATATAGTTCCTGTAGCTTTACATGGTTCTACATTACCAAGTGGAGTAAAAATAAAAAAAGGTAAACTAAGAGGAATAGCATCTAATGGTATGATGTGCTCAGAAGAAGAACTAGGTATAGCGGGAGATAAAGAAGTACATGGACTAATGATATTACCAAAAGATACACCTATAGGAAAGGATATTAAAGAAGTATTAGGATTAGATAATTCAATTATTGACTTTGAAATAACTTCAAATAGACCAGACTGTTTAAGTGTTGTTGGTATGGCAAGAGAAACAGCTGCTACACTAGGAACTAGTTATAGTATGCCTAATCTAGGTTATGAATGTTTATGTAAAGAAAACATTAATAATGAACTTAAAGTAGAAGTTAAGGATAGTCTTTGTAGAAGATATATGGCAAGAGGAGTAAAAAATATTAAAATAGAAGAATCTCCTTCTTGGATTAAGGAGAGATTACTAGAGGCTGGAGTAAGGCCAATAAATAATATAGTTGATATAACTAATTTTGTAATGCTTGAATTAGGTCAGCCTATGCATGCTTTTGATGCAAGAGAAATAACATCTAATAAAATAGTTGTAGAAAGAGCTAAAGATGGAGAAAAATTTACTACATTAGATGAAGCGGAAAGACAACTAGATTCTAACATGCTTTGTATAAAAGATGGTAAAAGAACTGTAGCATTAGCTGGAATAATGGGGGGATTAAATTCAGAGGTAAAAGATGACACAACTAGCATAATATTTGAATGTGCTAATTTTGATGGAACTAATGTAAGAGTATCATCTAAAAATTTGGGATTAAGAACAGAAGCATCTGCAAGATTTGAAAAAGACTTAGATCCAAACTTAGTACAAATTGCTATGGACAGAGCTTGTAGCTTAATAGTAGAACTTAATGTAGGACAAATAATGGAAGGGACTATAGATGTTTATAATGAAAAAATTATAGAACATACTCTAGAAGTAAATACTAACTGGATAAATAGATTTCTAGGAACAGATATTTCCAAGGAAAATATGAGGGAATATTTAAATAGATTAGAATTAAAGACAGAAATAAAGGATGATATTTTAAATATAACAGTACCTACATTTAGATGTGATATAAACATTAAAGAAGATGTAGCAGAAGAAATAGCTAGAATATATGGATATAATAATATTCCTACAACTATATTAAATAGCAGTAGTGAAAAGGGTGGAAAGAGTAAAAAACAAAACTTGGATGACAATGTGATAGAAGCATTAACAGGCAGTGGATTAAATCAATCAATAAGTTATTCTTTTGTTAGCCCTAAGGTTTTTGATCAAATTCTTTTACCAGCAGATAGTGTTTTAAGAAATGTTGTAAAAATTAAAAATCCTCTTGGAGAAGATTATAGTATAATGAGAACTACTACTATACCTTCCATATTAGAAGCTTTAGGAAGAAATTTTTCTAGAAATAATGAAGAAGCTAGATTATTTGAAATTGGTAAGATATATTTACCAAAGGATGATGAAAATAAACTCCCAGAAGAAAGAAATATAATAACTATAGGTTTATATGGTAATGTTGATTATTTGGACTTAAAAGGTGTAGTAGAAAATGTAATTGAACATTTAGGAATACAAGGATCTATATTCCAACGTGAAAGTGAAAGTTCTGCATTTCATCCAGGAAAAACTGCTAAGTTATATATAAAGAAAGATTTAATAGGGGTTCTTGGAGAGATTCATCCAGATGTAGCTGATAATTATGGAATAGAAGAAAGATGTTATGTAGCAGAACTTAATCTAGATATTCTATATAATCATTCTAATTTAGATAGAAAATATAAGGTATTACCTAAATTCCCAGCAGTATCAAGAGACATTGCATTATTAGTGGATGATGAAATATTGGTACAGGATATTGAAGATATAATAGTAAAACAAGGCGGAAAAATGGTAGAAAAAGTTAAATTGTTTGATATTTATAAAGGAAAACAAATACCAGAAGGTAAGAAAAGTGTTGCTTATTCCATACTTTATAGACTAGAAAACAAAACGCTAACAGATGAAGAAGTTAATAAAGTTCATGATAAAATAGTTAGAACATTAGAAAATAGATTAGGAGCTCAACTCAGATAAAATCATATTTTAACTATTAACAATTTGTGTTAAAATAGATGTAAAGATGAATTTATCTGAGAGGGTGTTTACATGAACATAGTAACTGTTAGGATAAATGGAGTAGAATATAATTTAAAAGGTAATGAAAAAGAGGAATATTTACATAGAGTTGCTAGTTATGTAGATAAGCAAGTAAAAAGCATAATAGACAATAACAGTAAACTTAGTACCTCTTCTGCCGCCATTTTAACTGCTATAAATGCTGTAGATGAAATGTTAAAGAAAGAAGAAAAAATAGAACAGCTTTTAGATAAAATAAAAAAAATGGAAGAAAAAGAAAAGCAACTATTAAAGAATATAGAAGATATGAATGGTGAAGTTACAAAATTGAATAGCATCAATGAGGAACTTAAAAAGAAAACTCAGGTAGATAACCTTAAAGAGTTATTAAAAGATAAAGAGGTAGAAATTGAAGGTGTAATAAAAGAAAGAGACATTCTTCAAGAAACCTGTAAGAAATATTTAGAGGAAAACAATATATTAAAATCTGAGTATAAAGAGTGTAAATTTCAAGTTCAATCTTCAAAGTACAAAATAATGGATTTACAGCATAGACTTATTGAAACACAAATACAGTTAGCTAAAGAGAAAAAGCAAAAGAACCCTATGTTAAAAACAGATACTGTTACAAAAAAGTAATAAATAAAAAAAGGTGAGTATTTAATAAAAATACAAACCTTTTTTTATTTTATTATTTAATAATAAAATAAATAGCTAAAATTCGTGATATTCATATAAATATATGCATATGAATAATCTAAAGATAGAGTAACAAAATGCATAGGGGGATATTAATTATGAAGGTTTTATTCTGCATTAGAAGTGACTATTATAGGAACTTTGCTGGTGATTCTATGCAGGTTATAAAAAAGGCGGAATATTTAAGAAAAATGGGTGTTAAAGTTGACATAAATAATGGGGAAATAAATGATTATTCAGATTATGATATAGTCCATTTGTTTAATCTTACTACAATGGGGGAAACATATAAATATTATAGAATTGCTAAAAGTTATAAAAAAATTATAGTTCTATCTCCACTTTATTGGAATTTAAAAAAATATTTAAAATATATAAATGATTATGAAGGGGCCAAACTTTGGGATAAATGCAGACCTTATAGGTATGAAATATTAAATGGATGTAAAATGATATATACTAATAGTAAAATGGAAGGAGAGCTATTAAAAAAAGAATTTAAAAAAGATTTTTCATACACTGTAATATATAATGGAGTAGAAATTGAAAATGATGAAGTTCCTCTTTATAATTTTAAAGAAAGATATAAGTTGAATAGTTATATATTATGTGTGGGAAAAATATGTAAAATAAAGAATCAATTAATGTTATCAAAGATATGCAATAGATTAGGATTAGATTTAGTATTAATAGGAAATATAAATGATAAAGATTATTTTAATGAATGTATCAAGTATCCAAATGTAACTCATTTAGGATTTATGGATAGTTACAATATATATAATGCATATAGATTTGCAAAGCTTCATATATTACCTTCTTTTATAGAAACTCCTGGGTTATCATCTTTGGAAGCAGGGGCTAGTGGGTGTAATATCATATCTACAGAAGAAGGAAGTGCAAAAGAATATTTTAAAGATATGGTTATATATTGTAATCCTTATTATGAAGAAAGTATTGAATCTGCCATAAAAATGTCTCTAAATAAAAATAAGAATGATGTATTAAAAAAATATGTTACTACAAATTATAATTGGGAAAAATCCGTTAAAAGTTTATATAATAGTTATATAAATTTATTAAAGGCGTAAAATAAAAATTATATTATATGAATATATAAAGGAGCTGTCGCATTAGCATAAAAAATTTGCTAACGCGACAGCGTTTTTTAGGTATTTCATAGCAACTTTAAAGATGCTTTAAATCCAAAT
>NZ_JAGGKA010000042.1 GCF_017873215.1 Clostridium tetanomorphum
TTAATTTTACCATAAGTCTTTCACTCTTCCGAGTGGGAGATTTATTTTTTTATGCAAAAAAAACTGTCACACTAATTTTATAGTGCGACAGCCCCATAAGAACTTTACTATATTTCATTGATCAATAATATGCATGGTTTATTCATTCAATATTCTTTGAACTATATTAACTATATATCCCCCTTGTACCTTTATATCATAATGATTTTCATAACCACTTACAAACTGATTATAAAGTCCATTTATATCTGTTGATATTTCTTTACCATTATCTTTAGCATAAATAGTTATAGATGTTTTATCTGTAATTTTGTAGTACTTTATTTCATTTGATGCATTATAAAGATACCAATTTGAAAAATCTTTATCTGTAATGCCTATTTGTTTCATCCTTTCTTTTTTGTCTGCAGTTATCATCTCTAAGTCATCAAAGCCTATTACTTTAGTATTCTTATCAAGACTCTTGATGGTACCAAAAATTGAATGTAAAGTTTTTGCTGACTGCTGAGAATTAGTCATTTTTTTCTTATTGTCTTTAGTTACCATGCCTTTATCCGTGCTAGCACTCCCTTTAGTTGAATTAGTTTTGTTTATACTAGTAGTTTGTTTAGCTGAATCAGCTTTGCCTGTACTAGTGGTTTGTTTTTCCGAAGTATTGGCATTGGTTGTCTCTTTCTCTACTTCTACTAATTTATTCTCTTCAGCTGTATTTGATTTTCTCAAATTTGACTTATTTGAACATCCTGTAATTATCGTAGCAAATATAAATATAACTGCTATTGCATTTATTAACTTTTTGTTTTTCATAACAATATCTCTCCTTAAATATAAAAATTTATTCTACTTTATTAATAATATAATACTTATGTATATAAATCTTCTCAGACTTGTAAACAATTTGTTTCAAGTATTGCTATTATACATATATAAATTATGATTATCATCTAAATAAATCAAATTATTTCCCTTTAAGTAATTGTAATCACGGTAATAAAATTCCTCTGTTAAATTTATTCTCTCAGTATTGTCTATTAATATATTTTCTTTTTGAATTTGTTTATGGTAGGAGTAATATACTCTATTATAATAATATACCAATGATATTTCTTTACCATCATTTGATACAACTGCATCAATAAAAATATAGAAATCATAGTTGTCAGAATTTTTTGTAATAATTTTAATTTCTTGAATGCAACCACTTACAGTATTATATATCATTAGATAATTTTTATGATTTTTTTCTACAATAAATGAAATATACCTACTTTTTTCAGACCATCCAAATTTAGTATAAGGTAATGCAATAGCTTGATAAATATAAATGAGTTTTGTTTTTTGTGAATTAATATTTAACAAATAAAATCTAATATCAACCTTATTCTCCATATTAGTTACATGTTCTGTATAATAAACTAAACTTGAACCATCAGGAGATAACACACCCATATGTACATCACTATTGTTATTTATTGCATGTATAAGATTATATCTGTAATCAATTCTGTTTAGTTCTTTTTTATTTTTTAACAAAAGAATATTATTGTCAATCCATCCAAGTATATTATCATCTGTTTTATATTTAGAAAACTTTTTTATATTAAACTCCTCATTAATTTCATTATTAATTTGCTTTTCCTTGTTATTATCCTCAGGAATTATCACAACCTTATTTTTAACTGATTTAATACATCATGTAAAACTTATACATATAAATAATATTAGTATTATCTTCATACTAATATCATTTAACAAGACATTATTATTTTTGATAAGCCTACCCATATAATATCCTCCATTCATCTTATACATATGAAACATTAGCATAAGGGTAACCTTACAATAACTGTTGTTTCCTTATAAAGTTGGCTAAAAACTTCTATTTTCCCTTTATGTTTTTCTACAATAGTCTTGGAAATTGACAATCCTAGTCCACAGCTTCCTAATTCCCTAGATTTAATTTTATCAACCCTATAAAAAGGATTAAATATCTGACTGATATGTTCTTTTGCAATACCATCTCCATTATTGATTATATTAATTTCTGCAAAATCTTTCTTTGCTGTTATATTAACTTTTATTGGTGAATCAGAATATCCATACTTTATTGCATTATCAATTATATTGATAAATACCTGCCTAAGCTTATCACTATTTCCATATACACAGATATTTTCATTCGCTTCATATAATATTTTATTTCCATATCTTTTTGCTTTTAATTTTATAACATTGCAAGTGTCCTTTAATAGATTACCAATATCTATCTCTTTAAATTCCTCTTCAATGACAAAGGAATCCTTTGATAACTCTAAGAGGCTAATTACCATATTATGAAGCCATTTACTCTCATTGATTATATGACTAATTCCAGTATTAAAAAAATCCTTATCAGTAAAAGCATTTTCTTGTATAATTTCTGCATACCCAAGTATAGTAGTTAAAGGTGTTTTTAATTCATGAGTAACATTATCAAAAAATTGCTTTTTGTAATTGTTAATTTCTATAAGATTATCTCTATCTTTCTGAATTGTAATTATCTGATCAGATATTTTTTTCACCATTTTATTGAAATTTCTGGTAAGATCACCTATCTCATCTGTTCTTATAATATAACTTGTCCTATCATTTGTCGCATTGGTTAAATCCTCATATTTATCTGGCTTATCCTTGCTAGTGTTATATAGCAGCTGTCCATTTATATTATATACACATACTTCCCTTTCAGTAACTAATATAAGTTCTTTTGCAATATCTTCAGCAATCTCTGAAAAATATATACAATCATTGTTTACATTATTTATTTTATCCTTATTATTTAAATGATCTATTATAAAAGACTTTGTTATATATGCATTACTATTTTTTTAAGGTTTTCATTTCTCGTGTAATAGTTGCTTCATTACTTCTCTCAAGTCTACTATTTACCACAAAAATAAGCATTAAAAATGAAACAGTAAATATAATAAAAATCCTCAACGGAAACTTAAATTTTATAGTCATTCTTATTTACTCAACTCCCTAAGTTAACTTTGTATCCTACTCCAAACACAGTTATAATTAAATCATTGTTTCCAAGTTTCTTCCTTAGTCTTTGCACATGAATATCTACTGTTCTGGTATCTCCCATATAATCATATCCCCAGATACTGTCAATAATTTGTGACCGTGTCAAAACTTTTCCTTTACTTTTATATAACGCAACTAAAAGATCATATTCCTTTGGAGTTAGTTTTATAAATTTACCTTTCTTCTTTACAATATGTTCACTCTTGATTATTTCTATGTCTCTAAAATATATCACATTTTCACCTGTTTCATCTGCCTTTTTGTTTATGTGATCAATCCTACGTAATATACATTTTATTCTTACCACCACTTCTCTTAAATCAAAAGGTTTTGTAATATAATCATCAGCGCCAAATTCCAACCCAACAATCTTATCAGTAATATCAGATTTTTGGAACAAATATAATAATATATCACTCATATATATAAATTTTCTCAAAGATGTAAACAATATGTTTCAAAACAATAGGCTGAACTATATTAAATGCAGCATTGGCTTATGATATAATAAAAGCATGTATGCATATTAGGGGTGAAATAAAAATGATCTACGAAAAAGCAAGTAATATAGATGTTAAGAGAATCAATCGTAATCGTATTTTTCGATTAATTTATAATAATGAAAAGATTTCTAAACAGGATATCGCATATCGCCTTGGTATGAGTTTACCAACAGTTACACAGAATTTAAAAATACTTAAAGAACAAGGCTTAATAGAAGAAGATGGTGTATTAGAATCCACTGGAGGTAGAAAAGCAAAAGCAATTTCTTGTATTAAAAATGCTAGATTTGCCGTTGGATTAAATATTACAAAGAATCATATAAGTATTGTTTTGATTAATTTAAATGGAGATATAGTTAAAAAAGCTCGTATATCCAAATCTTTTAAAAATGAAAAAGAATATTTTAAAGAAATTGGAACATTAGTTACTAGCTTTACTAATAAGTATGAAACATACAAATCTAAGATTTTAGGCGTAGGCATTGCAGTACCTGGAATATTATCTGAGGATAAACAAACCATAGTATATTCTCACGTTCTTGGACTTGTAAAAGAAAAGTGCGAAAACTTTGGTGAATTCATTCCATATCCATATATATTATGTAATGATGCTAATGCAGCAGGGATTGCTGAAATGTGGGATGTAGAAGCATTAAAAAATGTAGTGTATCTTTTTCTTAGCAGTAGTGTTGGTGGCTCTATAATATTAAATAATAAACTTTATGTTGGAGAAAATCAAAGAAGTGGTGAAGTTGGCCATATGACGATTGTACCTAATGGTAGGAGTTGTTACTGCGGAAAAAAAGGTTGTGTGGATTCTTATTGTACTTCAAATGTTTTATCAACTAGTGCTAACGGAAATTTAAATGATTTTTTTAAATTACTTGAGCAAGGCAGTAAAAAACACGAAAAAATTTGGAGTGAATATTTAGAATATCTTACCATCACCATTAACAATTTAAGAATGTTATTTGATTGTGATGTTATTCTTGGTGGTGATGTTGGAGCATATATGGATAAGTATATTTACCATTTAAAAAGCTTGTTGTCAATGAGAAATACATTCGAGGCAGATGGCGAGTATTTAAAGATCTGTAAATACAAGATTGAAGCAACCGCAGTAGGAGCAGCAATGATACATATAAAAAATTTTATTAATACTATATAATATAAATAAAAAATCAATAGTAAAAACTAAAATTACATAAGTTTTATTAAATACGATAATATGCAAAGTTGAGTTTAAATACAAAAGCTATGAAATATAGATATTAAACCTATATTTTATAGCTTTTATATTTTTAGATTATTATTTTCTGCATAAAATATTTATAATTTTATAAATTTTGTTAATTTATATTGACATTTATTTAAATAAGAAGTATCATCTTATCAAATATACTTTTGTAAAATTATTTTATAAAAGTATATTCAAATCATTTTCAATTCTTTATCTTAACGAAAGGGGGAGTCTATTGTGGGCTGTGAAACATTAAGAAATAATGGGGATGAAAAAGTTTTAAGACGTTCTGGAGTAAAATGGTTAATAAGTCAAATCATTGATATAATTTCAGGAATTTTTCTTCCGCTTGTAAACGTTATGAGCGCAGTAGGTATTCTAAAAGGTCTTATTGCTATTTCTGTGACAGTTGGACTACTTTCACAACTAAGTGGAACTTACCAAATTTTATATTCAATTGCAGATGGCTTCTTTTATTTTTTACCTGTTTTTTTAGCATATACATTTGCAAAAAAATAAAGACAAGTCCTTACACAGCAGTTCTTGTTTCTGTAATACTTTTACACCCAAACCTTACTAAATTATCAAACCGAATCTGTAATAGATTTTATTGGACTAAAAGTTATTTCTGTAAATTATAGCTCCAGTGTAATTCCAATTATCATGGCAATTACTTTGCTTCATTACATAGAAAAATTTTTCTATAAAGTTATCCCATAAGTAGTAAAAAATTTTTTTACTCCACTTTTTTCACTACTTATTGTAGCTCCTATCACTCTTTTGATTTTTGGGCCAATTGGAACTTTATTGGGCAATGTTTTAGCCAATTTATACTCAATTGTTTATAATTTTAGTCCTGTTATGGCAGGAGTTTGTTTGGGGTTTTTAATCCAGATAATGGTTATATTTGGATTTCATTGGAGTTTGGTACCTCTTGCCATTAACAATATCGCACTTTATGGATATGACACAATACTTGCGTTAATGGGTCCAGCTGCTTTTGCCCAAGCCGGTGCAGCTTTTGCAGTTTATTTAAAGACAAACAATAGAAACTTAAAGACAGTTTCTTTATCAGCTACTATTTCAGCAATATTTGGTGTAACAGAACCAGCTTTATTTGGAGTAAATCTACCAC
The DNA here is from genome assembly GCF_017873215.1 of Clostridium tetanomorphum. Taxonomy (GTDB): domain Bacteria; phylum Bacillota; class Clostridia; order Clostridiales; family Clostridiaceae; genus Clostridium_AO; species Clostridium_AO tetanomorphum. Next base: position 5,948 of record NZ_JAGGKA010000042.1, read on the forward strand.
TGAAAAAACCTATGATTTTTGTTTGTATTGGAGGAGCCATTGGTGGAGGAATAGCCGGGGCTACAGGAGCCTCTGCAATTTCATTTGCTTTTCCTGGTTTAGCTACACTTCCAGTATTTTTAGGTAAAGGATTTATAGGATTTGTTTTAGCCTGTACAGTTGGATTAATAATTAGCTTTCTTCTTACATTTTCCATAAAGTTTGAAGATCAACCTATAAAAAATAAAATCTTAAATTAATAAAAATTAAATTTATAAATTGAAAGGAGAAGATGAAAATGAAAGAAAAAATGAAAGTAGCAATTATGAATGAAATTGGTAAAATGGGATTTATACAAAAAGATATTCCCGAAATTATGGACAATGAGGTATTAGTTAAAATCGAATACGTAGGTATCTGTGGATCAGATCTTCATTATTATGAAACTGGTAGGATAGGTGATTATGTAGTTGAACCACCTTTTGTATTAGGACATGAAGCAGGAGGTACAATAGTAAAGGTTGGAAAAAATGTATCTCATCTTAAAGTTGATGATAGAGTTGCACTTGAACCAGGAAAAACTTGTGGCCATTGCGAATTTTGCAAATCTGGTAAATACAATTTGTGTTCAGATGTAGTGTTTTTTGCAACCCCTCCAGTAGATGGTACTTTCCAGGAATATGTTGCTCATGAGGCAGACCTTTGCTTTAAATTACCTGAAAATGTAGACACAATGGAAGGTGGTTTAATTGAACCTCTTGCAGTAGGATTTCATGCAGCAAATCAGGGAAAAGCTCATATTGGTCAATCAGCTGTGGTTATGGGAGCAGGTTGTATTGGATTAGTAACAATGCTTGCACTTAAAGCAATGGGACTTTCTCAAGTTTATATGGTGGACATAATGCAAAATAGATTAGATAAAGCTCTAGAATTAGGCGCTACTGGTGTAATCAATGGAAAAGATACAGATGTTATTAAAGCTGTAATGCATATTACAGGTGGATTAGGATGTGATCTTGTTTTTGAAACAGCTGGTACAGAAATTACAACACAACAAGCAGTTAAAGTAGCTAAAAAAGGAGCAACTATTGTTTTAGTAGGTTACAGTAAAAATGGAATGATAACTTTACCAATGAGTGAGGTTTTAGATAAGGAATTAACTTTTAAAACAGTATTTCGTTATAGAAATATTTATCCAATGGCAATCAAAGCAGTTGAAAGCGGTGCTGTGAACCTAAAAGGAATAGTTACAAATATTTTTGAATTTGATGATATTCAAAATGCAATGGACTACAGTATTAGCAATAAATCTGATATAGTAAAAGCAGTTGTGAAAATTAAAAAATAAATAGTAAATAAGGAGAGTTTAATAAAAATGTTTGATGTAACAGCTATTGGAGAATTATTGATTGATTTTACTCCAGCGGGGATTAACAAATGTGGTGACCAGTTATTTGCAAGAAATGCAGGTGGAGCACCAGCAAATGTATTGGCTGCAAATAGTAAGCTTGGAGGAAAAACAGCTTTTATCGGAAAAGTAGGTAACGATGACTTTGGAAATTTTCTTAAAAAAACTTTAGATAAATATAAAATTTACACAGAAGGTTTAGTTATATCTCATAAGATAAATACTACTTTAGCATTTGTGCAATTAAATGAGCAAGGAGAGCGTTCTTTTAGTTTCTATCGTAAACCCGGTGCAGATATGATGCTGGAGTTTAATGAAGTAAAAAAGGATTTAGTTACTAACTGCAATATTCTACATTTTGGATCTGTATCATTAACAAATGAACCAGCTAGAGGTGCTACTTTTCAAACAGTAAATTTTGCAAAAAAACAGGGTAAAATTATAAGTTATGATCCAAACTATCGTCCATTACTATGGAATAGTGTAGAAGAAGCAAAAGACCAGATGATTGAAGGGTTAAAACTTGCAGATATTGTGAAAGTTTCTGAAGAAGAAATGATTTTACTTACTGGTGAGAAAGATTTAGTAAAAGGCTCACAGATACTTGCTCAAAATGGTGCTTCTTTAATATTAGTATCTTTAGGTGAAAAAGGTGCATTCTATAGAAAAGGTGATTCATGCAATATAATTCCTAGTTATACTGTTAACACCATAGATACTAATGGATCGGGAGATGCATTTTTAGGAGCTGTACATTATAGATTACGAAAAAAAAGTTTGTGCCATATTCAAAAGATATCAAAAGAAGAGTTAGAAGATATAATAAGATTTGCAAATGCCGCAGGTGCTTTAACTACAACAAAAAAAGGTGCAATACCAGCACTTCCTTCTTTAGAAGAAATTAAAAATGTGATGAATATGTTTTCTTAATTTAAGAATATCGAAGACGTTTCTAGCAAAGTCTTCGATATTTTAACTATATATACCATATATTTCATATTATTATTTAACGTAAATATATTTTTTAAGCCACCTTCTGAAAAATTCTAGTTGTTCTTTGGTATGGAAATAATGTTCTCCATTTTTCATTATTTGTAAATCACAATTGAAACGTTTCGTAAATTCAGATACCACGTCAAACTCACATAAATTATCTTCTGAACCATATAAAATTGAAGTTAGATTATTCCAAGTAGCAATAGGATGTTCTTTCACATAACAGTAGTAATCCCAATAAAGTGTTTGTCCAGTAGGTATAGGAATTTCTTTTTCTGTTTTTAGTCTATTCTCACTTATGTTAAACCATGTCATCATATTATTTATAATGCGCTCCATATTTACCACAGGAGAAAGAAATAAACACTGTTTCAATGGCTCATGATTATATGCTAATAGGCTAAAATATGCTCCTATACTACAAGCAAACACACTTATATTATTTGATAATGATTGTGCATATCTCATAATAATATTAAGATCTTCAACACAATTTTGCACTTTACAATCATAGTCTTCCTCCTTACGATCACCATGTTTAGGCAAATCGAAACTAAGCACTTGATAGCCTACTGCTATTGCCTCTTCTGCAAATACAACAATTGAGTTATCTGCCTTATTTGACATGTTACCATGAACCGCTATGAATACCTTATCTGATTTGTCGCCCCACAAAATTGCAGGTATATTTTCTATTTCTAAATTTTGTTTTATCATTCCAAATTTTCCTCCACAAAATATAAAATGTAATTTCTCCAATGAAATTATAACCTTATATCTCATAATTTATCTAGTTCTTAAATAATTCTGTAATAAAGTTGTCTCAAAATTTTTTAACTTATTCTTTAATATTATCTTCACTATAATTATCATCAATATCACTTCTTATCTTAGTTGCTATATCAGAAACATTGTTTATTATACGTCTATAAGTATTTCTTAATTGAATTAAGGAAGTTACCTTTCTGTGGTCTTTTTTCTTCCTATATATCTCTATTTCCTGTGCAATTCTTTTATTTTCTGCTCTAAGTATCCAAGCAATTCCTGTAGCTGTTTCATACTGCTTTTGATACTTAATTAAATCTCCCCCTGAAAATTTTATTTTATTATCTTTCATATTTGTTTTTTCTAGTGTTTTTCCTAGAATATTAACAGCATTCTCCAATGAATCTTTAAATGCATTATCTAATAATCTCATATATTTTTTCGTATCATTTCCATACTTACCAGAAACAATTTCATCTTTAATTTTTTCGTATTCTAAAGCATATTTTTCTATAAAATGAACTTTGTCAACATCCCCAAATGAAGCTTCAATACGACTCAAAAACTCGTGCCCTATTACAGCATCCTTTGATATAACTGAATCATTTATTTCCTTATAAACTTCATTATTGGAGTTTTTCCCTATATTCTTATGATTATCTTTAGTTTTATATTTATTAATAGCCGAATTTATTGAATAGGACATTGTTTTATTAATTTTAATTGAATACATAATAATTACCTCTCATTTATTGAATATATTTTATATATCGAAGAATAAATTTGGATATTAAAGATATAGCTTTATATAATTACTAATTTAGTTTATTTATGATTAATCTTATAATTTTTTGAAGATTTAGAGCTTATTTATTATTATTTAATAATAATTATTCCTATAATATTTTTTTAAGAATAAATAAATATCCACCAGCTAAGCTGGTGGTTTTTCTTAAGCCCTATAAGGGCACTTTACCAGCATTGTGCCTTAAGGCACGTATGAAAATCTCGC
>NZ_JAGGKA010000043.1 GCF_017873215.1 Clostridium tetanomorphum
ACACCCGTTCCCATACCGAACACGATGGTTAAGCTTCAAAGCGCTGATGGTACTGCAGGGGAGGCCCTGTGGGAGAGTAAGTCGTTGCCAGGTTAGTATGGTTCACTAGCTCAGTCGGTAGAGCACATGACTTTTAATCATGGTGTCCGGGGTTCGATTCCCCGGTGAGCCACCAAGACCCTATCAATTATGGTAGGGTCTTATTATTTTTATAACTAATATATCATTATACATATATTGACATAGCAACTCTATTATTATATGATTATTTTATGAACAAATGGGAAAATGTTCATGATGATATTTAAGGAGGGGATTATTATGGCGATAAAAGATAGTATAACTATGGGAATTTCTAAGATTGCAAAAACAGTAGGAGATGGTGCTGCTACCGTAGCAAAAAAATCTGGTGAATTTGTTGAAATATCTAAGCTAAATTTAAATATTTCAACAGAAAAAGAAAATATTGATAAGTTATATCAAAAAATTGGTGAAATAGTTTATGATAAATATAAAAATGGTGAGATAATAGATGTAGAATTAGAAGAAAGTTGCAGAAGTATAGTTGATGCAAATGAAAGAATAGAAAGTATCGAAGAAAAGATAAAAGCAATAAAAAGCAAAAAAGAAGAAAGTACAGATGAAGATTTAAAAGAAGAGTCTTGTACTCAATGTGGATGTGGAAATTTAGAAGATGAAATAGTTGAGAATTGCGAAGGAAGCTCTTGTAATTTTCAAGAACCCAATAAGGAAGATGATTTAATGAAATAGAAAATAAAACCTTCAATATAAATATATTGAAGGTTTTATTTTTATACTATTTACTATACTATAATATATGAGTAATTAATTTTTGAAGGGAAGTAATTATATGGAGTGTAAAGAAATTTTAAAAAACCTTTGTCAAGTCCATTCACCTAGTGGTAGAGAAGAATGGATTTATAATATTATTAAAAGCAATTTTCAATGTTTTGGAGAAGTTTCTAAGGACAATTTAAATAATATTTATATACATAAGAAAGCAAATAATAAAGGAAATAATAAGGGAAAATTAATGATTATGGCTCATGCAGATGAGGTTTTTTTAATGATTACAGAGTTTCATGAAAATGGATTTTTAAAATTCAAGAGTCAAGGAATAGATGCTAAAGCGTTAGTATCTCAGGAAGTATTAATTCATGGCAGAAAGCCTATAAATGGAGTTATAGGAATAAAGCCTCCACATTTGATAGAAATTAATGAAAGTGAAAAATCTATTTCTATAGATGATCTTTTGATAGATACTGGATATAGTATTGAAGAATTAAAGGAAATAGTAAATGTAGGTGACTATGCTACTTTAAAGAGAAGCTTTTATGAATTATTAAACAATAATGTTGTATGTAAGGCTATTGATGATAGAGCTGGTATAGCAGCTTTATATGAATGTGCAAAAGAAATTAAAAATATAAAAAATAATATGGATATTTATTTTGTTTGTTCTTGTCAGGAGGAGGTTGGACATAGAGGAGCTAAAGTAGCTAGTTATAACATAAATCCAGATATAGGTATTGCTATAGATGTAACTTTTGATTCAGGAAAATTAGGAGATACTAATAGAGAAAATGTACTTGCAGGTGGACCTATTATATGTATTGGACCTAACATACATGCTAAATTAAGGGAAAAAATTATGGAAATAGCAAATGAGTATAATATCCCTTATGGAGTAGAAGTAGAACCTGGAAATACGGGTACAGATGCTTGGGACATACAAATATCACGAGATGGTATACCTACATTACTTATATCTATACCAATTAAATATATGCATACTTCAGTAGAGATGGTAAACATAGAAGATATAAAAAATACTGGAAGATTGTTAGCTAAGTTTATAGAAAAGCTAAATGATATTGAATTGGAGGATATATTATGTTTTTAAGAATATTAAGTAATGCATCTGGAGTATCAGGATATGAAGGAGAAGTAAGAGATATAGTAAAAGCAGAAATTAAAGATTATGTAGATGAAGTAATAATAGATAAAATGGGAAATATTATAGCGCATAAAAGAGGGAAAGGATCTAAAGTTATAATAGATGTTCACATGGATGAAGTGGGATTTATAATAACAGGATATAACGAAGATGGGACTTTAAGATTTAATTCATTAGGAGGAATAAATAATAAAATTCCACCAGCTAAAGTAGTTTTAATAGGAAAAGAAAAAATACCTGGAGTTATAGGAATAAAGCCAATACATCTTCAAAGTAAAGAAGAAAAAGAAAAGGCTATGAATTATTGTGATTATTGTATAGATATTGGTTCTAAATCAAAAGAAGAGACCAAAAGATTAGTTAATTTAGGTGATTATGCAGTATTTAATACTAAATTTTCGCAATTCGGTAAAAACATGATAAAAGGAAAGGCTTTTGATGATAGGATAGGATGTGCAGTTTTAATAGAAGTTTTGAAAGAGAAATATGACTGTGATATTTATGGAGTATTTAATGTACAGGAGGAAGTAGGAGAAAGAGGAGCATATATATCATCTTTTAATATAAAACCAGATATAGCTATTGTATTAGAAGGAACAATATGTGCAGATATGCCTAATATACCACAACATAAAAGGGCAACAGAAATAAATAAAGGACCTGCTATTTCTATAATGGATAAATCTAGTTTATTTAATAATAAAATTTCTAAAGAGATAATTGCATTAGCTAGAGATAAGAATATACCATATCAATTAAGAAGAAGTGTTGTTGGAGGAAACGATGGAGGAGCTATTCATATGTCTGGAGAAGGTGCGAAAGTTGTAACTATATCCGTGCCTTGCAGATATATACATTCAGCTGTATCAGTAGCAAGTTTAGATGACTATGAAAATACATGTAAGTTAGTTAAAGAGTATCTTAAAACAATAGTATAGTGGAGGAATTTATAATGGATAAATTATTAAATATTTTAGTAAATACATTTGGAGTAAGCGGAAGTGAAGATAGTATAAAAGAAATTATAAGAAAAGAGCTAAGAGATGTTCAGTGTATAATAAAGGAAGATGTGTTAGGAAATTTAATTGTAAAGGTAGGGGAAGGAAAAGAAAAAATAATGCTTTGTTCACATATGGATAGTATAGGTCTTCTAGTTTCTTTTATAGAAGAAAATGGTTTGATAAGGGTAGAAAAAACGGGAGATTTCAACTATGAAGATGTATCACATAGTATTATAAAGTTCAAAAATGGAACTATAGGAAAATTAATATTAAAGGATAAAGAGTTGTATATAGATATAGGACTAAAAAAAAGAGAAGAAGTTCTAAAAGTAGTTGAAGAAGGAGATCAGGCCTGCTTTTTTGGAGAATTAATGGAAATGGGAAATAAAAACCTAATAGCTCCTAATTTAGATAATAGAGTTGGATGTTATATATTAATAACTTTATTAAAAAGAGTAAAAAATTTAAATAAAGAAGTGTACTTTTTATTTTCTACTCAAGAAGAATTAGGAGCAAGAGGTGCTAGAGCAGCGGCTTATTCTATAAATCCGGATTATTGCATTGTAGTTGATTTAGAGGAAGCAAATAATTTATGCAGAAAAAGCAATATAAAACTTGGAGATGGACCAGCTATAAAAGTTATGGATAAAACATTAATAATTCACCATGAAGTAAAAAAAATGCTAGAAGAGTCAGCAGATTTATCAAAAGTGAAAATCCAATACTCAGTTTCTAATTCAAGAAGCGAGGGAGGAACTATACATAAGGAAAGAATGGGAATAAAAACAGGAGAGCTATCTATACCGTGTAAATATAAACATTGTGCGTCTGAAATAGTAAATATAAATGATATAGAAAATAGTATAAAATTATTGGAATCACTGTTAATAAATTAGAAGATAAGCCTTAGACTAAATTTCATCTAAGGCTTGCTTTAATTTATACCAATCAGCTTCATACATTTTTTTAAATTCATCATTTCTATTATAAGTTAAAGCAGAAGGGTGATACATAGGGAATATATTTTTTTTGAAACTTTCGTTATAAGTAAGAGTTCCATGACACTCTCCAATGGATTTAAAATTTGTAATGTTTTTTAGAGGTACATTTCCTAGAGTTATTATTAACTTTGGATTTACTAAATTTATTTCTTCTTCTAAGATATCTTTAAAAAGAGCTATTTCAGAAGTTTTTGGTGGTCTATTACTTATACTAGTCCTTCCATTTTGATTTTGTTTAACTTTTATTGGCCTGAAATAGCAAGTGTTGGTTATTCTAACATCTTTTCTATCCAATTTTATTAGGCTTAAATAATGTTGAAAATTTTTACCTGCCATTCCTACAAAAGGTTTACCCTCTTCTACTTCTGTTTTTCCTGGAGCTTCCCCAATGAATAATAGATCACAAGGAACCGGACCATCACCGGTTATCCATCCGCCTATTTTATCACCTTCATAGTTGTCACATATATCTTTTATTTTATTTTTTATTATTTCTAATTCATTCATAGTATTATAGAAAACTTAAGTTTTCTAAACCTCCTTTATATTTTTATTATAAAAGTGCAGAAAATACTCGAGCAATTGCTTCAAGTGCTTTAGTGAATGGAGAAACATTGTCATAATCTTTTTCTGTAAATATGGTACTATAGTTTAAATCTTCAAAGAATAAATCCTCGAGATTTTTTGTGACTTCATCATCATATATAATTGAGTTGATTTCATAATTTAGTTCGAAGCTCCTAATATCCATATTTGCAGTTCCTACAGTAGAGATTTTCCCATCAACAGTCATTACCTTAGAATGAATAAAGGATTTATTATTATAAAAATATACTTTTACACCGCATTTTATGAGCTCTGCTAAATAGGTTCTAGAAGCGTAGTAAACAGTAAAGTGGTCATATCTCCCGGGAAATAAAATGCGGACATCAATACCTCCTAAAGCAGCTATTTTAAGAGCATCCATAATACTCTCAGTGGGAACAAAATAAGGAGTAGTTATATATATATGATTTTCTGCCATAGATATCATTTTTAGTATACTTTGCATTATAGCAGGGTATGGTGAATCAGGACCGCTTTTTGCTAATTGCATAATTTTATTTCCATAATGTTTGATTTCGGGAAAGTATGTATAAAAATCATCATCAAAAAGTGAAGTATCCTTGTTAGCTCTCTTTATAGTACAAAAATCATCTATAAATACACCTTGAAGAGCTAATACAAAATCACCTTTAATCATTAAATGAGTATCTCGCCAATATCCTAATTTACCCTTACCTAAATATTCATCACCTATATTTATTCCTCCCATAAAGCCAACTTTACCATCTATGATAACAATTTTTCTATGATTTCTATAATTAATTTGGGTATTTATCATTCTTAAAATAGGAGCTAAAAAATAGGAATATTGAACAACATCTACACCGGCGTCTATCATATCTTGAATATATTTTTTACCAAGCTTTATGGAACCAACTCTATCTATTATGAATCTTACTTTAATGCCCTCTAGAGATTTTTTTATAAGTAAATCTTTAATTTCATTACCTATTTTGTCGTTTTTAACGATATAATATTCTAGATGAATATGATTTTTAGCTTTTAATAACTCTTTTTTAAGAGCATCGAATTTTTTTTGGCCATTGTTGAATATAGTAATATCATTATATACAAATAATGGAGATTCACTGTTTTGTGCTAATAAAGCTATTAGAGGTATATATTCTGGATCTTCTATTTTATTTATTACTTTAAATATAAGTTCCTTTATTTTAGGAGAAAAGTCTTTATTAAGTTTATGCACTTTCCAGTTTCGCCCTAAAAATATATATAGAAATATACCTATTGGGGGCAATAAAGCAATAACAAGAAGCCATGAAATAGTCTTTTCAGGTCGCTTTCTTTCTAGTACAATTACTAATACAATTACTAATACATATATTAAAAAAAATATTGACCATAAAGATGGCATACTAAATAACATTTTAACACTCCTTAAAAGATAATTAGTATATTATAAATTATAAGTAACTTATTTTAAAGTAAATATTTAAATTATGATTTTTATTGTTTATAAATAGTTTAACGATTATAGTAATATAATAATTATACAATAAATTCATATATATTTAATAAAATTATATTGAAATTTATTATATACTATAATCTATACTTTATTTAATATTAAAAGATGGAGATGAGGTTATGAAACTTTGTGATATATGTCATAAAAATATAGCTACAATTTTTACAGCGAAAATAGAAAATGGTAAACCTCAAATTATAGGTTCCTGTATAGAATGTGCAAAAAAAATGGGATTAAATCTGCCATTAAATGAAATAATGGAAGCAAATGGTATAAACTCAGAAGAAATGGAAATATATAAAGATCAAATGAATAGTATATTAGAAAATATTGATCTAAGTAAGTCTACAAATAATGATATGTTTTTGAATATATTTAATAGCTTGAATAATTTTTCATCAGAAAATGATATAGAGAATTCAAATAATGAAATTTATCCCAAAGAAGAAGTGGAAAAAGATAAGAGTAATGGAGAAGACAGCAAAAGTAAAAATAGAATATTTAAAAAGAAGAGAAATAATTTAAATAAGTATGGAATAAATTTAACAGAAAAAGCTAAAAATAATAAAGTTGATAGAGTTATAGGAAGAAATAGAGAAATAGATAGAGTTATTCAAATATTAAATAGAAGAAATAAAAATAATCCTATATTAATAGGGGAACCTGGAGTTGGAAAAACTGCGATAGCAGAAGGATTGGCAGTAAGAATTATTGAAAAACAAGTACCTGAAAAGCTATTTGATGTTGAAGTATACCTTCTCGATTTAACTTCTGTTGTAGCAGGAACTCAATTTAGAGGGCAATTTGAAGCACGAATGAAATCAATTATTGATGAGGCTAAAGAAAATGAAAATATAATACTTGTTATTGATGAGGTTCATAATATTATAGGAGCGGGAGAAGCACAAGGAGGCGCTTTAAATGCGGCTAATATATTAAAACCAGCTTTAGCTAGAGGAGAAATACAAGTAATTGGAGCTACAACCTTAGAGGAATATAGAAAATATATAGAAAAAGATTCAGCATTGGAAAGAAGATTTCAACCTGTGTTAGTAGAAGAAACTAGTATAGAAGAAACTATTGATATATTGAAAGGGATAAGAAAATATTATGAGGATTATCATAAAGTAACAATATCAGATGATGTAATAGAGGAAGCTGTAAAGTTATCTAAAAGATATATAAATGATAGATACTTACCTGATAAAGCTATAGATGTAATTGATGAAGCAAGTTCTAGAGCAAATCTAAAAAACAAGGGATTAGTAGAGATAAAGGCTTTAAAAGAAGAACTTGAAAAGTTGCAAGAAAATATTAAGGAATATTCAACTAGTGGAAACTATGAAAAGGCAGCGGAATCCAAAGTTGAAGAATGTAGATTAGAGGAAAAAATAAAGAAAATTGAAAAGGATAGCAGAAGTGTAGAACTTACTATAGATGATATAGCATTTGTTATAGAAGCATGGACCAAGATACCTGTTAGGAAAGTAAAGGAAAATGAAGCTGAAAGGCTATTAAATTTAGAGGAAAGACTTCATAGAAGAGTAATAGGACAGGAAGAGGCTGTTAGATCTCTGGCAAGAGCAATTCGACGTAATAGATTAGGCTTTAAGAAGAAAAGAAAACCATCATCTTTTATATTTGTAGGATCTACTGGAATAGGAAAAACTGAACTTGTAAAGGCACTATCATGTGAACTTTTTGGAAGTGAGGAAGGACTTATAAGAGTAGATATGTCAGAGTATATGGAAAAACATACAGTATCTAAACTTATAGGCGCACCTCCAGGATATATTGGATATGATGAAGGAGGACAGTTAACAGAAAAAGTAAGAAGAAAACCTTATTCAGTAATATTATTGGATGAGATAGAAAAGGCACATTCAGATGTATTTAATATGCTTTTGCAAATATTAGAAGATGGAAAATTAACAGATAATCAAGGAAGAACTGTATATTTTGATAATACTATAGTAATAATGACATCCAATGCAGGAACGAATTTTAAAGGCAATAAAATAGGTTTTGGAAGTGAAAGTTATAGTGTATTAGAAGGTTATGTAAAAGATTCTTTAAAGGAAATATTTAAACCTGAATTTTTGAATAGAGTAGATGAAATAATAGTATTTAAGCCATTAAAGAAAGAAGAAATCTATAAAATCATAGATTTAATGTTGAATGAATTGAAGGAAGAATTATGGGATAAAAATATAAATATAAAAGTATTACAAGAAGTAAAAGATTTTATATTAAAAGCTGGATATGATGACAAATTTGGAGCAAGACCTTTGAGAAGAGCCATTCAAAGATATATAGAGGATGAAATTGCTGAGCAATATTTTGAAAAGAAAGTTAAAGAAGGTTCATCATTGGAAATAGGAATGGATAAAGATAAAGTAATTATAAAAAGTATATAAAAAATATTAAAGTGCAGTTAAACTTTAAGGGTTAGTTTCCTTAAAGACTAACTGCACTTTAACCAATGCTTTCAACTGTATCTAGTGTATCAATATATAATAATTTAAGAAATATAAAGAAATTTAAAGAAAAAACAAGTTAATATCATAAATTAATGTATATATATTATTATGATTTAGTTTGTTATGATAAAATGAAATACGTCGTTTGGAAGTAAGCACTAATAAGCACTGAGGAGTTAAGAAAAGTTATTAAATAAAAATTTTCTTGACAAAGTGATGAACAAATGATATTATAAATAAGCTGTCAGATGACAGCAACAATGGTCTTTGAAAATTAAACAGAGAATTAAGAAACCAGTCAATTCTTAACAGGAAACTGTTAAAGATAGCGATGAGCTAAAAAATTGCTAGAAACGAGCAGTACAAGGAATGTGATTTGCGAGGAGCGGAGTTTAGTGATCTAAATGAGCACCACAGCAA
>NZ_JAGGKA010000044.1 GCF_017873215.1 Clostridium tetanomorphum
ATATCTATTCTATCAAAGTGAGGTGTTTTTTTTCAACGCTTAAGCTTTTCTGAACACACCTGCATAGCAGGTGGTTTTATTTATAGACAATAAAAAAAGTCCTTGAAAATCAAGAACTTTTCATGGTGCGTCGGAGAGGATTCGAACCCCCGACCAACTGGTTCGTAGTTAGTTTCATAAATAATTTATAATTTATTGCTTTTACACTATCCCTTATATATCAATAGTTATACAGTTTATATTTATTTTAATTTAATTCCTTTTACATGTTTTTATTTACTTTTTAACGACAAATTAACGACAAATTAACTTAACTAAAACATTGATATATATATCTTATATTATTACCTTAGCTATTTAGCTTGTATTAAGTTTTTTACAAGATAGCAATGGTATAACACCTCTTATATTAAAATCATTCCTATATGGCTCTAAAAGATATTTTAACCTCCGAATTTTCGGCAGTTAAACTTTTAATTTTATTTTCCATGCTTCAACTACACGAGTGTAAGTTTGTATCCATTATAATAAAAAAACTATCGGAAATACCTCCGATAGTCATTTAACATATATATTTATCTTTCCAATCCATGAATTCTAAATTAGCATTTATATCATATTTAGCATCATATACCTTTTTTACATATATCTCCTTAGCTTTATTTCTTCCCCAAGGTGTCCATCTTATTTTTCTTAAGGCTTTAAATTTTTCACACCTCACATGTCTGTAGGGCATATTAAGTACCTCTCCTATTTCACGTAAATTCATAGGCTTAGAATTATTCCATCCATAATGTAGTTTTAATATCTCCCTTTGCCGTAAAGTATTATGTTGCAACATTAATTCTTCAAGTTCTTGTCTTAACTGCTGTATATATATTTTTTCTTCTACATTTTCATAGGAATAATCTATATCTTTAATTGTATCTAGTAATTCATTTTCTTCATCTTCACCTATAGGAATATTAAGGCTTGTTTCTTCATTAGTATTCTTTTGATTTATAAATCTGCTTATTTTAGAATATATCCAATGTATAGCATAAGTTATAAAGTTAGCTTTCTTGGGATTATTAAAATCATATTTATTAGCGGCTATTATTAACCCTATGAATCCTTCCTGCTCCAAATCCTCTTTATCTATAGAATTAGTACCTTCTATATAAAATTTATTAACTAATTTATAAACTATACCTGTATTTTGTTCTATAAGTTTAGATAATGCTTGTCCATCTCCATTCTGATATAAATGTACTAGTTCCTCATTAGTCATACTAAAGCACCTCATTTAAAGATTTATTATTTCTTCTATTTGTTTTATCATTCTTTTCTCTCTTCTATATAAGGTACTCCTGGCTACATGAAATATATTAGCTAATTCTTTAGCACTTAATTTCTTTTTAAATTTAAGAAATATATACTTCTTATCTTCTTCACTTAAATATTTAAAAGCAAATTTAAAATCTATATACTTATGTTCTAGATCCATTATTTTTAACATTGCATCTACACGTTCTGTTATATTGCCTTTTTCTCTCTTTTCCTTTAACTCATCTATTCTATCTAAGTCCTTAAAGTACTGTTTTAAATCTATAGCCATAGTTACCTCCTTAATTGTTGTCCTCACATTTGATAGTTTTATCATCTGTGACAAATATATGTTCATTCCCCACAAACGGAGAAATATAATCACCGTATATAAGAACCATCATACTGTTGGACCTCATTAAATATTTTATTCCAGGTATCTGAATATCATTCAGTTGCTTATCTACTGTAACGTTTCAATACATTAGGCATATAGGTATCACCAAAACCGATACCTATTCCTTTCCCCAATAATCAACTATTCTTGGATTAATAGGACTCTCCAAACTTGGTGAATCTCTTTTTAGGGACTCGGAAAACTCGGATTCGTTCTTTTTTAGGGCTGCCGAAAGTGCCGAATACTTTCTTATCCCTTTTTAGGGACTACGAAATGTCCGCATACTTCTTTTAAAATGTAATTACTTATACAAGGATTTACAAGGATATTTTGCAACGCTCCTTCACTTTGAATTGAAGTTTTTTGAAGTAGCGTTGCATTTATTATACTTATTCGTTTGTTTTGGAAATAATCCAAAAGGGTGCAACCTTAACAAACCTTAACACCTTGACATTTCTCAACATGTTAGCAAATGTTAGCATTTAATAAATAAGAGCCTTGGAGCTTACTGCTCCTTAGCTCCTATACATTAAGCATATACCCCTTCTGCACTATTAACTAATTCATTTTCCATATAATTTTCTATCTTATCAATTATTTTATCTATGTCAGCTTCTTCTTTTACTTGTACATCTCCAAAACTTACATTAGGTTGTAAAGTTACAAAGTTTTGTATGCTTTCTTGCTCTGCTAAATCTCTCATCATTTGTAGATGTTCATTACTAACATCAATTTTATCATCTATATTTTTAAGATGTTTGTTACCCTTCTTTAAATTCTTGCTAGGATCAGCCATTCCTAAGGTTCCTGGTCCTTGTGCTTTATTCCACTCATCCATAATATTAGGTACAGGTTGATTTATACCTTGTCCTATTTTATCTAAACCAAACTTAGCTTTTACATCATCCAAAGTAGCATTTTTAATAAAATCCTGTCCTGATGCTTTGAATTTACTAAAATCAGCCCTATATTCTATTTCCTGTATTTGTTTTGTTTCAATTCCTAATAAGCCCCCAAAGAAACCTGATACTTTATTTATGCCTTTTATAGCTCCGTTTAAAATATTTATTACTGCATTAACAGCACATTGAGCTACATCTACTATATACCCAAATGCATCTGCAAAGGTTTTTCTAATTCCATTTGTAACAGCTCCAAAAGCTAGCATGGCACTTATTAAACCTATTATCAATCCAATTACTATGCCTATAGGATTCATTAACATTACTTTATTAAGTAAACTTTGCTTTAAAGCTCCTAATGATATGGCACCTGCTAACCGTAATTTTGCAAAAGTCAATCCATTAGTTAAGAAAGTCCATACTGCCATTAATCCATGAGCTATTGTTGTTAAAGCATTTGTTGTTAATATTACAGTATTATAAGTTCCCCAGGCGGCGGCAATGCCAAATATAATGGGTGATAGTGTCCATAATGTCATTCCTAAGTTTTCAACAATACTTATTAAAGATTCAAAACCCCATTTTGCTATATCTGCTCCAGATTGAATTAAATAAAATGCCCAAGTAGCTACATTAGCTATTATTGTAATACCTGCGTTTATTCCATCAAAGAATGGTTGGAAACTACCATTTCTAAATCCTTGATTTATTCTACTTAATATTGGTTTTACAGCATTTAATGCATTCTCTCCTGCTTGTGAAAATGCAGTTTCTATATTAGATTTTAAGTTATTCATTTGAGCAACTGCCGATTGATTAAATGCTTCCATAGCCTTATCCGTAGCACCTTTACTAGCTAACAACTTATTAAATTTGTTTATAAAATCATCCATACTGGTAGAAGCTTTTAATATTTCTGCGTCTGCTTTACCAAATCCAAATCTCTGCCTAACTGACATAAAATCTCCACTTAATGCTTCTTTAAGTGCAAATCCTGCACCCTCCAAACCTTGCGTTGGATCTAAAAAAGCTAATTTTTCAGCAGTTTTATTTAAAGACATAAGTTTATCCGTATTCTTAGTAAATTGAATAAAACTTCTTGTTATAGTATTAAATTCTTTTAATCCATATACACTTATATTTGCATATCTATTTAATTCTCCAAAGAAAGCTTTTCCTACATCCTTATTGCCTAACATACCTGAAATGGTAATTAATTGTTGTTCTAATTTAGCGGCTCCTCCTATAGTTAATTCTATTCCCTTTTTTATTGCTTGATATGTTAAGTAAGCTTTACCTAATCCCATAACCTTACTTAGTAATCTCTCTACTATATTTGTACCTTTATTAAATGCATTATTTAAATTGTTTTGCCCATTAGTTGCTTTATTTTGTGCATTGGTTAACTGATTAAATCCTACTGTTGTTCCTTGTGCTATGCCCCTTGTTGCATTTAAAGAACTAATCATATTACTATTTCTATTAGCCACTCTATTCATACTTAATTCAGTTGAATTTAATGCATTAGTAACTTGTTGTAGCGGTCTTGTCATCATATCAAACATCTTTAAACTAGTTGATACTGTTGCCATAGTTACCTCCTTTCTATTAATATTAGAACCTAAAAATACGTATAAAATTGTATTCTAGCTTTTCTTAATTCCTTTTCACTTTCTTTAATATACTTCTTTACACTTTTAGCTTTAATCTTCATTTCATTATTCATATTGCCTTTATTTAATTTCATAAATCTTTTATATCTCTTCTTTAATTCTTTTATTTCATTTTCCATACCAATTATTTCTCTTTGGATTTCTTCACGATTCATACTAATAAAATCACTTCCTGCTAATATCTTTTATATAAAGAGCCATAGAAGCATTTAGCCCTATAGCTCTTTACTCAATTAAGGTGTTGTTGTGGATATTGGATGATAATACAATGCATCTTTTTTATTATTTAAAACAAAAGCATCATAATAAACTCTACCTTCTATTAAATAGCCACTTATACCTTGAGGATTATCATGTATTTTATATTCTGCTAGTTTAACAGGTGAACAAGTAGCAGATGGATGTCCTATTAAAAATCCCGCCTCTTTAGGCAATCTGTTAGATGGTACTTTTATAACTGGCATACCATCATACATAGCAACTATACCTTTTATCCTCATTTCTTGACCTATTTCAGTTTCCATTGTTATATCCTTTGAATTTTTCATAGTTTTATATATTTTGGGGGTTACTACTAAGAATCTTCCTTCTTGAGGTATTTCTTTGTCATCTAAAATTTCAGTACCAGTTGTTATTTTGTCATAAACATTATCCTTTGTAATAGCTACTGGTGTAGCTTTCGTCCCAGCTTCTTCACACATCTTTGCAAATCTATAAGTATCTATTTCAGGAACTACTACTTCCCTTAATTGTCTTTCTAATGCTTTTCCACTTTCAAGAGCCATAGCAGTTTCATCCATATCCATTCTATCTATTGCAAAAGTAAATGATCTATCTTTGGATAAAATCATTTCCTGTGTTGTAGTACTTAGATTTTCTATAACTCCATATCTGCTACCCTCTACAGTTTCCCTATTATAATCATTCATTTTAGCAGTATTTACTGAATAAACCTTTACTGCTTTACTTCCAGTAAAATCAAAATCAGTATTAATACATTGATTTGATTTACTAATTACTTTAAATTTTTCATCTACTGCTCCTGAATACTTCACTGCATAATCAATTGCCATATTAAATCACATTCCTCTCGTTTTTTATTTTATTTTTAATCCTTGTAGGAATGGATCACTAGAAGTTTTAGTTGATGTATCTACATCTACAGGTTTTATCCCACTAAATTTAATTGGTTTTCCCATTGCTGACTTAAGAGCCTTTTCTGCTATATCAACACTCTTTTTTAATTCATCTATATTTGAATAATTTAAAAGCCCCATAAGCTCACTTGGTAACTCTCTTTCTTTGAGAATTTCATAGGCTGTAATTTTAAGTTCTTTTTCGTTAATTTCCTTTTCCTTAATAGATAATTCTTTTTCTTTTTTATTAAGCTCATGCTGATATTTCTCTTCTGTAGACATTTTAGCAACCTTTTGAGCTTCTTCAAGTTTATCTTCAAATTCTTTTTCCCATTTGGAACGTTCTCTATCTAATCTTTTAGATATTATTTTATTTACATCTTCTTGAGTAAAAGATTTTTGAGTATCTTCTTTATTATCATTTTGAATATCTGTTGCATTCTCTTCCATTGATCCATTCTCATTTTCTACATTTTCCATTAATATTACCTCCTGTTTTACGCCTAGTCGGCTATGTTTTATTTGCTTATTTGTTACCCTCAATAAAGCTAAAGGTTTAAATTATACATTGAGCAGTTTTACGCCATACTTAGGGCTAGTGATATAAAAAATAAAAAGGCACGAGAACAACCTTCTCTTTTTTAAGAAAGTTAATTTCCCGTGCCATATCTTCATAGGCTTCCATAATACAATTCCTATTTAATAGGATTCGTTATCATGGGGTACTTAATTATTTATTTTTATCTTTATATTTATTATATCATGAAAAACACTCTAAATCAAATAATATCAGTACTTTAAGCTTATTTTTTATCTATATATTTAAGCCATGGTATCGCAGTTTTTAACTCCTTGGATATTAATTATTTATAGGTATTTCCCGCAGCGGGATAAAGTAATACTTTTGAAAAAGGGAATTTCTCATTATCATTTAAACGAGTCCAGAATTGGCTTCGTTAATTTCTTTTAATTCATTACCAATTAAATAAACTGAATAAGTACACCACTTTAATTTTTACTCATTTAATTACATTGACTTCCCCCATAACAAATAACTTTGCATCCCCTTAAATTTATTGATAAACATGTTTTAAATTATATAGTTACAAATAAATTGGACAAAGGTATAGCTCTTGGAGCTACTATGTTTATTTTTTATTGTAAAAGTACAAAAGGCAGTGCATATTACATTTGTAATTTGCATATGCATATCGATAAAGATTAAAAAGTGACCAAAAGCATATGCTTTTTAACCTATTTTAAATCACTTTTAAGCAGTGCTTTTGTTTATATATCCCTTCGACATTATGTCGAACCTACTACACGGGGTATTCCTTTCTAAAAAGGTGATATTCTATATTCCCCATTCTTCCTTTAACTTATTTAAAAATTTCATACCCTCTCCATTATCTTTTTTAATATCTGGATGAAGTTTCATAGCTGCAGCTTTATATATTGCTTTTAAATATTCCTTCTCTTCTTCTGTGTAGGTACTGCTATTATTTTTAAAGTAACTACTAAAATCATAATTACTGTAGTTACTATTAAAATTTTCATAATAACTACGTTCATATTCTTTTCTAGCTTCATATTGAGCTTTTATATTTTTAAGCATTTCCTCATTCCTTAAAGTTCCAAATACATCATAACAATAATCGTAAGTATCTTCTCCATAAGTTTTTTCAAAGTCAGCTTTATCTATTATATATCTTTGAATTATTTCAGTATGTTTTTTATTAGTTTTATATTCTTCTGTTTTATGAAATTCACTTTCAACTTTTTTTATTATTGGATCTAGTTTTTTATATACCATATTCCATAATTCATCTTCTGTTATATTCATCTCCTGAAGCTTTTCATTCAGCTTACTTTGAAAAATAAAATCTCCTGGCCATGATTCTAATAAATCATAATATCCCATGGTACATATTGACCACTGTTTCTTTTTAACCTTTCCATTCTCTCTATAGCTTTCATGTATACTTATCTTATAAGCTTTTCTGATAGGTCTTTCAAATCTTCCCCCTGTCCATTTATATGAATACTTTGTTTTAGTTTCTCCACCTATAGTCCATGTTGTAGAATCTACTTCTAAATTCTTAAATTCTCCAAACTCATTACACTTCTTATTCTCTATCTCTTGAATTACACAATACATTCTTTCACCTCTTTATCTTTAAGATAGTTGGTTTTAATACTATTACCCTTCGTCATTATGACGAACCCTTTATTTAAAATAATGTAGTTACTACATAACTTTACATAGTAACCACATATATTAATTTTATAAGTTCATTGTTTTTATTAACCTTTCTTTATTATTAAAAATATAATTCTCAACTAATTCCTCTGGAACCTCATCTATATGCTCTATTATATTGTTATCATCAGCAATTAAAGTTTTTCTATAAAATTTATTTGTATTTTCATCATTACAATACCAAATTTCTTTATTATCTACTGTTTCACCAAAAAGCATATTTAATTTTAGTTTTAACATATTAATTCCTCCATAATTCTTTTCTATTGATATACAAGTTGTCCATAATGTACAACTTCATAAAATTTTATCTATTGTTATAAAGTTTCTTCCATACCCTTAGTTCCCTTATATTAGGTTTAAGGTTATTACTCTTGCAATAATCTATATAAGCTAAAAATATTGGAACCGCCATAAGATCACCTCTTGAAATATCCTTCCAAAAGAGTTAAACTAAAATTGCGTATGATAGTTTGTTCCTCTTGGAATGGACTTTATTTTTTATTTTAGGTCTATATGGATTCTTCTGTATTGACCTTCGTTCTTATATTCCTTACTAACTTTAAGCACCTCAAAG
>NZ_JAGGKA010000045.1 GCF_017873215.1 Clostridium tetanomorphum
TAGCTCATCGCTATTTTTAACAGTTTCCTGTTAAGAATTGACTGGTTTCTTAATTCTCTGTTTAATTTTCAAAGACCATGTCGCTTCAAGCGACTTTTATATAATATCATTTAAAATTTAGCTTGTCAACATTTTTTTAAAATTTTTTTAAAATCTTTTGTTGACTTCTTTACCTTAAGCTTTATAGCTTTCAGCATTTTGTCATCGCATCCCTGAGCGACATGTGTTATTCTATCATAATTATCATGTACAATAAATTTACTATTTACAATTTAATAAGAATAATTACATATTACTATACCATTCTCTTATTTTCTTAATTATACTTATACGGACACGCTTGATTAAGTTGTACATAATGCCCTAATTTTGTCTAATTTTATAAAAAGTAATGTGATCTCTCCATTTCCCATTTATATATAGATAATTTTTATTTAATCCTATCTCTTGAAACCCACAAGTCTTTAATACATTTTGAGACCTTAAATTATTAACAAGAGTAGATGCTTCTACCCTATGTAGATCTAACTCTTTGAAAGCATATTCTAAACTAAGAGATAATGCCTCTTTCATATACCCCTTTCCTTCTTCCCCCTTATCAATAGAATATCCAACAAAACAGCTTCTAAAAACCCCCATTACTATATTAGATAATTGTATTTTACCAATAAACTTATTACTCTTATATATTCCAAAATTTACTGACATTCCATTTAAAAATTGTTTATAGTTTTCTATTAGAGTTCTTTTTTGAACAGATAAAGTATAAAAATTATTCTCTCTTGTTGGTTCAAATGGTTCTAAATGTTGTTTATTATTTATATAGTATTGTAGTATTTCTTCTGCATTTTCTGGTGTCAATATTTTAAGCTCTACATTTTTTCCTTTTAATGATATCTTTCTTATGATGTTATTACTAAATATTTCTTTATCTATTCCAAACAACAACTCATCTCTATAAATATTATCTTTTATTATACTATTTGAAATAATACCTTCTAATTCAAAACCTAAATCAGTAAAAGAAGATAAATTCACATCTTCTTCTGCTAATATATTTATTTTAAAAATATCCATATTTTTGAATAAAGTTATTATAAGCTTGTTCAAAGTTATCTTTAAATTTTCATATCCTTCGTCACCTTTTTTATAAAACCTTATCCTAAAACAACAATATTTATTTTCTTTACATAGATCAATTATATAAACTCTTCCTATGGTAATACCTAAATTATCCCTAACAATATATTCGTTTACACTACCTTGTGCTAATTGGATATTAACTTCTTTTTGATCCAACATAATATCTCTCCTATCGTCAAATTAAGATCAATTAATTCTTATCGAATAACTTATTCAGAGTCGTAGCATTGTTTATGTCCAACTTAAAAAGTAACATTATTATTAATTGTATCGGTTGGATAAAACTTCTTTTGTATTCTTATATATAAGATATACAAATATTAATGATATTAATAAACTTATCGGTATAACATAAAAAGCTTTATATGTACCTATTCTTAAATTTAATTCTCCTATTAACTGATTCATTATCATATTTATTGAAGATGAAACAGTTATTATTATACCTGTTATATATGCACTATTCTTTTTAAAAACTCTACTAATTGTTAATACAACTGTAGGAAATGCTATAGAAAAAAAGAATCCTGATATAGATATAATAATCATTCCATTTATACCAATACCTAACCCCGTTATATATAAGGCAAATGCTATAATCAATGACATAAATACTGATTTTATATACCCTATCTTTTCAACTATAAATCCTCCTATTAACCTTCCAACTGAAAATATAGCAAAAAATAAAGCAAGATAAAAAGAGCCTTCTCTTTCATTAAAGCTATATGTTTTATGCATAAAATTTACAAACCAATTTTGAGTACCTATCTCAGCAAAAACATAAAACCCTAAAGCCATCATATAATAATAAAATAACTTATCTTTAAATATATAATTTTTAAATTCTTGTTTTTTTTCTACTTTATGTGGTTCTGGTACTTTCGTAAAAATAAGTAATATGAAAACTACCAAATATATTAAAGCTATAAATATATATATGCTTTTCCAACCAATCCCTTTATATATAAGTATTCCTGTTATTCTTTGAGATAGAGTTGTTCCTAACCCATAACAGAAATGAGTTAAATTCATAAGTAAAGCTTGAAAACTAATAAATAGTATTGGAACCAATGTATTTATAGATATTGAATTTAATGAAAGACCTATATTCATTAAAAACATTGATATTATTAATAATGAAAAATTATATGTAAAATATAGAACTATAAAAGATATAAGTATTGATATAAAACCTATAATAAAAACCTTTTTTTGCCCTAATTTTTCACATAATATTCCTCCTATATAAGTAAATAATATGTATGCTATTGAACTAGCTGTAAAAATATATGCTATCTGATTATCACTTACTCCAAATTCTTTTTCAAAGGTTGGAACAAAAATACCTCTTGTACTTTCACAAGCTGCTGATAACATCATGGTTATAAATATTAAAATTATAGCTATAATATTGCTTTTTTTATTCATGACCTCACTCCAAAACTATTTATATATACCACGTAATATTATATCATAAGCTATATTGTTAATGAAAAACATATTGATATTATATTTCTTTATATTTATATTAAATTTATTTATAATAATATTATATTAGTGTAATTCACTAAAATATATAATTTAAGAAAGAAAAGGTGCTTAAAATGAATAAACAGAATATATCTAAATTAAACTTATTCCTAATGGGATTAGAAAATAGATTTATTGAAAACAAAGACATATTTATAGAGATTGTTGTTAAATATACAACTGGCCTTAAAAACTTTAAAGGTATTGCTGTATTAGATAATAACAACTTGGCTTTTAATTTTAATGGACTAACTCAAAAATTAGATGTGAAAGATTTAATAAAACTAATATGTAAAGAAGCAGAAAATTATGATTCAGTTGAAATACTTTATAAAGAAAGAGGTACATATATATTAATCCAGGGTTCAAATAAAAAAGTCAATATGAAAAATATAGATGTTAAAGAAGAAGCTGAAAACAAAATTATTAATTCCACTGCTAAAACTTCAACTTTACTTAATAGAGATTATTATATAAAAGTTGGTGAGGCAAACAAATTACTAAAAGAAATAGGCATAATGACAGAAGAAGGTAAAATTAAAAATGATAAAATACGAAAATATAATCAAATAGATCATTATGTAGAATTATTAGAAGGAATATTAGATAAATTACCTATGAATGAAACAATAAATATATTAGATTGTGGTTGTGGAAAATCCTATCTTACTTTCGTACTTAATTATTATCTTACTGAAGTAAAAAAAAGGAGATGTAACTTTATAGGCTTAGATATATCTGAAAGTGTAATATCATCTTCTAAAAAAATGGCAGAAAACCTTAACTATAGAAATATGGAATTTAAAGCTGTAGATATTAAAAATTATCTTCCTAATAAAAAAATACATGTAATTATTTCACTCCACGCTTGTGATACCGCTACAGATATGGCCTTAGCCTTAGGAATTAGATTGAATTCAGATGTAATTATTGCCGTACCATGTTGTCATAGAGAATTATTAAATCAGTATTCATATGAACCATTTAACAGTATACTTAAACATGGTATATTTAAAACGAAAATGGCTGATATACTAACTGATGGTATGAGGTCATTAATGTTAGAAGCTAAAGGATATGATGTTTCAGTAGTAGAATATATTTCTCCTCTTGAAACCCCTAAAAATTTAATGATTAGAGCTATAAAAACTGGTGATGACAGTAGTAAAGCTATGGATGAATATATGTCTCTTATGTCTAAACTTAATGTTTATCCTGCATTATATGATTTTTTAAACAATTGGTAACTTAACAGGAATGGGGGTATAATCAAATCTCTATGATTTGATTAATAAAATTAATGGTTAAATTTTTTAAAAAAAGAACTTTATTTATAATATTGATTTCCATAATCTTAGGCTTTTCTATATGCTATAAATTTTTAGTCAATCCAAAAATAAATTCTCTACCTGGAATGACTAAAAGTATAGAAAAAATGTCTAGAAAATCTATTACTAGTGAAGCTATAATAAATAAAATACATGAAAAGAAAGAATTAATTATTATGGAAGCAGAACTATCCGATAAAGTTGTACTTGATGATAGCTGGGGCAATTTCGCCGTATTTAAAAAAATAACTTATATAAATTTTAATGGTAAAGGAATCTATACTGTAGATTTATCAAAAATTAAAGCTGAAAATATAACTATGCAACCTAACATAAAAACTATATATATAAATGTTCCTAAACCAGAAATCAAATCAATAACCATAAACGAAGAAAAAACTAGCTACGAAACG
Organism: Clostridium tetanomorphum; assembly: GCF_017873215.1. Lineage (GTDB taxonomy): Bacteria > Bacillota > Clostridia > Clostridiales > Clostridiaceae > Clostridium_AO > Clostridium_AO tetanomorphum. Next base: position 4,418 of record NZ_JAGGKA010000045.1, read on the forward strand.
GAAAAGGGTATTCTAAGATTTGGAGAAATAACACTTTCTCCTGCTGAAAATCAAATTATGACACAAAAAGTAAAAGAACGAATGAAAGAAAAGCTTAGTGAATCTGATATGATAAATAAAGCTCTTATAAACACTAAAAAATCTATCAAAGAAATTATATTAAGTGTTCTTAATAACAAAGATTCCGACTATACTATAGTAGTTTATATTGAAAAATAAGTTGAAGGCAATTTGTACTTTTTAAAATACAAATTGCCTTCTTATTTTCCCATTACTTTAACATTAGCACTATACGTATGCGTCCAGATTTATTAATCTAGTATATAATGTTAATAAATTAAAAAGAATGGGATTATCTAATATAAACAGAATTATTAAGGAGTATAAAATTTACTTTTATCAGAGTTATCTTATTCCTTTAAACTTTTTATTTTCCGCAAAATTAACCCTGAGCAAATATTATAAGTCTTATCTCTATTACAAATAGATTTATCTCATTTTTCGTACACTTAAACCCATTGTAATAAATTTAAAACTTTATCTCCTTATTTATTCTGTTATTTTTAAGATAATAATATCTATAATAAATATTATATATTAATTAATTACTTAATATGACATAAACTAATTAAAATATAATTTATGCTATAATAAATTATATCACATATTATTTGTTTATACTTGTATATTTAAACCATTAATTTCTATTTTAAATTTTATATAAATACAAAAAAAGACAGCACTTTATTAGCTGTCTTAAAAAATTATTACGTTTGGTCAAGGCTTGAAACAACCTTATCATAATAGTTTATTGTACATATGCCCTTTTCGAAATTAAGACAATTTCTACAACTTTTGTTCTGTGGTACTACTGTTGAAGATTGAAACCCATCGTATATTGGCATATATCCTGGACAATTTTCTGCTACTGCCATCATCTCATAGGCATTTCCCATAAATATCATCTCCTTAATTTCTATATATTCTTTCCTTAATAGGATCAAATAAATTTTTTATGCATTTTCCTTTAACAAAATTTTCACAGTTCTCACAACTGTCAGTTATATTACTTCCTATATCAGAGACAAACACAGATGCTATAGGCTCATATCCTTCACAATTCTCAGCAACTACCATTTTTAATTCTTCCAAGCGCATATATACCACCGTTTTATATACCACCGTTTTTCAAACTTATATAAATTTATTTGCTTTCCTCTTCATAGTGTCCAGTTTCACAATCAACTAATACTATTTAATCCAACACTCCAAGAGCTTAAATTCCTGTAGATTTACACAGTATATGCATCCACCATTATTTCTATAGGTGATATTTAACGGTTTTCAACTCCTTTCATAGATATATTTGACCAACCATTAAATTTTTTAGTTATTTGCCACTGACTTCTCTAAATAAATCTTAAATAATAACTTTAAAATTATTCTTTCCTGAATTTTAAAAAATAATTCTTCAAATTTAAAAATTTGAAAAAAAATCAGCATATTCCAAAATACAATTTTGAAATATGCTAATTAAAATAAATTAATAATTTAATCTAATACTGATTCTGTTTCCGTACAGTATCTTGTTGTTAAACATTTTCCTAAACTTCTAGGACACCTTCTACACATACAATTATCTGCTTTTCCGTCACAAACTTTATTTAAAAATTCAGGACAATATTTGCAATTGTCTCCTCCTACAGCCATTCTCCTCACCTCATATATTTATCTATTTTAAAATAAGACTTTTTATCATATTTTTTTGAGTTTGATCTATTTTTTCCCCCTTATATCTTATAACATTTATTGGACATATATGTATACATCTCATACATAAAATACACTTACTATGAAAAACAGCATGCCCATTTTCAAAAGTTATATTTCCCTTTGGGCAATTTCTTAAACATAACCCACATTTTATGCATTCCTCTGTTGATGTTAAATTTTTAGACATCTTAGGCAATATTTTATTGAAATTCTTTCCTACAAACTTAGCTATAGATACTCTTAAAGAATTTAAATGAATTCTCCTTTCCCTATTTTCTATAAAATCTTTAACAGTTTCATTTACTTCCTGTTCAGCTTTATCTATAATAATTTTAAAAGTAGATTTATCTGTTTTCTTTCCCACTGCAAAGTAATAATTATTACTCATTTGAAACATAGATTGTGAATAAACTTTATATCCTTTCTTTTCTAAATTTTTCTTAAGTATAGCTACAGCAGATGCACTTTTAGCTGCCTGAGTAGAATATACCATGACTTTCATAAAATCTCCATTTGGTAATTTTTCAATAAAAGAATCTACTATCTTCGGTTGTAATCCAGCATATATAGAAGTTCCTATTATTAGAAAATCATAATTTTTAATTTCTATCTCTTCTGCATTTTCTATATTAACCAAATCAATATAAATTTCATTTTTATTAAAAGCATTTTTGAATTTATCTGCAATCCATTTGGTATTTCCAGTACCACTAAAATAATACAGTATACCTTTCATGAAAATTCCTCCACCTTAATAATTATTTTTATATAATATTAAAAATATCTATGTTTCTAAAAAATCAAATGAAAATAATAGTTTAATAAATTTAAAATAAATAAGGTAACTTGATATATCTTCTGCAAAAATTTATGAAATCCTTTTAAAATTACAAACAATTAAATTTAATAATTTAATAATCGAGTAGGAGGGAAAATTAATTAAATTTTCCCGACCTCTCACACCACCGTGCGTACCGGTCTGGTACACGGCGGTTCTTTAAGAATT
>NZ_JAGGKA010000046.1 GCF_017873215.1 Clostridium tetanomorphum
ATTAATCAAAAATGTACTGATATACTTGGAAATATAGGCTTAAATGTATTCCTTTCCATGGCTCTAGTTGGATTAAAATTATGGGAACTTGCTGCAGTTGCAGGTCCAATGCTTGTAATTCTCATTGGGCAAACAATCTTAATGGCTGCGTATGCTTACTTCATTACATTTAATCTTATTGGAAGAGACTTTGATGCAGCTGTTATAGCTGCTGGACACTGTGGTTTCGGTATGGGAGCTACTCCTAACGGAATTGCTAATATGACAGCTGTTACAGAAAGATTCGGAGCTGCACCTAGAGCATTCTTTGTACTCCCTATAGTAGGTGCTTTCCTCATAGACTTTACTAATGCTATTGTTATAACCACTTTTGCTAACTTCTTTAAATAAACTAATATATCTATGAAATGCTATATGTTAAATTCATATAGCATTTCATTATTTTTTGTAATTTTTGCAGCATCTCTATTGATATACTTCATATTTGAAAAATAATTTAATTTTCAAAACAATGTTAACTACATGAATAAACACCTATCTATTCACCAATCTTCTTTATATTCTTAATTTTAATATTTATTTAAAAACAACTTATCAATATTAATTTTATATAAATAATTTAAACTTAAAATTCATTTAAATATACCTATATGTCTCTATTCTAAAGAATATTATATATATTAGTCGAATATTGATTTTTTTATTTAATATTTTTGTAGATAATGATCAATATTTATTATATTTTCTACATAAATTATATTTAATAGACAAATAAATATAATTTATGAATTATTTTAAAATAATTTAATATTATGCAAAAATGAATATTTTTTTATAAATCATTCATTTTTTGTAATTTTCGCATTGATTTTTTAAAATCAATTATGTATAATAAATTTGTATTAGGAAAACGTTTCCGATAATACCAATTTTTTTATGAAAGGCGGATTTATTATGGAAATTAAATTGGACATGATGCAAACTACTGCCCTTGCCGTTGTAATTTACTACTTCGGTGCTTGGGTAAAAACAAAGGTACAGGTTCTTGACAGATTTTGTATACCTGCGCCAGTTGTTGGAGGACTTATTTTTGCAATTTTAAATCTTTTTTTAAAACAAGGCGGTCTATTAAATCTTACTCTTGATACTACATTACAAAAACCATTTATGATGGTGTTCTTTACAACAATAGGTATGGGAGCTAGTATTGAACTTATTAAAAAAGGCGGATTACAAGTTATTATTTTCTGGTTATTAGCTTCTGTATTATGTATATTCCAAGATGCCCTTGGAATATTATTAGCTAAAGTAACTCATGTAAGTCCAATGTTAGGTTTACTTTGTGGATCTGTAACTATGACTGGAGGGCACGGTACTGGTGGTGCCTTCGGTCCTTTATTCGAAAAAGAATACGGAGTTGTAGGTGCTACCACATCTGCAATGGCTTCTGCAACATTCGGTCTTGTTATGGGTTCTTTAATAGGTGGACCTATTGGTAAAAGATTAATTGAAGGTAAAGAATTAAAATCCAATGTATCAAGTAATAAATCTATTGAAATAAAAAATGAAGTAAAAGATGAAGTTGTAAATTATTCAGAAATTTTTAGAACTTTAACAATAGTATTAGTTTCTATAGGGGTTGGTGCTGTTCTTGAAGGATTCTTTAAGAGCATACATGTAACATTGCCATCATACGTTAATTCAATGATTATAGCCGCCATTATATTAAACATTGGTGAATCCACTGGCAAATGGCATATTAATCAAAAATGTACCGACATACTTGGTTCAATAGGACTTAATGTGTTTCTTTCCATGGCTTTAATAGGATTAAAACTTTGGGAACTTGCTGCAGTTGCAGGCCCAATGCTTGTAATTCTTATTGGACAAACACTTCTAATGGCTGCATATGCTTATTTCATAACATTTAATCTTATTGGTAGAGACTTTGATGCGGCTGTTATTTCAGCTGGTCATTGTGGTTTCGGTATGGGAGCTACCCCTAATGGAATTGCTAATATGACAGCTGTAGTAGAACGATTTGGCCCTGCACCTAGAGCATTCTTTGTACTACCTATAGTAGGTGCTTTCCTCATAGACTTTTCCAATGCCATTATTATAACTACTTTCGCTAACTTCTTTAGATAAATTAAATAAAAAAACTGTTGGATTAATTCCAACAGTTTTTTTGTTCCAAAAATTATTCTGTGAAAATTTTAAAATTTTTTTCTAAATATGCTTAATATATTGATTTAGGTCAATTATTTTATTCTAATATTTTTATTATTTTTCTCTAATTTCTCCTATATTTTTCCCTTTTTATTACAGATTATTGTGTATATTATGACAAGTTTTTAAAAAATATATTGAATTTAAAGAAAACTTGTGATATTATTTTTATTGTGACAGATTAGTCAATTAATCCATTAGTATAATGGATTAATTGACTAAACCAATATTTTTATTATAAATATATTTTTAGAAAGGCGGTTTTATAGGTATGGAGATCAAATTAGATATGATGCAGACCACAGCTTTGGCGGTAGTGGTTTACTACTTTGGTGCTTGGGTAAAGACAAAAATACAAATACTTGAAAAATTCTGTATACCTGCACCAGTTGTTGGCGGACTTATTTTTGCAATTGTAAACCTTATCGTAAAACAAAACGGACTTTTAACTTTAAATCTTGATACTACATTACAAAAACCATTTATGATGGTATTCTTTACATCCATCGGTATGGGAGCAAGTATTGAACTTGTAAAAAAAGGTGGCTTACAAGTTGTTATTTTCTGGTTATGCGCTTCTGTATTATGTATTTTCCAGGATGCTTTAGGCGTTATATTAGCTAAAGCATTAGGACAAAGCCCAATGTTAGGATTACTTGCTGGATCAATAACAATGACAGGTGGTCATGGTACTGGTGGTGCTTTTGGTCCATTATTTGAAAAAGACTATGGTGTTGTAGGAGCTACTACTACAGCAATGGCTGCAGCTACTTTCGGTCTTGTTATGGGTTCAATAATTGGTGGACCTGTTGGTAAAAGAATAATAGAAAAAAAAGGCTTAAAATCAAATGTATCTGTTGAAGCTCAGGCAGCAGCTACTACTGAAGCTAAGAATGAAGCTATAAACTATGAAGAAATATTCAAGACTTTAGCTATTGTATTAATATCTATTGGTGTTGGTGCTGTACTTGAAGGATTCTTTAAAAGCTTAAAGATAACGTTACCATCATATGTTAACTCAATGATTATTGCTGCTATTATACTAAATGTAGGTGAATCTACTGGTAAATGGCACATTAATCAAAAATGTACTGATATACTTGGAAATATAGGCTTAAATGTATTCCTTTCCATGGCTTTAGTTGGATTAAAATTATGGGAACTTGCTGCTGTTGCAGGTCCACTTCTTATAATACTTATAGGACAAACTATATTAGTAGCATTATTTGCAACA
>NZ_JAGGKA010000047.1 GCF_017873215.1 Clostridium tetanomorphum
TAGGAGGTAAAGGTAAATGAATTTTGCATTAACTAGAGAACAAGAATTTGTAAAACAAATGGTTAGAGAATTTGCTGAAAATGAAGTAAAGCCAATAGCAGCAGAAATTGACGAAACTGAAAGATTTCCTATGGAAAATGTTGAAAAAATGGCTAAGTTAGGAATGATGGGAATACCATTTCCTAAAGAATATGGTGGAGCAGGTGGAGATGTACTATCCTACATCTTAGCAGTAGAAGAATTATCAAAAGTTTGTGGATCAACAGGAGTTATTCTTTCAGCTCACACTTCATTATGTGCTTCATTAATATATGAACACGGAACAGAAGAACAAAAACAAAAGTACTTAGTACCACTTGCAAAGGGTGAAAAAATAGGTGCTTTTGGATTAACTGAGCCAAATGCAGGAACAGATGCTGCAGGACAGCAGAGTATAGCTGTAGATATGGGAGACCACTATCTATTAAATGGTTCAAAAATATTCATCACTAATGGTGGAGCAGCAGATATTTTCGTAGTATTCGCTATGACAGATAGAAGCAAAGGTGTTAAGGGAATAACTGCATTCATACTTGAAAAAGGAATGGAAGGATTTTCAATTGGTAAAGTTGAAGATAAATTAGGAATAAGAGCATCATCAACAACAGAACTTATATTTGAAGATGTTAAAGTTCCAAAGGAAAACTTAATAGGAAAAGAAGGAAAAGGCTTCGGAATAGCAATGAAGACTCTTGATGGAGGAAGAATTGGTATAGCATCACAGGCTTTAGGAATAGCTGAAGGTGCATTTGAAGAAGCTAAAAACTATATGAAAGAAAGAAAGCAGTTCGGAAAACAGCTTTACAAATTCCAAGGATTAGCTTGGATGATGGCTGATATGGAAGTTGCTATAGAATCAGCAAGACTTCTAGTATACAAAGCTGCTTGGAAGAAACAAAACAAGATGCCATACAGTGTAGATGCAGCTATGGCAAAATTACATGCAGCTAACGTTGCTATGGATGTAACAACAAAAGCTGTACAGTTATTCGGTGGATATGGATATACTAAAGATTATCCAGTAGAAAGAATGATGAGAGACGCTAAGATTACTGAAATATATGAAGGAACTTCACAGGTTCAACAATTAGTTATTTCAGGAAATATATTTAGATAATAAGGAGGGTTCACGTAAATGAATATAGTTGTTTGTTTAAAACAAGTTCCAGATACTAACGAAGTAAAAATAGATCCAGTTACAGGAACTCTTATAAGAGAAGGTGTTCCATCCATAATTAACCCAGATGATAAAAATGCTTTAGAGGAAGCATTAAGATTAAAAGATGAAAATGGTGCAAAGGTAACTGTAATAAGCATGGGACCTCCACAGGCTGAGGTTGCTTTAAGAGAATCTTTAGCTATGGGAGCAGATGAAGCTATATTAATATCAGACAGAGCATTTGCAGGAGCTGATACATTAGCAACATCAAGAGCATTAGCAGCAGCAATAGAGAAATTAGACTATGACATAGTATTTGCGGGAAGACAGGCTATAGATGGAGACACAGCACAGGTTGGACCAGAGATAGCAGAACACTTAAATCTTCCACAGATAACTTATGTTGAAGAAGTTGCAGTTGATGGAGAAGAATTAAAAGTTAAGAGAGCATGGGAAGATGGATATGAAAATATCAGAGTAAAAATGCCAGTTTTATTAACAGCAATAAAAGAATTAAATGAGCCAAGATACATGCAAGTAGGACACATATTTGGAGCATTTGATAAAGAAATAAAAGTTTGGAATGCAGATTTCTTGGGAGTAGATAAATCCCTTCTTGGACTTAAAGGTTCACCAACAAAGGTTAAAAAATCAGCTACTAAGGAAGCAAAAGGTAAGGGAGAAATAGTTAATCAGCCTGCTAAGGAAGCAGCAGCATATGCAGTTGCAAAATTAAAGGAAAAACACTATATCTAATATAGGAGGGATTTAGGATGAATATAGCAGATTACAGAGGCGTATGGGTATTTGCTGAGCAAAGAGACGGACAGTTACAAAAAGTTGCATTAGAACTTTTAGGAAAAGGAAGAGAAATAGCAGATAAAATAGGAGTAGAGTTAACAGCTGTACTTCTTGGAGATGAAATAGATGGAGTTGCTAATGAATTAGTAGCATACGGTGCTGATAGAGTATTATATGCTCACAATCCATTACTAAAGCACTTCACAACTGATGCATACACAAAAGTTATTTGTGATTTAGTAAATGAAAGAAAACCTGAAATAATATTAGTTGGCGCAAGCTACATAGGAAGAGATTTAGGACCAAGAGTAGCAGCAAGACTAGATACAGGACTTACAGCAGATTGTACATCACTTGACATAGAAGAAGGAACAAACCACCTTCTAATGACAAGACCAGCATTTGGTGGAAACCTAATGGCTACAATTATGTGTACAGATCATAGACCACAGATGTCTACAGTAAGACCAGGAGTTTTCGAAAAGTTAAAGAAAGATGAAAACAGAAAAGGCGAAGTAGAAAAAATTGCTGCTAAAGTAGAAATGTCGCATATAAGAACAAAAGTAGAAGATGTTGTTAAGATTGCTAAAAATGTTATGGACATTGGAGAAGCTGAAGTATTAGTATCCGGAGGTAGAGGAGTAGGAGCAAAAGAAAACTTTGAACTACTAAAGGAATTAGCAGATTTATTTGGAGGAAGCTTAGCTGGCTCAAGAGCTGCTATAGATAACGCTTGGTTAGACAAAGCTTATCAGGTAGGACAGACAGGAAAAACTGTAAGACCAAAAGTGTACATAGCAGTTGGTATTTCAGGAGCTATTCAGCACTTAGCTGGAATGCAGGATTCCGACTACATCATAGCTATAAACAAAGATGAAAGTGCTCCAATCATGCAGGTTGCAGACCTTGGTATAGTAGGAGACTTTAAGAAAGTAATTCCTGAATTAATAGCTGAAATTAAAGCTACTATGAACTAATAA
>NZ_JAGGKA010000048.1 GCF_017873215.1 Clostridium tetanomorphum
TAACGGTATGTACCATAAATTGAATTCATAGATTTATGGAGGGATACCCGGGGAACTGAAACATCTAAGTACCCGGAGGAAGAGAAAGAAAAATCGATTTTCTAAGTAGCGGCGAGCGAAAGGGAAAGAGCCCAAACCAGAAACTTGTTTCTGGGGTTGCGGATAGACCATAATAAAAGTAGGACTTAGTTGAAGAGAGCTGGAAGGCTCCGCCGTAGAAGGTAAAAGCCCTGTAAACGAAAAGGAAAGCTTTAAGGTCTAATCCAGAGTACCACGAGACACGTGAAACCTTGTGGGAAGCAGGGAGGACCACCTCCCAAGGCTAAATACTAACTGGTGACCGATAGTGGAGTAGTACCGTGAGGGAAAGGTGAAAAGAACCCCGGGAGGGGAGTGAAATAGAACCTGAAACCGTGTGCCTACAACCGGTCGAAGCACATTAACGTGTGACGACGTGCTTTTTGTAGAACGAGCCAGCGAGTTACGGTATGTAGCAAGGTTAAGCACTTAAGGTGCGGAGCCGAAGGGAAACCGAGTCTGAATAGGGCGACTAGTTGCATGCCGTAGACCCGAAACCGGGTGACCTATCCATGGACAGGTTGAAGCGGAAGTAAAATTCCGTGGAGGACCGAACCACATTGGTGTTGAAAAACCATGGGATGAGCTGTGGATAGCGGAGAAATTCCAATCGAACTCGGAGATAGCTGGTTCTCCTCGAAATAGCTTTAGGGCTAGCGTCTGGAAATTGAGTAATGGAGGTAGAGCACTGAATGGGCTAGGGGCTGACAACAGTTACTGAACCCTATCAAACTCCGAATGCCATATACTTTTATCCAGGCAGTCAGACTACGAATGATAAGATCCGTGGTCAAAAGGGAAACAGCCCAGACCATCAGCTAAGGTCCCTAAGTGTAAGTTAAGTGGAAAAGGATGTGGGATTTCTAAGACAACTAGGATGTTGGCTTAGAAGCAGCCACTCATTTAAAGAGTGCGTAATAGCTCACTAGTCAAGAGATCCTGCGCCGAAGATGTCCGGGGCTCAAACTTACCACCGAAGCTATGGATGTGCACTACGTGCACGTGGTAGAGGAGCTTCCTGTATGGGTTGAAGTCGTACCGAAAGGAACGGTGGACTGTACAGGAGTGAGTATGCTGGCATAAGTAGCGAGAAATAAGTGAGAATCTTATTGGTCGAAAACCTAAGGTTTCCTGAGGAAGGTTCGTCCGCTCAGGGTTAGTCGGGACCTAAGCCGAGGCCGAAAGGCGTAGGTGATGGACAATCGGTTGATATTCCGATACCGCCAACTTGCGTTTGACAAATGGGGTGACACAGAAGGATAAGGTGTGCGCACTATTGGATGTGCGTCTAAGCATTTAGGAGTGACTGGCAGGCAAATCCGCCAGTTGAATCTGAGGTGTTACGGGGAGCTAATTTTTAGCGAAGTACCTGATTCCACACTGTCAAGAAAAGCCTCTATGGAGTAAGTTGGTGCCCGTACCGCAAACCGACACAGGTAGGTGAGGAGAGAATCCTAAGACCAGCGGAAGAATTGTTGTTAAGGAACTCGGCAAATTAGCCCCGTAACTTCGGGAGAAGGGGTGCCACCTTAATAGGTGGCCGCAGTGAATAGGCCCAAGCAACTGTTTAGCAAAAACACAGGTCTCTGCTAAAGCGAAAGCTGATGTATAGGGGCTGACGCCTGCCCGGTGCTGGAAGGTTAAGGGGATCCGTTAACGCAAGTGAAGCGGTGAACTTAAGCCCCAGTAAACGGCGGCCGTAACTATAACGGTCCTAAGGTAGCGAAATTCCTTGTCGGGTAAGTTCCGACCCGCACGAATGGCGTAATGACTTGGGCACTGTCTCAACAACAAATCCGGCGAAATTGTAGTGCAAGTGAAGATGCTTGCTACCCGCGATTGGACGGAAAGACCCCGTAGAGCTTTACTGTAGCTTAGCATTGAATTTCGGTATTGTCTGTACAGGATAGGTGGGAGACTTGGAAACAGGGGCGTCAGCTTCTGTGGAGTCAACCTTGGGATACCACCCTGACAGTACTGAGGTTCTAACCGGAGGCCATGAATCTGGTCACGGGACATTGTTAGGTGGGCAGTTTGACTGGGGCGGTCGCCTCCTAAAAAGTAACGGAGGCGCCCAAAGGTTCCCTCAGTGCGGTTGGAAATCGCGCGTAGAGTGCAAAGGCAGAAGGGAGCCTGACTGCGACACATACAAGTGGAGCAGGGACGAAAGTCGGGCTTAGTGATCCGGTGGTTCCTCGTGGGAGGGCCATCGCTCAACGGATAAAAGCTACCTCGGGGATAACAGGCTGATCTCCCCCAAGAGTCCACATCGACGGGGAGGTTTGGCACCTCGATGTCGGCTCGTCGCATCCTGGGGCTGAAGTAGGTCCCAAGGGTTGGGCTGTTCGCCCATTAAAGCGGCACGCGAGCTGGGTTCAGAACGTCGTGAGACAGTTCGGTCCCTATCCGTCGCGGGCGTAGGAAATTTGAGAGGAGCTGTCCTTAGTACGAGAGGACCGGGATGGACTGACCTCTGGTGCACCAGTTGTCACGCCAGTGGCACAGCTGGGTAGCTATGTCGGGAAGGGATAAACGCTGAAAGCATCTAAGCGTGAAGCCCACCTCAAGATTAGATTTCCCATAGCGTAAGCTAGTAAGACCCCTTGAAGAACACAAGGTTGATAGGCTAGAGGTGTAAGTGTAGTAATACATTCAGCTGACTAGTACTAATAGGTCGAGGGCTTGATCTAAAATTTAA
>NZ_JAGGKA010000049.1 GCF_017873215.1 Clostridium tetanomorphum
TTGGAATGGACTTTATTTTTTATTTTAGGTCTATATGGATTCTTCTGTATTGACCTTCGTTCTTATATTCCTTACTAACTTTAAGCACCTCAAAGTTTGTCTTAAGTTCTTGCAATAATCTTTCTTTTTCATTTTCCGTTGAATATATAGCTTTTATCTTAATCATTTACACCCTCCTTTGTTAGTTCTATTAAAGCAGCTTCTAGCACCATTAATAATTCTGAACTTGATAATTTTTCCGTTTCTTTGAGTAATTTATCCTTTAGATTGCTTTTCATCTATAAGCCTCCCTTTATATAAATGCTATTTCTATTCCAACCTTACTTAAATAATTGAGTTCAGTTACTCCTAAAATTAACCCTTCTTTAAACATTGCCTTTCCTTCAATCCCTGCAATAATATTATCTGTGTTTTCAAGTTTATCTAACATTTCATGAAATTCCTCTGGTAAAACTTCATATAACTTTTTTAATATATCCTCTCTTATGTTCCCATATTCCTTATACTCTTTTGCTAATTTAGGATTTTTATTTAATACACCAATAAAATTATCTGATGAATTATAATACTCTCTTTCTATAGCATTATTTACCAAGTATTTTACCAACTCTTTATTATCCATTGTTCTACACCTCTCAACGTTATTTAATAACTTATCTAGTTTCTTTAAAAACTCTTCTTCAAGCTCTAATATTTTTTTCACATCTTGTCCCCCCATTACTTAGTTTTATTTTTCCTTCTAATATTTGGCCTATGGTAACCTTTAGTGGCTTAGGAGCGTTCTTGTATTTATCTCCTACTCTTCTTATAACTACCTTTAAATCTTCTTTCATATAATCCCTCATTCTATAAACTAAATAGTGATTTTTCAGTAATTATTTGATATTTAGTATTGTAATATAGTTCTATTATGCCGGCTTCCCCATCACGATTTTTAGCTATTAATATTTCAAGTATTCCTGGCTTTCTACTTTCCCTATTTTCTCTTTCAGCATAATAATCATCCCTATATAAGAACACTATTTGGTCAGCGTCTTGTTCAATATTTCCACTATCCCTTAAATCAGATAACATAGGCCTTTTATTTTGTCTTTGCTCACAGGCTCTATTTAATTGAGATAGTATTACAACACATATATTTAACTCTTTAGCAATAGCCTTTAATTCATTACATATCTGCCCTATTTGGTCATTCCTCGAAGCTTTTAAATTATCCGGCTTTATTTTTCCTATATGGTCTATAAATATAATGTCAAGACCATATTTTATTTTTACTTTCTTGGCTTCGGCTCTTATTTCATTAATACTTAAATTAGGTTTTGCATTTATAAATATATTATCTTTATTCACTATTTCAGTAGCTTTCATAATTATGCGTTCAAAATCCTTATCGCTGTTTAATTTACCTCTTGCTAAGTCCTTTGAACTTAATAATACCTTTGGAGCTAATAGCCTAATACCTAACTTTTCCTTACTCATTTCTAACTCAAATAACATGGCTTTATATTCTTTTGGTAGCTTATTTAATATATTAAGTGTAAGAGCTGTTTTACCCATTGATGGTCTAGCAGCTATAACAAATAAATCTTGTCTAACAAATCCATTAGTGGCATTATCTAGTGGAATATAACCGGTTGTTATGCCCGATATTACCCCACCGTTTTTATAGCCATCTTCTATGGCTGATAACGTCCCTTCCATAAGCTCTGAACTGTTTACTGTTCTTTCCCCTTCTCCTTTTTCATTTATAAACATGAATGAAGTTTCAATCTTGTCAACAATACTTCCTACATCTGAACCTTTTTCCATTGCTGCTTCTAGTGCTTGGTAACAACTTTTTATAATTTGTCTTTTATCACTCATGCTTTTAATTAAATTTATATATGTTTTATAATTTGCAGCACTTATAGAGTAAGCCATAACCTGTGATAAGTAAGTTATTCCACCAATACTTTTAAGTAGTTCCTCACCCATGCTATTTGATAAGGTTATAACATCTAGTGGTATATTTTTAGTGTACAGCTCAAGCATTTTATTAAATATAACCTCGTTAGCTTTATCATAGAAGTCAATAGGCTTCAAGCTGCCTATTGCTTCTACCATTATGTCATTTTTATTGAAAATATTTGATAATAAAGCCATTTCAGCTTTTTTGTCATTTGGTAATGGTTGATTTATCATATATTCAACTCCTTCATTTAAATTTTTTATAACCATTCCATCCATCATTAATATTTTGATTATTATTGCACTGCTTATTTTTTTTATTTAATCCTGCTTTACAATTTACATAGGTTGTCCCATTGTTCAAGAACAATAATAGCTGCTGTATTCCAGTATCTCTTTGCTTTCTCTTTAAAAAATCAACTAAACGCCATTGATAAGTAAACAATTGTAAATTATAAACCTCTGCATAATTACTAATAGATTGTTTAATATCTTCTATAGTCATTTTTGTATCATCTTCTTTTTTTAACTTTAAAGCGTTATCTATTCCTTTTTTAATATCAGCGGTTAATTTTACAGCTTTTGCTATGCCTTTTTCTTCATGCTCTTTATTCCAGTGATTAAATATTTCTAAATACTTCTCTTCTGTTTTGTCATTTTCAGAATGACTATATATATTATTAGTATTTGTATTAGTATTTGTATTAGTATTTGTTGTAC
>NZ_JAGGKA010000050.1 GCF_017873215.1 Clostridium tetanomorphum
GTTCCCATACCGAACACGATGGTTAAGCTTCAAAGCGCTGATGGTACTGCAGGGGAGGCCCTGTGGGAGAGTAAGTCGTTGCCAGGTTAGTATGGCTGGATAGCTCAGTCGGTAGAGCAGAGGACTGAAAATCCTCGTGTCCCTGGTTCGATTCCTGGTCCAGCCACCAAAACCCTATCAATTATGATAGGGTTTTTTTATTATATAAATTAAAAAATTTTATGACATATGACACCATTCTATTCAACTTATTTAGAAATTTAGTTTATGATAATAACTTAATAACCAAGAAAAGAACATGCTTATTATTTGTGATTTCCATTTAATAATAAGCATGTTTTATGTGTGCTCAGCATGGACAACAACTTAACGGTGAAAGTCCGTTGTAGGCTTGGTAGTGGGAATCACTAGTTAATGGCAAGGGTGTCCATCGTGAGGTGGAATCTAAAGGAATTCGGAGGCAAAACATTGGTCTGAGGGACATGAACTATATAAAAGGCTTACTAAAGACGGATGAGTTTGCATAACAAAACAAAGTGAAACACTACCCAAATCTTTAGGAGTATATATAGCAGATATATGAGGTGAAGGTTGTTGTTCTTACCTGAGGAGGTTTGATAGATATATCATCAGATGATCTAATTCATAAATGATAACCTACATAGTGATGTGTAGCTGAACTATCAGAAGTCAGAAGAGGTCATAGTACTACGTAAATACGCGTTAGCGTAGGAAGGACTGAACTTTAGGAGGTTTTAAAACTTGAAAGTTTCGAAGAATACTCAACGATTGCAGAAAACTAAATATTTAGGCTCTAAGGCTAAAAGTAAGGTGGAACCTAAGGATAAGCACGGAGTGCATAAAGTGATCACGGCAGCTACAATTGGATAGATTAATTCAGCAGGCTATTGCTCAAGAATTAAATAGTATCTATAATGAAGATTTCTCAACTTCTAGTTATGGTTTTACACCTAACAAAAGTGCTCATGATGCAGTTAAACAAGCTGAAATCTATATTAATGAAGGAAACAGATGGGTCGTAGACATGGACTTGGAAAAGTTTTTTGATAAAGTAAATCATGATATGTTAATGAATAAGTTATCAAAGAAAATTAAAGATAAAAGATTACTAAAATTAATAAGAGCTTATTTAACATCAGGAGTTATGATAAACGGTGTAGTTAACAGGATAGAAGAAGGTACACCGAAAGGTGATCCATTAAGTATTATTTTATCTAATATAATACTTGATGACCTTGATAAAGAACTAGAAAGGATAGGTCACAAATTTTGCAGATATGCTGTTGACAGTAATATTTACGTCAAAAGCAAAAGAGGTTATGGAAAGTATAAATCTATTTATAGAAAATAGATTAAAATTAAAAGTAAATAAAGATAAAAGTGAAGTAGACAGACCTTGGAGAAGAAAATTTTTAGGATTTTCATTTTACTGGGCTAGGTATGTTGCAAAATTTACAATATCAACTCAAGCCGTTAATAGATACAAAGATAAAGTCAGGAAAATAACCAGTAGGTCAAAGCCATTTACAATAGAGGAAAGAATAAAGAAACTTAATCTTTTAAATAGAGGTTATATAAACTATTTTAGAATAGCAAACTGTAAAGGAATAATTTAAAATTTTCAAATATGGATTAATCAAAGGCTAAGAATGTGTATTTGGAAACAATGGAAAAAGGTTAAAATAAGATATAAAAATCTTAGAAGTTTGGGATATACACATAGGTAAGCAATAAAATATGCCAATACCCCTATTTTACAAACAACTTTAAATAATCAATTCTTTAAAATCATAGGTTTAGACAACCTATTGGCTAATTATATGAAGGCACATAATTTTTAAAGAACCGCCGTATACCAGAACGGTACGCACGGTGGCGTGAGAAGACGGAAAATAAAATAATTATTTTCCTCCTACTCGATAATATTTTCTATATACTAGTTTGTGATAAAAATGAGATGATCTATTAATGAATGCCAATAATTTAGCTAATGTATTGCTAATTTAAAAATACAATAAAAGAATATATAACATATATAGAAAGTTAAATAAACTATTCCTAGAGTGTCACTATAAGAAAATTTAAGAAATTTAAAAGAAATCATAGAAATAAGTATATTAATACATGATTATATGTATAATAATAATGTTTAATTGTTTTAATGATGATACAATAACATACGTCGTCGCAAAGACGATACACAACAGTTCAAAATTAAGTTTAATTTTGACTTTGATAATAACTGAAAAAGTTATTAAAACAACTTTTTAAAAATATTTTAAAAAGTTGTTGACAAAGAAAAACTGATGTGATATTATAAATAAGCTGTCAGATGACAGCAACAATGGTCTTTGAAAATTAAACAGAGAATTAAGAAACCAGTCAATTCTTAACAGGAAACTGT
>NZ_JAGGKA010000051.1 GCF_017873215.1 Clostridium tetanomorphum
CGAGATTTTCATACGTGCCTTAAGGCACAATGCTGGTAAAGTGCCCTTATAGGGCTTAAGAAAAACCACCAGCTTAGCTGGTGGATATTTATTTCCTATAATTTTTAATGTCTATGTTAAATCTATGTTAATTAGAGTTAAAAATTATTTATTTTTGTTAAAAATAATGTATTATAAAAATGTATTTATTCTATTGCTACTATCAGTAATATTTAAAACTATAGATATATAGAACTCTTTACCTTTAGGTATTAGAGTTTTTAATATTGTGTATACAGTTTTGATAAGCATATGAATAAATTGTTCTAATAATTACTTGATAACATATTGGAAGGAGTATGAAGATGGACAGTTTGTCGATGGTAATAGGTCTCTTTGGAGGCTTAGGGTTGTTCCTGTATGGAATGAAAATCATGGGGGATGGGCTTGAAAACACAGCAGGAGATAGGTTAAAGGTGTTTTTTGAAAAGATAGTTTCTAATCCTTTTAAAGCAATACTTACAGGAACAATAGTTACAGCAATTATTCAAAGTAGTAGTGCAACCACAGTTATGGTAATAGGATTTGTTAATGCAGGACTTATGAATTTATATCAAGCTACAGGCGTAATAATGGGAGCTAATGTTGGTACCACAATTACAGGGCAATTAGTTGCACTTAATTTAACTGCAATTGCACCTATATTTGTAGGTGTAGGAGCTTTAACAGTACTATTTTCTAAAGGAAATAAGAGTAAAGAGATTGGAAATATAATATTAGGATTTGGTATTCTTTTTATAGGAATGAAGACCATGTCTTCCTCAATGGCTCCTTTAGCTAAATCAGAAGAATTTAAAAGTGTAATTGCAACGCTATCATATAATCCAATTTTAGGAGTACTTGTAGGATTAGGTCTTACTGCTGTAGTACAAAGTTCATCAGCTACTATTGGTATACTTATAGCATTAGCTAATAATGGATTACTGCCAATAGAGGTAGCTTTACCGGTTTTATTTGGAGATAATATAGGAACTTGCGCAACTGCACTTTTATCTAGTATAGGTACAAACAAAAATGCAAGAAAAGCTGCTCTTGCTCACTTAACCTTCAATGTAATAGGTACGGTTATATTTTTAATAATTTTAAAACCAATTTCCTCACTTATAATTTATTTAACTCCAGATAATGTAGGAAAGCAGATTGCTAACGCTCATACATTCTTTAATATAGCAAACGTTATAGTTCAGGCACCTTTTATTAAGTATTTAGTAGCATTTATAAATAAAGTTATTCCAGGAGATGGACAAGAAGAAGGTATGACTATACAGTATATTGATGATAGATTATTGGAAACTCCAGTAATTGCCGTTGGTCAATGCAAAAAAGAAATAATTGCAATGGCTGATAAAGCTAGAGAAAATTTAAAATTTGCAGTGGAATCTTTAGAAACTGGTGATGAAAATCTTATCAAAAAGGCTGGTGAAGGAGAAGACTTAATTGACCTTTTAGAAGAAGAAATAACCAAGTTTTTAGTTAAACTTTCAAATACGGAAATTTCAAAGCAACAAGTGGATATAGTTACTTCTATGTTTCATGTTGTTAAAGATATAGAGCGTATAGGAGATCATTCTAAGAATATAGCAGATTTATCTACAGAGAAAATTTCTAAAAGACTAATTTTTTCTGAAGATGCAATGAAAGAGTTAAAAGACATATTTAATTATACTCTTGATGCTTTAAATAGATCTATATTAAGTTTTGAACGTAATGATGTAAGAATGGCAAAATCTGTTTATGAGATAGAAGCTAGAATAGATGAACTAGAAGAAACATTAAGAGATAATGATATAAAGAGATTGAATTCTTCTGCTTGTGAAGCTAGAGTTAGTGCTATTTATTTAGATATAATTAGTAATTTTGAAAGAGTAGGGGATCACTCTTTAAATATAGCTGAAGCAGTTCTTGAAATAAATCATTTACATAAGTTGGATGAAAATTCAACAGGAATACAGAAAACTGTAAAAATAAAATAAAAAAGGATGCTAAGGCATCCTTTTTTATTCTTCTTGTCTATAAATAAAACCACCTGCTATGCAGGTGTGTTCAGAAAAGCTTAAGCGTTGAAAAAAAACACCTCACTTTGATAGAATAGATATGG
>NZ_JAGGKA010000052.1 GCF_017873215.1 Clostridium tetanomorphum
ATTATCTATGATGAAGATTTTTCAACTTCTAGCTATGGTTTTAGACCTAATAAAAGTGCTCATGATGCAATTAAACAAGCTGAAATCTATATTAATGAAGGAAATAGATGGGTCGTAGACATAGACTTAGAGAAGTTCTTTGGTGCGCCGGGCTAAGCCGGGCAATTTCAGTTGGTGAAATTCCAACTTAGGAAAGAGGTATAGCCGCCTCACCTAAAATCGAGTCTTGGGTTTATGAAGGTAACGACATAGACTAAGCGTAGACAGAGCGAATCTAGGCCGTAACGTAAGTGAAGCGACAGGACAAAATGAGCTCTCAACAAGGAAACATAAACTGCACAAACAGAGGTAGATAAATATGTCAACAAAATTGGATGAGATAGCGATTAAAGCTCGTAAAGATAAGAAAGCAGTATTTACGTCATTAGCCCATATCATAACACCAGAATTTCTAAAAGAAACATGGAAAATGATGAATAGGAAAGGAGCAAGTGGCGTAGATGGAGAGACAACTAAAGAATTTGAATATAACATTGATGAGAGAGTAAAAGATATATGGAAGAAGATGAAAGAAAAGAAATATAAAGCCCCACCGGTAAGGCGTGTAGAGATACCAAAAGGCAATGGAAAAACACGACCTTTGGGCATACCTACTGTAGAAGATAGGCTTGTACAACGTGCGGTAGCAAGGATTCTGGAGTCCATATATGAACAAGAATTTATGGATTTCTCATATGGCTTTAGACCAAGAAGAAATCCACATCAAGCACTCAAAACACTAAGAGAATGCATAGTAAAGAAGAAAGTAAGATTTATATATGAGGCTGATATTAGAGGATATTTTAATCATATAAACCACCAGTGGCTTATGAAAATGATAAAGCTGAGAATAGCCGACCCTGTAATAATTAGTATGATAGGAAAATGGCTAAGAGCAGGTGTAATGGTTAATGGAGTAGTTACAATAAATACAGAAGGAACGCCGCAAGGCGGGCCAATCAGCCCTATACTTGCAAACATTTATCTTCATTATGTTTTAGACTTATGGTTTGCAAAGAAATATAAAGCATACGCACAAGGTGAAGCATACCTGATAAGGTTTGCTGATGATTATGTGGCTTGCTTTCAATATAAAAGAGATGCAGAAAAGTTTGAGAAATATTCAAAGTATCGAATGAACAAGTTTCATTTAGAACTTGCAGAGGAAAAGACGAGACTTATTTCCTTTGGTAGATATGCACGAGAAAGAAGTGCAAAGTATGATAAAAAGCCGGAAACGTTTGACTTTCTCGGATTCAGGCATATAAGTGGTGTAGGAATCAATGGACAGTTTGCATTAATACGTAAGCCAACAGTTAAGAGTTGTAGAAAATTTCTGGACAAAACGCACAAATGGCTTAAAGAGCATATCCATTGGAAGAGAAGAGACCAACAGAAGCAACTGACAAGTATGCTGAGAGGATTCTATCAATATTTCTCGCTATACCACTGTGGAAATAAACTTATGTTCATTCGCCAAGAAGTTGTTAATCAGTGGATTAGGTCACTTAGACGAAGAAGTCAAAGACATAGATTATACTGGTCTTATTTAAGTACCAGAGAATGGTTTAAATTACCTTATCCAGAATTAATACATGCAGATATTTAACAAAGCAATCGCAAGTCATTTTGGGGAGCCCGGTGCGGAAAAACTGCACGCCGGGTTCTGCTTGGGGCTGGAAGCACAAGGGTAAAACCAAGGCTTCCTTCTACCAACCACAATATCAATCATGACTTACTAATGAAAGCAGTAAGAAAGCATACTGATTGTGAGTGGGTGCTGCTCTATATTGAAAGGTGGCTCGTCGCTCCGCTTCAATGTAAGGATGGAAGCTTAAAGGAAAGAATTTCTGGAACGCCGCAAGGCTCT
>NZ_JAGGKA010000053.1 GCF_017873215.1 Clostridium tetanomorphum
ATTTGGATTTAAAGCATCTTTAAACTTGCTATGAAATACCCAAAAAACGCTGTCGCGTTAGCAAATTTTTTATGCTAATGCGACATCCCCTTTTACTATTTTATATGTTAAAAATTTATTACACTAATAGTGAAAATTATAACTTAATTTATACATATCATTAGTTCGTTATAAAAATTTATCTGAATAATTTACTAAGTATATCTTTACACAAAAGTATAAAACTAATACTGACATGGAGGTGTTAGATAATGAGTAGAAGGCCTTTAGTTCCGGAAGCAAAAGAAAAACTAGACAAATTGAAAACAGAATATGCAAATGAAATGGGTATGAAATTTAACAATGACTATAAAGGAAATAATACTTCAAAATTAAATGGATATATGGGTGGACCTATTGGTGGATTAATGACTAAGAAGATGGTAGAGGAATTTGAAAAAAAATTAATCCATAAATAAGTTTCCATAATAGAGTAGTGATAAAAAGAGCACTTCTAAATGTTGAACATATATCACATTTGAAAGTGCTCTTTTTATCTATAAATATAATAATTAAATAAATGACGAGTTTTTTTATTATTAACATTGATTTTAAAAGATATTATTTTTCAATTGAATATAGTTATCATTTGTGGTAGAATTAGGTTTAGATTAGACTAACTATAAATAATGATAGTAAGTTGTAGAAATGCATAGGGGAAAGGGTGGACTAATTTGGAACAATATCGTATTTATAACTCTGACAAAAAAAATTGTGTACTGTGTCATGAGCTGAATAATCTTTATGCATTAGGACAAACAGATCATTGGATATCAGTAGAATCAGATCAAGTTGAAGGAAAGTACAGACGAATATCTCCATCAAAAGATATTGAGATAGTATATTGTGATATGGTTACACAAAAAGATGTGAAATTAATAGGTAATGCACCAAAGAAATGTTATGAGTTTTCTTTCCCAATTTTACAAAAGTGTCAACTTATAAGAAAAAATGATCAGTTAGATGTTAACTCTTATGAAGGTATTTTTAGAAAAACTGGACAAGAAGAGCTAAGTTGCTTAGCAGCAAATACATCTTTTAAGGGGATTACAATTCGTTTCAATGAAGCTTTTTTATGCCCTTTGTTAGAGTCTTGCCCCAATATTGAATCAATAATTTATCATGAGTTAAATTGTCAAAAACAGTTATTATCTGAGGAAGAGAAGATGTGTATTAAGCAAATAATGCTTACTCCATCTTGTATGGCAACGAAAGAATGTTACATTAAGTCGAAAGTGTTAGAATTATTGAGCTTGAGGCTTAACTCTATTTTAACCAAGTCTAAAGAATTAGAAGATTACGCTAGCTCTGACTATAATTCATTAGTTCTTGCACGGGAAATTGTTGAAGAAAATTTGGTAAATCCACCTACTATCCCTGAACTTTCAAGGTTGGTAACAATGAATGAATGCAAGTTAAAAAAAGGATTTAAACAGTTAACAGGTATGACAATTCGTAAATATGTTATTACTAAAAGAATGGAAAAAGCAAAAGAACTATTAATAACTACCAATAAGCCTATTGAAAGTATTGCCGTAGAAATTGGTTATAAGGATGCTACTCATTTTTCTAGTCAATTTAGGAAAAAGTATGATATTTATCCTTCCAAATTGAGATTTTAAATTTTATATTTACAATAAATAGTAAATAAGTTTTTTCCTATAATGAAAACACAGTTACATTATTAAAGAATGTGACTGTGTTTTTTATTGTGTGCCCAGCATGGGCAACAACTTGACGGTGAAAGTCCGTTGTGGGCTTGGTAGTGGGAACCACTAGCTGACGGCAAGGGTGTCC
>NZ_JAGGKA010000054.1 GCF_017873215.1 Clostridium tetanomorphum
CTGAAGGTCCACCATATGGGGGTATAGCTCAGTTGGGAGAGCACCTGCCTTGCAAGCAGGGGGTCAGGAGTTCGAATCTCCTTATCTCCACCATAAAAAGAGTAGTCAAATGACTACTCTTTTTTTATTGTATTTACTATATATTATCATTACTAAAATAAAAATATATACAGCTTTAAATTAAATATTGTAGATATAAGATTAAGGTAGTGATAGCAACACTTATCAATTCTGTGGATGTTGATTTAGAATTAAAAGGAGGGGCTGAGAATGACTTCAATATTCATTCATATCATGCTAATAAAGATGATGGAAGAATCAATCTTTTTAATTCTAATTTTGTAAACAAAGTAAAAGCAATAGACGGAGTTAAAAATGTTGAGGATGTTATTAATTAAAGAAATTAATAATTACTTAACTAAGGATGATATAAAAGATGATGAACATATTTCACAGTATACAGAATTTAAAGTTGTAGGTATTGTAGAGCATAATGGGAATTATTTAGAAAATATGTAATAAGTTTTTTGTACTTTTATAACACATAATATATTTTTATTAAAGATAATGTACTTATTGAGTTGCGTGCAGATATAGACAAAGATTAAGTATGGATATATATTAAAGAAAATATAACAGAATTTGTAGAGAAGGATAATACACTTATTTTAATTGATCATGAAGTGGAAAAAACAACATTAGAAACAACAGAAGTAACAATAATTAAAATTATAAGTTTTAGTATAATATTTACAATTGCTTTTATAGGAATGCTTGTGGCACGATTTGTCTGTGGGTTTTTATGTTCTTTTGGATTAATTCAAGAAATAATATACAAAGTTCTAACGAATAAATTTAAGTTTCCTAAGTGGACCATATATATATAAAATATTTCATCTTAGTTATTTTTTTACCTCTATTATGGGTTAATGAATTAGGAATGGGAGACCCTATTTTTTATAAATATATATGTCCGGCAGAAACCTTAGAAGGACGAATTCCGTTAGTATTGTTAAATGAGGAGTATAGGTTTTTTATATAAATGGAAGATCTCTATATTAATATTAATAATTGTTTTATCTATTTATAGTTTTAGACCATTTTGTAAAATAATTTGTTCGTTAGCAGTTATTTATTCTATTTGGACTTTATTTAATTAAGTTATTATATATGTCATAATTATTATCTATAATATTTTTAATTTATATAAGTGTAGCATAGAAGATAGTAGATTATGAATAAGTTTTTTTAGGTTTTAACTTAAGAGTTGTATTTATTTTAGGTAACTGTAATTATTTTAATTGTAGATTATGAAGCAGTGAAGTATTAGCAGAGATAGTTGTTTAGCAGATAAAATACTTAAGTAACTATGCCTAGTGTATCAGTATGTGAAATAAAGAGTAATAATAAGAAATAATGAATAAAAACCATATAATCTCTGATAATAGCATGTACAATATTTTTAAAGGTTAATTTTTTTGATACAATAACACATGTCGCTGAGAGATGCGGCGGCACAGTAGTTTCAATTAAAGGTTGTTAAAAATAACTTTCAAAAAATATTTAAAAAAAGTTGTTGACAAAGAGAAACTGGTGTGATATTATGAATAAGCTGTCAGATGACAGCAACAATGGTCTTTGAAAATTAAACAGAGAATTAAGAAACCAGTCAATTCTTAACAGGAAACTGT
>NZ_JAGGKA010000055.1 GCF_017873215.1 Clostridium tetanomorphum
CTTTCTTGTCGACTCCTTAGAAAGGAGGTGATCCAGCCGCAGGTTCTCCTACGGCTACCTTGTTACGACTTCACCCCAATCATTGACCCCACCTTCGGCCGCTGGCTCCTTACGGTTACCTCACGGACTTCGGGTGTTGCCAACTCTCATGGTGTGACGGGCGGTGTGTACAAGGCCCGGGAACGTATTCACCGCGACATGCTGATTCGCGATTACTAGCAACTCCGGCTTCATGTAGGCGAGTTTCAGCCTACAATCCGAACTGGGATGAGTTTTTGAGTTTAGCTCCACCTTGCGGTCTTGCATCTCTCTGTACTCACCATTGTAGCACGTGTGTAGCCCTAGACATAAGGGGCATGATGATTTGACGTCATCCCCACCTTCCTCCCGGTTAACCCGGGCAGTCTCATTAGAGTGCTCAACTTAATGGTAGCAACTAATGATAAGGGTTGCGCTCGTTGCGGGACTTAACCCAACATCTCACGACACGAGCTGACGACAACCATGCACCACCTGTCTCCCTGCCCCGAAGGGCTTCCTCCGTTACGAGTAATTCAGGGGATGTCAAGTCTAGGTAAGGTTCTTCGCGTTGCTTCGAATTAAACCACATGCTCCGCTGCTTGTGCGGGCCCCCGTCAATTCCTTTGAGTTTTAATCTTGCGACCGTACTCCCCAGGCGGAATACTTATTGTGTTAACTGCGGCACAGAAGGGGTCGATACCTCCTACACCTAGTATTCATCGTTTACGGCGTGGACTACCAGGGTATCTAATCCTGTTTGCTACCCACGCTTTCATGCCTCAGCGTCAGTTACAGTCCAGTAAGTCGCCTTCGCCACTGGTGTTCTTCCTAATCTCTACGCATTTCACCGCTACACTAGGAATTCCACTTACCTCTCCTGCACTCTAGGCACCCAGTTTGAAATGCAGCCCCCAAGTTAAGCCCGGGGATTTCACATCTCACTTAAATGCCCGCCTACGCATCCTTTACGCCCAGTAAATCCGGACAACGCTCGCCACCTACGTATTACCGCGGCTGCTGGCACGTAGTTAGCCGTGGCTTCCTCCTCTGGTACCGTCATTATCGTCCCAGAAGACAGGGTTTTACAATCCGAAGACCTTCATCACCCACGCGGCGTTGCTGCGTCAGGGTTTCCCCCATTGCGCAATATTCCCCACTGCTGCCTCCCGTAGGAGTCTGGACCGTGTCTCAGTTCCAATGTGGCCGATCACCCTCTCAGGTCGGCTATGCATCGTGGCCTTGGTGAGCTGTTACCTCACCAACTAGCTAATGCACCGCGGGCCCATCTCAAAGCGGATTACTCCTTTGATTAGTTTTTCATGCGGAAAACTAATGTTATGCGGTATTAATCCTCCTTTCGGAGGGCTATCCCCCACTTTGAGGCAGGTTGCCCACGTGTTACTCACCCGTCCGCCGCTAATCCATCCCCGAAGGGACTTCATCGCTCGACTTGCATGTGTTAGGCACGCCGCCAGCGTTCGTCCTGAGCCAGGATCAAACTCTCAATTTAAAAGTTTAATC
>NZ_JAGGKA010000056.1 GCF_017873215.1 Clostridium tetanomorphum
TATTTTTAACAGTTTCCTGTTAAGAATTGACTGGTTTCTTAATTCTCTGTTTAATTTTCAAAGACCATGTCGCTTCAAGCGACTTTTATATAATAACATTTATATTTTACTTTGTCAACACTTTTTTTGATGTATCTAAAGTTTTTTGCTACCTCACCGGCAACGAAAATAATAATACCATTCTATAAGCATCTAATTTTAGATATTAATACTCATAAAAA
Source organism: Clostridium tetanomorphum (assembly GCF_017873215.1). Taxonomy (GTDB): domain Bacteria; phylum Bacillota; class Clostridia; order Clostridiales; family Clostridiaceae; genus Clostridium_AO; species Clostridium_AO tetanomorphum. The sequence continues at coordinate 222 of NZ_JAGGKA010000056.1, forward strand.
GAATTTATTATATTTTTTCTCCATTATTCTATATATTTTTAAGTTTTTCATATACAGATACACCTGGATAAGTATTTTAAGCATATTCATAAATTAAGATTATATAAAAGTCTTAACATAGAAATTTTGTTAAGACTCTTACATAAATTTTATAAATAAAACCTATATAGGCACAATCTAAAGAACAAAGTATGCATATAAATTCTAATTTATAAAAACAATCATATTTCTATTATTTAATTTCCAAAGGATATTTATTCTTTAACTCGGTTGTAAATTCTACATATCTCTTTCTTTGATTTTCTTGTAATAGTCTTGCCTTGATATTGTTTTTAACATCATCTAATTTCATAATAGATGCAGGCTTTCTATCTTCTACTTTTATTATATGATATCCAAATTGAGTTTTAACTGGTTCACTTATTACTCCTACTTCTAAATTAAAAGCTGCTTTCTCAAATTCTGGAACCATGCTTCCTTTTCCAAAAGTCCCCAAATCTCCTCCTGAGCTCTTAGATGGACAAATAGAATATTGCTTTGCTGCTTCTTCAAAACTAATACCTTCTTTTATATTTTTAATTATTTCTTGTGCTTTTTCTAAAGTTTCCACCAATATATGCTTAGCTGTTACAGTTTCTTCGCTCTTAAACATATCCTTATTATTATTATAATAATTTTCTATTTCACTTTCTTCTACTGTTACTTCAGCAAGTAATTTACTTATAGCTGTTTGAGTTAATATTTCCTTTTTGGCTACTTCTAATTGTGCTAAATAATTATGATCTGACTCTATATTATTATCTTTAGCATAATTATAAATTAATTCAAAAGATATAATCTCATCTAATAATTGTTTTTTTCCATCTTCAGTTCTTAGATAAGACTGCCTTTCTCTAGGAAACTTTAAAATAGTTTCTTCTAAATCCTTTTCTGTAATTTGCCTTCCATTTAAAATTACTAATACTTTATTATCCATGTTAATTCTCCTTTTAAAATCATTTAATTCAACTTTAATTATGTCATAACTGAATATATTTTTCTAGGAAAAATATAAATTATTCTCTATAAATAAAAAAACCCTATCACAATTGATAGGGTTTTGGTGGCTGGACCAGGAATCGAACCAGGGACACGAGGATTTTCAGTCCTCTGCTCTACCGACTGAGCTATCCAGCCATACT